>NZ_CP019607.1:2402536-3003170 GCF_001998865.1 Tessaracoccus flavescens
TGTGAATCTGGCGGGACCATCCGCTAAGCCTAAATACTCCTTGGTGACCGATAGCGGACAAGTACCGTGAGGGAAAGGTGAAAAGTACCCCGGGAGGGGAGTGAAATAGTACCTGAAACCGATCGCATACAATCCGTCGGAGCCTACCTTTGGTGGGTGACGGCGTGCCTTTTGAAGAATGAGCCTGCGAGTTAGTGGTACGTGGCGAGGTTAACCCGTGTGGGGAAGCCGTAGCGAAAGCAAGTCCTAATAGGGCGTTTTAGTCGCGTGCTCTAGACCCGAAGCGGAGTGATCTATCCATGGCCAGGTTGAAGCGACGGTAAGACGTCGTGGAGGACCGAACTCACTTGGGTTGAAAACCGAGGAGATGAGCTGTGGATAGGGGTGAAAGGCCAATCAAACTCCGTGATAGCTGGTTCTCCCCGAAATGCATTTAGGTGCAGCGTCGCGTGTTTCTTACCGGAGGTAGAGCACTGGATGGTCTAGGGGGCCCACAAGCTTACCGAAATCAGCCAAACTCCGAATGCCGGTAAGTGAGAGCGCGGCAGTGAGACAGTGGGGGATAAGCTTCATTGTCGAGAGGGAAACAGCCCAGATCATCAGCTAAGGCCCCTAAGCGTTAACTAAGTGGAAAAGGATGTGGAGTTGCGGAGACAACCAGGAGGTTGGCTTGGAAGCAGCCACCCTTGAAAGAGTGCGTAATAGCTCACTGGTCAAGTGATTCTGCGCCGACAATTTAGCGGGGCTCAAGTTAACCGCCGAAGCTATGGCATTCACACATGTGACGGTAACGTCGTGTGGATGGGTAGGGGAGCGTCGTGTGCGCGTTGAAGCGGCGGGGTGACCCAGTCGTGGAGAGCACACGAGTGAGAATGCAGGCATGAGTAGCGAAAGACGGGTGAGAAACCCGTCCGCCGAATATCCAAGGGTTCCAGGGTCAAGCTAATCTGCCCTGGGTAAGTCGGGACCTAAGGCGAGGCCGACAGGCGTAGTCGATGGACAACGGGTTGATATTCCCGTACCGGCGAAGTATCGCCCCTGCTGAGGCGAGTGATGCTAAGCATGCAAGGTCTGGTGATGTCTTCGGACGGATCCAGGCTGAGTCTGTGACCCGAACTCGTATTAGGCAAGCTGCGGAGGGACGCAGGAAGGTAGCTCTTCCCGGTCATGGTTGTACCGGGTCAAGTGTGTAGGGCGAAACGTAGGCAAATCCGCGTTTCATTGAGCCTGAGACATGATGTGTCATCAGATTTTCCTGATGTAAGAGTGATCCTATGCTGCCTAGAAAAGCTTCGTGAGCGAGATACTAGCCGCCCGTACCCCAAACCGACACAGGTGGATAGGTAGAGAATACCAAGGCGATCGAGAGAATCGTGGTGAAGGAACTCGGCAAAATACCCCCGTAACTTCGGAATAAGGGGGACCTGATACGTATTAGCATTTACTGTGAAAGCGTTGAGGGTCGCAGAGACCAGGCCCAAGCGACTGTTTACTAAAAACACAGGTCCGTGCCAAGTCGAAAGACGATGTATACGGACTGACTCCTGCCCGGTGCTGGAAGGTTAAGGGGAAGGGTTAGCCTTTGGGCGAAGCCTTGAACTTAAGCCCCAGTAAACGGCGGTGGTAACTATAACCATCCTAAGGTAGCGAAATTCCTTGTCGGGTAAGTTCCGACCTGCACGAATGGAGTAACGACTTGGGCGCTGTCTCCACCACGAACTCGGCGAAATTGCACTACGAGTAAAGATGCTCGTTACGCGCAGCAGGACGGAAAGACCCCGGGACCTTTACTATAGTTTGGTATTGGTGATCGGTGTGACTTGTGTAGGATAGGTGGGAGACTTTGAAGCTTGGACGCCAGTTCAGGTGGAGTCGCCGTTGAAATACCACTCTGGTCACTCTGGTTATCTAACCTAGGTCCATTATCTGGATCAGGGACAGTGCCTGATGGGTAGTTTGACTGGGGCGGTCGCCTCCTAAAAGGTAACGGAGGCGCCCAAAGGTTCCCTCAGCCTGGTTGGCAATCAGGTTTTGAGTGTAAGTGCACAAGGGAGCTTGACTGCGAGAGAGACATCTCGAGCAGGGACGAAAGTCGGGACTAGTGATCTTCTGGTGGCACATGGAAGCGCCAGGACTCAACGGATAAAAGGTACCCCGGGGATAACAGGCTGATCTTGCCCGAGCGTCCATAGCGACGGCATGGTTTGGCACCTCGATGTCGGCTCGTCGCATCCTGGGGCTGGAGTCGGTCCCAAGGGTTGGGCTGTTCGCCCATTAAAGCGGCACGCGAGCTGGGTTTAGAACGTCGTGAGACAGTTCGGTCCCTATCCGCTGCGCGCGTAGGAGTCTTGAGAAGAGCTGTCCTTAGTACGAGAGGACCGGGACGGACTAACCTCTGGTGTGCCAGTTGTTTACCAAAAGCACGGCTGGTTGGCTACGTTGGGAAGTGATAACCGCTGAAAGCATCTAAGCGGGAAGCACGCTTCAAGATGAGGGCTCCCACAGATTAATCTGGTAAGGCCCCCTGTAGACCACAGGGTTGATAGGTCGGATGTGGAAGTGCAGTAATGCATGGAGCTGACCGATACTAATAGGCCGAGGGCTTGTTTCTACAAAGATGCTACGCGTCCACTGTGAGGTTCCCGAGATACGGTCGGGAACACGCAAATTCGAAGAACTCAATACTGTTCATCGTTCGTGTTATCGACACTATTTCCATAGTGTTTCGGTGGCCATAGCGAGAGGGAAACACCCGGTCCCATCCCGAACCCGGAAGTTAAGCCTCTCAGCGCCGATGGTACTGCAGCGGGGACGCTGTGGGAGACTAGGACGCCGCCGGACTTCTTTTAAAAGGACCCCCAACCCTTGTGGTTGGGGGTCCTTTGCATTTCCCCACCGTTTCGCGGACCACGAGCGCACCTGCTGTGCCGTGGGCGAACGACGGCCGCGCTCAGCGCGATCCTCGCCTGCCCGGCGACCGCTCGCTGCTCCAACGACCGCGGCACCGAATCTCGCCGAGGGTTTGACTATACCCCCAGGGGGTATAGCGTAAGGTGCATGGGAACATACCAGGAGAGACAGCACCACGGCGGAGAGTCCTCATCCGGATCTCCCCACACCGCGCACGATCACGCAGCCCCTTCCGGGCATGAGCCTCGCAAAGCGGCTGACAGGTCCCATGCGGGCCACCACGAGCACGACTCAGAGCATTCCGTGGACCACGAGTGGCATGACCACGCGACGGATAGTGTCGGTGATGCACACCACGGTGGTCATGACCACGACCAGCAGGGACACATCGGGAGCGGGAAGGCGGATCGCAACACTCACGAATCGGACGGGCATGCCGGACATGACATGAGTGGGCATGGCGGCCACGGGGATCACGTCGGCCAGTTCAAGCGGCTCTTCTGGATCATGCTCGTCATGGCCGTCCCGGTGATCGGGTTCAGCATGATGTTCGCCGACCTCATCGGCTACACCATTCCCGACAGCCCCGCGCTGCTGATGTGGATCTCGCCGGTGCTGGGCACCGTCATGTACTTCTGGGGAGGCTGGCCCTTCCTTACCGGCGCCGTCGCCGAGATCCGGCAGCGCAAGCCGGGAATGATGCTGCTCATCGGGCTCGCCATCACCGTAGCCTTCGTGGCGTCCTGGGGAGCGAGCCTGGGGCTGCTCAGCCACCACCTCGACTTCTGGTGGGAGCTGGCGCTGCTGATCGTCATCATGTTGCTTGGGCACTGGATCGAGATGCGCTCGCTGGCACAGACCACCTCAGCGCTCGACTCGCTCGCCGCCCTGCTGCCCGATGAGGCCGAACGGGTGGAGGGCGACCAGGTGGTAAAGGTCGCCCCGGACGACCTCGAGGTCGGAGACGTGGTGGTCGTGCGGCCGGGTGCCGCGGTGCCGGCCGACGGACGCATCGTTGACGGCTCAGCGAGCATGGACGAGTCGATGGTGACGGGCGAGTCCACGCCGGTGCGGCGCGCCGAGGGTGACCAGGTCGTGGCGGGAACCGTCGCCACCGACTCCGGTCTGCGCGTCGAGGTGACGGCGACCGGTGACGACACCGCGCTGGCAGGCATCCGCAAGCTGGTCACCGAAGCGCAGAACTCGTCCTCGAACGCACAGCGGATTGCGGACAAGGCCGCTGGCCTTCTCTTCTGGTTCGCGCTCGGTGCGGGTGTGCTGACGGCCATCGTCTGGAGCCTGCTCGGCATGCCGGACGAGGCGGTGGTGCGCACCATCACCGTCCTCGTGATCGCCTGCCCCCACGCGCTGGGCCTGGCCATCCCGCTGGTGGTCTCCATCGCCACCGAGCGCGCGGCCCGCGGCGGCGTGCTGATCAAGGATCGGCTGGCGCTCGAACAGATGCGCACTGTCGACACCGTCCTGTTCGACAAGACGGGCACCCTCACCAAGGGCGAGCCGACCGTCACCGCCGTCTCGGTCATCGAGGGCCACGACGAGGATGAGGTGCTCGCCCTCGCAGCGGCAGCCGAGAGCGACAGCGAGCACCCGCTCGCGCGCGCCATCGTGCGCGCGGCACAGGAGAAGGAGCTTGTGCTCTCCTCCTCGTCGGACTTCTCGTCGTCTCCGGCGGTCGGCGTGCGGGCCCGGGTGGACGGCCGGACCGTGGCCGTCGGCGGCCCGCACCTGCTTGACGAGACCTCCACCTCCGAACTTCCCGTGGCGCAGGAGTGGCGTGAAGAGGGCGCGATCATCCTGCACGTCCTCGTCGACGACCGGGTCGTCGGCGCGCTGCGACTGGCGGACGAGGTCCGGGCCGAGTCCCGCGAGGCCGTCGACGCGCTGCACGCCGCAGGCGTCCGGGTGGTCATGATCACCGGCGACGCCCAGGCGGTGGCCGACACGGTCGCCAAGGAGCTCGGCATCGACCGGGTATTCGCAGGCGTCAAGCCGGAGGACAAGGCGGGGAAGGTCGGCGAACTCCAGTCGGAGGGCAGGAAGGTCGCGATGGTGGGCGACGGCGTCAACGACGCCCCAGCCCTCGCAAAGGCCGACGTCGGCATCGCCATCGGCGCCGGCACCGACGTGGCCATCGCGTCGGCGGGCGTGATCCTCGCCTCGTCCGACCCTCGCTCCGTGCTCTCGGTGATCGAGCTCAGCCGCGCGACGTTCGCCAAGATGAAGCAGAACCTGTGGTGGGCGGCCGGGTACAACCTGATCTCCGTTCCGCTCGCCGCTGGCGTGCTTGTGCCGTTCGGGGTGCCTCCGCTGCCGATGAGCATCGGCGCGATCCTGATGTCCGCCTCGACCGTGGTCGTCGCGCTCAACGCCCAGCTGCTGCGAAGGCTGGACCTTTCGCCGGAGAACAGCGCCCGCCGGATCCTCGCGGAGGTCCGCTGAGCCGATCGGCCGCTTCCCGCCCCGGCAGGGGTGGGGACACCTAGGATCGAGATGTCGACCCGTTCGAAGGACTCACCGATGAAGAAGACCTATGTCGTAGTCGGCGGCGGACTCGCCGGCGCCCGCTCCGTCGAGGAACTGCGAGACCTGGACGGCGAGGCTCGCATCGTGCTCGTCGGCGGCGAACGGAGCCTCCCGTACGAGCGGCCCCCGCTGTCGAAGGATTATCTCCTCGGCGACAAGCAGCTGGCGGAGTTCACCCCGCTCGACGCGGCCTGGTTCTCCGACAACCAGGTCGAGCCGATGCTCGGCATCCTCGCCACCGGCATCGACAGCGGCGACCAGATCGTCCACCTCTCGGACGGCACCAGCCTCCGCTACGACGGCCTGGTGCTAGCCACAGGGTCGAGGCCGCGCAGCCTCGACCTGCCGGGGACCGGACGCCCCGGCGTGCAGACGCTGCGCACCGTCGAGGAGTCCGACCAGCTGCGCGAGGCGCTCAAGGCTAAGACCCCCATCGTGATCTACGGGGGAGGCTGGATCGGGCTCGAGGTCGCGGCCGCCGCACGCCACTACGACGCGCCGGTCACGGTCGTCGTCAGGGGAGACAAGATCCTCACCCAGCTCGGCGACGAGATCGGTGACCGGTTCCTGGCCGTGCACCGCGACCACGGCGTCGAGTTCATCTTCAACACCGAAATCGCCAGCATCGACGGCGAAGGCGACTCAGGCAAGGTGACCGGTGTCACCCTCGACGACGGGCGCACGATCAAGGCGGGGCACGTGCTGTTGGCCGTTGGCGCGGAGCCGCGCCTCGAGCTCGCGCGTCACGCCGGTCTCGACATCGACGGCGGAGTCCTCGCCGACGACACCCTGATCACCAGCGACCCCCACATCGTCGCGGTGGGCGACATCGTCAACGCGGAGAACTCCTGGGTGGGCGGACGCGTCCGCGTCGAGCACTGGGCCACGGCGCTGAACCAGCCCCCGGTCGCCGCCCGCACGCTCGTCGGCGACGACGCGCACTTCGACTCGCCGCCCTACTTCTTCACCGACCAGTACGAGGTCGGGATGGAGTTCCGGGGGCAGATCCCGGAGGAGTACACGCTGATCCAGCGCGGAGAGGGCGAGGAGTACCTCGTCTTCTGGCTCAACCCCGAGGGCGTTGTCCGGGCGACCATGAACGTCAACATCTGGGATCAGGGGGACGCGCTCGACGCCCTCCTGGCGGAGGGCAGGCCGGTGGACGCGGCCGATCTCGCCGACCCGGGCAAACCGTTGGACTCACTCAGCGACGGTTGACCTTGTCGTAGCGCATCCCGTTGGGGCTCGAGGGCTGGGCCATCAGCACGGCCTGCACGACGACGCCCGCGTAGGGGATCAGCGACAACAGGTGCAGCAGGCCGGAGTTGTCCGTGTCGTGCAGTCGGCGCACGCCGAGCGCGATGCTCGGAACCAGCGCGGCCAGGAAGAACAGCCAGCCGATCGTGCCGAGGAACCCACCGGGGAACGTCGTGGCGTAAAGGGCTTCGGCGATCACCATGTAGCCGATCCAGCCGAGGCCGTGGATGAGGGCCGGCCACCAGTACTCGCTGCGGCTCGCCCGCCCGGTGAACGTGCCACCCCTTGTCCAGAAGCGCTTGTACGCCTCCAACGGCGAGGCCCCGCGAAGCGGCGCGTCGGCTGCCGTCGGGTCGTCGATCAAGGGCCGCTGCGTGAACGCCGGCATGACGGGAAGGTAGGACGCCTGCGGCTGGCCGTAGAACGGGACCCCGTAGGCGCCCTGCTGCTGCCCGTAGGCGCCCTGCTGCTGCCCGTAGGCGCCCTGCAACTGCCCGTAGCCGGGCTGCTGCGGCGGGGGACCGTAGGCGTAATCGGTGTTCGCGTCCTCGTAGGAGTAGCCGAGCGGCTCGCTCGGGGCGACGGGGTGCGGCTGCACGCGCGGAGCCGGAGGCGCCGCGGGGGACGCGGTGGCAGGCTGTTCGGGCTGCTCGTCCAGGGTGCCGTAGGGATCGTCGCTCATAGGTCCAGTTTCGCACGCAGCAGGAGCAGAGAGAACGGCGCGGAGCGAGGCTGGGGGAGGTCGCGACGCAGGTCCGATCGCCGTCGGCCGGGCATCGGCCCAGGGTAGGGCGGCGACGCTCAGAGCCCCGGGCGGACGTCCCTGAACTCGCGCAGGTGGTAGCACAGCGAGGAGTCACCGAACGTCTCCGCCTCGGTGACGGTGCCGAGCACGACGGTGTGGTCGCCTCCGGGAACGAACGTCAGGTCCTCGCAGCTCAGCCATGCGACGACCTCATCGATCCGGGGCAGTCCGTGGTCCTCATGCCAGGCGAGCTCAGCGAACCGGTCGGGCTGACCGCTCCGGGCGAACTGCAGCGCGATCTCGGCCTGGTGACCGGCGAGGATGTTGACCCCGGCACGGCCAGCCGCACGGAGCCGGTCGATCATACCGCCGCGGTTGTCCAGCGCGAAGATCACCATCGGTGGGCTGATCGAGAGGGAGGCGAAGGCCGAGACTGTCGTGCCGGCGGGAATCCCGTCGACCTGCGTCGTGATCACCGTGACGGGCGCAGGCACCCGGGCCATGGCCTCGCGAAATCTGACCTCGAGTTCGTCCACGCGTCCACCGTATTCCTCCGCGGCAAGCGGCAGGGCCGCCGTCCCGGCTGCTGAACCCGGCCGGACCCGTGGCGGGCGGACCCGCAGGGTGCGCGTCTGGACTAATGTCGTGCGACGGAGAGGGCCTGTGCCGGGCGGGACGGAGGACGCATGCAGGTTCAGTGGTGGAGCATCATCCCGTTCGTCACGCTGCTCGCCTGCATCGCCGTGCTCCCGCTCGTCCCGGCGACCGCACACGCCTGGGAACGCAACCGGCTGAAGCTGACCGTCGCCCTGCTCCTCGGAGTTCCCATCGCCGTCTGGTTCATCGCTGCCGGCGCCGGCATGGAGGTGGTCCACGCGCTGGTCGAGTACGGCCAGTTCATCATCTTGTTGCTCGCCCTTTTCGTGGTCAGCGGCGGGATCTTCCTTTCCGGAGACATCAGGGCGACACCGCGAAACAACACGATCTTCCTCGCCATCGGCGGCGTGATCGCCTCCTTCATCGGCACCACCGGCGCGGCCATGCTGCTGATCCGCCCGCTGCTCAACACCAACAGCGAGCGCAACCACAAGTCCCACACCGTCGTGTTCACGACCTTCGTCGTGGCCAACTGCGGCGGCTTGCTCACCCCGCTCGGCGATCCGCCGCTCTTCCTCGGCATGCTGCGCGGCGTCCCCTTCGAGTGGACGCTGACGCTGTTTCCACAGTGGCTGTTCGTGAACCTCCTGCTGCTGGCCACCTACTACGGTCTCGACCGACGCGCCTACGCGGCCGAGACCCCGGAGGCGATCGCCTCCGACGAGAGCCAGCGTTCACCGCTCGGCCTGCGTGGCGCAGTCAACGTCGTCTTCTTCGCGATGATCATCGCCGCGGTGGCCTTCGCTCCCTCGCTCGATCTGCACGCGATCGAGACGGGCCACGCCGCCTGGCACCAGTTCGTGCCGTGGCGCGAACTCGTGATGCTCGCCGCTGGCGCGATGTCCTACTTCCTCGGTGACCGCGTCGCGCGCTTCGAGCTCAACCAGTTCTCCTGGACCCCGATCCTCGAGGTCGCCGCTCTGTTCATCGGCATCTTCCTGACCATGATCCCGGCGCTGAACTTCCTCGGCCAGATCGCCGACCGGCTGCCGCTGAACCGGATCACCGTCTTCATCTTCACGGGTGGCATCTCGGGGGTGCTCGACAACGCTCCGACCTACGCGACGTTCTTCGAGATCGCCTCCCGTCTGCCCGGCGAACCGCGCGTCGCGGACGTGCCGGAGGTGCTGCTGACCTCGGTGGCGTTGGGCGCGGTCCTCGGCGGTGCGCTGACCTACATCGGCAACGGGCCGAACTTCATGGTGAAGTCCGTCGCCGACGCCGCGGGCGTCGAGACGCCGTCGTTCGGCGGCTACGTGGTGCGGAGCCTCACCTACCTGGTGCCCGTGTTCGCGGCCATGGCGCTGATCTTCCTGACCGACGCCTGGCTGTGGCGCGGCCTCGGCATCGCGATCGCCGCCGCCCTCCTCCTGCGCGCCGCTCTGCTCGCGCGCAGGCACCGGTGACCTTGAGCACTTATCGGGACTCGTTGACCTGAGCGGCCGATGTTCACGTTCCCAACGAGAACGAACCCGGGAAAGTGCTCAAGGTGAGGGCCGGTCCGCGCCGACGGTGACCGCCCCTTCCGAGGTCGTCATGGTGAGCGAGCCGGCGACGTCGGCGGGCCAGTCGGCCGTGACGACGCCGTCGAGGCCCACCTCGACGCCGAGCACCCCGCCGACGACGAATTCGCACCACGCGCCAGCAGAGGAGCAGGCCCAGTCGATCAGGTAAGGGAACTGGCCCGGAGCCTTGCGCGCGCCGCCGTCGACGGTGGGGGCGGCCTCCTCGACGAAGTGCGCCTGTCCTGGCGGGCCCTGCCTTGTGGTCCGGCGAAGACCCTCGATCCACTCCATCACGCCCGCCCTGCCACCGAGGGCGACCGCCGCGCGCCCCGCGTCGGCAGGCCACGCAGGGTAGGCCCCGTTCCACTGGTGGTCCGGACGGACGGAGAAGCCCGCGTCGGCGTCGCGCGGGCTGAGCGCCGGGCTTGGTTCGGCCTTCATCGACGGCGACCGGATCGTCGACTCCGGGGAGAGCGTGCCGCCCCGCGGATGGCTCTTCCTCGCGAAGCTCGACGGGCGACCGCTCGAGGACGCCTTCTCCCGCAGGGCACTGACAAGGCGATACCGCAAGCGGACCGGGCGGGTCGTCGATGTCGGCGACCTGGCCGCCGCGTTCCAAGACGACCCGGACGCCCGCGCCGTCCTCACCGACGGCTACCGGGCGCTCGCCCGCGGCCTCGCACCGTGGTTGGCCAGCTTCGAGCCGGACGCCCTCGTCATCGGCGGATCGATCGCCCGTTCCTGGGCGCTGATCGACGAGTTGCTCGTGCCGCAACTTGTCGCCGAGCGCCCTGACCTCGACGTGAGGCCGCCCCGGTTGGGTCACGACGCACCGATGCTGGGGGCCGCGCACTGGCGCGGCGTAGCCGCAGACCCGGGGGACGGTTGAGGCCCGACCTGCGTGATGCGGGTCGGGCCTCGAAGACGTATGACTACCTGCCCGGGGCGTCGTCGTCGGGGTCTGAGTAGATGCCGGGCGCGTCGTAGATCAGCGTCGCGCCGTCTGCCTCCTCGCGCATCTGCCTCGGTGCGATCAGTCGGGCGAGGTGGTACACGCCGATCGTGACGATGGTGCCTAGAGCGATGCCTCCGAGCTGGAAGTCCCCACCAAGCGGGACCGACACGTTGCCGATGCCGATGATGATGCCCGCCGCGGCGGGGATCAGGTTCAGCGGGTTGCCGAAGTCGACCTTGTTCTCCTTCCAGATCTTCGCGCCGAGCAGGCCGATCATGCCGTAGAGCACCACCGTGATGCCGCCGAGCACGGCCGACGGGGTGGCCGAGATGACGGCGCCGAACTTGGGCGAGAAGCCGAACAGGATCGCCACGATCGCGGCGACGACGTACGCGGCGGTCGAGTAGACGCGTGAGGCTGCCATGACGCCGATGTTCTCGGCGTAGGTGGTGGTCGGGCCCGCGCCGACGGCGGTGGCGAGCATCGACGTCGCGCCGTCGGCGGCGATCGCCCGGCCCATCAGGGGGTCGAGGTCGTCCTTGGTCATCTCGGCAACGGCCTTGACGTGGCCGGCGTTCTCCGCGATCAGCGCGATCACGACGGGGAGGGCGACGATGATCGCCGCCAGGCTGAAGTGGGGGAGGTGGAAGCCGACGACGTTGCCTGCCATGTTCGCTGGGTTGTCCGGGTCGTAGACCCAGGAGCCCAGGTCGGTCAGCGGTGGAAGGCCGAACCAGTCCGCCTTCCCGACGTCAGCCCATTCGACGCGGAACTGAGGGGATCCGTCCGGCTTGGTGCCGAGCGGGCCGGCGACGAGGTCGACAACCCAGCTGAGGAGGTAGCCGATCACCAGCGAAAGGAAGATGGCGATGCGGCCCATGAAGCCGCGCAGCCCGATCGACAGCGCGATCACGATCAGCATCACGACGAAGGCGAGCCATGGGTCGACCGGCCAGTACACCGTCGCCACCACGGGGGCGAGGTTGAATCCGATCAGCAGCACCACGGCGCCGGTGACCACGGGCGGGAGCGCCCTGTGGATCACGCGCGCACCCGCGAAGTGGATGATGAGGCCGACCATGAACAGCGTCAGGCCGACGACGAACAGCGCGCCCGTCAGGTCGGCCGGGTTGCCGCCTGCGGTGTAGATCGCGGTCGCGACTCCGACGAACGACGCCGACGAGCCGAGGTAGCTGGGGATCCGGTGCTTCACGACGAACAGGAAGATCAGCGTCGCGACGCCCGACATCATCACCGCAAGCTGGGCGTTGAGGCCCATCAGGAGCGGGAACACGAAGGTCGCGCCGAACATCGCCACCACGTGCTGGGCGCCGAGACCGATGGTCCTTCCCCAGGTCAGTCGTTCGGTGGGTTTGACCACGGCTCCGGGTTCGAGGACGCCGTTGTTGTGCAACTGCCACATGGGGTGGATTCCTTTCGTCGGCGGCATGCTACTCGCAGAGCCGGGGAGGTGACGAGACCGCGTCGGTTTTCGAGCACCGGCGTTCGGCGGGGGCACCTCCGGCGGGTAGGGCGCGCGGCTAGGGTTGGCTCATGCCGCATGACACCCTGGTGCTCGGAGCGAGCGTTGCAGGCCTCACTGTCGCTCGGCGGCTCGCGTCCAAGGGCTACGACGTGGTCGTGCTCGACCCGAACCCGGAGGGGCGCAGCGCCGCCATCGGACACGGCGTCGCCGCCGTCGGCCACGCGTCCACCATCGCAGCGATGGCGCACGCCTACGGGCTTGCCGCGGCCCGCGAACACATCGAGCGCAACCTGGCGGGCATCCGGGAGATCCGACGCAACGCCCCCGATGCCGAGACCCTTCCACTGCGCGACCGGTCGCTGCCGGGCGGCGACGAGGAGGAGACGCGTCTGGTGGTCGGGCTGCTGCGCGAGGCGGGGGCGAAGGCCGACCTGCTCGTCGCGCCGGACGGCGCCTCGATCCTGACCGAGGCGCTCACCGTCGATCCGACGGCGTACGCCCTGTCCCTGCGCGCCGCGGCGGTGGCGGCAGGGGCGAAGGTGGTCCAGTCGGTCACCGTCACCCACATCGCCCGCCGCGAGGGGGTCACGAAGGTGATCTTCCGGGACAACCGGGCCTGGGTCCGCGAGCCGGGCGCCACCTCCGGGGTCTCCGTGGTCGACACGCTCGGCATCAGCCCGTGGGGAAGGGCGGCGCGGGTCGGCCCGGCCCAGTGGGTCCCCGTCGTCCGGGGGCTGCCCAAGCGCCCGCGCCGTGAGGTCAGCCTCGAGGCCACCTCGACGGCGTGGCTGATCCGCCCCATCGGGGACGAGGCGCTCATCCTCGGCCAGAAGTCCTCGCTCAGCCGGATCGACCGTGCCGTCGAGGAGCTGCGCGACTGGGCGGTCGACACGCTCGGCCTCACGGGGGTCGAGATGGGGAAGCTCGCGATCGACCCGAGCGACCACGGCCGCCCCATCGTCGGCGCCTCCGCCATCCCCGGCGGGTTCTACGCGCGAGGCAACGGTCGGGGCGAGCTGATGAACGGCACCGCGAGCGGTTGGTACCTCTACCGCCTGCTCGCGGACGCGAGACGCTCCGGCAACGCGCTGCCGCCGCTCAGCCAGCTGCGAGCCGCAGGAATGCGCCTGCTGAAGCGCTGACGCAGCCCTCACCGTCCGGGGATGGACCGACCCCCGGTGAGCGTGATGGCGCTGTGTCACCGGGGGTCGGAGTCTGTGGGTCAGGTCGTCACTGTTTGAACAGGACGGGGTTGTTGAACACCCACTGCCGACTTTGGCGGAAGGTGTAGCCGCCGCCGGTCCTTGGGGTGACCTGGTATCCGGTGGTGGTCTTGACGACGGTGGTTGCCCAGATGTCGGTGCGGCAGCGGGTGGTCGGGAGTACTTCTCGCAGGTGGTGTTCCAGTGGCGTGCGTTGAAGACGTGGTGGCCGGGGAGGGTGTAGGGGACCGACGGTGCCCAGTCGGGCTTGGGCGCGGTCGGCTTGGTCGTTGGCGTCTTCGACGGCTTCGTGGTCGGAGTTGTCGTGGGTGAGGTGGTCGGCGTCGGCGTGGGACGGGCGGAGACGGACAGGTCGGCCGTCGCGCTCTTGGTCCCTGCGGCCGTGACCGTGAGCTTCCCGGAGGTCTCGCGCTCGTCGATCGTCAACTCCTTACTGATGAAGCCGTTGGCGTCAGCGGTCGTGGTGACGACGGCACGCCCAGCGGTGATCCGGACCTCCTCGCCGCCGGCGAAGCCGCCTCCGGTCACCGCGACGGTGTCTCCGGCGATGACGTCGGTGTCGGACAGCGCGATCCTCGGCTCGGCCTCGACATCTGGCAGCGGCTCAGGCTCGGCGGTCGGCGCCATGGCCACGGCCAGGTCGCCGATCGAAGCCCAGGCCTGGCCCGCGGTGACGGGGGACACGGCGGTCAGCTTGAGGACCTGCCTTGCGACCGGCGCTCGGAGAGCAGGTGCCCCAAGCCCGAATGAGGGCCCTCGACGGAAGTCGGGAGGTGATCAGACCCAGGCGTTGCCGAGCCACATCCGCAGCCACCAACCGCTGCGCGTGATGAGCTCACCGGTGAGGATCGGGTAGATGAAGGCGAAGTTCCAGATCACGGCGAGCACGAGCGCGCCGACGAGGATGCCCTTGACCATGCGTTTCGGCCCATGGGCGGGGCCGAGGAACTTGCCGAGGGCCATCGCGAGGATCGTCACGCTGAACGGGATGACCATGATCGCGTAGAAGAAGAACTGCGGGCGGCCCGTGTGCATGAACCAGGGGAGCCAGGCCGCGGCGATGGCCACGAGCGGGGCCCCGAAGCGCCAGTCACGCTTGACGATCCACCAGCCGATGGCGAGCACGATCGCGACCAGAGCGGCCCACCAGAGGATCGGGGTGCCCATGCCGGAGATGATCCGCATGCAGTTCTGCCCGACCGCCTCGCAGCCGTCGGTTCCGGTCGGGATGTCGTTGACGGCCTCGATGCCGATGGGGCGCAGCATCAGCAGCCAGCCCGCCGGGTGCGCCTCGTACGGGTGCGTCGCCTCGACGTTCATGTAGTCGCCGGTGTGGAAGTCGTACATCTCGCGGTGGTAGTCGGCGAGCGAACCGAGCGCCTGCCCGAGATACTTCACGAGCGGGCTGTCGGGATTGTTGGCTCCCCAGTCGCGGCCCCAGCCGCCCTCGGTGGTGAGCCAGGGAATCCAGGTGGCGAGGTAGACGGGAACCGCGACCACGACGAGCTGCACGAACGCGGCTGGGGCGTCGATCAGCAGCGAGAACCAGCGGGCCCTCCCTGCACCGGCCAGACGGCGGGCGCCCAGGTCCCAGCACACAACGAGGATGCCGAAGGCCGCGATGAGGTAGATGGAGTTCCATTTCACCGCGCAGGAGGCGCCGAACATGACGCCCGCCACGACGCGCCAGGGGCGCCAGAGCAGCAGCGGGCCGAACCTGCCGCCGAGATCTGGCAGGTCGTGTCTGCGGAGGTGGTCGGCCAGTTTGTGCCTGAACCAGTCGCGGTCGGCGACCAGCGCCGAGACGGCCGCCACGGCGAAGGTCGCCTGGAAGATGTCGAGCAGGGCGATCCGGCTCATCACGAAGGCCAGGCCGTCGAAGGTGAGCAGGAGGCCAGCGATGGCGCCGACGAGGGTGGAGCGCGAGAGCCGCCTGGCCATCCGGATCGTGAAGAACACCAGCAGCGTGCCGAAGACGAGGGCGGCGAAGCGCCACCCGAAGGAGTTCATCCCGAACAGTTGTTCGCCCCAGCCGATGAGCAGCTTGCCGAGCGGAGGATGCACGACGAACGCCGCGCCGTCCTGCATGCCGCTGGTGTCGCCGTTGACCAGCAGGTCGTTGGCGTTCTCGGCCCAGTTGCGTTCGTAGCCGAACTGGTTGACGGCCCAGCCGTCCTTGGCGTAGTAGGTCTCGTCGAAGAGGATCTTGTTCGGTTGCCCGAGGTGGAACAGGCGCAGCGCGAAGGCGAGCAGCGTGATCGCGATGGTCACGACCCAGCCGAAGGTCCGGTCACGGAGGCGGCCGTCGTCGAGCGCCTGCAAGGTCGTCTGCACGTAAGCATCATAGGCTGAAGGCATGCAACCCCCTCCCAGCGGAGCCCTCGTCCTCGCGGCGACCCCGATCGGCTCCTCGACCGATGCCAGCGAGGCGCTGCGCGTGGCCCTCACCGAGGCCGATCTGATCGCAGCCGAGGACACCCGCCGGTTCGTCACGCTGACGAAGCGGCTCGGCATCGAGCCGACCGGACGGATCCTCAGCTACTTCGAGGGGAACGAGTCGAGCCGCACGCCCGAACTGGTCGAGGCCGTCGCGGCCGGGCAGCGGGTGGTGCTGGCCACCGACGCCGGAATGCCGTCGGTGAGCGATCCCGGCTACCGGGCGGTCGTCGCCTGCATCGAGCGGGGCCTGCGGGTGACCGCGGTGCCGGGGCCCTCCGCCGTGCTGACGGCGCTCGCCGTCTCCGGGCTGCCCGTCGACCGGTTCTGTTTCGAGGGTTTTCTGCCGCGCAAGTCTGGTGAGCGGACCAGGCGGCTGCAGGACCTCGCGGGGGAGCAGCGCACCATGGTGTTCTTCGAGGCCCCGCACCGGCTCGAGGCGTTCCTTCGCGACGCGGCCTCGGCACTCGGGGGCGCCAGGTACGCGGCGGTGTGCCGGGAGCTGACGAAGCCCTACGAGGAGGTCCGCCGTGGCGGGCTCGCCGAACTGGCCGACTGGGCAGCGCAAGGTGTACGCGGGGAGGTCACCGTCGTGATCGCCGGGGCGGAGCCCGTCGAGACCTCGGTCGATGACGCGCTGGCGCTGGTTCGGCAGCGGGTCGCCGGAGGTGCGAAACTGTCTGCCGCGGTGGGTGAGGTCGCCAAGCTGACCGGCGCCAACCGTAAAGAGCTGTACTCGGCCGCCCTGGCCGACAAGGAGGGTCGATGAGCGTCATCGAGGAACTCGGGCTGCCGCCCCTGCCGGAGCCGCTGCCGCGCCCGGTCATCGACAACCACACGCACCTCGACTCGACCCGTGAGTACTCGGGTCTCGGTGTCGACGACAACCTGCGCCTCGCCCGGGAGGTGGGCGTCACGCGCGTGATCGAGGTCGGCTGCGACGTGCCGGGAGCGCGGTTCGCCGTCGACCTGGCCGGGCGCGACCCGCAGGTCCGCGCCGCCGTCGCGCTGCACCCGAACGACGCCGCCCGCGCCTTCCTGCGCGGAGGCGAGGAGGAGTTGCAGCGTCAGCTCGCGCAGATCGAGGCCCTCGTGGGTGATCCGGTGGTGGTGGCCGTCGGCGAGACCGGGCTCGACCATTACCGCACCCGTGAACCGGAGGGCCGAGAGGCGCAGGAGCGCGCCTTCCGGGCGCACATCCGCTGGGCGAACGCCGCGGACAAGACGCTGATGATCCACGACCGCGACGCGCACGGCGAGATCCTGCGCGTCGTCGACGACGAGGGCGTGCCCCGCCGGATGGTGATGCACTGCTTCTCCGGCGACGCCGACTTCGCGCGGCGCTGCCTCGAGCGGGGCTCCTATCTGTCCTTCCCAGGCGTGGTGACCTTCGGGTCGGCGGAGAACCTGCGCGAGGCCGCGGCCGTGACGCCGATCGAGCGGATCCTCGTCGAGACCGACGCCCCGTACCTGACGCCGAAGCCGTGCCGCGGGAAGGCCAACGCCGCGTACCTGCTGCCGCACACCGTCCGGTTCCTCGCCGACCTGCTCGACGTCGACCTGGCTCAGTTCTGCGACCAGATCGTCGCCAACACATTCGCCGCATATGGAAGGTGGGGTCAGGATGCCTGACGTCGGCCTGCTCGACCCCGCCTCCGTGCGCAAGATCGCCGCGGAGCTTGATCTGCGCCCGACAAAGCAGCGCGGCCAGAACTTCGTCGTCGATCCGAACACCGTGCGCCGGATCGTCACGCTCTCCGGCGTCACAGCAGACGATGTCGTCCTCGAGATCGGCCCTGGTCTCGGCTCGCTGACCCTCGGCCTCCTGGAGATCGGGGCGCGCGTGGTCGCCGTCGAGATCGAGGACCGGCTGGCGCAGCGGCTGCGGCAGACCGTCGCCGAGCGGCTAGGCGACGAGGCTGCGTCACGACTCGAGGTCGTCAACGCGGATGCGCTCCAGGTCGACTCGCTGCCGCTCGCGCCGACGGCGCTGGTGGCGAACCTTCCCTACAACGTGTCGGTCCCGGTGCTGCTTCGCATGTTCGAGCTGTTCCCCGACTGGACGCGCGGCCTCGTCATGGTCCAGTTGGAGGTGGCCGACCGGCTGGTCGCGCCTCCTGGCTCCAAGGTGTACGGGGTGCCATCGGCCAAGACCGCCTGGTACGCCGAGACGACCCGGGTCGGCACCGTGCCGCCGAAGGTGTTCTGGCCCGTGCCGAACGTTGACTCCGGTCTGGTGAAGATCACCCGCAGGCCCGCGCCCGAGACCGAGGCGCCGCGGGAGGAGACCTTCCGGGTGATCGACGCCGCCTTCGCACAGCGCCGTAAGATGCTGAGGGCCGCCCTCTCCGGGATGGTCGGCTCCGCGGCAGCGGCCTCCGAGGCGATCGAGCGGGCGGGGGTCCAACCGAGCCTGCGCGGCGAGATGCTGGGGGTCAGCGACTTCGCGGCGATCGCCGCCGAGTTGAGGTGAGGCACGGCCCGACGGCTGCAGGGCCAGCGGACTTCTGCGTCGCGTCAGCGGGGTCGCCGTGCGGTAGGTTCGTACCGTGACCAGAGCGGTGCGGGTGCGGGTGCCTGCCAAGGTGAACCTCGCCCTGCGCGTCGGGGGGACCGATGAGCAGGGTTTCCACGAGTTGGGCACCGTCTTCCAGGCCGTCAGCCTCGGCGACGAGGTGCAGGCCGAGACGACGCGACCCGGAGACTTCCGCCTAGCCTTCCAAGGGGAGGGTGCGGGCTTCCTTCCCGTCGACGACACCAACCTAGCCATCCGTGCCGCGAAACTGCTCGCGCAGAGGTTCGACGTCGCCGATGCCGGGGTCAGCCTGCTGATCCGCAAGCGCATCCCCGTCGCCGGAGGCATGGCGGGCGGTTCGGCCGACGCGGCTGCGGTCCTCGTCGCGTGCAACGCGCTGTGGGGCCTCGGTGCCAGCCGCGACGACCTGCAGCCGATCGCCGCCGAGCTCGGGTCGGACGTGCCCTTCCTGCTGCTCGGGGGAACGGCGATCGGCACCGGCCGCGGGATCGACCTGACCCCCGTGATGACCTCAGGCACCTACCACTGGACGTTCGCTCTGTCGCACGGCGGTCTGTCGACGCCGTCGGTGTTCAAGGAGTTCGACCGGCTCTCGGATCCACGCTCCACCGAGATTCCCGAGCCGCTGCTCGAGGCGTTGCGCGCGGGCGACGCGGCAGCCGTCGGGGCGAACCTGACCAATGACCTTGAGGAGGCGGCGCTTTCGCTGCAGCCGTCTTTGGCCCACACCCTGAAGCTGGGGCTCGAGGCGGGCGCGCTCGGTGCGATCGTCAGCGGCTCCGGCCCCACCTGCGCCTTCCTCGCCGGGTCGGACGCCCACGGCCACGAGCTGGCCGAGGCCCTGTCCGTGTTCAGCGGGGTGCGGGCGGTCCGCCGCGCCTACGGCCCGGTCGCCGGAGCGCAGGTGTTGCCGTGAGCGACGAGGTGGACGGCGTCGTCGACGCGTGGCAGCGGGAGCGGCCCGACCTCGACGTCGACTCGATGCACATCTGGTCGCGCATCGACCGGCTCGCCGCGATCTTGGACGGGCACCGCAAGCGCGCCTTCTCGAGTCACTCGATCGAGAGCTGGGAGTTCGACGTCCTCGCCGCGCTGCGCCGCGCCGGCGCGCCCCATCGGCTCTCGCCCGGGCAGTTGCTGCGCGAGACGCACGTCACCTCAGGCACGATGACCAACCGGGTCGACCGCCTCGTCAAGCGTGGCGCCGTCACGCGCGAGTCGGACCCGAACGACGGTCGCGGCGTGCTCGTCGCGCTGACCCCCGAGGGCCTGGCGCTCGTCGACGCCGCGCTTACTTCACTGCTGGACGTGGAGCAGGAGCTGCTTGGCGGATGGCAAGAGGGTGAGCGTGCGCAGTTCGCCGACGCCCTGCGCAGGCTCCTGCTCGGCTCGGACGCATAGGCCCTGGCTCACCGGCCGGAGCGTTCCGGACGAGCCTGTTCCGGCCGGGCCGCTGGTCAGCCGGCGGTCTTCCTGCGTCGCGCCGGTGCCTCCTCGGTCGCCTCGTCCGTGACGACGGCGATGCCCGTGCGGCGGTCGATATGGTCCATCACAAGTCGCGGGTCGGGCTTGAGGTGGGCCATCCCGTTCCAGGCGAGGTTGATCAGGTGCCTGGCCACCACGTCGCGCGAGGGCTCGCGGTTCTCGAGCCACTGCTGGCCCGTCTGGGCGACGAGGCCGACGAGGGCCTGCGCGTAGAGCCCGACGAACTGCGGGTCGTGGCCGGTCTTGGCGAACTCGGCGGCGAGCAGGTCCTCGACCTGGACCGCGATGTCACTGAGGATCGACGCGAACGAGCCGGTCGGCTGACCCGGCGCAGGAACGGCGGAGGGGTCGCGCAGCGGGTCGCGTGACAGGATCCGGAACCCGTCTGGCCTCTCGTCGATGTAGCGGAGCAGCGCCATCGCGCCCCGCTCGAGCAGTTCGCGGGAGCCGGCCCCCGGCGTGCTGAGCGCGTCGCGGATGGCGGTGTGGAGGGTCTTGGTCTCGCGGTCGACGACCACCGCGTAGGCCCCCTCCTTGCCGCCGAAGTGTTCGTAGACCACCGGCTTCGAGACGCCCGCCCGAGCAGCGATCTCCTCGACCGAGGTCCCCTCGTAGCCGCGCTCGGCGAAGAGCTCGCGGGCGATCTCCAGCAGCTGCTCGCGGCGCTCGGCGGCGCTCATGCGGGTGCGCGGGCGGCGGGCTCGGGCTGGGGTGGGGCGGGTCGACACGCTGCCCATTGTCGCACGGCGTTTCGCGACGCGTTCGGGGGCGGAGTCAGGCCGAGGGCAGCGCAGCTAGGGCGCAGGTCCGTCACCCTCAGGGACTCGGCCTTCGGGTCCTGCCTCGGTGGGTCTGCCGGGCACTGTTCTACGGTGAGCGCGGTTGATGCCTGTATTGGCGCGAGTCGGCTCCTTGTAGATCTGTGCGCGGCATGGGGCACTCGGGTTGCCTGTTGGGTCGGGTCGCATGGGGCGCCCGGTCTCTGCTCGTCGTGGTCGGTAGGCCGGGGCCGGTGGTTCCGGTCGCGCGCCCCCTAGCGTCGACTTCGTCGCCGCCTGGGCCCCTCAGCGCTCAGGGGGAAGGGGACCTGCCCGTCACCTCCGGGCCCCGGCCCCTCGGGTCCTGCCTCGGTGGGTCTGTCGGGCACTGTTCTACGGTGAGCGCGGTTGATGCCTCTATTGGCGCGAGTCGCGCTCCTTGTAGATCTGTGCACGCTCCAACCCGGGCTGGCATGCCGGGGCCCAGAGGTACCAGCGCAGGGTCGAGGGCTACCCGGCCATCCAGGCCGGGTCCATCCGCGGGAGAGGTGGCGGCTCCGGTGGCGGATCGGGCGTGGGTAGAGTCATCCGCTTGAGTTGGTGCCGGTGGTGGAGCCTCGGCCTCTGCCGCGGATCGACGTGTCTGGGTGGGGTGAACCAGGGCAGGCCGGTGCCTTCGTCGAGGTGGATCTGCCACTGGAGATCGGGCGACTTCTCCGGATCTGGTTCGACGAGGCGATGGTGGAATGCGCACACGAGGACCCCGTTGTCGAGGCTGGTCGCGCCGCCCTGCCACCAGGGGAGGATGTGATGGCGGTGACATGCCGCGGGCATCGCGTCGCAGCCGGGGAACACGCAGCCCTGGTCACGCAGGACCAGAGCCCTGCCGACGGCTCCGGTGAAGAAGCGGGTCTGTCTTCCCACATCCAGCGGTTGTGAGTCGGTGCCCAGGACGACGGGGATGATGTTCGCCTCGCAGGCGATCCGTCTGGCCACAGAGGGGTCCAGGTGCTCCCCGGTACCGAGGGAGCTGACCCGGCCGAGCCCTGTGGTCAGCGTCTCGTGGTCGAGCGTGATCATCGCGTGCGGACGATCGCCCCCGTTGGCGGGGAGTTCGCCATGATTGGCGGTGATGGTGGTGAGCCGAACGAGCGCATCTGCCTGGCGCATGGGGCGGGTCGGGGTTTCGGCCGAGTCGGTGTACGACTGGCGCGAAGGCAACAGAGCCGTGAGTTGGGCGAGCAGGACTTCGCCGTCAGCCAACGGGATCTGACCGCGGATGAGCATGGAGCCGTGGTGATCGGGAACGACTCTCAGCGAGCGGGCGGCGTGCGCGAGACGCTGCTCGCGCTCCAGCCGCGCCGCCGCAAGGGCCTCCGCGTGTTCCGGATCGGTGACCTCGGCCATCCGAACTGCCAGCTTCTCCAGCTCGGCCGGATCGAACGACGCCGCGTACCTGACCATCTCGGCCTGCCGCAGGTCGTGCCCGTCCATCGTCACAGAGCCGGGAGCGCGGAGCAGGCCCCTCACGATCGCGCGGGCCTGGTCGGGGGAGACCTGCCCGTCGGCCAGTGCCCGGTGGATGATCGGGAATGTGTCGATCATCTGGCTCGCGGAGCGGACCTGCCCCCGGGCAACCGCGAGGGTGACCCGGTTCGTGTTGTGGAGCTGCGCGCTGACGTCATTGCCCGGGAGAGCGGTGGCTGCGGCCCTGTGCAGGATGTCCATCCGGATGGCCTCGATCCGTGCGGTCCTGCTGTCGAGGCGATGGATCAGATCCATGGCTTCCGCACTGTCGGCGGCGGAGCCGAGCGCCTGCAGAGTGGCGAGATCGGCGTCGATCCGCCGCTCAAGCTCCTCCACCGCCATGTGATCCATAACCCCTAGTAAACCCGGCACCACCGACAATTTCTGCCCCAGAAAGTGCCTGCCAGGAAAGAAATCTCGAGAATATTTCCGGACTTGTGATGGCGTCCCGACATACCCATTGGGCTCGTCCTCGGAGCCCCTCGCCATGGTGCCGATACTCGTCATCTTCATCGCCTGGGACAGCTTCGCCATCCTGCGCGGACCGAGTGCGACACGCCGACACGGGGCGCGGCGCCTGCTCTCCCTGGTCGGCCACGGGGCGAGAACGAGGCTGACGGCCGGGATCCGGGAGCCCCTGGTAGGCCTTGCTGGCGGGCACCACCGACAGCCGCAGTCCGCAGCCTCCAAGCACCGGGGCCGCCTAGGCGATAGACCCATGGATCTAGGCGACCAAGTGGCGACGAGCAGAAGTCCTCTGGCCGGATCAGCCACGCGGTCGAGGTGGCCTCAGGAGTTCAAGGCACGCGCGCTTCGCAAGCCCGCGGATGACAGGACCCACGGGGCAGGGCCGACCGTGGCCGCCCTGAGAGAGTGCGAACACAGGTGCCAGAGGCGCCGACCGGCCGCAACTTCAGCCCTGCCCGCAGCCGATCGGGACTGCGCCCGAATCGTCGGACGCATGCGACTGGTCGGGCGAGCCGACAGAAGGCGGGTGCGATCCGGGTACCCCGCAAGGCCATCAGGTGGTGGCGCGTGAACCGCGCCAGCCCTCTCTGCATCGGCGCAGCGCGATGCCGACACAGCCTGCTCGTCGTTGCTCCAAAGGCCGGTGCGAGCAGCAAGCGCCCGGCAGGAACCGGGTCATGGCGTCGACCACATCCATCGCCGGTATCGCCACGCACACCGTGCCGTCCTCCGAACCGAGCCTTGCATCTCCAGCGCCATTCTCGGCGTCTGCGCCACGGCATCAGCAAGGGTCATCCGCTCGCGACCGCGCCCACACTGCAGAGCCTCCCCCGCTTCGGTGGAGGCCTGACGATCGCGAACCGGGACCGGTCGATCCCCCGGGGCTTCCAAGCGGCGTGAGAGCGCCGCATGGGTCTTGACTACCTGGCCAGGAAGCAGCCCTGGATGTGGTCGTCGACCGTGCCGATCGCCTGCATCGCCGCGTACATCGTGGTGGGTCCGACGAACCGGAACCCGCGCTTCTTCAGCGCCTTGCTCAGGGCGAGCGATTCGGGCGTCTGGGCCGGGACATCGGCGAAGGTCAGTGGCGCGTGACCGCGCGGCTCGGGCGCATGCGCGACGATCAGGTCTGCCAGCCGCTCGCCCGCCTCGTGCATGGCTAGCAGCGCCCGGGCGTTGCCGATGGTGGCCTCGATCTTCGCCCTGTTCCGCACGATGCCGGGGTTGGTCAGCAGCCGATCCACGTCGTCGGGCGTCAGCTCTGCCACCTTCGCCGGAGCGAACCGGTGGAACGCCTCGCGGTACCCCTCACGCTTGCGGAGGATGGTGATCCAGCTCAGCCCGGCCTGGGCGCCCTCGAGCGCGATGCGCTCGAACAGGGCGTGCTCATCGGGGGTGTCCGCGACGGGACGGCCCCACTCCTCGTCGTGGTACGCCTCGTACAGAGCGTCGCCGGTGCCGAAGCAGCGAATCGTCTCCATGGGAACTCCTCTCATCGGTGTTGTTCCCACTGTCGGTCACCATCATGGCCGCTGTGCCAGACACTTCGCAGCCTGTGGACAACCGGATCACCCGTTGCGGGACCGGCTGGTCGGCCCCGGTGGGGACGTATAGACTCTGGCTCTGGCCCTCACGGGCCGTTCCCCGGTTGGTCTTTCGGTAGGGCCCGCCTGACTTTGAATCAGGATTAGCGCAGCAGGTTCGACTCCTGCCCGGGGAGCTCACAGGTCTGCGGGCGAAGCCGCCGGTTCGGGGCCGTGGCCCCCGCCAGGCAGACCCCGCACCCAACGCCGCTCGCCCACCAAACAGGTGCTACACGTACGACGTCGGGGTCAGCGTCCCGCCCGCGGCGACCAGCGTCTCAGCCCCGTCGATCCGGTCGGTGTTCTGCGCGGAAACGGCCAGCCAGCCGCCGTCGCGGCGTTCGACCACGAAGGTGAACACCCCAGCCCGGTCGCCCACCTCCTTCCCGTCGGGTGAGACCTGGCCCGCCATCCGCCACAACGCGAGCACCACGGCCGAGTCTGAACCGAGCGGGCGGACCTTCGTCCGCTCCAGCGCCATCTCGGAGGAGCCGAACATGACCCGGAACCCGCGGGCGTGAGCCCTGCGGATGTTCCGCCTGTCCTCCCACCACAGGCCGACCACGTTGACGAAGTCAGCGTCCTCGACGAACAGGTCGGCGAGCGCGTCCGGGTCGCGGTCGTTCCACGCCTCGGCGAACGCGAGGGCCACGTCGACCGGTTCCTTCAGTCTCATGGACCCAATCCTGCCCCGTCACCGTCGGTAGGTGTTGAGCACGACGCCTCCTGGAAGCGGTTCGGTCGAGACGAGGGCCAGGTCGACCTGGCGGGGCCCGCCGATCACGGGGATGCCGTCGCCGAGCAGCACCGGGTTGACCTTGAACTGGAACTCGTCGATCTCGTCGAGCAACTGTCCGGCGAGCTCAGCGCCTCCGCACAGCCAGATGTCGGCCCCCGCCTGCCGCTTCAGATCGGCGACCTGTGCACACACGTCACCTGACATCGTCTCGAGCGGCAGGTCGCGGTGCGTCGCGACGACCTGACGCAGGTGAGGGTAGGCGCCGCCGGGCAGGCCGACCTCCACTGCGGGGGCGTAGGTCCGATGCCCCATCACGACGGTGTCGAAGCGACGGTTGGCGGAGGTGACGCCGAACGCCTCACGAGCATGGGCGGGACAGGTCTCGGGGTACCGCTCGAACACGGCCGCGAGGGTCGACGGGTCGGTCGGGATCGTCGAGGAATCCCCGTTCCGGTCCGCGATGAATCCGTCGGCCGAGACGGCGACGTACTAGACGAGGTCACGCATGGCTCTCCAATCACTGCAGGTGTGTTGGTTAAGAATCTACAACACCTGTGGCGGTTGGTCTAGGGTTGGGGCATGGTCGCTAATCCACGACGGCGGGAGCAGGTCGCCGAGGCCGCCGTCGAACTGCTCGGCTCAGGGGGAGGGCGGGAGCTCACCCACCGTGCCGTCGACCGCGTGGCCGGCCTGCCGCTCGGCACCTGCGCCAACTACTTCCCGAGCAGGGTCGCGCTCATGGAGGGGATCGCCGAGCGCTGCTTCGAACTGCTCGCCCCCGACGAGGACCGACTCCGCGATCTCGCCGCCGTCACCGACCCGGAGCAGGCGCTGGAGGCCTACCTCGGCTACGTCGTCGAGCGGCTGCTCGCCAGACCGGCGCTGCCGCTCGCCCTGATCGAGCTGAGGCTCGAGGCCGCGCGGACGCCGTCGCTCGCGGCGCGGCTCGGCCCCTTCCTGCGGGCGGGCCTGGAGGCGGACGTCGACTTCCATGCGCAGAGGGGTCTGCCGGGAGGGCGCGAGACCGTGCTCGCCCTGCACCACCTCGTCAATGGTCTGGTGCTCGACCGGCTGACCGTCCCGCTCGAGCCAGACGCTGACCCGCTCGTCACCGCCGCCTCCATCGCGCGCAGCCTGGTCCGGGGCGCCGACGCCTGATCCCGGGCCTGCGCCCCAAGTCGGCGTGGACGTCCGGAACGCCGTATGATGCGAAGCGACTCCGGTTGCTCTCTCAGGCATCCGAGCGCCCTGCGCCCGGCGGCCCTGCGGTCGGGGACATCGCCCGTCGGCCACAGAAGGAGAAACCCCGTGTCCACCGACAGCGAGCTCGCGCCAGTCGCAGCCGTTGTGGTTCTCGCCGCCGGAGGCGGAACCCGCATGAAGTCCGCCAAGTCAAAGCTCCTCCACGAGGTCGCTGGCAAGCCGATGCTCAGCTTCGCCGTCAGCGCCGCTGCCGCGCTCGACCCGGAGCACCTCGTCGTGGTCGTCGGCCACCTGCGCGAACAGGTCGAGGCCCAGCTCGAACAGCTCTCTGCGGCGGTCACCACCGCCGTCCAGGACCAGCAGCTCGGTACCGGGCACGCCGTCGCCTGTGGCCTCGCCGGGCTCGGCCAGCTCGAGGGCGAGGTCGTGGTCACCTACGCAGACGTCCCGATGCTCACCGGCGACACCCTCCGCGACCTTGTCTCGACTCACCGCGGAAACCTCAACGCCGTGACCATCCTGACCGCGGAGGTCGAGGACCCGACCGGCTACGGCCGCATCGTCCGCGAGGGCGAGGCCGTGACCTCGATCGTCGAGCACAAGGACGCCAGCGATGCCCAGCTCGCGATCACCGAGATCAACTCCGGCATCTACGTCTTCGACGCGGCCACGCTGCGCGACGGGCTCGCCTCGCTGACCACCGACAACGCGCAGGGCGAGCAGTACCTCACCGACGTCGTCCACTTTGCGGCCCAGCGCTCCCAGCGCGTCGGCGCGCACGTGATCGACGACGTCTGGCAGACCGAGGGCGTCAACGACCGGGTCCAGCTCGCGCGGATGAACGCCGAGATGAACCGCCGCATCCGCGACGCCTGGATGCGCGAGGGCGTCACCATGATCGACCCGACCAGCACCTGGATCGACGTCGACGTGGATCTGGCGCAGGACGTCACCCTCCTGCCAGGCGTGATCCTGCAGGGCGCGACCACCATCGGTGAGGGCGCCACCATCGGCCCCGACACGACCCTGATGGACGTCGAGGTCGGCCCCCGCGCCGAGGTCACCCGCACGCACGGCTCGTTCGCCGTGGTCGGCGAGGAGGCGAGCGTCGGTCCGTTCTCCTACCTGCGTCCTGGAACCATCCTCGGCAAGGGCGGCAAGATCGGTGCCTTCGTCGAGACCAAGAACGCCACCATCGGTGACGGCGCGAAGGTGCCGCACCTGGCCTACTGCGGCGACGCGGTCGTCGATGACGGCGCCAACATCGGCGCAGGCACGATCTTCGCCAACTACGACGGCATCAAGAAGTCCACGACGCATGTGGGCAAGAACGCTTTCGTGGGCTCCAACTCTGTCCTCGTCGCTCCTGTCGACATCGGCCCCGGCGCGCTCGTCGCCGCAGGCTCGGCCATCACCGAGGACGTCCCCGCGGGCGCCCTCGGGGTGGCACGCGGTCGCCAGCGAAACGTCGAGGGATGGGTCAATGACCGTCGTCCCACCTCGAAACAGGCCGCAGCCGCGGCTGACAGCGATGGGGCGATCCACCCAGCAGTGCTCGAGTCCCGAAAGAAGAAGGCCTGACCTTGATGTCCCAGATCGCCAAGAATGACAAGCACCTGATGCTGTTCAGCGGGCGTGCCTATCCGGAGCTGGCGGAGGAGGTGGCGACGCTGATGGACCAGGACCTGGTCCCGACCCGCGCCCTCACCTACGCGAACTCCGAGATCTACGTCCGCTTCGAGGAGTCGGTGCGCGGCTGCGACGCCTTCGTCATTCAGTCGCACACGGCGCCGGTCAACGAATGGATCATGGAGCAGCTCATCATGGTGGACGCGCTCAAGCGCGCCTCTGCCAAGCGCATCACCGTGGTCGCCCCGTTCTACCCCTACGCGCGCCAGGACAAGAAGCACCTCGGTCGTGAGCCCATCTCGGCCCGGCTCGTCGCCGACCTGTACAAGGCAGCCGGGGCCGACCGGATCATGTCGGTCGACCTGCACGCCGCGCAGATCCAAGGCTTCTTCGACGGCCCCGTCGACCACCTCTGGGGCCTTCCCGTGCTCGCCGACTACGTCACGGACAAGTACGACGCCTCCGAGATGTGCATCGTCTCGCCCGACGCCGGCCGCGTGCGTCTCGCCGACATGTGGACCGACCGTCTCGGCTGCCCGCTCGCGATCATCCACAAGCGCCGCGACCCGAACAAGGCCAACACCGTGGCCGTGCACGAGGTCGTCGGCGACGTCGAGGGTAAGACCTGCCTGCTCGTCGACGACATGATCGACACCGCCGGCACGATCGCCCAGGCCGCAACGGCCCTGCGCGAGCGCGGCGCCAAGCGGGTCATCGCGGCGGCGACGCACGCGGTGTTCTCCGGCCCGGCGGCCGAGCGGCTCAACGGCACCGGCATGGACGAGATCATCGTCACCAACACGCTGCCGATCAGCAACCGTGACGAGATCAACAACCTCACGATCCTGTCGATCGCCCCGCTGATCGCGAAGGCGATCAACGCCGTCTTCCTCGACGGCTCCGTCACCTCCCTCTTCGGAGGCCAGGCCTGACGCCCACCTTCCCGCGATGACCGGGCTGGTTCAGGTGAAATCCTGGGCCAGCCCGGTCAGCTTTTTCATGGCCTCCTGCGGATCGGCGCCCCGACCGACGGCGAGGCCGACCAGGAAGGCCGACACCGGGGCCATCGGACAGTCCACTCTGCGGGCGATCACAGCGGTCAGCGTCAGCAGGTCGTCGACGGGGACCTCCTCTTGCGAGAGCCCGAGCGCCTCCGTGGCGGGTGCGATCCACGTGCCCAGAGCTCGCGGTCGTCGCGTGGCTGGTCCATGCTGCCTCCTGAGGTCGGCTCCCACTCAGGCACAGGGACGGGCCGCGTTCAGGCGGTGACGAGGACCGCGACGTTCAGCGCCACGACGGCGGCGACGACGAGCCAGGCGACCGCGGTCAGCAACGGCCCGCTGCGATACTCGCCCATCACCTTCCTGCTTGAGGTGAGCAACACCAGCGGCACGAGGGCGAACGCGATGCCGAAGCTCAACACGAGCTGCGACTGCACCAGCGCCTGGGTGGCGTGCAGGCCTGCGATCAGCACGACGACGGCGGGGACGAGCGTGATCAGGCGCCGCATCGTCGGGGTGATCCTCGGGGAGACGAGGTCGTGGATCATGCCTGCCCCCGCGTCGGTTCCGACGATGGCCGAGCCGAGGCCCGAGACGAGCAACCCGACGGCGAACACCGTCGCGGGCGCCGCACCGACCAGGGATCCGATCTGGGCGTAGGCACCCTCGATGGAGTCGATGGACGACCCGCGCAGCCCTGCGGCCGCGAACAGCAGCATCGACACGTTCACCGCGGCGGCGATGGTCAGCGCCACCGCGACGTCGATCCGCTGCACGCGCAGCAGCCGGGCGGTCGTCTCCGTCGATGCGGCGTGCCGATCCTTCGCGAGGGCCGAATGCAGGTAGATGGCGTGCGGCATCACGGTGGCGCCGAGCATCGCGGCGGCCAGTTGGACGGAGCCGGCGTCGGAGAAGCGTGGCACCAGCCCCGTCGCGACCCCCGCGGGATCGGGCGGTAGCCAGAAGAGGGTGGCGAGAAAGCCGACGGCGATCACGCCGAGCACCGCGGCCATGAGGATCTCGAAGAAGTGTTCGCCCTTGCGGCGCATGAAGTGCAGCGAGAGGATCGCGGCCATGCCGATCATGATGGCGCCGAGCCAGAGCGGCAGGCCGAACAACAGGTTCAGCGCGATCGCCCCGCCGACGACCTCCGCGAGGTCGGTCGCCATCGCGACGGCGACCGCCTGGGCGGCGTACCCGAACCGCCACAGCTTCGGGTGCCGCCGTTGATCGAGGCGTTGACGGATCAGGGCGGAGAGCGAACTGCCGCTCACCACCCCGAGCTTCGCCGAGAGATACTGCACCAGCATCGCCATCAGGCAGGCGAGGACGAGAGCCCAGACCAGGAGGTAGCCGTATTGCGCGCCTGCGCTCAGGTTCGCGGCGACGTTTCCCGGATCGACGTAGGCGAGCGCGGCCACGAAGGCCGGGCCGAGGAGCACCACCGTTCGCCGCTGCATGGGCACAGATCGTAGTGGGGCTGGTCGGCACTCAGGGTCAACCTCGTCCCAGGTGGGGGTGTCCGATCCGACCAGGGTGGCAGAAGTGGCCGCACAGCCTCGACGGTGAGCCGATCCGCTGTGCCTACCGCTGCGCCTAGGTTCGAGGCTGCAGGATCTTCGAAGAAAGGGACCTTCCCATGAGCCAGTCGACCAGCCAGCCCGCGTGTGGCACCCAGCACCTGACCAAGGTGTTCGAGACGGGTGAGACCCCGGTGGTGGCGGTCGACGACGTGTCCGTGACGATCGAGCGCGGCAGCTTCAGCGCCATCATGGGCCCCTCGGGCTCCGGCAAGTCGACGCTGATGCACTGCATGGCTGGGCTCGACCGGCCGAGCAGCGGTTCCGTCTTCATCGGAACCGACAACATCGCCCAGCTTCCGGAGAAGGTCGTCACCCGCGTCAGGCGCGACAAGGTGGGCTTCGTCTTCCAGTCGTTCAACCTGATGCCGACCCTCACCGCGGAGCAGAACATCCTGCTGCCGCTCGAACTGGCGGGCACGAAGGTCGACCGGCAGCTGTTCGACCAGGTGGTCGGCTCGCTCGGCATCGGCGACCGGCTCGGCCACCGTCCGAGCCAGCTTTCGGGCGGTCAGCAGCAGCGTGTGGCCGTGGCTCGCGCCCTCGTCACCCGTCCCGAGGTGATCTTCGCGGACGAGCCGACCGGCGCCCTCGACCAGCGCACTGGCACCGCACTGCTGGAGTATCTGCAGTTCTGCTCGCGCGAGCAGGGCCAGACCATCATCATGGTCACCCACGACGCGAAGGCCGCCGCCTACGCCGATCGGGCCCTGATGCTGCTCGACGGCCGCATCGTCGACGACATCGCCCACCCGACCGCCGAGTCGGTGCTCGCCTTCCTCGGATCGGTGGCCGCCTGATGTGGCGCCAGGCCATCAGTGAGCTGAGACTCCACCCGAGCCGCTTCATCGCGACGCTGATCGCGATCGCCATCAGCGTCGGCTTCATCTCCGCGATCTCGGTGTTCGTGAACTCGCAGCAGACCGCGCTCGGCAATCAGGGATCGCTCGACATCGTCAAGGCCGACATCGTGGTGGACGGGACGCCGGAGTCCGCGAAGGTCATCGCGGCGACCGAGGGCGTCGAGGACGTCGTGGCACGGTCCTACCCGGGCGTCGCGTTCCTTTCCAAGGGCGAGCGCTCGATCAACGCGTCGCTGTACGAGGTTCCGCCGCAGTGGCTGCGCTGGTCCGAGATCGTCGAGGGGCGGATGCCCGAGAAGTCGAACGAGGTGGCTATCTCCAGGGACGGCCTCGAGAGTCTCGGCGCGAAGGTGGGCGACACCCTCTCCGTCGAGATGGCCGACTCCGACCTCACGGTGGTGGGCGCGACGGACGACCCCGGCTCGCTGTTCTCCCAGATCGGGTACCGGGCGCCAGACCCGGCCTCGGAGACCCCGCCCGACGACGAGTTCGGCCCCGTCTACGTGTCGTACGCGGTCAAGGTCTCCGACCCGGGCTCGATCGACGCGACGGTCGACGCGCTCGCGAAGGCTCTTCCGAAGGACGACGCGGTCGCCAGCGCCGAGCAGGTCCGCGTCGACCAGCTCAACCAGATGACGGCCGAGTTCGACGTCTTCAAGAACCTGCTGCAGGCCTTCGCCGCCATCGCGTTGCTCGTCGGGGCGATCACGATCGCGAACACCTTCACCATCCTCGTCGCCCAGCGGAGGCGCCAGATCGCGCTGCTGCGCGCCGTCGGCGCCTCTCCCGGTCAGGTGATGGGGCGCCTCGTGGTGGAGTCCTTCCTGCTCGGCGCGATCGGCTCGCTGATCGGCATCGGGGTCGGCTTCCTCGTCGCGTGGCTCGGGGGGATGGTGACCGGGTCGAACTTCTGGGGCCTCACCGTGCGTCCGCTCGAGTTGGTCGTCGCCTGGGGTGCGGGCGTCCTCGCCACGATGGTGGCCGCCATCGCACCGTCGGTCGCGGCGACCCGGGTCAAGCCGCTCGAGGCGCTGCAGAGCGTCCCGACCGAGGCACAGGCCAAGCGGGCCGGGATCGTCCGCGTCATCGTGTGTGCCTTCTTCGCCGTGATCGGCATCGGTCTCGCGGTGCTCAGCCAGACGGTCGACACGGTGCCCATCGTCTGGGCGATCGGCGCAGGCATCGCCTTCACCATCGCCGTCCTCGGCGCGGCGCCGCTCTACGTCGCCCCGCTGCTGCGCCTGCTGGCCCGCGTCTTCGGCCCCATCGGCCCGACGACGAGGCTCGCGCTCACCAACGCGGCCCGCAACCCTCGTCGGGCGGCGTCCACCGCCACTGCCCTGATGCTCGCCGTCGGGTTGATCGTCACGCTTCAGGTTGCGCTCGCCACCTCGCGCAGTTCCGGCATGGAGGCCATCGACCGGCAGTACCCGATCGACCTGACCATCTCCTCGAGGGAGGGCGAGGTCTCCACCTCACTGATCGACGATCTGCGCGGTCAGGACTCGGTGGCCGACGTCATCGAGATCCAGTCGAAGCGGATCGAGGGGGAGTTCGGGCCGACCGACTTCTCCACGCCCTCCGCGGCCTACTCCGAGCTCGGCATCGAGCCGCCGTCCAAGGCCAAGCCCGCCGACGACGAGATCGTGCTCTACGCCTTCGGCTCGACGCTCACCACCGCTGAGGAGGGCGACACCGTCACCGTGCAGGGATCGGACGGCCCGCTGCAGTTGAAGGTCAAGACCGATCAGGACCTCCCAGGCGGCAGCGCGGTGGTTTCACCGGCGACCTTCGCGAAGATCGCGGGAGCCGAGGGCGTGCGTGAACTGTGGGTCAAGCTGGTGGACCGCGACTCGGCCAGCCAGCTCAGCTCCGTGATGCGCACGGTCCAGGGGCACAACGGCGCCGAGATCAGCGGGGGTGGGGCCATCATGGCCTCGACGCTCAGCCAGGTCCTCGACGTGCTGCTCATCGTGATGACGGCGCTGCTCGGCGTCGCGGTGCTGATCGCACTGGTCGGCGTCGGCAACACGCTCGGACTGTCCGTGCTGGAGCGACAGCGCGAGTCAGCCCTGCTCCGGGCGCTCGGCATGCAGCGCTCCGGGCTGCGGGCCATGCTCCTGATCGAGGCGATCGCGCTTGTGGCGATCGGCGCGGTGATCGGCCTGCTCGCGGGCATGTTCTTCGGATGGCTCGGCGTCTCGTCGACCCTGCGGATGATCCCGGACGGCGCCGTGAACCTGCGGTTCTCGCTCGACTGGCTCTACACGGTCGGCCTGGTGCTGGTCTGCCTGCTCGCCGCGGTGCTCGCGTCGATCCTGCCCGGTCGCAGGGCGGCCAACGCGACTCCGACCGAGGCGCTCGCCGTCGACTGACGCAGGAGGCGACAACGGGGGCCGGTCACCTGACCGGCCCCCGTCTCGCGCTTCAGTTCTTGGCGACCTGCTTGCGGTAGGCCTCCGCCTCCCACGTCTCGATGAACGAGCGTTCCCGCTCGTCGAGGGCCCGGACGGAGCCGAGCCGGGTCGCCGCCACGCCGACCGTCAGCGCGTCCACGTACACCTCCAGCGCCGTCTTGGCGGAGCACGCCGAGTCGCCGGACCCGACCACTCCGAGGCCGGGGACGACGGCGATCACCGGGTCGTTGCCGTGGTCGCGGCGAAACGCCTCCACGGCATCGGCCACCGGCTCGCCAGGGTGGAGCACCACGGGGAAGGAGCCGGCGTAGACGATCTGGTCCGGGATCAGCGGGCCGTCCGTCAGGAACCGCGACCCCGCCTCCGTGGTGGGGAATCCGCTGGCGATCTGGCCGGCGTCGAGGGCGACGTGCTCCGCGCCGACCGCCGCCTTGAAAGCCGCGGCGAGGGTCGCGAGCGTGTCGACGGCGCGGCTGTCGTCGGCGACCGCCGCCTCGATTCTGGCCATGATGTCGTGGCTGATCGCGCGGATCCGGTTCGGATCCTCACCGGAGACGATCAGTCCGTGGTTCATCAGGAACGTCGCGGCAGGCGGTTCCTGGCCTGTGCGCTGGGTGAACTCCTCGCGTCGCTGCTTGACGAGCCGGGCGAGCGGGAGGCCGGGGTCGACGTACTCGACCCACAGCACCTCGTCGCCGAACAGGTCGCGGGTGAGCTCGCGGCCGACGGTGTTGCAGGTGACCGCGTTGATCAGCAGTGGGTGCGTGTGCACGACGTAGGTGTCGGGGATCAGGGCATGGAAGAGGATCTCCACCGACGGTCTGCGCGGCCCGTCGTCGCGGCGCGCGAGGCCGGCGATGTGGTTGACGGGGTCGCCGAGCGCCGGGTCGGGGTCGGGTGCGTCGAGCGAACCGTTGAGCAGGTCGAGGTCGAGCGGGACGAGGTCATCGGCCGCCAGGGTCGCCATCGAGACGCCGCTCGGCTTGATCCACAGCACCCCGTCGAGCTTCACCGACGAGTTGCCGCCGCCGGCGCGGACGAAGGCGGGGTCGGCGCCGAACTCGTTGCTGAGCGCGGCGAGCACGGCCCGGGGGTCGGGGGAGTAGGAGGTGGTCTCGCTTGAGGTCATGACGATCCTTCTGAGGTCGGTCAGGGTGCCGGACACGAGCCCCGTCGCCCGCGCCTGGCTGAGGGAGTTGCCGATGGCGGTCGCCTCCACCGGGCCAGCGGTCACCGGAAGACCGGTCCGGTCGGCCGTCAACTGGCTGAGCAGCGCGTTGTTCGCGCCCCCGCCGACGATGACGATCCGCTCGGGCCGTCTGCCGGTGATCCGCGCCAGTTCGGCGACGGTCGCGGCGTAGGCGTCCGCCAGTGACTCGAGGACGGTGCGGGCGAGGAAGGCCGGATCGTCCATCCGGGCGTCGCCCCCGACGAGTGCCGTGAGCCGCGCAGGCATGTCGCCCGGGTGCAGCAGCGTCGGATCGGTGGCGTCGAAGCGCAACGCGTCCTCGACGCCCTCCGCCTCGACCACGAGGGACGGGATCGACACCTCGCGGCCGGCCTCGGCCCAGGCGCGTCCCGCCTCCGACAGCAGCCACATGCCCATCACGTTCTTGAGGTAGCGGACGGTGCCGTCCACGCCGGCCTCGTTGGTCAGGTTCGCCCGCCGGGAGGCCTCGGTCAGGATGGGCGCGTCGAGCTCCATGCCGATCAACGACCACGTGCCGGACGAGATGAAGACGTCGTCGGGACCGGTCAGCGGGGCGCCGACGACGGCGGAGGCCGTGTCGTGGGAGCCGACCGCGACCAGCTCAATCCCGGCGGCGGGGCCGTCGATGATGGTGCCGACCACCGTTCCCGGCTCGATGAGCTCAGGGAAGATGTGGCGAGGCAGTCCTAGTCGGTCGATCAGCTCCCAGTCCCAGTCGCCGTCGACGGGGTCGAGCAGTGAGGTGGTCGACGCGTTGGTGCGCTCGGCGACGGCGCGCCCGGTCAGCCGGTGGCCGATCAGGTCGGGCAGCAGCAGGAAGAGCCGCGCGTCGTCGAGCCTCCCCGCGAGGCGGTCCTCGACGAGCTGGTTGACGGTGTTGATCGCGTTGTCCTGGATGCCGACGCGCGAGTAGAGCTCGGCCGCGTCGATGAGCCGCTCGACCTCCGCCTTGCCGACGGCGGTGCGCTCGTCGCGGTAGTTGAAGGGACGGCCGAGCGGGCCGTGGTCTCCCAGGAGGCCATAGTCGACGGCCCAGCAGTCGATCCCCACCGCCGCGACCTCGCCGCCTGCGAGCTTCATGGCCCCGGCGATGCCGTCCTGGATGTGTGCGTAGAGGGCGTCGACGTCGAGCTGGAGGCCAGCGTCGGTGCGGGTCGCGGCGGTGGGGAAGCGGTGCACCTCGGTCAGCGCCAGCCGACCGTCCTCGAAGGAGGTGAGCACAACCCTTCCGCTGGTGGCTCCGAGGTCGACGGCGATGACCGAGGGCGACATCTAGGTGTACTGACCGGACACGTTGATCGACCGGCTGTGCGCCAGCCAGCAAGGTCATCGTGCGGGAGGAGGTGAAGAATCCTGCCCCTGCGGGCCGAGCATGTGCCGGTCATTACTGTTGGAGTGTTGGGCGTAGACCCCCCAGCGGGGCGGGTTCTAGGCGTCGCCGGATGGTGGCGAGGGCGTCGCGTAGGCCGGACGGTTCGACATTCGTGAGGTCCGTGTCGAAGGTGATAAAGAGGCCGGCGACTCCAGCCCAGGACCACCCCCCGATCGTCAGGCGGCAGGACTGTCGGTCGATGGGGGCGACGGCGGATCCGCCGGGGGCCCAGCGGGCGACGACGTCTGCGGGCAGCGGGAGGGTTGCGGTGCCGACGCACTGCCACTGGCCGGGGGTGTCGCCTCGGTCGGGGTTCTGCACGACGAGCCGGTTCAGGTCGTCGGGGTCGAGGGGGGTGGGGGTGAAGGGGCGGCCGGCGGGGGTCTTGGGGCGGATGCGATCGACCCGGTAGGTGCCCCAGGTGCCGTGGTTGCGGTCGCGGGCGACGAGGTACCAGCGGCCGGCCCACACGACGAGGTGGTGGGGCTCGACGTCGTGTGGCGGGCGGAAGTCGGCGTCGCCCGGCCCGGGGACGCGCCCGTCGGGGTCTGCGTAGTCGAACCTCAGGCACGAGCTCGTGCGGATCGCGGACCCAACGGCCTGCAGCGTCGCGACGTCGATGGGTGGCGCCGAGAATTCCCAGTAGTTGCGCAGTGCGGTGACCTCGAAGGCTTCGCTGGCGGCGCGAAGGCGTGCGGGCATGACCTGGCGCAGGGTCGTCAGCGCTCGGGCGACGGCGTCGTCGATTCCGGTCACGGTCGCTGGTGCGGTCTGCAGGGCCAGCGAGATGGCGATGGCCTGGTCGTCGTCCAGCACCAGGGGCGGGAGCTTCCCGGCGGCGCCGAGCCGGTAGCCACCACCGGGACCGGGCACGGCCTCGACGGGGTAGCCGAGCTCGCGCAGTGTGTCGATGTCCCGGCGCACCGTCCTCGCCGACACCCCGAGCCGCTTGGCGAGGTCGCCACCGAGCCACTCGACGCGCGCCTCGAGCAGGGACAGCAGCCGCAGGATGCGGGCGGAGGTATCGGCCATTACACCAGCATGGCGCGAGTTGCGGACATTCGGTGTCCTGAACTGACGGCACGGTGAGGCCATGACTTCTCCTCAAGACACCTCAGCGGATGCTCGGGTCGGCGGCCGGGCGGCATCGCTCGCGCTGCTGGTCGTGCTGTTCGCCTCGTTCATGGACCTGCTCGACGTCACCATCGTCACGGTCGCGGCCCCGCACATCGCGGCAGACCTGAACGCCTCGCCAGCGCAGCTGCAGTGGATGCTCGCCGCGTACACCCTGGCGCTGGGCTCGGGCCTGATCACCGGTGGCCGCATCGGCGACGACTACGGACGACGCCGGGTGTTCCTGGCCGCCTTGGCGGCCTTCGCCATCGCGTCCGCAGCGTGCGCCCTGGCCCCGACTGCGGGCGCGCTCATCGCCGTTCGGGCGGTCCAGGGACTCGCGGGCGGGTTCATGGTCCCGCAGGTCTTCGGGATCATCCGCTCCTCCTTCGAGCCGGCGGCGATGGCCAAGGCCTTCGGCGCCTACGGCGCCGTCCAGGGCCTGGCCTCGGTCGCCGGACCTCTGATCGGCGGAGCTCTGGTCGACGCCGACCTGGCGGGCCTGGGCTGGCGCACGATCTTCTGGATCAACATCCCCGTCGCCGTTGTCGCTCTCGTGCTGGGTTGGCGGGTCCTGCCCGAGTCCCGCGCTGCGGCCCACTCTCGCCTAGACGTCATTGGGGCCCTGCTCGCTTCCGTCGGGGTGCTGCTGGTGCTGCTGCCCCTCGTCCAGGGTCGCGACTGGGGCTGGCCCACCTGGGGCTGGGTTCTGCTGACCGCCGGCGTGCTCATCCTGGCCGGGTTCCTGCGCTTCGAGAGCGCCCTTGCACGCCGCGGCGGGGAGCCTGTGCTCGCCCCCGACCTGCTCAGGGTCCGCCCGTTCGTCGCGGGCCTGACCGCGTCGGTGTTGTTCTTCGGGGGCCTGGCCTCGTTCTTCCTCGTCCTGTCGATCTACCTGCAGGCCGGAACCGGCCGCTCGGCCTGGGACACGGGCCTGGTGATCCTGCCGTACGCCCTCGGGTCGATGCTCACCTCCGGTGCGGGTGTCGCCCTCGCCGCGAGGGCCGGGCGAGCCCTGCTCGTGGCCGGCTCGCTGACTCTGGCCGCGTCTCAGGCGCTGCTGTGGTGGCTCGTCCGCGATGGCGCCACCCCCGGCTACTGGCCCCTGGCCGCCGCCATGTTCCTCGGCGGCCTCGGCCTGGGACTGGCCGCGCCGATCCTGGTCAACGTCGTCCTGGCCGGCGTTCCCGGCCGCCGCGCCGGCGCCGCCGGCGGGGTGCTGTCCACCGTCAACCAGATCGGCGGAGCGGTCGGCGTCGCCGTCCTCGGCACCGTCTTCTTCAACGCCGCCTCGAGCGCCGGCACAGCGACCGCGCCGGCCGAGCTGTTCGGCGACGCCCTGGCCCAGGCGATGCCCTGGCAGGTCGCCACCTACCTGCTTGCGGCTGTCGCGATGCTCGCCCTGCCCAAGACCGCAGCGACCCACCAGGACTGAACCGATGACCCCCAAGACCCACCAGGAGCAGCCCGTGTCGAATCGCGACGTCATAAGGGTGCGCGGCGCCCGCACGAACAACTTGCGCGATGTCGACGTCGACATCCCGAAGAAGCAACTCACCGTGGTGACCGGGGTCTCGGGATCGGGCAAGTCCTCCCTGGCCTTCGACACCATCGCGGCTGAGTCCCAGCGGCTGCTCGGCGCGACGTACCCGGCCTTCGTCCAGAACCTCATGCCCCACCTGCCGCGCCCCGATGTCGACACCCTCGAAGGGCTCAGCGCGTCGATCGTCGTTGACCAGGCCCCCCTGGGCGCCAACCCCCGCTCCACTGTCGGGACCGCGACCGATGCCTGGTCCCTGCTGCGCCAGCTCTACGCCGGGCACGGCACCCCGCCGGTGCCCGGTCCCCACGCGCTGTCCTTCAACGCTTCCACCGGGATGTGCCTGGCCTGCGAGGGCACCGGGCGCACCGCCACGCTCGACGTCGATCTCGTCCTGGACCGATCCCTGTCGTTGAACGACGGCGCGATCACCTTCCCCAACTTCACCGTCGGGTCCCTGTTCTGGAAGGTGTACGCCCGCAGCGGGGTGTTCGACAACGACAAGCCGGTGCAGTCGTACACCCCGGCCGAGCTCGAATACCTCCTGACCGGCACCGGCCCGAACGTCGACACCGGCACCTACCCCATGGCCTACGAAGGAGTCCTGACCAAGATCACCCGCCTGTACCTCTCCAAGGACCCCGCCGCGCTCAAACCACGCCTGCGCGAGGCCCTCGAGCACGCCGCCACCACCGGGCCCTGCTCCGATTGCGCCGGCACCCGTCTGAACTCAGCCGCCCGCGCCTGCACCATCGACAACACCCCCATCACCACATGCCACGCCATGCCCGCCACGGACCTGCACCGTTGGCTCGTGGACCTCGACCTGCCAGCCGCAGTACCGCTCATCGCCCAGCTGCAGTCCCTGCTGGCCAACCTCGCCCGCGTCGGCCTGGGCTACCTGGCCCTGGACCGCCCCACCTCCACCCTGTCCGGCGGCGAGGGACAACGCATCCGCACCGTCCTTCATCTCGACTCCGCCCTCACCGACCTGACCTACGTGTTCGACGAACCCGCGGCCGGGCTCCACGCCCACGACACCGCCCAGGTCGTCACGCTTCTGCACGCACTGCGCGACAAGGGCAACACCGTCCTGGTCGTCGAGCACCACCCCGACGTCATCACCGCCGCCGACCACGTCATCGACCTGGGCCCGGGCGCAGGCACCGACGGTGGCACCATCACCTTCCAGGGCACCCCCGCACAACTCACCCACACGCACACGCCCACCGCCGCAGCCCTCGCAGCCCGACCCACCCTCAACCTCACGCCCCGCACCCCCACCGGCACCCTGCGCATCCGCGATGCCACAACCCACAACCTGCACCACCTCGACATCGACATCCCGCTGGGCGTCCTGACCTGCATCACCGGCGTCGCCGGTGCGGGGAAGACCTCTCTCCTGACGAACCTGCCCCGACGCGACGACCTCGCAGTCATCGACCAACGCCCCATCCGCGGATCACGACGCTCGACCCCCGCCACATACACCGGCGTCATGGACTGGCTGCGAGACGCCTTCGCCAAAGCAGGAAGCACCCCCGGACACAAGCTCAAGCCCTCCATGTTCAGCGCCAACAGCGCCGGCGCCTGCCCCGACTGCACCGGCCTGGGCGTCACCTACCTCGACGCCCCCGGAAGCGGCCCCGTCCCCGTCACCTGCACCACCTGCAACGGCGCCCGCTACACCGCAGGCGTGCTCACCCACACCCTGGACGGCGTGACGATCGCCGACGCCCTCGGCCTGCCGGTCGCCGACGCCGCCACCCGCTACACCAACACTCCCGCAGGCCCGCCGCTGGCCGGACTGGTCGATGTCGGCCTGGGCTACCTCACCCTCGGACAACCCCTATCCACCCTCTCCGGTGGAGAACGCCAACGCCTACGTCTTGCCACCCGCATCGCGCAGTCCGCCACCATCTACGCCCTGGACGAGCCCACCACAGGGCTGCACATGAGCGACGTCGACACCCTGACCCGGCTGCTTCACCGCCTTGTCGATACCGGCGCGACCGTCGTCGTCGCCGACCACCACCTGAACCTGATCGCCACCGCCGACCACGTCATCGACCTCGGCCCCGACGCAGGACCCGGTGGCGGCCACATCACCTACCAAGGACCAGCCGCCGACTTGTCCACCACCGACACCAACACCGGCCGAGCCCTCGCCGCGCGACTCGCCCTGTGACCCGCCGAGGGGACTGCTCCTCACGCTTGACGCCCTCACCCGAACGATGCCTACCCCAGCAAGGAATCCAATGTCACACGCGAATGCGGCACTGACACCCCGCCATCGCCTCAAGGTCGCCCGCCTCGTCGTCGACGACGGGTGGCCGATCAGCGACGTCGCCGCCCGCTTCCAGGTCTCCTGGCCCACGGTGAAGCGCTGGGTCGACCGTTACCTATCCGGCGAGCCCATGTCCGACCGCTCTTCGCGCCCGAAGTCGTCCCCCAACAGAACCCCGCGAGTGGTGGCGAAGCGGTGCGTGAGCCTGCGAATGCGGCTGCGGGAAGGGCCAGTGCAGCTCGCCGCCCGGCTCGGCATCGCCCCGTCGACGGTTCACCGCATCCTCACGACGGCGCGCATGAACCGGCTGTCGTACGTCGACCGGGCCACGGGCGAACCGATCCGCCGGTACGAACATCCACACCCTGGATCGCTGGTGCACGTGGACGTGAAGAAGCTCGGCAACATCCCCGACGGCGGCGGGTGGCGCTACGTCGGACGACTCCAAGGCGGACGCAACCGCGCCGCCACCCCCGACAAGCCACGCAACCAGTACGGCGGGCCGAAGCTCGGGTACGCGTTCGTCCACACAGTCATCGACGACCACTCCCGCGTGGCATACACGGAGGTCCACGACGACGAGACCGCCATCACGGCTGTCGCCGTCCTGCACCGCGCTGTGGAGTGGTTCGCCGACCTCGGTGTCACGATCGAGCGTGTGTTGTCGGACAACGGCGGCGCCTACCGCTCACACCTGTGGCGGGACACCTGCGAGGCACTGTCGATCACCCCGAAGCGGACTCGCCCGTACCGCCCGCAGACCAACGGGAAGGTGGAGCGCTTCCACCGGACCATGGCCGACGGGTGGGCCTACGCCCGCTGCTACACCAGCGAGCAAGAACGCCGAGACGCCCTCCCCGGCTGGCTCCACCAGTACAACCAGCATCGCCCCCACACGGCCTGCGACAACCAGCCGCCGTTCTCACGATTGATCAACGTCCCCGAGCAGTACATCTAGGCCCCCCAGCCCGCCTGGGCGCCGCCGACGCGTTCCTCGGCGATCCGGGCGAGATAGCCCGATCCGGCGAAGGCCGCCATCGGGTCGGCTGGGAAGCCTCGGGACTCGCGCCAGCGGGCGAGATCGGGCCGCACGTCGGTGTAGAAGGCATCCATCAGGATGGAGTTCGCGCCGAGCACGTCGCCCGCTGTCTGCGCGTCCTCGAGCGCCGCGGCATCGACGAGCAGAGCGCGCGCCGTCATCTCCTGGACGTTGAGCACCGACCGGATCTGGCCCGGGATCTTGTCTTCGATGTTGTGGCACTGGTCGAGCATGAAGGCGACCCCGGTCTCCTTCGCAAAGCCACCGCCGCGCCGCACCTCCCACAGGATGCGGAAGAGCTGGAACGGGTCCGCCGCGCCGACGATCAGGTCGTCGTCGGCGTAGAAGCGCGAGTTGAAGTCGAAGGAGCCGAGCTTTCCGAGGCGCAGCAGCTGCGCGACGATGAACTCGATGTTGGTCCCCGGGGCGTGGTGTCCGGTGTCGAGGCAGACGACGGCGCGCTCGCCCAGCGCGGCGACCTGCGTGTAGGCCGTTCCCCAGTCGGGCACGTCGGTGTGGTAGAACGACGGCTCGAAGAACTTGTACTCGAGGACGAGTCGCTGGTTCTCGTTCAGGTGCGGGTAGATCGCGGCGAGGGACTCGGCGAGCCAGTCCTGGCGGCGGCGGAGGTCGCCCTGGCCCGGGTAGTTGGTCCCGTCGGCCAGCCAGATCTTCAGGTCGCTCGAGCCGATCTGGTTCATCACGTCGATGCACTCGAGGTGGTGCTCGACCGCCTTCTGGCGCACGGCCGGATCGTGGTGGGCGAGGCTACCGAACTTGTAGGCCTCGTCCTGGAAGGTGTTGGAGTTGACGGTGCCGAGTTCGACCCCGACCTCCCGGGCGTAGTCGACGACCTCGCTCCAGTCGTCGACCTTGTCCCAGGGGTAGTGCAGCGCCACCTTCGGGGCGAGGCCCGTGGCGGCATTGACCTGCGCCGCGTCGGCGAGCTTCTCGAAGACGTTGCGGGGCGTCCCGGGCGTTGTGAAGACCCGGAAGCGGGTGCCGGAGTTGCCGTAGGCCCACGAGGGAACCTCGATGGCCTGCTCGGCCAGTTGGTCTGTGATGGAATCGAAGGCGGTCATCTGCACTCCAACGCTGGAGGTTGAATCGTTTCAATACTTGAATGGTACAACGCTTGGTGGGTCCGCGTCAAGCGCCCCAATGGGGCAGTCGTGGTTGCGTGAGCGGGGCGCCGGGAAGCCGCTGACGGCCCGGCGCTGGAGGGTAGGCGGGGCGATCCCGCCTCCGTGGGTGTCGAGCGGGCTGCGGCGGAGGGTCAGCGGCGGGGAGCGCTCGACTCTCGGACGACGAGGTTGGGCGTGAAGCGCACCGACTGGTGCGCGTGCGCGACGCCCGCTTCGGCATCGGCCAACTCGGCCATCAGCAGGTTCGCGGCCGTGCGGCCCAGGTCGGTGCGTGGCTGCGCGATCGAGGAGAGAGGGACGGCGGCGGCCGCGGCGAAGTCGATGTTGTCGTAGCCGACGATCGCGACGTCGTCCGGCACGCTCAGTCCCTGCGCCATCAGCCCCTGCAGGAGGCCGATGGCGACCAGATCGTTCGCGCAGAAGACGCCGGTCGGGCGGGTCTCGGGAGCCATCAGCACCAATTCGTCCGCAGCCTGCCTGCCCGCTGCGATGTCGAGTTCAGGGACGGCGATCACCAGGAGCTCCGCGTCCCCCTCGAGCGCCGCCTGCTTCGAGCCGTCGAGGCGGTCCTGAACCTGCTTCAGCGAGATCGGGCCACCGGCGAACGCGATCCGGCGGTGCCCCGTCTCCACCAGGTGGTCGACGGCGAGCCTTCCGCCCGCGTGATCGTCGACGCCCACAGTGCAGCACTGGACTGACTCGGCCACCCGGTCCACGAGGACGGTGGCGATCCGCGCCTTCGTCAGCTCGCCGACCTCGTCGGGCTGGGCTCCGATCGGGCCGAGGATCACGCCGCGCACCCGCTGCTCGAGGAAGGTGCGCAGGATCGTCTCCTGCCGCTGGGGGTTGTTGTCCGCGTCGCCGATGGTTGCGTGGAAGCCGTTGTCGAACAGCACGTCCTGCGCGCTGCGGAGCAGGTCGGCGAAGAACGGGTTGGTGACGTCCATGACCGCAAGCCCGATGGTGCGGCCGCGACCGGCGCGCAACTGCTGGGCCTGCTGGTTCGGCACCCAGCCGAGCTGGGCGATCGCCTTCTCGACCCTCTCCCGTGTCGAGGGCAGGACCCGGTCGGGGTTGTTCAGCACGTTGGAGACGGTGCCGATGGAGACCTGGGCGAGGGCAGCCACGTCGCGCATGCTCAGCCGTGCCACCGCGTCCACCTCCTTCGGAACTTCGCACGGGCGACGTTGCCCGCACGGCGCCACTCTAGGGGTGTCGCGACACAATGCGCATCCGAGGGCCGCTTGTCGGGCCGGATCCGGACAGGGGGTGGGGACCGGCGGCGGCTAGGCTCGGAACATGCGGACGAGCAGTCAGTTCCGGTTCGGCGTCCGGCCGACGGTCGAGGCCCCGGGGTCGCTGCCGTGGCGGCAGGCCGGGGCGGGCGCCGCCTATCTGAGCGCCGTGCTGCTCCTCGCGCTGGCCTTCTTTCCGTCGCGGTCATCGCCGTAATCCCGGCGGTGTATCTCTTGGCGTTCGCTCCGGTCGGAGGGGTCATCGGATACCTGCTCGCGAGGGTGTTCGGCTCTCGCGGTCCCCTCGCGCTTCGGTTGGGCGTCTTCGCCGTGGCGGGGGCGCTCCTCGGCTGGCTCGGCGCGGCTCTCACCTTCGTCGAGTTCTTCCTGGTGACGGTCCCCATCGGGGCGACCGCGGCGGTGGTCGGCTATCTGTGCGCGATCAGGTCCGCCCGGTGACCGCGCAATCGGCGGGGCGTCCTTCTCCTCGCACCGAGGAGTTCCCGATGGGCTTCGCGTCGGAGAGTGGGTCTTCGGGGCCCTGCTCGCCTACGCCGTCGCCCTGATCCTACTCCCGTTCGTGCTGATCGCGGCGGAGGTCGTCGGCTCCGGGCCCGGTTGGGTGACCGGCCAGGGGTGGCCTGCTGACCATGTGGGCGGCGTACGTGGTGTCCATGTGGTGGGCGCCGCTTCCGTCGCTCGGGCTCGGGGCCCTCTTCGGCCTCGCCCTTGCGCCTTTGCCCTGCGGGGCACCCGGCCCTGGCTGCCGCACCTGGGTACGTTCGCTGGGCTCGGCGCGGTCTGCGGCGTCATCAACATGGCGCTCGGTCGCCAGGGGGCACCCATGATGTGGTTCGCGGCGCTGGCCGGTGTGGTCGCCGCCCTCGTCGGTTACGTCACGCCGATGGCGTGGGGGCGCAACGAGGATCGGCCGTGGTACCTCACTGTCAAGTCCCCGCGAAATGGTAGGCCTTACCTCAGATATTTTTCCCCGCGAAAACAAGGGTTAGCTGGCCCGGGTTTTGAGGCCGGCGGGGTCGGGTGCCTTCCATGCGATGTGTTGTTCGAGACGGGCTGTCTTTCGGCCTGCGAGTCGGGTGAGCTCCTGTTGGATCTCGGTGATGCGTCGTTGCATTGCGACGGGTTTGAGGGTGGCCTTGTAGGCGGCTAGTTCTGTTTCCTGGGCGGGGTTGAGGACCCCGGCGGCCAGGAGCCTCTGGTAGGGGGAGCGTGGCTTGTCGTAGAGGCGTTTGCGGCGCCCTACGGTGTCGGTGGCCCAGCCTTCGGGTTTCTTCGTGGGGGTGAAGAAGTTGAGCCGGTCGTTGACCAGCGGCCATAGCTGGTTGAGTAACGCGAGTTCGGTGGCGGTGTCGTAGCGGTGGTAGAAGCCGTAGCGGCGCACGAGGTGGTTGTTCTTCGATTCGATGGTGGCTTGATCGTTTTTGAGGTATTGTCAAATCCTGTGGATGAGCCTTCTCAGGCAGCCTGCTGGATGGCTTGGTCGGAGGGGTCTGGTTCGACGAGTTTGCCGTCTTTGAAGGTGGCGCCTGCTCGGACTTTGGCTACGAGGTGGGGTGCCCGGATCGCTCGCCACCTGTTCTGCGCGGATTGCATCAGCTTGAACGCCATCGCGATCCCAGCGGCCCGGCTGCCTGGGCCTTTCGTGACCCGCTGACGGAGCCTGACGGTCGCGAATGTCGACTCGATCGGGTTCGTGGTACGTAGATGGACCCAGTGCTCGGCGGGGTAGTCGAAGAACGCCAGCAGCACGTCGGTGTCGTCGACGATCTTGGCAGCCGCCTTGGGCCACTTGGTGCCGTAAGCGGCGGCGAACGCCTTCACAGCGGCCTTGGCGTGGGACTTGTCTTCGGCCTGCCATATCTCCCGGATCGCGGCCAACGCACCCGGCTGGGCAGACTTCGGCAGCGCGGCCAGCACGTTGCCGGTCTTGTGCCACCAGCACCGTTGCTCCTTCGTGGCCGGGAACACGTCCCTGACGGCCTTCCAGAACCCGAGCGCCCCGTCACCGATGGCCAGGGTGGGGGCGGTCATGCCGCGGCGTTTGCAGTCCCGCAGCAGGTCCGCCCACGACTCCGAGGATTCCCGGAACCCGTCGGCCAGGGCGATCAGCTCCTTGCGGCCATCAGAGCGGACGCCGATCATGACGAGCAGGCAGACCTTGTCCTGGTCCAGACGGACCTTCAGGTGGATCCCATCGACCCACATGTAGACGTAGTCCGACCCCGCCAGGGACCGTTCGTTGAAGGCCCGGGCCTCGTCTTGCCACTGCCTGGTCAACCGGGTGATCACCGCCGGCGAGAGGCCCTTGCCGGTGCCCAGGAACTGCTCCAACGCGGGGGCGAAGTCATTGCTCGACAGGCCGTGCAGATACAACAGCGGCAGCACCTCGGCGACCTGGGCCGATTTGCGCGCCCACCTGGGCAGGATCGCCGAAGCGAACCTTGCCCGCTTACCGGTGGCCTCATCGACGCGCTTATCGTTGACCCTGGGCTGGCGGACCTCGACCGCGCCAGCGGCGGTGGTCACCAGCCGCTGGGCGTGGTAGCCGTTGCGCACCACCAGCCGGCGGCCCTGCTCGTCCACCTCCGCCTGGAACTGCTCGATGTAAGCGTCGACCTCGGCCTGCAACGCCGCAGCCAGCATCCGCCGGGCACCATCACGCACGATCTCATCAAGCACCGGCCCGTCTCCCTCTCGAGCCTCGGTCGGCTGCCCCTGGTTGGCCTCCCAGCCCTCGGGAACTACATTGGACATGGACGCACCTTCCCGGACCAACGCTTCCAACGTCGGCCCATGATCAGAATCTCTGTTACTGAAAGATCATCCCCGAGAAGGTGCGTCCCTCGCACCCCAGCCCCCGGGGACCATCCACAGGATTTGATCATTCCTCATCGTTTTTCTTGTAAGGCCGCGACCGGGTGAAGAACACCTCTCGTTGGCCGGCCCAGCCGATCAGGTCGTGGTTGATGAACTCCGAGCCGTTGTCACAATCGATCCCGGTGACCGCGAACGGGACCTGGGCGATGAAGTGGTCGAACGCGGTCCGGATGTGGAGGTGGGCGTTGTTGCGGATGGAGTAGGTGAAGCTCCAGCCGGTGTGCATGTCGGTGAAGTTCACGCTGCGGGCGAACTCGCCCTTCAGCGTGGGGCCGCAGTGGGCCACGGTGTCGACTTCGAAGAACCCGGGTTCGGCTTCGACCTCGTCACCGGCTTTACGCACGGTGATCGAGTTTCGTAGCAGGCTGCCGGGCTTGGTGGCGGTCTTTCCTCGGATCGGGTCCTTCGCCCGCGCCGGTGCGAGGTACCGGTCGATCGTGGCCGCCGACATCGATTCCAGCTCGGCCCTGACCTCGGCGCTGTAACGGTCCTGGCTAGGCACCAGTTCGCCTTCGGCTTCCATCGCATCGATCAGATCGCTCATGGATGCGGCGAGGTACTGCCCGCAGCTGCCCCCCGAGGCCGCCCATACCCGCTGCAGGATCAGCCTGGCGTCGTAGGAGTACTTACACGCCTTGGTCTTGCGCCGATCGATCACCGCGACCGTCGCGGTGGCCCGTCCCGGGGCCTGTTTCAACCGGGCCACCAACTGCTGGCGGGCATGGTCACGGTTCCAGCCGGTGATCTCGACCACGTGGTCGAGGATCTGGGACTTGCCCTTCTTCGGGGCCGCGGCATAGGCCTTGGCGTACTTCTTCGTGATCTCGACTCGGGCTGCCATCGACAGCTTCTCTCCAACCTCCACACCCCATCGTGGCCGGTCACTGTTTCCCGGGGAAAAGTATGTGAGGTACGGCCCCTTCGTTCGCGGGGACTATGTATGAGTGTCGTCGTCGGCTTGGTCGCGCCGCCGGGGGCGGTGTAAGCTGACACGGTTGCCTGGCGAGGGGCCGAACGGCCCGTGATCGACTAGCTCTTTCCTCGCTCGGCGTCCGCTTAACCCAGAGCTTGAGGAGTTCCCCATGGCAGACGTCACCCTGAACGCCACCACCCGTACCGAGTTCGGCAAGGGCGCCGCCCGTCGCCTGCGTCGCGACGGCCAGACCCCCGCCGTTCTCTACGGTCACGGCACCGATCCCGTGCACCTGGCACTCCCGGCGCAGGAGACCTTCCTGGCGCTGCGCGCCGCCAACGTGCTGCTCGAGATCGTCGTCGACGGCGGCAAGAAGGCCGTCCTCGCGCTGCCGAAGCAGGTTCAGCGCGATCCGATCTCCCCGCTCATCGAGCACGTCGACCTCCTGCTGGTGAAGGCAGGCGAGAAGGTCGCCGTCGACGTTCCGCTGGTCCTGGTCGGCGAGGCCGAGCGCGGCTCCATGATCAACCACGACCTCACCTCGCTGCCGGTCCTTGCGCCCGCCACGAACATCCCCAACGAGTTCGAGGTCTCCGTCGAGGGCATGGAGATCGGCGACCAGATTCTGGTCTCCGACGTCAAACTGCCTGAGGGTGTCGAGGTCAACACCGATCCCGAGGCCCTGGTGCTCTCGGTCGTGGTGATCCCGGTCGTCGAGGAGCCCGAAGAGGGCGAAGAGGCCGAGGCCGCTGAGGGCGACGCCGAGGCTGAGGGCGACGCCGAGTCCGAGTGACGAACTCCCCGTACCTCGTGGTCGGGCTCGGAAATCCGGGCCCGACCTACGACTTCACCCGACACAACGTCGGGTTCTGGGCCGTAGCGGACCTCGCGGATCGCTACGGTTCCTCCTTTTCCCTCAACACGCGCCAGCGTGCGGAGGTGGCCAGCGTCACGCTTCCCGGGCCTGAGCAGGTGAAGCTGGTGCTTGCCCGGCCCACCACCTTCATGAACGACTCCGGAGTCGCGGTGAAGGCGATCGCGGCCTTCCACAAGATCGCGCCCGATCACGTCATCGCGGTGCACGACGAGCTCGACCTTGATCCTGGCCGGCTCCGCGTCAAACTTGGTGGCGGCGACAACGGCCACAACGGCCTGAAGTCGATGCGCGCACATCTCGGCACGGGCGACTTCTATCGGGTCCGGGTCGGGATCGGCAGGCCCCCCGGTCGGCAGGGCGCGGCAGACTATGTGCTGAACAAGCTGAAGCCGGCCCAGGCCGACGAGATGCGGGTCGACGCGGCCGTCGCGGCCGACGCCGTCGAGTTCCTCGTGCGCGAGGGGCTCACCGCCACGCAGAACCGCTTCAACGGCTAGGAGTCGCTGGGGCGACCCACCTGATCATCTTCCGGACCCGCCTGCCGACGGGGTTTCGGAGGCGCAAGGACCACCGACGTAAGGATGAACCCGTGAAGTATCCCGGCCTGGTCTCGCTGCTCGAAGCCGACCACGGGTTCGCCGCCACCCTCGCCGATTCCCGCCGACCCGGCGTCACGACCCTTGACGTCACAGCCGTCCCCTCGTTCTTCCCGCTGCTGACCGCCTCCATCGCGGAGGCGTCGGCGCAGACGGTGCTTCTCGTGACCTCCACCTACCGCGAGGCTGAGCAGTATGCGGCCGAGGTCGGCGGGCTGATCGGCGAGGAGGACGTCGCCTACTACCCGGCCTGGGAGACACTCCCGCACGAGCGGCTCTCACCCCGCGCCGACACCGTCGGCCGACGGCTCGCCGTCCTGCGTCGGCTCTCCGGCAAGGACGAACAGCCGCCTCCCCGGGTGGTCGTCGCGCCGATCCGCTCGGTGCTGCAGCCTCAGGTCAAGGGCCTCGCGGAGATGGCTCCCGTGCGGATCACGGTGGGGGAGACCTATGAGCTCGGTCAGTTGCTCACAGATCTGACCGACGCCGCCTACAACCGGGTCGACCTGGTCGAGCGGCGCGGCGAGTTCGCCGTGCGTGGCGGCATCGTCGACGTGTTCCCGCCGACGGCGGAGCATCCGGTGCGCATCGACTTCTTCGGCGACGACGTCGACGAGATCCGCTACTTCACCGTCGCAGATCAGCGCTCCACCGGCGACACCCTGAACTCCGTCGTCTGCCCGCCGTGCCGCGAACTGCTGCTCACCCGGCAGGTCCGGGCACGGGCCAGGCAGCTCGCCATGGAGCACCCCGAGCTGAGCGACATGCTTGCCCGCATCGCCGAGGGGCAGGCGGTCGAGGGCATGGAGGCACTGACCCCGGTGCTGGTCGACGGGCTGGAGTTGCTGGTCGACGTGCTGCCGAAGGGCTCGCTGATCCTCGCCGCCTCCCCGGAGCTGATCCGCGCCCGCGCGGCCGAGCTCGTCCAGACCAGCCAGGAGTTCCTGGAGGCCAGCTGGGCTGCCGCGGCAGGAGGCGGCACCTCACCGATCGACCTCGGGGCCTCCGCCTACTGGAGCCTCGCCGATGTCCGGCAGCACGCCCTCAGCCTGGGCGAGCGCTGGTGGTCGCTCTCCCCGTTCGCCGCAGGCGACGAGGAGGTGGCCGTCCATGACGCCGACTCCGTGCACACCCGCACGCTCGGCATCAGCCCCTCCGAGACGTTCCGCGGCGACACCGACGCGGCGACCCGGCACATCGCGGCCCGCGTCAAGGCAGGGTGGCACGTCATCCTCGTCGTCGAGGGAAAGGGCCTCGCGCAGCGTCTGATCGAGCTGCTGGGGGAGGCGGGCCTCACGGCCCACCTCGATGATCTCGACACCACGCCCGAGCGCGGCCACATCTCCGTCGTGCTCAGCTCACTGCGGCAGGGGTGGCGGGCAGACGAGGCGCAGGTCGAGGTGATCACCTCCGCCGAGCTCACCGGCCAGCACACCGTCGACCGGGCCGAGCGGAAGCTCCCGTCGCGGCGCAAGGCCACGATCCAGCCGCTCGAGCTGAAGGCCGGCGACCCCGTCGTCCACGAGCAGCACGGCGTCGGCCGGTTCGTCGAGCTCGTCCAGCGCGTCGTGCAGGGAGCAACCCGCGACTACCTCGTGATCGAGTACGCGCCGAGCAAGCGCGGCCAACCCGGCGACCGGCTGTTCGTGCCGATGGATCAGCTCGACCAGCTCAGCCGCTACGTCGGCTCCGAGTCGCCGGCTCTCGACAAGATGGGCGGCGCCGACTGGACCAAGCGCAAGGCGAAGGCGCGCAAGGCCGTCCGCGAGATCTCCTCGGAGCTGATCAAGCTCTACGCCGCCCGCCAGGCGACGAAGGGCTACGCCTTCGGGCCGGACACCCCCTGGCAGCGGGAGCTGGAGGACGCGTTCAGCTACGTCGAGACGCCCGACCAGCTCTCGGCCATCACCGAGGTCAAGGCCGACATGGAGAAGGTCGTCCCCATGGACCGGCTGATCTGCGGCGACGTTGGCTACGGCAAGACCGAGATCGCGGTCCGAGCCGCGTTCAAGGCGGTGCAGGACGGCAAGCAGGTCGCCGTGCTCGTGCCGACGACGCTGCTCGTCACGCAGCACTACCAGACGTTCGCCTCGCGGTTCGCGGGCTTCCCCGTCCACCTGGCCCAGCTGTCGCGTTTCCAGAGCGACGCCGAGGCCAAGAAGGTCATCGACGGTCTCGCCACCGGCAAGGTCGACGTCGTGATCGGCACCCACCGGCTGCTCGGCAAGGAGATCCAGTTCAAGGACCTCGGCCTCGTCATCATCGACGAGGAGCAGCGCTTCGGCGTCGAGCACAAGGAGCGGCTCAAGTCGATGCGGGTCAACGTCGACGTACTGTCCATGTCGGCCACACCCATCCCCCGCACGCTGGAGATCGCGATCACCGGCATCCGCGAGATGAGCGTGATCGCCACGCCGCCGGAGGAGCGCCACCCAGTGCTCACCTTCGCCGGGCCCTACGACCAGGCGCAGGTCAAGGCGGCCATCCGCCGAGAGCTCGCTCGCGAGGGTCAGGTCTTCTTCCTGCACAACCGGGTCGGCACCATCGAGAAGACGGCCGCGGCCCTGCGTGAGCTCGTGCCTGAGGCCCGCGTCGCGACGGCGCACGGCCAGATGAGCGAGAAGCGCCTCGAGCAGGTCATGCTCGACTTCGGTGAGCGTCGGGCCGACGTGCTGGTGTGCACCACCATCGTCGAGGCTGGCCTCAACATCCAGAGCGCCAACACGCTCGTGATCGACCGGGCCGACATGCTCGGCCTCTCTCAGCTGCACCAGCTGCGCGGCCGCGTCGGTCGTTCCCGCGAGCGCGGCTACGCCTACTTCCTGTATCCGCCGGACAAGCCGCTGACCGAGGCCTCGCACGAGCGCCTCGCCACGATGGCTGCCAACACCGACCTCGGCGCGGGCATGGCGATCGCCATGCGCGACCTCGAGCTGCGCGGAGCGGGCAACCTGCTCGGCGGCGAGCAGTCCGGCCACATCGAGGGCGTCGGCTTCGACATGTACCTGCGCATGGTCGGCGAGGCGGTCGCCCACTACCGCGGCGATGCAGAGGAGCCGGAGCCGACGATGCGGGTCGAGATCCCCGTCGACGCCCACCTGCCGGAGGACTACATCGCCTCGGAGCGCCTGCGGCTCGAGATGTACAAGCAAATCGCCGAGATCCGCGGCGACGCCGACATCGAGGCCGTCCGCGCGGAGCTGGCCGACCGCTACGGCGAGCTTCCCGCTCCGGTGGAGGCCCTGCTCGGGGTGGCTGCGCTGCGCAACCTCGCGCGCGAGCACGGCATCCAGGAGATCGTCCCGCAGGGAAGGGTGGTGCGGTTCTCGCCGATGACACTTCCCGAGTCGAAGCAGGTGCGCCTGCAGCGGCTGTACCCGGGCTCGACGGTCAAGTCTGCGCTCGACCAGATCCTCGTCCCGAAGCCGGAGGGCGACTACCTCGCCTGGGCGACGACCTTCCTCACCCAGATGTACGCCTGATCAGAACGTCATCTGATCGGCGAGGCGCGCGTAGTAGCCGCCCTGGGATGGGTGGTAGCCGTCGAAGTTGATCGTCGCCGGGTCGCGGCCGTTCTCCACGGCGACGAGCCGGTCGAGGTAGTACTCCCAGCCGGGGCCGATCCTGTCGATCCGGTCGGCGGAGTCGAAGGTCTGCACCAGCGTCAGCGTCGTGAAGCCCTCGATCTCGGAAAGGTCGACCGCGAGCACCCAGGTCGGTCCCTCGCCGAGGGTGCGCACGGCATAGCCGGACGGCTTGTCGCAGCGTTCGACCCGGACCGGGCTGCCCTCCCGGTCGCCCTCCGCCGTCATGAACAGGCGCACCTCGCCGGTGGCCGGGTCTCCGGTGAACGTGCCGTACCAGCGGTCGAGCAGTTCCGGCACGGCGACCGCGTCCCAGACGTGCCCGATCGGGGCGTTGAAGGTGCGGCTCCACGCCAGCTGCGACGTTCCGCGCAGGTGGCCGGTCGGGGCGGCGGTCATGGCGTCTCCTTCGTCGTCGCTTCCAGTGTCACAGCCAGTCGCCGGCCGGTCACGGTTTTCGGCCGATCCGACGCGGATCGGTCGGCGGCGGGCCATGCGGTACTCTGACGGAGGTGCGCTGAGCGCCCGAACACCTGCCATGTGAGAGGACCACCGTGAAGCTGACCCGCGTCATTCCCGCCGTCGCCGCCGTCGCGCTGCTCGGCGCCTGCAGCCCGATGCCGGGCACCGCCGCGGTGCTTGACGGGAAGACCTACTCGCACGCCGACGTCGACCGGATGGCCGACGCGTGCAACAAGGTGCTCGGTGCGGACAGCCTGAACGGGCAGTTCGTGATGACCTCCCTCGTCGGCGGTTTCCTGTTCGAGAAGGTCGCCGAGGCGGCCGGTGCGGAGATACCGGACGAGCAGATTGACGCGATGCTCGTGCAGAGCGTCGACGGGGCCCAGGCACTGCTCGACGAGGAGGACTGCGCGCCCGTGATGCGCGCCTACGCCAAGTCCGCCAATCTCGCCCAGCTCGACCAGGCCGCGGTGCAGTCGGTCGCGCAGGACGCCGATGTCGAGCTGAACCCCCGCTACGGCCGCTGGGATCCCAACGCCGCCTCGCTGCTCGCCCAGAGCGGCTCGCTCTCTGTCCCCGCAGCGGAGCAGGCCCAGCAGTAACCATGTCCGAGCTGGAGCGGCTGCGCCAGATCATGGTCGACCTGCGTGACAGGTGCCCGTGGGACGCGGAACAGACGCACGCCTCGCTGCTCAACCACCTCGTCGAGGAGACCGCTGAGGTCGTCGACGCAGTCGAGACCGGCACCGACGACGACCTGCGCGAGGAGCTCGGCGACCTGCTGCTCCAGGTCTACTTCCACGCCCGGATCGCCGAACAGGAGGGACGCTTCTCACTCGAGGACGTCGCCCGCGGCATTTCGGACAAACTCGTGCGCAGACACCCCCACGTCTTCGCCGACGAGGACGTCCCCGACGACATGTGGCAGTCCTGGGAGGAGCGCAAACGGGCCGAGAAGGGCCGCACCTCCGCCCTCGAGGGCATCGCCGGGTCGCTCAACGTCGTTCCCCGCACCCAGAAGGTCATCTCGCGCTCACGGTCCCACCAGGTTCCGCTCGAGCTGCCGACCGAACCCATCGACGAGGCGTCCTTCGGCGACGAGTTGCTCGCCCTGATCGCCCGCGCCCAGGCGAGCGGCATCGACGCGGACGCGGCCGCCCGGTCGGCCCTGCGTCGGTTGGAGGCCGACGTCGTCGCGGCCGAGGAGACGCAGCGGTAGAGGCTGGGGCGGGATCGCGATGAGCACTTTCCCGGACTCGTTGCGTCTGCTACCGCTAACACGGCGGCTCGAGATGAACGAACCCGGAAAAGTGCTCAAGGTGTCAGCCCGCGGCGCGGCTGATCCGGACGCGGTCGTCCGCGGAAGCGGGCGTCGTCAGCCGCCCTTCGCGGCGGTTGCCTGCAGATGACCCCGAGACGTACATCTCGGTCGGGTGACGGTAGGCTGAGCCACGAAAGAGAAGACTCTTTGAAAGGGAGCTACATGGCATCCATCGAATACATCCAGGCTCGCGAGATCCTCGATTCCCGCGGCAACCCGACCATCGAGGTCGAGGTGGAGCTTGACTCCGGCGCCAGCGGTCGCGCCGCTGTCCCCTCGGGTGCCTCGACCGGCGCCTTCGAGGCAGTCGAACTGCGCGACGGCGACGAGTCGCGCTACGGCGGCAAGGGCGTCCTGACCGCCGTCAAGAACGCCACCGAGATCATCGGTGAGGAGATCCTCGGCCTCGAGGCAGACGAGCAGCGTCTCGTCGACCAGGCCATGATCGAGCTCGACGGTACCGACAACAAGGCCAAGCTCGGCGCCAACGCGATCCTCGGCGTCTCGCTCGCCGTGGCGCACGCCGCCGCCGAAGAGGCAGGCCTCCCGCTGTACAAGTACGTCGGCGGCCCCAACGCGCACATCCTGCCCGTTCCCATGATGAACATCCTCAACGGTGGGTCGCACGCCGACTCCAACGTCGACGTCCAGGAGTTCATGATCGCCCCGATCGGCGCCGAGTCGTTCGCAGAGGCCCTCGAGATGGGCGCCTCTGTCTACCACGAGCTGAAGAAGGTCCTCAAGGCCCGCCAGCTCAACACCGGCCTGGGTGACGAGGGTGGCTTCGCCCCCAACCTCGACAGCAACCGCGAGGCCCTCGACCTCATCCTGACCGCGATCACCGACGCCGGCTACAAGCCCGGCACCGACATCGCGCTCGCCATGGACGTGGCCGCCTCCGAGTTCTTCGAGGACGGCGCCTACAACTTCGAGGGCGAGAAGAAGACCTCCGAGCAGATGGTCGACTACTACGCCGAGCTCGTCGACGCCTACCCGCTGGTCTCCATCGAGGATCCGCTGAACGAGGAAGACTGGGACGGCTGGAAGCTGATGACCGAGCGCCTCGGCGACAAGGTCCAGCTCGTCGGCGACGACCTGTTCGTCACCAACGTCACCCGCCTGCAGAAGGGCATCGACACCGACACCGCGAACGCGCTGCTGGTGAAGGTGAACCAGATCGGTTCGCTGACCGAGACCATCGACGCCGTCGACCTCGCTCACCGCAACGGTTTCCGCACCATGATGTCGCACCGCTCCGGTGAGACCGAGGACACCACCATCGCCGACCTGGCCGTCGCCCTCGGCTGTGGCCAGATCAAGTCCGGCGCCCCGGCCCGCACCGACCGTGTCGCCAAGTACAACCAGCTCCTGCGCATCGAGGACGACCTGGACGAGGCGGCGGTTTACGCCGGTCGTTCGGCCTTCCCGCGTTTCAAGGGCTGACATCTGGGGGGTGTGAGGAATACTTGACGGGTGCCTCAGACCCCTCGCAACAAACCGGTAACCAGTGGTCCGGGTCGCGGAACCCCGCGGTCCCGGACCACTGCGCGTCCGGGGGAGCGGACGGGGCGCTCCCGCGTCAGGGCCCTCGAGCCTGACGCCGTGCCCCAGGCGATGTCCGCCGACCCGACCCCCGTTCCCCGATCCCAGCGCGCGATGACGGCCACCTGGCGGCTCGCGGTCCTCGTGGTCGTGAGCGCCGGGATCGCGCTCGTGCTGGCCAACTCGCTGCGCGTCTACTTCGCGCAGGCGAGTGAACTCGCCGAGGTGCGAGGCCAGATCGCCGCGGAGAAGGACCGGATCGCCGATCTGGAGGACAAGCTCAAGCGCTGGGAGGACCCCGAGTACGTCAAGTCGATCGCCAGGGTGCGCCTCGGCTGGGTGATGCCCGGTGAGGTCGGCTACCGCGTGATCGGCGCAGACGGCCAACCCCTCGACGGCGCGGCCATCGAGGAGAAGGCCGAGGAGCCGCCCGGCCAGTGGTGGGAGAAGATGTGGGGCTCGGTCCGGGTCGCCGACCAGCCGGCCCTCGCTCCGGAGGACGAAGCCACCCCACAGCCGACGCCAAGCCCAACGCCAAGCGAGACCCCGTAGCGGGCACCGCCCGGGAACGAGAACGAGGAACCCCTGTTGACCGAACCGACCGAAGCCGACCTGGCCATCGTCGAGGCCCAGCTCGGCCGCGAGCCGCGCGGCGTCGCCGCCGTCGCCTGGCGCTGCGCCTGCGGAAAGCCCGGCGTGGTCAAGACCATGCCCCGGCTGCCGAACGGAACGCCGTTCCCCACGACCTACTACCTGACGAACCCGCAGCTCGTCTCCGCCGTCTCGACGCTGGAGGCCTCGGGCCTCATGACGCAGATGAGCGAGCGCATCGCCTCCGACGAGGACCTCGCGGCCCGCTACCTGGCCGCCCACGAGGCCTATCTCCGCGACCGTGAGGAGCTCGGCCACGTCGACGAGATCGACGGGATCAGCGCGGGAGGGATGCCCACCCGCGTGAAGTGCCTGCATGTTCTGGTCGGCCACGCCCTCGCGGCGGGTCGAGGCGTCAACCCGATCGGGGACGAGGCGCTCGACCTGCTCGGCGACGAGTGGCACGTCGCCTGCGCAGCCGAGACCGCGGCCGGAGACCGGGAATGAGCCGCACCGTCGCCGTCGTCGACTGCGGCACCAACTCCGTCCGCCTGCTGGTCCTGCGGCGGCTCGATGACGGCACCGTCGAGGAGCTGACCCGGCAGACCCGGCTCGCCCGGCTCGGCCAGGGCGTCGACGCGACCGGCGAGTTCCACCCGGACGCGCTGGAGCGCACCTTCGCCGTCGTCGACGAGTACGCCGCCCTCATCGCTGGCCTCGGCGTCGACGAGGTCCGGTTCGTCGCCACCTCCGCCGCCCGCGACGTCAGCAACCGGGACGTCTTCTTCGACGGCGTGCGGAAGCGCCTCGGCGTCGGGGTCGACGTGATCAGCGGCGACGAGGAGGCCCGACTCTCGTCGGCTGGCGTCCTGAGCGGGGTCGAGTCCCCGCGCCCCACCCTGATCTTCGACATCGGAGGCGGCTCGACCGAGCTCGTCGTCGTCGGCGAGGGCGAGGCCATCGTGTCGGCCGTGAGCCTCAACATCGGCGCGGTCCGGATCAAGGAACGCTTCCTGCTCACCGAGCCGCCGACCGCGGAGGAGCGGGAGGCCGCGCGCGGCTTCATCGACGCCCAGCTCGACGGCTCGGGAACCGACTTCGCCGTCGCCTCGGCCATCGGCGTGGCGGGAACGGTGACCAGCGTGGCGGCCGACTTCCTCGGCCTGCAGCAGTACTCGCGCGACGCCGTGCACCGCACCGTCCTGACCACCGGAGCGATCGACGCAGCCAACCGGCGCTGGCTGGGCCAGACCACCGACGAGATCGCCAAGCATCCGCTGCTGCCGCCGCTGCGGGCCGCGGTGATCGGTGCCGGCTCGATGATCCTCGCCGAGATCGCCCGCCGTGTGCCGTCGGGTGCGATCATCGTCAGCGAGACCGACATCCTCGACGGCATCGCACACGAACTGCTCGACCGTTCCTGAGCGGTCGCGGGACACCGGGTCCCGGGTCAACGACCAACTTTCGGCGACGAATCGGGTCAACTGCCTTGTGACGTCGGTGCGCTGACGTAGGCTGTTCCTACACCGCGCAGGGTCGCGACGGGACAAGCGGCCGCGCCAGACGGGAAGGCGCGCCATGAGCGAGCAGTTGACCCAGATCCGCACCCAGATCGCCGCGCCGATCTCCGGCATTCTCGTGCCGCTCGACCAGGTGCCGGACCCCGTCTTCGCGAAGAAGATGGTCGGTGACGGCTTCTCGATCGACCCGCTTTCCAACCTCCTCGTCGCACCGGTCCCGGGCGAGGTGGTCGACCTGCAACCCTCCCACCACGCCGTCACCATCCGGTCCGAGGACGGGTTGGAGATCCTGATGCACATCGGGCTCGACACCGTCTCCCTCCTGGGCGAGGGGTTCACGCCGAAGGTCAGGGAGGGCGCCACCGTCGCCGTCGGGGACCCCCTCATCGAGTTCGACCTCGACGCCGTGGCCAAGGCCGCGAAGAGCCTGCTCACCCAGGTCGTCATCACGAACATGGACCTCGTCGACGGCCTCGATGTCCAGACGGGACTGGTCAGCCACGGAGACCTGGTCGCCACCGTCGAGCTCAGGGCCGCGGGCGGGGAAGACGCCGACTCGGGCGTCGCCACGACTGCCACGTCCGAGGCGATCATCGTGCCGAATCCCACCGGCCTCCATGCCCGGCCGACCGCGACGCTGGTGAACCTCGCCAAGCGTTACCGATCCGACATTCGGCTGCGCCGTGGAGACGACTCGGCCAACGCCAAGTCCATCGTCTCCATCATGGGCCTGGCCGTAGGCCGGGGCGAGAAGGTCGTGGTCACCGCACACGGGAGCGACGCCGCCGAGGCGGTGGCCGAGGTCGCGAAGGCGATCAGGGAGGGGCTCGGCGAGGAGGCTCCGCCGGGCGCGGGCACCGAGGACACCGCCCCTCTACCTGCCGTCGCCCCGGAGCCGGAGCCCGTGAAGGAGGCTCCCCGCTCCGGAGACCCTGACCTGCTGATCGGCGTGGCCGCGTCCCCCGGGCTGGGGATCGGCACCGTCGTGCAGTTGCGCCACGACGACATCGTCGTCGCCGAGTTCGGCGACGACCATCACACGGAGCGGCGCAAGCTCAACTCGGCGATCGACCGTGCCTCGCTCGACCTGTCCGCGCTCGAGCGGAAGCTCGAACGCGACGCCTCCCCGGACAAGGCCGCGATCTTCGCCGCCCACCGCGAGATCCTGCAGGACCCGGAACTGCTCGACATCGCTGTCAGCGCCATCGACAAGGGCAAGAGTGCACCCTACGCCTGGCGGGCCGCCTACAACTCGTTCGCCGACCAGCTCGCGGGCCTCTCCAACGAGGTCCTCGCAGGGCGCGCCAACGACGTGCGAGACGTCGGGCAGCGCGTCCTCGAGGAACTCACCGGGCAACGCGGCGAGAAGCCGCAACTGCCCGCGGAGACCATCCTCATCGCAGAGGACCTGACGCCGTCGGACACCGCCCAGCTCGACCGGACGAGGGTCGTCGGGTTCGCCACCACAAGCGGAGGCGCCTCGTCGCACGTGGCCATCATCGCGAGGTCCCTCGACATCCCGGCCGTGGCAGGCATCGAGTCGCGCGCCCTAGACATCGCCGAGGGCAGCCGGGTCGTGCTCGACGGGACCAACGGCCAGCTGAGACTCAACCTGACCGATGCCCAGATCGACGACATCGCCGCGCGGCAGCAGAGGATCGCCGAGCGGAGGGCGCGCGAGGACCTGCTCAAGGATCAGCCGGCGGTCACTCCGGACGGGCACCGGGTCAAGGTTGTCGCCAACATCGGAGGCGTCGACGATGCCGTCGAGGCGATGACGATGGGCGCAGAGGGGGTGGGCCTCCTGCGCTCGGAGTTCGTCTTCATGGGGCGCGCGACGGCCCCCACGGAGGCGGACCAGGCGAAGGTGTACGCCGACTGCGCGAAGGCGCTGCGGCGCGGCGACCCGCTCGTCATCCGGACCCTGGACGTCGGCGGTGACAAGCCGCTGACCTACCTGCCGATCCCCAAGGAGGAGAACCCGTTCCTCGGGATCCGGGGCGTCCGGGTCGGGCTTGAACAGCCCGAGGTGCTGCGCACTCAGCTCCGCGCGATCCTCGCCGCGGCCGACGACGGGGCCGAGCTGTGCGTGATGTTCCCGATGATCGCCACCATCGCGGACTGGCGCTCGGCGAAACGGATCTTCGACGAGGTCCGCGCCGACTCCGACGTGAACGCGAAGGTGAGCGTCGGGATCATGATGGAGGTGCCCTCGGTGGCGGTGATGGCAAAGCAGTTCGCCGCCGAGGAGGGCTGTGACTTCTTCAGCGTCGGCACCAACGACCTGACCAGCTACACGCTCGCGATGGATCGCGGACACCCGAAGCTGGCGTCCCAGGTCGACCCGTGCAACCCCGCCGTCCTGACCCTGATCGGCAACGCCGCCGAGGCGCTCCATGAGCGGGGCAAGTGGCTTGGAGTGTGTGGCGGCGTCGCCTCCGACCCACAGGCCGTCCCGATCCTCGTCGGTCTCGGCGTCGACGAGCTGAGCTGCTCCATCCCGGCGATCCCGTCGGTCAAGGCGGCCGTCCGCGCCTACCCGCTCGACATGTGCACGACGTTGGCCGAAAGGGCCATCGCCTGCTCCACCCCTGAGGAAGTCCGAGCCCTCGTCCCCCAGAGCGACGAGTGAGGAGATCGCCATGAGCACCGCAGAAGAGATCGTCGAGGCAGTCGGCGGCCCGGACAACATCGTCAGCCTGACCCACTGCGCCACCCGACTGCGCTTCCAACTCGCCGACGCCTCCGGCATCGACACCCCGAAGGTGGAGTCCATCAAGGGGGTGATGGGCGCCGTCCCGCAGGCCGGTGAGCGCTACCAGATCATCATGGGCGGCGCCGTCCAGAACACCTACCAGGCGATCAACGAGCTGCCCGAGATGCAGGGACGGCGCGAACTCACCGACGCCGAACTCAAGGCCGCGGCCCGGGCCGGGGGAGTGCGCGGGAAGTTCGCCTGGATCGACTCGTTCTTCGAGTTCCTCTCCGACTCGTTCCGGCCCATCCTCGGCGCGCTGCTCGGGGCATCGCTGTTCATCACGTTCATGTCGCTGATGTCGACGCTGGGCGTGATCGGCAACTGGGCCGATCCGCGCACCGAGCTTCCGCCGTCGTGGCAGTTCGTCAACCTGCTGTGGCAGTCGGTGTTCGTCTTCCTCCCACTGATGGTCGCCTACAACGCGAGCAAGAAGGTCGGGGCCGACCCCTGGGTCGGGTTCGCCATCATGGCGCTGGTGATGCTGCCGGGCTTCACCGGCCTTGGCGCCTCGGAGGCCGCCTACACCGCCAGCGTGGCGGGAAGCGAGGTCACGCTGATCGACATCTTCGGCGTGCCGCTGACCATCTTCAGCTACAACTCGCAGGTGTTCCCGCCGCTGCTGATGGCCGGGCTGTTGGGCCCCCTGTACAAGCTCCTGAAGAAGATCATCCCCGACAATCTCCAGCTCATTTTCGTGCCATTCCTCGCGATGCTGATCATGCTCCCGCTGACGGCCTTCCTGATCGGTCCGATCGGGGTGTTCATCGGTGCCTGGGTCGCGGGTGGTCTCGGCGCGATCAACGCACTCAACCCGCTGATCTTCGCCATCATCATCCCGCTCGCCTACCCCTTCATGGTGCCGCTCGGCCTGCACTGGCCACTCAATGCGGTGATGCTGCTCAACATCCAGAACCTGGGGTACGACTACATCCAGGGGCCGATGGGTGCGTGGAACTTCGCGTGCTTCGGTGCGACGGCCGGCGTGCTGTTCCTTGCCTGGCGCGATCGTGACGTCCAGATGCGTCAGACCGCGACCGGAGCGCTGGCGGCAGGCCTCCTCGGTGGTATCTCGGAGCCGAGCCTGTATGGCATCCATCTCCGGTTCAAGAAGATCTATCCGCGGATGTTGGTGGGCTGTCTCGTGGGTGGTCTGATTCTCGGTATCGGGGGGTGGCTGACGACGCCGGTGCATACCCAGGCCTTCGTGTTCACGTCGCTGCTGACCATCCCCGCGTTCACGAATATGCCGCTGTATGCGCTGGCGATCGGGGCCGCGTTCTTCACGTCGATGATCCTGGTGATCATCTTCGACTACCGCACGCCCGAGCAGAAGGCCGCGGCCAAGCTCACGGGCGACGCCGACGTCCCGGTCGAGGCGGAACCGCGCGTCATCGTGGTCGGGGACGTGGAGACGAACCAGGCGAGGCAATGGGTGGCGGCGCTCGGAGGAGAGTCGAACATCCTCGCCGTGGAGCCGGTCGCCGAGACGAGGATCCGGGTCGAGGTCAGAGACACCGACGCCGTCGACGCGGAGGCCCTGCGACGTGCGGGTCTGGCCGGCGCGGTCCAGGTCGCGCCGGGGGTGTGGCATCTGGTCGCCGGGCTCGAGGCCGACCAGTACGCGGAGGGGATGCGCCGACGTCTGGCGGCGGTCAACGCCTGACGAACCGCTTGTTCCACGAGGGTCCCGGCCATGCGAGATGGCCGGGATCCTCGTCGTTGCGCGGGTTGTGCGCGTCCCCCATGGTCCAGGAATGACACCCGTGCAACTACTACTGCTTGTGGTGCCCGTTGCCTCATGTCAAGATGCCCGCTTGGTTTGAGTCGTTGCCTCATCTGAAGATGCCCGCGTGATTTTGGTGCGGGAGAGGTAGACGTGGTTGCGTTTCGCGCGTCGCTGGACGGCTCCGCGGCGTTTGGCGAGGTCGAGCAGGTTGCCTTGGATCACAGCGATCTGGTCGCCGAGTTCGATGGGGTCGACGGTGTCGAGGCGGTCGTGGAGGGCAGCGTGCTCGGCTGGGGTGAGCGTGTCGGGGTGGTCGCGAAGGAGCCGGTCGGCTGGTGTGGTGGCGGTGTCGTGGCGTTTGGTGACTTTCGCGCCGGTGCGGGTTTTCGAGATCAGTTTCTGGCTGGGCATCAGCAGGTTGTTTCGGGTGTTCCAGGCGGGCCAGAGGTGGTTGAGGAGGTCAAGTTCGCGGGCGGTGTCGTAGCGCCAGTAGCCGACGGCGCGGCGCACGATCGACCAGTTCTTTTGCTCGATGTGGGCTTGGTCGTTGGAGTGGGAGGGCCGGCCGCGGGTGAAGGTGATCTGGCGCAGGTTGCAGTAGCGGGAGAGGTGGTGGTTGATGAACTCGGATCCGTTGTCGGAGTGGATTCCCAGGATCAGGAACGGGAACCGGCCGATGAGTTGGTCGAGGCCAGCGGCGACGATGCGTTCGCCTTTGGAGCGCACGGTGCAGGTTTCGGTCCAGCCGGTGGCGATGTCGGTGGCGTTGAGGCTGTAGTGGAAGGTGCCGTTGTTGTCGCCGCCTTCGTGGCCGACCAGGTCGATCTCGATGAACCCGGGTTCGGTGTCGTTCCACTCGGCCCAGGTCTTGAGCGGAATCGAGGACTTCAACAACGAGCCGGGTTTGGTGTGGGCGATGCCTTTGGCAGCGATCAGTCCGGTGCGGTAGGGCTGCAGGTGCCGGTCCATGGTGGCCGGTGACATGGCCAGGAGCTGGTCACGGACCTCGACGCTCATGTCGAGTCGGTCGAGGCGTTCCAGCGCGGCCAGCAACCGTGGCAAGGCGGCTGCGAGACGTTTCGAGGCGATCCCGTCGAGCATGGCCCAGCACCGCACCAATGCTTCGGTGACGTGTGTGTCGTAGCGCCTGATCGCCTCTCGGGGTTTGCGGGGCCCGGGCATCTGACCGGTCGCGGCGCGGCGCAGCATCTTGCGGGCATGATCGCGATGCCAGCCGGTGACCTGGACCACCGCGTCCAGAATCGCGGCCTTCTCCGCCTTGGTCGCCTTCGTCCATGCCTTCGCCTGGGCCGTGGTGATCGCTTTGCGCTGGGCCATCGTCAACTCCATCCTCGTAGCGTGCCGCTACGCGGGCATGTTGAGATGAGTCAACGAATCGACCTACGCGGGCATCTAGCGTGAGTCAACTCGTGGTGTTGACCTGACGCGACCCCTATATGTAGTGTGAGTGCTCCCGGTTGGGCTCAACTGGTGCCGACGCAGAGGAGCAACGAATGACGATCACCGTGTACACCAAGCCCTCGTGCGTGCAGTGCCGCGCCACCTACCGCGCTCTGGACTCCAAGGGCCTGAGCTACACCGTGCTGGACCTCACTGAGAATGACGCGGCGATGGATATGGTCAAGGCGCTTGGGCACCTGCAGGCGCCCGTCGTCATCACCGATGACGACCACTGGTCGGGCTTCCGCCCCGACAAGATCGCGGCGCTCGCTGCGCGCGCCGTGGCCTGACTCATCGGTCGTGTCCGCCAACGCCCCGGGGGTCCCGCAACTCGTCTACTTCTCCAGCGTCTCGGGCAACACCGCCCGGCTGGTCGAGAAGCTCGGGCTTCCGGCGCTGAGGATCCCGATCCTGGCGACCAAGCAGCCCTTGCGGGTCGACGTCCCGTTCGTGCTGGTGACGCCCACCTATGGCGGTGGTCAGGGTAGGGGCGAGGAGAAGGGGGCCGTCCCCAAGCAGGTCATCCGGTTCCTGAACGACGAGCGAAACCGGAGCAGCATCCGAGGTGTCATCTCGGCAGGCAACACCAACTTCGGTGAGGCGTTCTGCGTCGCTGGAGACATCATCAGTCGCAAGTGTCAGGTGCCGCACCTGTACCGCGTGGAACTCTTCGGCACGCCCGAGGACATCAGGTCGATTCGTGAGGGATTGGAACAGTGGTGGAGACAGCAGTGACCGAGGCTGGGTTCAAGACCGATCCGGCGTACGCGGGGATGGACTTCCACGCGCTGAACGCCATGCTCAACCTGTACGACGCCGACGGCAGGATCCAGTTCGACGCGGACAAGAGGGCTGCGCGGGAGTACTTCCTGCAGCACGTCAACCAGAACACGGTGTTCTTCCACTCCCTGCGTGAGCGCATCGACTACCTGGTCGAGAAGGGTTACTACGAGGCCGAGGTCGTCAATGCCTACCCCTTCGCCTTCGTGGAGGAGCTGACCGACCGTGCGTATGCGGCGAAGTTCCGCTTCGAGACCTTCCTGGGCGCCTTCAAGTACTACACGAGCTACACCCTGAAGACGTTCGACGGGACCCGCTACCTGGAGCGGTTCGAGGACCGGGTCGTCATGACCGCCCTGACCCTGGCAGCCGGCGACGAGGACCTCGCCCGACACATCGTCAACGAGGTCATCTCCGGACGCTTCCAGCCCGCCACCCCCACGTTCCTCAACGCTGGGAAGGCCCAGCGCGGGGAACTCGTCTCCTGCTTCCTGCTGCGCATCGAGGACGACATGGAGTCGATCGGTCGCGCCATCAACTCGGCGCTGCAGCTGAGTAAGCGTGGCGGAGGCGTCGCCCTCCTGCTGAGCAACATCCGCGAGGTGGGTGCCCCCATCAAGCAGATCCAGAACCAGTCCTCGGGCGTCATCCCCGTGATGAAGCTCCTCGAAGACAGCTTCAGCTACGCCAACCAGCTGGGGGCCAGGCAGGGAGCGGGAGCCGTGTACCTGTCGGCCCACCACCCCGACATCATGCGGTTCCTCGACACCAAGCGTGAGAATGCGGACGAGAAGATCCGCATCAAGACGCTGTCGCTCGGCGTCGTCATCCCCGACATCACCTTCGAGCTGGCGAAGAACGGTGAGGACATGTACCTGTTCTCGCCCTACGACGTGGAGCGACTCTACGGGGTGCCGTTCGCCGACATCTCCGTCACGGAGAAGTACCGCGAGATGGTCGACGACCCGCGCATCCACAAGACCAAGATCAATGCCCGCAAGTTCTTCCAGACGCTCGCCGAGATCCAGTTCGAATCCGGCTATCCGTATGTCGTGTTCGAGGACACGGTCAATGCGGCCAACCCCATCAAGGGCCGGATCAACATGTCGAACCTGTGCTCCGAGATCCTCCAGGTCAACACGCCCTCGGCGCTGAACGACGATCTGTCCTACGAGGTCATCGGCAAGGACATCTCCTGCAACCTGGGATCGCTCAACATCGCGCTCGCCATGGATTCGCCCGATCTGGGTGCCACCATCGAGACGGCCATCAGGGCCCTGACCGCGGTGAGTGATCAGAGCCACATCGGATCCGTCCCGTCCGTCGCCGCCGGCAACGACCGCTCACATGCCATCGGCCTCGGGCAGATGAATCTCCACGGTTACCTGGCGCGTGAACGGGTGCACTACGGCTCCGAGGAGGGTATCGATTTCACCAACATCTACTTCCTCACTGTGCTGTTCCATGCGCTCAGCGCGTCGAACCGCATCGCCATCGAGCGGGGCGTGACGTTCGAAGGTTTCGCCGACTCGAAGTACGCGTCCGGGGAGTTCTTCGACAAGTACCTCGATCGGGACTGGGAGCCGCAGACGCAGCGGGTGCGTGAGCTGTTCGAGGGCCACCACATCCCCACCCGAGATGACTGGGCCGAGCTGAAGGCGTCCATCCAGGCGCATGGCATCTACAACCAGAACCTGCAGGCCGTTCCGCCGACCGGCTCGATCTCCTACATCAACAACTCCACCAGCTCGATCCACCCGATCGCAGCCAAGATCGAGATCCGCAAGGAGGGCAAGCTCGGGCGCGTCTACTACCCGGCTCCCTTCATGGACAACGACAACCTGGAGTTCTACAAGGACGCCTACGAGATCGGGTACGAGCGGGTCATCGACACCTATGCCGCCGCGACCCAGCACGTCGACCAGGGCCTGTCCCTGACGCTGTTCTTCACCGATGCCGCGACCACCCGCGACATCAACAAGGCCCAGATCTACGCTTGGCGCAAGGGCATCAAGACCATCTACTACATCCGGCTTCGGCAGCAGGCCCTTGAGGGCACTGAGGTCGAGGGCTGCGTCAGCTGCACGCTGTGACGGGGGAGAGCACCATGAACAATCACCTAGCGCATGTCCAGGCGATCAATTGGAATCGGATTCCCGATGACAAGGATCTCGAGGTCTGGAACCGGCTCGTCAACAACTTCTGGCTGCCCGAGAAGGTGCCGCTCAGCAACGACATCCAGTCATGGCAGAGCCTCTCCCATGAGGAGCAAGAGCTGACGATGCGGGTCTTCACCGGTCTCACGCTGCTCGACACCATCCAGGGCACCGTCGGCGCCGTTTCCCTGATCCCGGACGCGCTCACGCCCCATGAGGAGGCGGTTTACACCAACATCGCATTCATGGAGTCCGTCCACGCGAAGAGCTACTCCTCCATCTTCTCCACGCTCTGCTCGACCCAGGAGATTGATGACGCCTTCCGCTGGTCCGTCGAGAACGAGAACCTGCAGCGCAAGGCCAGCATCGTCCTGTCCTACTACGAGGGCGACGAGCCGCTCAAGCGCAAGGTCGCCTCGACCCTGCTGGAGTCGTTCCTGTTCTACTCAGGCTTCTACCTGCCGATGCACTGGTCCAGCAGGGCCAAGCTGACCAACACCGCTGACCTGATCCGACTGATCATCCGCGACGAGGCGGTGCACGGTTACTACATCGGGTACAAGTTCCAGAAGGGCCTCGAGCGCGTCGACGCTGCCAAGCGTGAGGAGATCAAGGACTACACCTTCTCGCTGCTGTTCGAGCTCTACGAGAACGAGGTGCAGTACACCCAGGACCTGTACGACGCAGTCGGGCTGACCGAGGATGTGAAGAAGTTCCTTCACTACAACGCCAACAAGGCCCTGATGAACCTCGGATACGAATCGATGTTCCCGGCCGCGGTGACGGACGTCAACCCTGCGATCCTGGCTGCGCTTTCGCCGAACGCCGACGAGAACCACGACTTCTTCAGCGGTTCGGGGTCGTCGTACGTGATCGGCAAGGCTGTGGCCACGGAAGACGACGACTGGGACTTCTAGTCGACCATGCGGGGGATACCCGGGGCGGGGCTCGGACACCGACATCCAGTCGGATGAGGCGTTGCCTGACGGGATCTGAGCTTCGAGAAGCCCGGTCCTGATCGCCCTGGGCCCTGATGCGGACGGAGTCCACCGAAGCCGATCAGGTGCGGGAGGCGGCAGGTATCGTGGGTGACAACGCCCAAGGTAGGAGGCACGCCATGTCATCCGAGCAGACGGGACCTGAGGTCAACGAGGCAGACCTCGCCGAGCAGCGCGCCGGGATCGACAGCAATGAGGAGCGGGAGCCCGCTGATGGCAGCGCGCCGCCTCTGGTTGACGAGGCGGACTGGCTCGAACAACAGATCGATGCGCCGCTTGAGGACGACGGACCAGAGCGTTGACGCAGACATCCCCCGACTCCGGAAGAGGGGCGGTCGGGCCGCAGGTCGCGATGCCACGCCAGGCAGTCGGGACACCGTTCCCGCTGGAGTCTTGTGCTCTCGAGCGGGGGTGGCGCGTGGCCCTGATGGATGCCATCGATGACGCCGTGGTCATTCTCGATGATCGGGGAACGGTGCTGGCCATGAACACCGCGTTCGCCGAGCTCACCGGCTTCAGTCTCGACAGCGGCCCCCATGTGCCGCCCTACCCCTGGTGACCGACCGCCTGCGAGGACCCGCGGGCCCACACCGACCTCGATCACAAGCTCGCTGCGGTACTGGAAGGCGAGCCGACCGTCCACGAGTTCCAGCTCTACCGACCAGACCGCTCCCGACGGTGGGTCGAGTCGAATGGGACATGCATCGATCATGGCTCCGGTGTGGTCACGCATCTGCGGATCCTGCGCGACATCTCCACCGGACAATCGGCCCATGGTCGGCGTGCAGCCGCTGCCGAGGTCAGTCGAGATTTCGCCACGGCGCAGGACATGGGCGATCTGATCAGCCTCGCAGAGCACGGCTTTGGCCTCCTGTTCGACGGTGAATGCACCATCCGTCTCAGTGACGGCACCGACCTGCACTGGTTCAACGCGCTCGATGTCGTCGAGCCCTCGGGGCTGTCCGCTGCGGTCCTCCACGGTCTCGACGGCAGGGTCAGCGCCGACTCCGCCAGCCTGCGCCCCGGCATCCTGCTCATCCCACCGCCTTCCGATATCGAGGCGAGGGCCTGGGTGCAGTTTCCGCGCCCACGGAGGATCAGCGTTGAGGAGATGATCGCCGCGGACGTGATGGCGGCTGCCTTCGCTGCGGGGCTTCAGCGGATGTCGGCTGCCCATGAGGCGGCGGGCAGGGAGGCCGACCTGAGACGCGCCGTCGAGAGCCACCGTCAGATCGGCCAGGCGACGGGGATCCTCGTCGAGCGGCATCGGTTCTCGACAGTTGAGGCATTCAACGAGCTTCGCCGAGCGAGCCAGGACCGCAACGTGAAGCTGCGCGATCTCGCGGCCAGGATCATCGAGACGGGTCTCGAACCGGGTGAGGCGTGACCGGTCGTAGCCTGGCACCCTTTCGGCTACGCTGCCTGCCCCTCAGGCTCATGGAGCCGTGACCGGAGCAGCCTGAGGACTCGACGCAGCTGCCGTGAGACCTGCATCTGCGAGACTCCCAGACGTGAGGCTATCTGGGTCTGGGAGAGGGACTCAACGAACCGCAGCCGGATCAGCAGACGGTCCTGAGCCGGCAGGCTCTGCACCGCACGATCGAGCCAGATCCGGTCGATGAGGTGATCGACGACGTCTTCAGCCGGGAGGGTCTCGATGAGACGCACAGAGGAGTCGGGATGCGTCGCACTATCCAGCGAGATGGGGTGGAAGCCGGTGGGCGCGCCCATGCACGCCGTCACCCGCCCCACTTCCACTCCGAGGTGGCGGGCAATCTCGGCGAGCGTAGGAGGATGCCCCAGCTCCTGCTCCAGCACCCTGCGGGAATCGACCACCCGGGGATGCAGCTCCTGGATCGAGCGGGGTGGGCGGACGATCCAGCACTGGTCCCGGAAATGGCGCTTGAGCTCGCCGGATATCGTGGGCACTGCGAAGGATGCGAAGGCTGGGCCCCTTCCGGGGCGGTACCGCCGGATCACCAGCAGTAGCCCGACCCTGGCGACCTGAATGAGGTCATCACGGTCATTACCGCGGCCGAAGAATCGGCTTGCGACGGCGGTGCAGAGCGGAAGGTTGAGCTGGGCGATCTCCCGGGTGAGGAGTTCGCGTTCGCTCTGCGCCCTGGTTACCAGGAGCTCCTGGAACAGGGTGTGCGTGCGGCTCTCTCGCGCTTGATGTGGGGTTGCTGCGGTTTGGGCACGTGGCATGGCAAACCTTCCGGACAGGTTCGCAAGTTAGGCACGTGGTTTGACCCCTTGACGCGTCCAACGATGCCACGGCACCGGTGCAGATGTGGCAACCGGAGGCATGTAGATCAGAACACCGGCCTACCGCCCGTGACGCCAAGGACAGTGCCAGAGACGTAGGACGCTTCGAGGTCGGAGGCGAGGAACACGAAGGCTCCGGCCAACTCCGCGGGCTGGCCCGGCCGGCCCAGCGGCGTGTCCTCACCGAAACCCGGGATGGTTGATGGTTCGCGGGTGGCTGGTTGTAGCGGTGTCCAGATGGGGCCGGGGGCAACCGCGTTCACCCGGATTCCACGTGGCCCGAGCTCGGCGGCGAGGTTGACCGTGAAGTTGTTGATCGCCGCCTTGGTGGCTGCGAGTCGATCAGCGGGACCGAAGGGTCGTAGGCCTGGATCGAGCTGACGTTGATGATGCTGGATCCCTCGCCCATGGCGCCAAGCGCCTGCTGGGTGACCCAGAACAGGGCGTAGAGGTTGGTCTTGAAGACCCGGTCCATCTCGTCGGTGGTCAGATCCTCGAGCCCGTTCTCTCGCCTGGCCCATTGATGCATTGTTGACGAGGATGTCCAGCCCGCCGAGCTGTGCGACGGCGTCATCGACGGCCCCGCGCGCCGTCTTCTCGTCGGTCAGGTCGCCCGGCAACAGAATGCACCGCCGGCCCGCCTTCTCAACCCATGCTGCGACATCGTCCGCATCGCTCTGTTCCTGCGGGAGATAGCTGATGGCCACGTCGCAGCCTTCGCGCGCGAAGGCGATTGCGACGGCCCTGCCGATACCCGAGTCACCGCCCGTGATCAGCGCCGTGCGCCCCTTCAGCCGGTCGCGCCCCGTCCAGGTCTCCTCGCCATGGTCCGGAACCGGCGTCATGTCGGTCGTGAGACCCGGCGGCTGCTGCTCCTGTTCGGGGAGGCCTCCGTCCCTTGTCGCCTTGTCCTGTGCTGTCTCCTTGGGCCCATGAGGTGTGTTCGTGTTCATGTCCCTCCCTTACCCAACGGTGCCGCGAGTGACACACATGGGCAGTGGGCCTTCTGTCGGCGGTCGCCCGTCTGGATGTCCCAGCGGTGGCCTTGTGGCGACGGGTTGCTTCTGACACGGTGTCAGCATGTGTGCTGGTCGCATGGAGAGTCGAAGTGGAGACGAGCTGCTGCGGATCGGGGTCTTCTCAAACCTGAGCAGGATCAGCGTGAGGATGCTGAGGCATTATCAGGACAACGGGATCCTCGAACCCGACTCGGTCGACCCGTACACAGGTCACCGCTACTACCGGGCGGAGCAGCTTGTCACCGCCCACTGGGTGGTGGCGATGAGGGATGCGGGCCTTCCGGTGGCAGACATCGCTCAGGCACTGATCCACCGCGACAATCCTGAACGCCTCAGAGAGCTGTTGACCCACCAGCGAAGGCGGATCGCCGCCGAACGCGAACGGGTCGTCAACTTGGAGAACGCGTTCGACCGCATCAACACCTATCTTCAGGAGTCCCCGATGGACATCAACGTCCGCACCGAAACCCTATCCGCACACACCGTTGCCGCCATCCGTCGCATCATCCCCACCTATTCCGACGAGGGAGCGTTGTGGTCCGAGCTCTCGAACCTGCTGCCGGTCAGCACCGCTGTACCATCGCCTCATGGCCTGGGCGGGGCCACGTTCTACGACGCGGAGTTCCGCGAGGCTGACGTCGATGTGGAGGTGTGGCTCCAGGTCGAGGCCCCCTTTGTCGCCGTCGCGCCGCTCGCGTGTCAGGTGCCCGCGGTCGATGTGGTGATGGCCACCCTCAAGGGCGGCTACGAAGGCTTGCCCGAGGTCACCGCTGCCATCGGCGCCTACATCGCGGCCAACGGGCTGGAGACGGGAACGATGTCCAACATCTACCGCGTAAGCCCGGCGCAGAATCCGGACCCCGCCACCTGGGTGACCGAGGTGTGCTTCCCGATCCACAGCTGAGCCGCGTTCCCGACCCCGGATGTGAAAGGACGCGCCGACCGGCCAGGTCGGCGCGTCCGGTCAGGAGAGGTCTCAGGCCAGATCGCCCTTGACGACGTCCGACTCCTGGTCGTCCTTCTTGGCGCCCGAGAACCGGTCGATCAGGTTCGACAGGTCGAAACCGGTGGTGTCCTTCAGGAGCTGGATGGTCTGCAACACGTTGTCGTTGACCTGACGCGGGAGAGTCGACGCGCCGTCCGAGGAGATCACGGTCAGCTTGTCGATGCTGCTCATTGGCGCAGCGATCCTGCCTGCCATCTCCGGGAGCACCTCGATGAGCATCTGCAGCACAGCGGCATCGTTGTAGTGCGCGAATGCCTCGGCCCGCTTGTCCATCGCCTCCGCCTCGGCCTGGCCGACCGCGAGGACCGCGGCGGCCTTGGCCTCACCCTCAGCCCTGACGGCCTCCGCCTCCGCGATACGGCGGGCCTTTTCTGCCTCGCCCCGCTTGGCGCCCTCGATGGCCTCCGCCTCTGCGAGCGCCGATCGCCTCGACTTTTCGCCGACACCCGTGAGGCGGGCCTTCTCAGCGTCCGCCTCCGCGTTGGCGATGCTGGCCGCCTTGCGTGCCTCGGCCTCGAAGATGGCAGCGTTGCGCTGAGCCTCTGCTGCCGTCTCCACCCGGTACCGCTCGGCGTCTGCCGGTCGACGCACCTCGGTGTCGAGCTGGCGCTCCTTCAGGGCGGCCTGCGCGACGGCAACCTTCTCTTGCTCCTGCAGGATGGCCTGGTCCCGATCAGCCTGGGCGAGGGGCCCTGCGGCCGCGGCCGTGGCGCGGGCTGCGTCGGTCTCCGACTGGATCTCTGCCTGCTTCAGCACCAACTCGCGCTGCGAGATGGCGATCTGCTGCTCGGCGGCGATCGTCGCCTGCTCGGCCTCACGGCGGGCCTCGGCCTCTGCAACCGCTGCCATGCGGCCGAGCTTGGCCGACTCCGGCCGACCGAGGTCGCTCAGGTAGGAGCCGTCGTCGGTGATGTCCTGGATCTGGAAGGTGTCCAGTACAAGGCCCTGGCCTGTCAATGACGACTCCGACTCGTCGGTGACCCGCTGCGCGAAGGCGGCGCGGTCACGGATGATCTGCTCGACCGTCAGCGAGCCGACGATCGAACGCAGCGAGCCCGCCAGGGTCTCCTGGGTGAACGTCTCGATCTCGTCCTGCTGGGAGAGGAAGCGTTGCGCGGCCGCGCGGATCGAGTCCTCGTTGCCGCCGACCTTGACGATGGCGACGCCGTCGACGTTGAGCTTGATGCCCTGGCCGGACACGGCGTTGCGGATGGTGACCATGATGCGGCGCGACGACAGGTCGAGCACGTGCAGGCGCTGGATGAACGGGACGACGAACACGCCGCCGCCCATCACGACCTTCTGGCCGCTGAGGTCGGTGGAGACGAGACCCGTCTCCGGGTTGCGCACCTCCTTGCCCTTACGGCCGGTGATGATGAACGCCTCGCTTGGCTTGGCGACCTTGTAGCGGCTCGCGATCAGCAGACCCACGAGCAGGAGGAGGACCACCAACCCGATGATGGCGATCGCGATGGGACTCAGTGTTGGCATGGCAGCCTTTCTTTCTGGCGGTTCGGTGCGCTGGTGGATCAGGCGGTGAGTTCTGGGGTGGTGGGGGTGACCTCTACGGCGGTGGGGGAGAGGATCGCTGAGACCCAGACCTCCTGGCCCGGCAGGACGGGCTCGGTGGCCTTTGCGCTCAACTTGCGGACGTGGCCCCCGGCCGAGATGCGGATCTCTCCGTAGCCGCCCTCGGGGATCGCGGTGATCACCTGGCCGGAGTGGCCGATCATCGAATCGGAGCGGAAGCTGGCCGCGTCCTCACCGGACTTCAGTGCCCTGGTCAGCGAGATCGCTCCCCACGCTGCGAGCGCTCCGACCACGAGTCCGACGATGACGGCGACGAGCATGTTGTCGATCAGGGCGAGCCCGATGGCGCCGCCGAAGCCGAAGGCGCCGACGAAGGCGGCGAGGCTGGAGATGGAGAAGAGGTCGCCACCGAGGACATCGAGATGCAGCAGTCCGTCGAGGAGGTCACCGACGACGAGCGTGACGAGCACCAGCGCCACGCCAATGGCCCCGATGGTGAGAAAAGTCGTCACTGTGCCCCTCGTTTGCTCTCTTCCACAGGGTAGCGGGCGTCCCGTCCACTGGGATCAGACCCCGGTCCCGGGTTGTCTGCCTGGACATGGCGACGGCCACGGGGGCATCGCGCCACCCGTGGCCATCGCCGTCGAAGAGGTCAGTTCTCAGACAGGTTCTCGTCCTCGGAGGCGACCTCGCCCTTGACCGTGTCCGGCTCGATCTCTCGGCTGGCCTGCGTGTGTTGCACGGAGATCTTCCGCGGCTTCGACTCCTCGGCCACCGGGATGGTGAGCGTCAGTACGCCGTCGGAGTAGTCGGCGGCGATTTGCGCCGAGTCGACGCCGCGGCCCAGCGAGAGCTGGCGGGCCACAGTGCCGTTCGCGCGCTCGCGGACGAGCCACTGCTCGGCCTCGCCCGCGCGGCTGGTGCGCTCGGCGCGGACGGTCAGCGTCCGGTCGTCGATGTCGATGTCGATGGACGAGGGGTCGACACCCGGCAGGTCGAACTCGGCCACGAAATTGTCGCCGCTGCGGTAGAGGTCCATCGCCAGGCCCGGCTGGGACGCCGTCCGGGCGACCTCATCGAAGAGACGGTCCATGTCGCGGAAGGGATCGAAGGTGCGTGCCATTTGGGAACTCCTCTCGTTGAAATGGCGGGTTGAGTGTTCTGGGCTCAACTTTAGGACGTATTCCTTGAACCGTCAAGCCCAAGTTGAGTTGAGTTCGCTCAAGGTTGAAAACCGGCCCTGGTGTCCTTGACCGCCCCGTGAAAAAGTGTCGATATCACTTTGATATCGACTACTTGAAAGGCGACACCATGAGCAACCCGCTCGTCCCCGCTCCCTCCACCGATCCCGACGGCGACTCCGTCGGTGGTCACCCCGCCGGCCGCCCGGTCGGGCGCGAGGGGACCCGAGTCGACATCCAGGAGAAGAAGGCCTGGTACATCGACGGCCTGCTCGCGTTCGCCGTCGCCGTCGTCCTCCTCGGCGTTGCCGTCTCGCAGGTCGTGCCGGCCACCATCCAGCTCGACGCCGGCACCGGCGGTGGCCCGCAGTTGGTGCTGGCCATGCTCCTGTTCATCCTCGCGATGGTCGTCTTCTCCAGCCTCACCATCGTCAGCCCCGGCGACACGAAGGTGGTCCAGTTCTTCGGCCGCTACATCGGCACCATCCGCCGCTCCGGCGTGCTGATGACAGTGCCGTTCACCACGAAGAAGAAGGTCTCGGTCAAGGTCCGCAACTTCGAGACCAACGAGCTCAAGGTCAACGACGCCGACGGCAACCCCGTCACCATCGCCGCCATCGTGGTGTGGCAGGTGGCCGACACCGCCAAGTCCGTGTTCGCCGTCGAGAAGTACGATGAGTTCGTCGCCGTCCAGGCCGAGTCGGCGCTGCGCCACGTCGCCACCACCCACCCCTACGACTACGCCGGCCCGGGGGAGGAGAGCCTCCGCGGCTCCACAGAGCTCGTCGCCAAGGAACTGTCCGAGGAAGTGGCCGCGCGCATCGCGATGGCCGGCCTCGAGGTGGTGGAGACCCGCATCTCGTCGCTCGCCTACGCCCCCGAGATCGCCCAAGCGATGCTGCAGCGCCAGCAGGCGTCGGCCATCATCGCGGCCCGCGAGAAGATCGTCGAGGGCGCCGTGTCGATGGTGGAGACCGCTCTGGAGCGGCTCGAGTCCAACAACGTCGTCTCCCGGGACGACAAACGCAAGGCCGCCATGGTGTCCAACCTGCTCGTGGTGCTCACCGGTGACTCTCGCGTCACCCCCGTCGTCAACGCGGGCACACTCTACAACTGATGATAATCGTGGCGACGGCGGAGGTCCTGTGATGGCGGAGCGCAAGAGCGTCCTGCTCCGCCTGGACCCCGCCGTGCACGACGCCCTCGCCCGATGGGCGGCCGACGACATGCGCTCCGTCAACGCGCAGATGGAGGTACTCCTCCGAGACGCCCTCAAGCGCGCCGGGCGGATGCCCAAGGCCGCCGGAGACCTGCTGGTGAGGGGCCGTCCGCCGAGGTCATGCTCCGACGGCGACGCCGTCGGCTAAGCGGCGCCGTCGGCCGATCGCCAGCAGCCCGCCGATCAGCGCGACGGCGCCCCCCGCGGCGAGCAGCCAGACGTACTCGAGGAAGCCGCCGACGAACACGCCGTAGTAGCCCATGGCGACGACGTGGTCGATGTAGGCTCGCCACTCCTCGTCGACCCTGGCCAGGGCCTCCTCATCGACGTAGGGCGCCTCGGGGAGCAGCACCTGTTCGAGCGCGCCCGAGGTGTGCTGGTAGTCCGTCTGTGCCTCGTAGGCGGCGAGGTCCGCCACCCCGCCGACGGCGCCCGTCTCGACGAAGCGGTGCTCGAGTGCCGGGGTCTCGCCCAGCCCGGCGATGGTGTCGGGAACCACCTCGTCGACGGCGCTGGCCTGCTCCGCCGGGACCTCCTTGTCCCTGCACTCGATGGCGAGAAAGCCCGTCAACGCCTGGCTGATGAGGAACCCCAGCACGAGGGACAGGTCGAGGACGACGATGGACCCGGCTGCGTGGCGGCGAATGGCCACACTCTGCCTCACTAGACTGACAAGACACGCCCTCGTAGCCCAACTGGCAGAGGCAGGCGGCTTAAACCCGCCCGAGTGCGGGTTCGAATCCCGTCGGGGGCACCGAGGCTGGCTCACGCGGCGGCGGAGCGCAGCCTTCCGAGTGCGGCGACCTGGCTCCCGGCGAACAGGGCGACGTCGATCGCGACGGCGAGCCCGACCAGCAGCACGACAAGCGGCGCGAGCGTTGCGGAGAAGACGGCAAGCGCCAGCGCGGCGCCGACGTTGCCCACAACACGGTCCGCAGGGCCGAGGCGAGGCGGACCCGGGCCCGGACCAGCTCCACGACGCCGGCCCAGAGCACGACGCCAGCCCGGTGACGGTCACAAGAGGCACGGGGAGGGCGACAGTGTCGGCGATCGGACGCCGGCGATCGCGATGATGAGGCCGAGCAGAAGGCAGTAGAGGGCGTCGAGTCGCAGGCTGAGTCTGCCGAGTCGGGTGCCGTCCGTGGTTCAAGCCTAAGTCAGCGGCGCCGACCGCTCAGGCGAGCGCCTAGGCTGAGCCCATGCTCCGTCGCTGCCTATCGCTGCTCGCCCTGCTTGTCGTGGGCTGCAGTGCCATCCCCGAGCCGACGGTCACGCCGAGCATCGATGCGCCGAGTGTCTCGGCCGACGGGCTGCTTGACCGCGCCGCAGTAGCCGCGGCGATCGACGACGAACTCGACTGCTCGTCCGGAGAGGTGACGATCGACGAGTTCGACGACACGGTCAAGATCGTCGGCGACTGCGAGAAGGTCACCATCAGCGGGGAGTCTGTGCTCGTCGTCGCTGAAAGCATCGGTTCGCTGCGGATCACGGGTTACGGCAGCGTCGTGATCGCACGCAGCCTCGACGAGGTCAGGATCGAGCCCGGAGGGCAGGCATCGCTCGTCCAGTACGAGCAGGGAGCACCGCAGGTGGACAACAGGGGCGAGATGTCGGTGGTGCGGAAGGCCGAATGAGGCCTTCAGGTCCGCAGAAAGGCCCGGACCGCGTCGATGGTGTCGGCCTCGTCCGCCCGCTTGTCGTCCCGGTAACGCAGGACCCGCGCGAAGCGCAGAGCCACGCCGCCCGGATAGCGCCGCGACCGCTGCACGCCGTCGAAGGCGATCTCGACCACCTGCTCGGGGCGCACCGAAACGGTCCACCCGTCGTCGCCCGTCGAGAGCTCGGTGAAGCGCCGCGTCTGCCACGCGAGCATGGCGTCGGTCATCCCCTTGAACGTCTTGCCGAGCAGCACGAAGCCGCCCGTGTCCGGGTCCCGGGCGCCGAGGTGGATGTTGGAAAGGGTCCCCTTCCGGCGACCGCTGCCACGTTCGACGGCCAGCACCACCAGGTCGAGCGTGTGCACCGGCTTCACCTTCACCCACGCCGATCCGCGTCGTCCCGCCGCGTAGGGCGACTCCAGGTTCTTCACGACGACGCCCTCGTGCCCGGCGGCGAGCATGTCGCGCGCGAAGTCCTCTGCCACGGCCGCATCGTCGGTGACGATCCGGGCCACCCTCAGCGGTTCCGGGACGATCCGCTCCAGCTCGGCGAACCTGACGTGGGCGGGCTCGTCCAGCAGGTCACGGCCGTCGACATGCAGCGCGTCGAAGAAGAATGTCGTGATCTCGGTGCCCGCGTCGGCCGCGGTGCGTGCTGCCGTCTCCTGGAAGGCCATCGCTCTTCCGTCCGGATCCAGCGCGATGGCCTCCCCGTCCAGCACGCAGCGCGTCACGGGCAGCGCGAGCACCGCCTCGACGACCTCCGGCAGCCGCGCGGTCACGTCCTGCAGGGTGCGGGTGGCCAGCCGTACGACGTCTTCGTCGCGATGGACCTGCAGCCGGATCCCGTCGAGCTTCGCGTCGACGGCCACCGCGCCTCCTGACCCGCCCGTCGCCTTCGCAACTGCCGCCTCGACGGTCTTCTCGGAGGCGGCCAGCATCGGAAGGACCGGCCGTCCGACCTGCAGACCCACCGCGCTCAGGGCGTCCCGGCCGCCGGTCAGCGCCAGGCGTGCAGCGGTCGCGACAGAGCCGGAGAGCATCGCCGCCCTGCGGATCTCGGCGAGCGGGACCCCTGCCGCTTTCGCCGCCGCGTCGAGCACCATCGCGTCGAGGGCGCCCTGTCGCAGGTTCCCCGTGACCACGGCGGCGAGCCACTACTGCTCGGAGGCGGTCGCCGCCCCGAAGAGGTCGCGGAGCTCCTCCTTCCTTGCCGCGACCGAGCCCTGGCCGGAGAGGGCGGCCAGGCGATCGAAGGCCGCGTCGACGGCGGCGACGTCGAGGGTGGCCCCGACGGCGGGTGTCGGCCGCTCGCGCAGCGATCCCCAGTCGACCCCGGTGCGACGTTGCCGAAGCGTGCCTGCCAGATAGTGCGCGACCAGGTCGACGTCCTCGGGTGGCACCCTGCCCAACAGGTCGGCCAGCACCGCCACCTTCACCCCTCGGGCGCTCGCAGCGGAGACCTCAGAGGAGGCCCGCACGACCTCGGTCAGGAGAGTGGACACGAAACAATTGTGCTCGTGTCATGCGTCGTCCGCTGAAGATTCCCCCCTCGTTTCCTTGTCTCTGTCACACCTCGGGCGTAGATTTCGCGGGGCGCGTCGGACGGTGCGCAGATCTGGAGTGCACTGTGGACGCCGCGCGATCCCCATGGCCGGGATTCCTGTCCATGATCATCGGCTTCTTCATGATCCTGGTCGACTCGACGATCGTCACGATCGCGATGCCGCACATCATGAGCGCCTTCGGGGCCGACCTGAACAACGTGATCTGGGTAACGAGCGCCTACCTCCTCGCCCACGCGGTCCCGCTGCTGATCACCGGGCGGATGGGCGACCGGCTCGGCCTCAAGACCGTCTTCATCGCGGGGCTCTTCGTGTTCACCGCGTCGTCGCTGTGGTGCGCTCTGGCGGGCAGCATCGAGATGCTGATCCTCGCCCGCGTCGTTCAGGGGCTCGGCGCGGCGCTGATGGCTCCGCAGACGATGGCCGTGATCATGCGGACCTTCCCACCAGAGCGCCGCGGCGCGCCGATGGGGCTGTGGGGAAGCGTCGCGGGCCTCGCCATGCTGGTCGGTCCGCTGCTCGGCGGTTTCCTCGTCGACGCCTTCGGCTGGGAGTGGATCTTCTTCATCAACGTGCCGGTCGGGATCGCGGGCATGGTCCTCGTCGCAGTCAATGTGTCGAAGTTGGAGACGCACAGCCATTCGTTCGACTGGCTCGGCGTCGCCCTGAGCGCACTCGGGCTCTTCCTGATCGTCTTCGGCATCCAGGGCCCGCGGCTGGCAGGCTTTGCGTCATTCAAACCCCTTGTGAAGGGCCGGTCAACCCCCTGAACTCGGCGGACGCACGGCAAACCGGCCTTGACAAGGGGCGGGATTTGAAACGCTTTCCTGACTAGGGGACGTCGAGGCTGACCACCTCTCCGTGGTGCGGCACGACGGCTGGGTAGCCGAGTTCCTGTTCGATGTCGGTGGCGAACGACGCGGCGACCTGCGGCTCGCCGTGCACGACGAAGACGATCTTCGGGGCGGGATCGAGGGCCTTGAGCCAGTCGAGCAGGTCGGACCGGTCGCCGTGGACCGAGAACTCCCTGTCGCGCACGATCTCGGCCCTGACCGGGACGTAGCGACCGTTGATCTTGACGGTGTGCGCCCCGTCCTCGAGTTGGCGCCCGCGGGTTCCGACCGCCTGGTAGCCGGTGATCACGACGGTGTTGCGCGGGTCGGGGAGCAGTCTAGAGCACGCGGCCCCCCTCGGCCATCCCCGAGGAGGAGATGATGATCATCGGATCGCGGCGACGGTTCAGCTTGCGCGACTCGGCCCCCCTGCGGGTCTCGGTCAGGTTGAGGCCGGTGAAGTCGGCCACGGTGATGTCGTCGTGCAGTTCGTCGTGCGAGTCGCGGTAGACGTCGAGCGCGGCGAGCGACATGGGGCCGTCGACGACCACCGGCACATCGGGGATCCGCCCCTCGCGTCGCATCTGGACCAGCGCGTGCAGCACCGTCTCCGTCCGGTCGATGGCGAAGGCGGGCACGACGACCTGTCCCCCGCGATCGATGGTCCGGCGGATCGCGTCGGCGAAGATCTCGTGCGCGACCTCCGGCTCGGGATGCTCGCGGTCGCCGTAGGTCGACTCGCAGAGGACGACATCGGCTCCCTCCGGGGTCTCCCTGTCCCTGAGGATCGGGTGATCGTGGCGGCCCAGATCACCGGAGAACAGCACGCTGTACGGGCCGGCCTCGACATGGATGCTCGCCGATCCGAGGATGTGGGCCGAGCGCGCCCAGCGCGCCCAGGCGACGCCTTCGACGTCGATGTTGGTGTTCCACTCGACGGCGCGGAACAGGGGGAGGGTCGCCTCGACATCCGCGGTGGTGTACAGCGCCTCCGGGTTGTCGTGCTTGGACCAGCCACCGCGCACGGCGTCGTCGGTCGCCTGTTCCTGCAGCTTTCCCGAGTCGCGCAGCACGATCTCCGCCAATCGGATCGAGGCCTCGGTCGCGTAGATCGGTCCGGAGAAGCCGTGCTTGACAAGGGCGGGCAGGTAGGACGAGTGGTCAGCGTGGGCGTGGGTGAGCAGGATCGCGTCGATCGAGGCCGGGTCGACGGGGAACGGTTCGCGGTTGCGGTTGCGCCACTGCTTCTCGCCCTGGAACATGCCCGCGTCGACCAGCAGCCGGGTCTCGCCGATGGTCAGGAGGTACTTGGATCCGGTGACGGTGCCTGAGGCGCCGAGAAAAGTCAGGGTTGGTGCGCTCATACCCGATCGTCGCACGCAACGCCGTTGTCGCACCGGAAGACGAAGGGAGGGGCCGACGGATCGTCGGCCCCTCCCAGCGCTGGTCAGGAGAAGCGGACCATGTTGTTGAACACGAACTTCGTGGTCTCCCGGTAGCCACCGGAGACCGTCTCGATGACGGTCGCCTCGGCATAGACCGACACCCGCCCCGACCGGTGGCCGCGGTGTCGCACTCGGTGCGCCAGCGGCGAGCGTCCGAGGCAGTCCAGGCCCCGGTGTTGCCGAGGGGGTTGCCCGCCCACAGGGCGCGCCTGGACGGCAGGTAGGTGAGGTTGTTGAACATCCAGCCGTTGGTGACGCTGCACCCCGCGCCCGCGTTCTTGACCGTCGTGCCCCAGATGTTGGTCCAGCAACGGCGGGTCTGAGAATAGTCCTCGCAGGCCGTCATCCACACCCGGCCGCCGACCCGGTGCACGCCCGGCGTGGTGTACAGGTCGCCCGGTCCGGGCGTCGGGGTCGCCGACGGTGTGGGCCGGGGCGTCGGGGTGGGGGATGGGGTGGCCGTTGGGCTGGGGCTCGTCGAGGGCGACGGGCTCGGCTCCGGCGTGGGCGTCGGGTCTGCAGTGACGGTGACGACGCGCTCTGCGCTCACCTCGTTGCCGTAACCGTCGGTGACGCTGTAGCCGAGGGTGTAGTCGCCCGGCTCCGAACCGACCTCGCCCGAGTCGTGGGTGATCTTCAGTCCCTTGTCGCACGGGTCGGTCGCGACGACGCCCGCAAGGGGATCGAACGCGGCCACCTCGGACGCCTTCAGCGTCACGGCGGGCGCCTCGAGCTCCGGACAGGCCTTCGTCGAGTTGACCGTGACCTCGTCGACCACAGCGCGGTCGGTGGTGCGGTAGGTGGTCACGGTGGAGGAGCACTCCGTCACGGTGAGGGGGCTGAAGGTCGGCACCCGCAAGAAGAACTCGACCGGGCCGGCTGCCGGTGTGGTGAAGGTGTGCGTGCCGAGCCAGGCGTCCTGGGAGCCGATCCGGTAGGTGTACGAGGTCGCGGGTGCGAGGTTGTCGAAGGTGACGTGGTGGAAGCTCTGGCCGGGGGCCGCCGCCTCGCCCGAGACAGCCGCGAAGCTGCGCGCAGTGTGGGGGAAGGCCCTGTCCTTCACCTGGGACGTCGGGTTCGACGACTCGACGGCCGCCTGCGTGTCGTCGAGGGTGAGCGAGAGGGCGTCCAGGTGCAGGTCCGAGCTGGACTCGCGTCCCTGGTTCGGCCGCAGGGCGACCGTGTTGGTGCCTGCCGAGATCGCATCGAGCGGGATGGAGACGGTTGCCAGCTTCGGCGTGGAGGCGTTCGAGCCTCCGAAGTCGGGGTTCCTCGTGGCGCTGGCCTGGATGGCGGCGTCATCCCCGCCTCCGATGTAGCGGCCGTTGACGAACAGCGAGACCGCGTCGTCGTAGAGGACCTCTGCGGTGGCGCTGCGCGCGGCACCCAGCTGCTCCGCGGTGGCCGTGATCTCCGTGCGGAAGAAGAATGCGGGACGGTCGGTGGTGCCCGAGGCGTACTGCGACAGCAGCGTCTTCGGCGTGTATCCGCCCTAGAGCTCGCCGATGGCCCGCGCAGGGCGCCGAAGGAGCCCTTGGCCTTGGTCCAGGCGGCGTGGTCGAAAGCCGGGCCTCGTCCAGGCATCGGGATCTACGGACGGGCCGGTCCCGTCGTCGAGGGTAGCGCCAGGTCGTGCCTGCCGTGGAGATGAGGGGGACTGGGGCGGCGCCTGCGGTCGGCGCAAGCGTCACCGCCCCGGCGAGGATCACTGTGGCGGTGAGCGCGCCGACGGCACGCCTCGCGGTGGACAAGCATTCGTGACTCACTTGTTCGAGGTTCGTCTTGGACGTTAGGGAGCAGAGGTGATCCGGGCGTGACGCGTGGGTGGGCGGAAAATACCCTCGTGGCGCGTTGAAGCGCACGGTAGGATGGAGGGAGGAAGCCTCCATAGCGAGACTGAAGAGAGAGCACCTGAGATGGCAAATCCGATCATCGGTCGCCCGGACGCCTTCACGCGTCACAGCACCCCGCAGCAGACCTACCCACAGGGGTACGGGCAGCAGCAGGCCCCCGGGCAGGACCCGTACCAGCAGCAGTTCCCGCAGCAGCAGGGACCGACCTACAACCCGTACCAGCAGCCCGCGTCCACCGGCGCGGTGATGACGCTTGACGACGTCATCGCCAAGACGGCGATCACGCTCGGAGTGGTCGCCGCGGCCGCCGTGCTGGCCTTCCTGTTCATCCCCGTGCAGTTGCTGACCCCCGCCCTGATCGGCTCGGGCATCGTCGGCCTCGTCACGGTGTTCCTCGTCGCCGGACGGGCGAAGCTGCCAATCGGTGGCGTCCTGTTCTACGCGGTGGTCGAAGGCATCTTCGTCGGCGCCTTCTCGAAGTTCTTCGAGCTGATGTGGCCAGGCATCGTCGTCAACGCCGTCCTCGCCACGTTCGTGACGGCGGCCGCGACGCTCGCCGCCTACAAGTTCTTCAACATCCGGGTGACCGACAAGTTCCGCAAGGTCGTCACCATCGCGACGATGTCGCTGGCAGGCGTCCTGCTCGTCAACTTCGTGCTGTTCCTGTTCGGCGTCAACACCCCGATCCGCGAGGTCGGCTCCGGCGCGGGCTGGCTGGCCATCGGCATCTCCGTGGTGGCCGTCCTGCTCGCCGTGCTGAATCTGATCACCGACTTCGACTCGGTCGAGCGCGGCATCGCGGCGCAGGCCCCGGCGCAGGAGTCGTGGCGCGCAGCCTTCGGCATCACCATCACGATGGTGTGGCTCTACACCGAGATCCTGCGCATCCTGAGCTACTTCAGGGACTGACCGGACGCGACAGCCGCCTGGCGTACTGCGCGAGCAGCGTCCGGGAGCTGTTGGTCCAGTGCAGCGTGCGCCACGAGCGCACAGGCACCCAGTCGGCCCGCTGAGTCGATCCACCGATGTCATGGACGACCGGGTCGCTGGGTGTTTTGCATGTCGCCCCGTAGACGATGCGCAGGGCGTGGAAATCCTCGAGCGTTCCTGAGATAGAGCGGCCGATCCAGTGCTCCGACTCAAGGGTCAGGACCCGGTCGATGACGATCTCCTGGCCCGTCTCCTCGAACACCTCGCGCAGCACCGCATCGGACGGGGACTCGCCGGGATCCACGCCGCCACCGGGCAGCGTCCACGTTCCGGGGGCGAGCGTCAACGTCGAGTTCACTGTGCCGAGGATCCCGCGCTCGGAGGTGACGAGCGCATAGGCGCCGATCCGCTGGTGCCGTTGCGGTTTCTCCCCTGACGAGGCAACATAGACGGTGTGGCGCTCCTGCGGGCGATGATCGGCCGCGGTGATCTCGCGCACCAACCAGGTGAAGGCGATCTCCCTGTCCTCGACGAGCGTCGCGGCAAGGGGACGCACGGGCAGGTAGCCGTGGTCGAACATGGTGACCCTCGGATGTTGCCCGTGCGTGATGGCGAAATCGGCCACAGGCGCCCCCAGAGGGTGGGTGACTCCGATGACGCGCATTCAGAAAGCTTAGTCGGTGCTGATGACGCGCATCGGCACGTGAGTCGCGTCTGGCCGCCGAACCACGCTTGGACGCACTACGCTTGTTCCGTCACAGAGGCTCGGGGCGACCCGGCAGGAACGGCAGGTGGTTCGGATGGAGTATCGCGACAATGTCGGGCTCGACCAGTCCCGCGTGCGCTACGGCGGCGGCGGAGGCGGCGGTGGCCGCAGGATCGCCGTCGGCGGCGGACTCGGAGGCATCGTCCTGCTGCTGATCGCGCTGTTCTTCGGCGGCGACATCGGCAGCATGCTCGGAGGAGGGGAGACCCAACCCAGGACCCAGAACACGGCGGGGCAGCCCAACTGCGACAACACCGATGACCTCGAGGCCAACCCGGACTGTCGCTGGGTGGTCTACGAGAATGCGCTCACCGACTACTGGTCCGGCGCCTTCACCTCGGGCTTCAAGCCGCCGGCCGGTATGCAGATCTTCTCGGGCCAGGTGGCGACCGCGTGTGGCACGGGCTCCTCGGAGATGGGCCCCTTCTACTGCCCTGGCGACACCACGATCTACCTCGACGACCAGTTCACAGCCCAGCTGCTCCAGCAGCTCGGCACCGAGCGCAGCGACGTCGCAGAGCTCTACATCGTGGCCCACGAGTACGGCCACCACATCTCGAACCTGACCGGCCAGATGTCCGAGGCGCGCTCCAGCGGCAACGACACGGGCCCGAAGTCGGCCCAGGTCCGCCTCGAGCTGCAGGCCGACTGTTACGCCGGCGTGTTCTTCGCCAACACCATCAAGGATCAGAACTCGCCCATCGAGTCGGTCACCCAGGAAGACTTGGACCGGATCGTCGAGGCGGCTCGTGCTGTCGGCGACGACCACATCCAGCAGCAGTCCGGCGGTCGCGTCGTCCCCGAGAGCTGGACCCACGGATCGTCCCAGATGCGTCAGTACTGGACGGCCACCGGCTTCCAGAGCGGCGACCCGAGCAGCTGCGACACCTTCTCGACCGACGATCTGGGCGGCTAAGCCTCCGGGTCGGTGACGTCGGCCACAGTGGCCGACAGGTGCGCGAGCAGCGCATCCCCGTCGAGCGTCGCGGCGACGCCGTGTTCGCCTGCGCCGATGGAGACACGGCCACCAGCGATCCTCTCGTCTGCGACGACCGGCAGGGCGGTCAGCGTGCCGAACGGGGTGATCGTGCCGCGTTCGAACCCGGTCACCTCGCGCGCCTCGTCGGCGTCGGGCATCGACAGCCGGTTCACGCCCAACAGGGAACGCAGCTTCGGCCAGGAGATCGTCCGGTCGCCTGGGACGAGGACGAGCACGTGGTCTCCCTCGCCCCGCCGCACCACCATGGTCTTGACGATGGCGGAGGGCTCGACGCCGCGTGCCGCGGCAGCCTCTGCCAGCGAACGGACGCGGCCGTGCCGGGTGATCTCGTGGGCAAGGCCCGAGGCCTTGAGCGCCTCGACGGCACGGTTGGTGGTCATGGACCAAGCGTAGGTCGGCTCAGCCGACGAGGCTCGTCATGTCGCGCCCGGCCATGTCCGCGTACTCGGTCGTCGAGCCGCACTGGACCTTCGCGACAGGGGCGGAGCGCTTGTGCGACATGTCGATCGTGACGATGCATTCCTGATCGGGCGACTCCTGGGCACGGGCGACGGCCTTCGCGAGCCCTGCAGGCTGGATGAGGGCGGGGTCGAACGGCTCGTTCGACGGCGACTCCGAGCGCCGAGTCTCGTAGACGGGCATCGCGGCGGGCCGGGTCCGGTTCAGGACGACCCCGTCCTGCGCATCGGGAAGATCGACCGCGTAGCCGGTCGTGGGGTTCACGACGACCGAGTAGACCTCGGTGGCATCCCCGACGACCTCCTCGATGCCGGCCGTGAGGTCGGCGACGCTCGTGAAGCCGAGCATCGACACCGCGGTGCCGTCCTTGCGGAAGAACACCGTCTTCGACTCGGGGCGCGAGGAGACGGTCATCAGGACCTCCCCTGCCCGGTACTCGACTATCTGCAGCACCTGCTTCCCGCCACGCACGCCCTGCAGGTCGGCCACGCTGAACATCCGGCCGACCGAGGAGATGGGATAGTCGCTCGGATCGAAGGTGGCCTGCTCGAGGTACTGGATGTCCGAGTCCGTGCGGGTGATCTCGCCGTCGCGCCACACGAAGCTGATCACGCTCCGGTCGGCTTGGAGTGCGGTGAGGGTCGCCTCGTCCTCCGTGAGGTTGAGCTTCAGGACTGGCAGCCCGCCTGCGACGCGGTGCAGTTCGTCGACCACGGCCCCCGCGTCGCCCTCGGTGAGCTTGCCGCTGATCGGATAGGAGACCGGCAGCCGGTCGTCAGGGACGGGGGTCCCCGAGGGCGTCGGGGTCGGCGACTGTGCCGACGGCGTCGCGCTGGGCGAAGGAGTACTGCCCGTGGCGGGTGGTGGGGGAGGCGACGTCTCGCCCGGAGTGGAGGAGCAGCCCGCCAGTGCCATGCAGGCGCCCACGATCGCGGCTGGCCATTTCGTCATGCGGACAAGTCTAGGTGTGGGCCCGCCCACGGCCCTAACAGGCACCTGTCCTGCGGAGATGCGCCGGGCCGCGCGGCGCACCAGCCTGTGCCGAGGTTGCGGGGCGAGGTGCCGGGTCGCCCCGCACCGACGGCCTCTGGCCGGGGCGCTCGACGTCGAGCAGATTTGCCGCAACGCTCGCCCGCACCCGCCCACTGGGTATAGCGTGTTACCAGAGTCAACTTAGGAGAAAACATGCTCACCTTCTCACAACGGGCCTGGCCCTGGATCCTCGCGCAGGGGATCCTCGCCGTGGTCCTCGGCATCCTGATGTTCGCGCTTCCGGGGGTGACGCTGATCACGATCGGCATCTTCGTCGGGGTCTGGATGATCATCGACGGCATCAGCATGATCGTCCACGCCGTGATGAGCTCAGGGTCGACCGCCGAGCGCGTGATGCTCGGCCTGTTCGGCGTGCTCGGCGTCCTGATCGGCGGTTTCGCCGCCTGGAACCCGATCGCCACCGTCGCAGCCCTCGCGATTCTCGTCGCCGTCTGGTTCATCGTCGCAGGCGTCCGCGAGATCGTCCTGGCCGTGCGGATCCGCAAGGAGATCACGGGGGAGTGGTTCCTGATCATCTCGGGTGCGCTCGCCGTCGTCTTCGGTCTGGTCGCGCTGTTCTGGCCAGGGCTCGCGCTCGTCACCCTGATCTGGCTCATCAGCGTCGGGGCGATCCTGTTCGGCATCTTCATGATCGTCTCCGCCTTCGCCATCCGCCGCCCCACGAAGAGCGGCGAGGAAGGCGAGAAAGGCGAGAAAGGCGAGAAAGGCGAGGAAACGGCGGCTGCGTGACGGAGTCGATCACGGCGAGGGTCACCGGCCAGGTCCAGGGCGTCGGGTTCCGATGGACGACCGCGCGTGAGTTGGAACGCCTCCGCGTCGACGGCGCGGCCGGGAACCTGGCAGACGGATCGGTGCGCGTCACCGCCACCGGCGCTCGCGACTCGCTGCTTGCCCTCGTGGACTGGTTGGATGGACCAGACACGCCGGGCCGGGTCCGCGGCGTCGACGTCACCTGGGGCTCGCCCCGCGAAGCACCCGAGATCCGGCGATTGATGCAAAAAACTAGTATCAGACCCGGAGGTGGCTTCTGTGAACAACTGGCCCGACGATGTGGACCCCACCGGACGGGACCTGCGTGAACTGACCGACGAGCTGCGCGCTGGGCACACGGTTGTGAGGAACCGACGAGGCGAGTGGGTGCTGCTCGGCCACGCCGAGGTCAAGGCCGCGGCCGAGGATCCCCACAGCTTCTCCAGCGCCGTCGCGTCCCACCTGCAGATCCCCAACGGCCTCGACGGCGCAGAGCACGCCGAGGCGCGCGCCATCCTCGATCGCTACTTCACCCCAGAGGCGCTCGCGCCGTTCGAGGCTCCGTTCTCGAAGATCGCGGCCTCGCTCGTGGCCTCGCTGCCCGCCGAGATCGACGCCGTGGGTGATCTGGGCACCGTCTTCGCGGTCCGGGCACAGTCGGCCTGGCTCGGCTGGCCGCGTGAGCTCGAGGCGCGCCTGCTCGCCTGGATGCGCGACAACCACGAGGCCACCCGCTCGGGTGACCGGGTCCGGATGGCCGTGGTGGCCGACGAGTTCGACGAGCTCATCCGCCAAGTGTTGGAGCCGCGACGCGTGATGCCGGTCGAGGACGTGACGAGCGCCCTGATGGCCGAGGGATGGAAGGGCCGCTTCTTCACGGACGAGGAACTCGTCTCGATCCTGCGCAACTGGACCGGTGGGGATCTCGGCTCCATCGCGCTGTGCGTAGGGGTGCTTGCCTCGCACCTCGCCGCGGATCCCGCCCTCCAGGCGCACCTGCGCTCCGGGGGCACGGACGCCGAGCTCGACGCCGTGGTCGACGAGATCCTGCGCATCGACGACCCCTTCGTGACCAACCGCCGCAAGACGACGTGCCCGGTACACGTCGGCGGCGTCGACATCGCGGAGGGGCAGGTCGTGAAGCTGAACTGGACCTCCGCGAACCGGGACGAGTCGGTGTTCGGCGCCGACTTCGACCCGGCCGGTCACGCCGCGGACAACCTGGTCTACGGCATCGGTCCGCACGTCTGCCCCGGGCGGCCGCTCGCCACCATGGAGCTGAGGATCGCGGTACGCGCGCTGCTTGCGGGCACCTCAGCGATAGAGCCCGGAGCCGAGGAGGCCGAGCGCGAGGTGCATCCGGTCGGCGGGTTCCGCCGCGTGCCTGTGCGGCTCGGCCACTAGCTCAGCGGGCGATCGTGCGGGCCCAGTCGATGGACGGCCCCGCCCACGCAGGCGTCTCGTCGAACTCGCTCGCCATGATGAGCGCGACCAGGTGGGCCGTCGCGGCGTCGAGTTCGAATGCGGCCTCCGGGAGGTGGGCACCCCGCGCCTCGCAGAGTCGCCGGTACTGCGTCAGGAACGCCTCCGCCGCGACCGGTGAAAGGGCGAGGGTGACATTGCGCAGGTCGCTCGCCCGCAGACCCATGCCGGTGAGGTTGTGGTCGAACATCAACGCAGAGGAGCCGTCCCAGGAGATGGCGAGGTTGGACGACCAGAAGTCGTTGTAGGTGAGCGTGTGCGGCAGCTCGGACAGTTCCTGACGCCATGCCGGAAGCCGGCCCGCGGCCCAGGCGGCCGCGTCGGCGAGGTCCGGCCACCTGGCTGCGACGCGGGAGAGGCCTTCGTCGTCGATCAGATCGAACTCGCTGTACTCGATGGCCTCGGAGCCGAGCGCATCGCCCGCTCCGTGCAGGTGGTCGTGCCAGCGGGCGATCAGTCGCGCCACGTCCGGATCGGCGAGGTCGTCCGCGGAGGCCTGCCGGTAGCCGGCGCTGGTGAGGTCCTCCAGGATGATCCAGTCGGGGCCGCTGCCGAGCACAGGAAGGGTCGGGACACCGAGCCGCTCGAGGAGGGCGTAGGTCGACACCTCCCGTGCTGACGGGCCGGTGAACCGCTTGACCACGACCGGCAGGTCGTCGACCTGCCCGCGCACAACCAGCACGCCGTCGTCGTCAGAGATGACATCGCCCCAGGCGACGTCACCGAGGTCGGCCTCCCCGTTCACCTCAGTCGCGGGGCCCGCACTTCACGCCGGTCGCGTGGTTCGGGCAGTAGCCGTTCGGGTTCTCCAAGAGTTATTGGGCTCTTCACAATGCAGGGTGTAGGTGGGGTTTGAATCCTCCGGTTTCGAGGAGGCTTCTGGCTATGGTATGTCGACCTCGGGGTTATGTTGACCGACGTCGTGGGGTGCCTGTTCCAGTGCGGGTTGGGGCCTGATCCGGTCAACATAACGATGAATGCTCGGGTCGGGGTTCGCTTGATCTGACCGGGCGATCGTTGGGATCGCCTGGCTTCGGGTCAGGAGGACCAAGATGGTGATTCATCGTGATCAGTGCCGCGCTGACGCGCGGGACGTGCTGGACGAGTTCGAAGCGTGGCTGCTGCGGGAACGGTCCACGCAAGAGGGCACCGCTGCTGCCTACGCCGACACGTTCCGGCTCCTGCTGACCTACGCCCAGCAGGCCACCGGGATCGCCCCGTCGGCGTTGACCCTGGCCGATCTGGACGCGGACCTGATCGGCGGATTCCTCCAGCATCTGGAAACCGAGCGCGGCAACTCCGCCGCGACCCGCAACGCCCGCCGGGCCGCGCTGCGGTCGTTCTTCAGCTACGCCAGCTACCGGGCACCCGACGCGATCGCAACGATCAGCCAAGTCCTCGCGATCCCCGCGAAACGCACCAAGACCACCCTCGTGTCGTTCCTGACCGCTGCCGAAGCCGAAGCCCTCATCGCAGCCCCGGACACCGGCACCTGGCTCGGGCGCCGAGACCGGCTCCTGCTGCACCTGGGCATCCAAACCGGACTCCGCGTCAGCGAGCTGACCAGCCTGCACATCGACAGCATCCAGATCGGCCCGCACAGCCAGCTCGAATGCATCGGCAAGGGCCGCAAGCAACGCGTGATCCCACTCCAGAAGAACACCGTCCAACTCCTCAACGCCTGGTTCGGCGAGCTTCCACCCGTACCGGACGGGCCACTGTTCCCGACCCACGCCGGGACGCCACTGACCAGGGCTGCGGTCGGCAAGCTCATCGCCCGTCATACCGCTGCCGCGGTCGGACGGTGTTCTTCCTTGGCCGAGAAGAACGTCACGCCCCACACGCTGCGGCACACTTGCGCAATGAGCCTGCTGCACGCCGGGATCGACACCGCGAGCATCGCGCTCTGGCTCGGGCACTCGAACATCCAGACCACGCAGATCTACCTCCACGCCGACCTCGAACTCAAACGACGAACCCTGGAACGCGTCCCCGCCGTCGATGAGCGGCCACCGGCCCGCTACCAAGCCTCGGACGCTCTCATCGCGTTCCTCAAGAACCGCTGAACCCCGCACGGTTATGTTGATCGGCTCAGGCCCCAACCCGCACTGGAACAGGCACCCCACGACGTCGGTCAACATAACCCCGAGGTCGACATACCATAGCTTATGCGGAATTCCGCATAAGCGACGTAGTGGGTCAGGTTCCTAAATCCCAAGGCGATCCCGCGGAGGTGTTCGAGGCGTCCGTTGATCGCTTCGGTTGGGCCGTTGCTGGTGCCTGGGCGGTCGAAGAAGGCGAGCACGTCGGCCGCCCGTCGGTGGAGGGTCCGGCCCAGGCTGACGAGCTCGACGAGGTCTCTCGGGACGCCGGTGCTGACCGAGTCGATCACGCCTTGAAGGAGGAACCGTCCAAGTTGCTTGTCGGGATTCCGGTAAGCCACGACGAGTCGTTGGTAGATACTCCATGTCGCGTAGACCTCGGTGTGCTGTTCGTCGGCGAACAGTGCCTCCAGTCGGGCGACTTGCTTGTCGGTGAGTAGATCGACGCCGGTGAGCAGGGTGCGGCGGGCGCGGTAGAGCGGGTCACCGGCGCGGCCCCGATGCCCGCAGGTGTCTTGCTGGACGCGCTGGCGGCAGCGGGTGAGCGCTTCGCCGGCGAGCCGGACGACGTGGAACGGGTCCATCACCGTGGTGGCGTTGCCGAGTTCCTCGACCGCCGCGGTCTTGTAGCCGGTGAATCCGTCCATCGCGACGACCTCGATCCCCTTGCGCCAGGCTCGGGGGCGGGCGGCGAGCCACGTCTTGAACACCTGTTTCGAGCGTCCCTCGACCATGTCCAACAAGCGCGCCGGACCGGTGCCGTCCCTGGTGGGGGTGAGGTCGATGATCACGGTGACGTATTTCTCACCACGGCGGGTATGGCGCCAGCAATGCTCGTCGACCCCGATCACCTTGACCCCGTCGAACCGGGCCAGGTCGCTGATGAGGACGCGCTGTCCTTCTGCCAGCACGGCGTCGTTGGCGGTGTTCCACGCGACGTCGAGACCGGCGGCGATCCTGGACATGCTCAGGTGTTGGACCACAAGTCCTTCCAGTCCCCAACGCAGCGCCGCGCGCGACAGCTTCGAACGCGGCTCGGCTGCGGCACTGGTGTCTTTGACGCCACACCCGCCCGCACTCGATGCACCGATAGCGCCGGAGCCGCACGTGCAGCACGGTAGGGCGCCACCCCAGCGGGACATGCGACAAGAGTCGCACCACCGAGCCCCGGATGAGGCCCTGGCCGCCGCAGTCTCGGCACCAGTCGTCGGCGTCGACCGGGCGGCAGGCCAGGATCGCACGGTCGGGTTCGATGCGCTGGCCGGTGACTTCCAACCCGAGGCCGTCGAGACGGCAGAAACTAGTCAGATCAGGGCACGTGAAGGTAGCGTCGGACACGTCGAGGTCTTCCAGATGGGGAGCGTGAGAACTTCCATCTTCGGAGGGCCTCGACCCCTTCAGCCAGCCGCCACGCCGCAACCCCGAACAGCGCTACCTACACCCTCGATTGTGAAGAGCCAGTTATTGATACCTACATGCTCGGGTAGCTGTCTGTGCTGTATCAAACTCCTGCCCGGATGGCTGCCCAGTCAGTCGGGACTACCTGTTGTCCTCACTGTTCGCTGACCAGCTGGCATCTCCGGTTGGCCAGTCCGGCGTCGTCGTCCATTCGGCGTTCCGGTGGAGTTCCCATCTACCTCCACGCCGTTGAACGTCAAGGCGACCCGATGGTGGGCAGGTCTCTACCAGTTCGATGAGGAAACCAATGAGTGCGTCGGTGGCCTCGTCGACTGTGGGGTGGCCATCCTTGCGCAACTGCCTGTGCACGAGATTGAGGTCGCGCTGGGAGATGGTGACGGGGACGCTTACCTGTCCTTGCTGCACGATAAGCCCAGTCGAGGTCTCTGTGGTGGGGACGCCTAAAAGGTTGAGCTGCTGAGCGAGCTGGTTCAGGGTTAGGACAGGGCTGCTCATGTGTTCTCCCTAGGTTGGCTCAGGGGCTGGGGGCCAGTCAGCCCTACGTTGGCGTTCGTGCACTGGTCACTGCTTGGGAAGATGGTGATGACCTTGCCTGTTGTATATACGTAGATGACTTTGTACACCTTCTCCGAGACAACCTTTCCGTTGACGGCGCTCACTGAAATTCCCCAGTTCTGCTCATCGAAATTCCTCACCCTGGGTCGCTCCGCCGCATGAGGCGGGCCCTCCCCGAGACTGGTGGTCTCTGACCACACACCACCTCGAGGAAGGCCCTTGTTCTTATGCTCTCAGAAAGGAGCAGCGTGTATATCCACGCTCTGAAACGGCAGGGGATGACGATCAGCGAGATCGCCCGCCGCACCAACCATGACCGCAAGACGATCCGCGCGTACTTGAACGGGGACCGGGTCCCGGGGCGGCGGCAACGCGCCGTGCCGGACTCGTTCGAGGCGTTCGTCGACTACGTGAGCGCGCGCCTATCGGAGGACCCGCATTTGTGGGCGGCGACGTTGCTCGACGAGCTGCGCCCGCTGGGCTACGCGGGGTCGTATCCGACGTTGACCCGACAGATCCGTGACCGCGGGCTGCGGCCGGCCTGCGCCGCCTGCGCGCACGTCACGAAGCGTCCGAACGCGGTCATCGAGCATCCGCCGGGTGAGGAGACCCAGTTCGACTGGCTCGAGCTGCCCGATGCGCCCACGCACTGGGGGTTCCCGACGAAGAAGGCGTTCCTGCTGGTCGGCTCGCTGGCCCACTCGGGGGTTTGGCGGGCGGTGCTCGCCCCGTCGATGGATCTGCCGCACCTGTTGGCCGCGATGAGCACCTTGCTGCGTCTGCTGGGTGGGCTCACTCGCGTGTGGCGCTTCGATCGGATGCGCACCGTGCTGGACCCGGTCACGGGGGATCTGACGGCGATGTTCGCCGGGTTCGCGAAGCACCACGGCGTCCAGGTGGTCGCCTGCCGGCCCCGCTCCGGCAACCGCAAGGGCGTGGTCGAGAAGAATAACCACACCGCCGCGCAACGCTGGTGGCGGACTCTGCCCGACGAACTCACCCTCGAGCAGGCCCAGGCCGGTGTCGAGGCGTTCGCCCGCCGACAAGACCAGCGACGCCGGGAAGACGTGTCCGGGTGGAGCACCGCGAAGGCGATGTTCGCCGCCGAACGGCTCCGAGCGTTGCCACCGACGGTGTTCCCGGTGATCCTCACCGAGGAACGCACCGCCACCCGGCAGGCGCTGATCGACTGGCGCGGCAACCGGTATTCCGTCCCACCCGAACTCGCTGCCGGGAAGGTCGTCGTCCATCACCGCCACGGCAGCGACACCATCGACATCGCCACCCTCTCCGGCGCGGTCCTCGCCCGACACCGAGTCGCCGAACCGGGCCTGGGGGTCACGATCCGCGACACCGGACACGTCACCGCCCTCGAAACGATCGCCCTCGCCTCGGCACCGCCGGGACGCTCCCACCGCCGCAAGGAACGCATCCCACCCGGCGCCACCGCCCTGCGCGCCGCCGCCGTGCTCACCGGCGCCGCGGAACCGCTCTCGACCGTGATCAGCCTGGCCGCCTACGAGCAGGCCGCGAAGAACAGGAACACCCTCCCATGACCACCACCACGAACACCGCCGCCAGCGTCTACCAACAGCTGCGCAACCACCTCACCGACCTGAAACTCGCCGACGCCGCCGACGCCCTCCCGAAGGTGCTCGACCAAGCCCAAACCGAGGGCTGGAGCCTCACCCACACCCTCGAGCACCTACTGCGCATCGAGGTCACCGCCACCGAAGCCCGACGCCTCGCCGGCCGGTTCCGTTTCGCGAACCTCCCCACCGGCGCCACCCTCGACGACTTCGACCTCGACCACGCCTCCGGCATCGACCGAAACCTGCTCACCGAACTCGGCACCTGCCGCTACCTCGACACCGCCACCAACATCCTCCTCATCGGCTCACCCGGCGTCGGGAAGACCCACATCGCCACCGGCCTCGGGCACGCCGCCGTCACCGCCGGCTACCGCGTCTACTTCACCTCCGCCGCCGACCTCGCCGCCCGCTGCCACCGCGCCGCGATCGAAGGCAAGTGGTCCACCATGATGCGTTTCTTCGCCGGTCCGACCCTGCTCATCATCGACGAGCTTGGCTACCTCCCGCTGCCCGGCGAGGCCGCCTCAGCCTTGTTCCAGGTCATCAACCAGCGCTACCTGAAGACCTCGATCGTGATCACCACGAACCGGCCGGTCGGAGCCTGGGGCGAGATCCTCGGCGACACCACCGTCGCCGCCGCCATGCTCGACCGGCTCCTCCACCGCTCCGTCGTCATCACCCTCGACGGCCCCTCCTACCGACTCCGCAACCACCACGCCGCAGCCGACGAACTACGCCGCGCCACAACCGGCACCAACCTGCGCTAACCTAACCCCGCGACCTGAGGAACTTCGACGAGCAACTCTGGGGAAAATCGCTGAGCACCGTCACCGTGTTGGTTCAACAGGCGGAGAACTCGGCTCCTGCAAGCCTTGTTTTTCTCCTTGTTGACTCGGAACTCGTCTGGGTCGTATTGGTTCCATGCCAGTGCAAAATGAACCAAGTCTTCCCACGTCCGTCCTGCGGGGGCAGCCAACATAGCGAACTGTGTCTTGTGGTTTGCCTTGACGTGGTTATAGCCATCAGCCCGCGTCTTGACAGAACCGCAGCGAAGCTTGAGGAATCCGTAGTCGAAAACCAGCTTGGCCTCTTCGGAGAAGGCGCCGCAAGCACCCCACACGGGCCGGATTCCCAGTTTGTTGGGGGGCGCGGCCGCGGCAGGCTGTGTGGCTGCTGGCATGAGTATGACGAGGGCGAGAAGGAAGGAAAGAAGGGGGCCTATGCGACGGACAGATGCGTTCATGGCGGAGACTTTTGCACGCATTGTTTGGGTGGGAGCGCTAAGGGTCGGGGGAGAGACCCATGCCGGTGAGGTTGTGGTCGAACATCAACGCGGATGAGCCGTCCCAGGAGATGGCGAGGTTGGACGACCAGAAGTCGTTGTAGGTGAGCGTGTGCGGCAGCTCGGACAGTTCCTGACGCCATGCCGGAAGCCGGCCCGCGGCCCAGGCGGCCGCGTCGGCGAGGTCCGGCCACCTGGCTGCGACGCGGGAGAGGCCTTCGTCGTCGATCAGATCGAACTCGCTGTATTCGATGGCCTCGGAGCCGAGCGCATCGCCCGCTCCGTGCAGGTGGTCGTGCCAGCGGGCGATCAGCCGCGCCACGTCCGGATCGGCGAGGTCGTCCGCGGAGGCCTGCCGGTAGCCGGCGCTGGTGAGGTCCTCCAGGATGATCCAGTCGGGGCCGCTGCCGAGCACAGGAAGGGTCGGGACACCGAGCCGCTCGAGGAGGGCGTAGGTCGACACCTCCCGTGCTGACGGGTCGGTGAACCGCTTGACCACGACCGGCAGGTCGTCGACCTGCCCGCGCACAACCAGCACGCCGTCGTCGTCAGAGATGACATCGCCCCAGGCGACGTCACCGAGGTCGGCCTCCCCGTTCACCTCAGTCGCGGGGCCCGCACTTCACGCCGGTCGCGTGGTTCGGGCAGTAGCCGTTCGGGTTCTTGTGCAGGTACTGCTGGTGCTCGCGCTCCGCATAGTAGAACCTCTGGTCGGGCGTGATCTCGGTGGCGATCTGGCCGTAGCCCGACTCCTCGAGCCGCCGCTGGAAGGCCTCAAGGCTCTTCTCCGCGGCGACCCGCTGCGCCTCGTCGACCGGGAAGATCGCGGAGCGGTACTGGGTGCCGAGATCGTTGCCCTGGCGGTTCAGCTGCGTCGGGTCGTGGTTCTCCCAGAAGAGCTGCAGCAGGTCGTCGTAGCTGACCTGCGACGGGTCGAAGACCACCTGCACCGTCTCGGTGTGGCCGGTCTGGCCTGTGCACGACTCCTCATAGGTCGGGTTGGGGGTGAAGCCCCCCATGAAGCCGACCGCGGTGTTCAGCACGCCGGGGGTCTCCCAGAACATGCGCTCCTCGCCCCAGTAGCAGCCGAGCGCGAAGTAGGCGACCTCTGCGCCGGCCGGAACCTCGTCGAGCGGCAGGCCGAGCACCTCGTGCGTCGGCATCGGGTCGAGGATCGGGGTCTCGCGGCCCGGGAGGGCGTCGTCAGGGGAGACCAGTTGGGGCGTGGAGAGACGGTTGTTCAGCCAGGAGAGCACGTCGATGTCCATGCCCCCAAACTACCCGCGGCGACAAACCCGCGGTGCGGGCAGGGGGAAGCGGTGCGCGTCAGGGCTGCGCGGCCATGATGGCCTGCACGATGCCGCTGATGATCATGTACCCGCCGATCGCGAAGCCGATGATCCACAGGGACTTGCGGGCCTTGGTGATCTGCGGCTGCTGCGGCTGCTCAGCGGGCGTCTGGTCGGCGTCGTCGCTCACGGGGGCGGGCGGCGTCGGCTGGGCATCTTCGCCCTTGCGCTGGTACGGCATGTGCCTAGTCTGCCATCGACGCGGGAAGCGCCCAATCGACGGGGTCGGCTCCTTGTTCCTGCAGCAGCCGGTTCGCCGTGCTGAACGGACGTGAGCCGAAGAATCCGTTGCGCGCCGAGAGTGGGGACGGGTGGGCGCTCGCGATGATCGGAACCTCGCCGAGCAGCGGGCGTGCCGTCTGCGCGTCGCGCCCCCAGAGGATCGCCACCAGGGGCCCGCCGCGCCGGGCGAGGGCCTCGACGGCGCAGGCCGTGACCTCCTCCCAGCCCTTTCCGCGGTGCGACGCGGGCGCGCCGGGGCGAACGGTGAGCACCCGGTTCAGCAGCAGCACGCCCTGCCCGAACCAGTGGCTCAGGTCGCCGTGCTCCGCGGGCGCGATGCCGAGGTCGGCCTCGAGTTCCTTGTAGATGTTGCGCAACGACCCGGGAAGTGGGCGCACGTCGGGGGCGACCGAGAAGGAGAGCCCGACCGGGTGCCCGGGGGTCGGATACGGATCCTGTCCGATCACCAGCACCCGCACGTCGGCGAGCGGGAGCGTGAAGGCGCGCAGCACCGCGTCCCCGGCGGGCAGGTAGGGGTGACCTGCCGCCATCTCCTCACGCAGGAAGGAGCCGAGCGCGGTCACCTTCGAGGCGACGGGCGAGAGGGCCTCTGCCCAGTCGGGTGCGACCAGTTCGTGGAGCGGCTTCGGCATGCCTCAGCGTTGCACACGGGTCACCCCGTCCGCTCGGGTGGCTGCGTGACCCAGCGTCACCAAAGAAAAATGGAAAACTCCTTTTAGGAAGTGAAAACCTCGGTTACCATTTCCTCATGAGCAACGTAGACCTTGGTCCAATCCTGGACGATCTGGCAGCCGGGCGTATCGACGCCAAGGAGGCCAGCCGCCGCATCGAGGCAGCCAAGCGCGCAGGCGCCGCAGCGGACGATGCCTATGAGGTCCCCGACGAGGAGACCCCCGCAGACACCACGCGCAAGGGCGGCCCGAAGGCGGGCGGCCTCGCCCGTGTCTCCATCACCGCAGTCGGGCGCCGTGTCCGCGTCGAGGGCGACCCGAGCGTCTCGACGCTGACCATCGAGGGTCCCCACGTGCTCCGCCGCGTCGGCACCGTCATGGAGGTCAACTCGACCGGGGAGATCGGCCCCAACTTCGGCGGCTTCTCCCTGATCCGCCCTCCCCGCAGCCTCGACGATCTGCGCGACATCGGGCTCGGAAAGGAGTTGGTCGTCAGGGTCAACCCGAAGCTGATCGTCGATGCCGAGGTCACCACCGGTGGCTTGCGCACCATCGGAGTCCCTCGCCTCGGCCGGATCCGGGTCACGGCGGGCGGGTCGAACCTCGAGGACGTCCAGGAGGTCGAGGATCTCCTGAGCCAGGCAGGCGGAATCAGCGTCGAGGGCCCGATCAGCCTCGGTCGCTCGCGGCTGAAGGTCGAGTCCGGCAGCCTCTCGATCAACCTAACCAAGGGGGCAAACGTCACGATCCGTGGCGAGGCGAAGCTCGGCCGGATCAGCTGGCCGGACGGTGGAGACAAGGTTGACGAGTACGTCGTCGGTAACGGATCCGCCCGCCTTGACGTGGCGGTCGTGATGGGCATGGCGACGATCAAGTCGGAGGACTGAGCATGAGCGGAAAGCACCTGTACCACGCACCGGCCGACTGCCCGGTCTGCGGCGACACCCTGATCACCACCCGCAAGGGCTGCCTGCGCTGCGGCACCGAGATCGCTGGCGAGTTCGCGAGCTGCGAGTTCTGCAACCTCGGCCAGGCCGACCTCGATCTGCTCAAGGTGTTCCTCGGGTCGCGGGGCAACCTGCGCGAGGTGGAGAAGCACCTCCAGGTCTCCTACCCGACGGCGCGGGTCCGGCTCGACGCGGTGCTCGCGAAGCTTGATCTCGAGCCGAGCGGTGAGACCGCGGCGCGGGCCTCCGACGAGGGGGCCGAGGAGGCGCCGTCGGAGTACGGCGAGGAGGTTCCCGGCGAGGGCTCGCCGGAGGACCAGATCCTCGCCCGGGTCGCCCGCGGAGAGATCACGCCGGAGGTTGCCGCCCAGCTGCTCGGCTGAGCCTGAGCGAACCGGCAAAGAAAGATGGCCGCCACCTGCGAACAGGTGGCGGCCATCGTGCGTACGGGGGATGTGGCTCAGAGGTTTTCGACCTTGATGATCACGACCATCAGTTCCTTGCCGTTCGGTGCGGTGTAGCGCACCTCCTCGCCGACCTTCGCGCCGAGCACTGCGGACCCGAGCGGCGACTGGGGCGAGTAGACGGAATGCTCGACCGAGTCGTCGGTGGCGAGCACCTCACGCGAACCGAGCAGGAAGGTGTCGGTGTCGTCCTCATCGCCGTCATAGGCGACCGTGACGAGCTTTCCGGGGCCGACCTCGTCGTGCGCGCCCTCGGCCTCGCCCACCTGGGCTCGGCGGAGCAGGTCCTCCAACTGGCGGATCCGGCCCTCCATCTGGCCCTGTTCCTCGCGGGCGGCGTGGTAGCCGCCGTTCTCGGACAGGTCGCCCTCTTCGCGGGCAGCGGCAATGCGGGCGCTCACTTCGGGGCGCCCGACGGTCTTGAGCTCATCGAGTTCAGCTACGAGGTTGTCGTAGGCCTCCTGCGTGAGCCAAACAACGTCGGCAGAAGTATCAGACATCTGGCAAGCCTATCAGTCGAGCACCCGGCAGGCCGGTTCCTCCATGCTGATCGTGGTGGCTTCCTTGATGGTCTTCAGGTCGACGTGGACGACCGTCAGCACCTCGGTGCCCGGATCGACGGTGAAGGTGTGCTCAGCGACCCTCTCGTACGATTTGGCCTGCGCGTAGAGGCTGCACTCGACGGGGGTCGCGGGGTCCTTGCGCTGCACCACGACCTCGGCGACCGCCTCCTGGGGGCTGACCACCTCGAAGCCGCGCACCATCGCGGCGACGGGCGGGTTGGCCCGGTCGAGGCCGTCGATCAGCACCATGGCGATGGCGCCGACCACGGCGACAAGGGCCCCGATCCCCAGCACATAGTCCAGTGCGGAGCGCTTCGGGTAGCGGGCCTTGATGCGGGCTTCGTCGTCGGTCACGCGTCCATTGTGCCCTGAGACGCCATTGCGCTGACGCTCGGGTGCTGCGGCACAATACTGCGCATGCCAGGAATGCCAGCCACCAGCCTGCGGTTGCTGCACGTCCACGCCCATCCCGACGACGAGTCGAGCAAGGGCGCGGCGACGACCGCGAAGTACGTCGACGAGGGCGTCGAGGTCATGGTGGCGACCTGTACCGGCGGCGAGCGTGGATCGGTGCTCAACCCGAAGCTCGCCGACGATCCGCAGGTGCTGGCGAACATCTCGCAGATCAGGGCAGACGAGATGGCCCGCGCCCGCGAAGTGCTCGGCATCACGCAGACGTGGCTCGGCTTCGTGGACTCGGGCCTTCCCGAGGGAGATCCGCTGCCTCCGCTTCCCGAAGGATGCTTCGGCCTGCAGGATCCGAAGGTCGCGGCGGGTGCCCTGGTGCGCGTGATCCGCGCCTTCCGGCCGCACGTGATCACGACCTACGACGAGCAGGGCGGCTATCCGCACCCGGACCACGTGATGTGCCATCGGATCACGATGGAGGCGTTCAAGGCCGCCGCGGACCCCGACCTGTGGCCGGAGCACGGGCCAGCGTGGCAGGCGGCCAAGCTGTACTACCACATGAGCTTCCACAGCCAGCGCCAGGAACAGCTCGAACTGGCCATGCACGAGCAGGGCCTCGACTGCCAGTTCCCGCATCGCGACACCGACCCCTACTCCTATGGCAGGCTCACCACGTTCATCGAGTGCGCGAAGTACTTTCCGGTGCGCGACGAGGCGCTGCGCGCGCACGCCACCCAGATCGACCCGGACGGGCCGTGGTTCGCCGTGCCGCTCGCGATCCAGCAGGCGGGTTGGCCGACGGAGGACTACCAGTTGGTCGTCTCGAAGGTGCCGACCATGATCCCCGAGGACGACCTGTTCTCAGGCCTGCGGCCGGAGCCGGTGGTGCCGGAGTTCATGATCTGAGGCTCAGTAGGCCATCTGCTGGGGCCTGGCGTCGCGGCTGCGGTTGTGCAGCAGCCAGGCAGCGATCACGCCACCGACGGCACCGCCCAGGTGCGCGAGCCAGCTGACCCCCGGGGTGCCGGGAAGCACGCCGAGCAGCACGCTGCCGTAGAGCACGAACACGACGAGGCTGATCAGGATCTGGCCGATCTTGCGCGAGAAGATGCCGCGCACGAGCAGGTAGGTCAGGTAGCCGAAGATGACGCCTGAGACGCCTGCGGTGATGGTGCCGATCGGAGAGAGCAGCCAGGCGGCGAGGCCGGAGAAGATGGCGGAGATCACCGTCGTGACGAGCCACTTCACCGGGCCGGACAGATAGGTGATCACGCCGAGCACGAGGAACGGGATCGAGTTGGAGATCAGGTGCGGCCACCCGAAGTGCAGCAGCGGGGCCCACAGGATGTTGGGCAGGTCGCTGAGCTGACGCGGCTCGATGCCGAAGTTGTCCAGCGCGTTGGCGGTCACCGTGTCGAGGCCCTCCAACGCCCACATCAGGGCGAGCAGGCCGCCGACGACCAACAGCGCCTGCGCGAGGCGCGACTGCTTCTGCGGGGTCTCACTCATACACTCCAGCGTACCTCACGCTGAGGGCGACTCGGTGGATCGTCACCAGCCGACGCCCACTAGGCTTGAGCGCATGGTCAACCGCCTCAGCGAATCCTCCAGCGACTACCTGCGTCAGCACGCCCATCAGGGCGTCGACTGGTGGGAATGGTCACCCGAGGCGCTCGCCGCGGCCACCCGCCGCGAGGTACCCGTCCTGCTCAGCATCGGCTACGCGTCGTGCCACTGGTGTCACGTGATGAGCCACGAGTCCTTCGACGATCCCGACGTCGCCAGCTTCATCAACTCCCACTTCGTCCCGATCAAGGTCGACCGTCAGCAGCTGCCCGACGTCGACGCCGTCTTCATGACCGCCACCCAGGCCATGAACAACGGCCAGGGTGGCTGGCCCATGACGGCGTTCCTGACGCCCGCTGGGCTCCCGTTCTTCACCGGCACCTATTTTCCCCCGGAGCCCCGGCAGGGGATGCCGTCGTTCAGCCAGGTGCTGCAGGCCATGGCCGACGCGTGGCGCGACAACCGGGACCAGCTCACCGGATCGGCCGACTACATCGCCCAGACGCTGTCGGGACAGAGCGACGAGGTCGCCGAGAAGGCTCCCGACCTGCGCGCGGCCGTCGACGAGATCGAGAAGGGCTTCGACCTGATCCACGGCGGCTTCGGGGGCGTCCCGAAGTTCCCCGCACCGACCCTGCTCGACGCGCTCCTGGTCAAGGGCGACCCCAGGTCGCTGGAGATCGCCCAGCGCAGCCTCGAGTCGATGGCCCGCGGAGGCATCTACGACCAGGTCGGCGGCGGCTTCCACCGCTACTGCGTCGATGCGGGCTGGGTCGTGCCTCACTTCGAGAAGATGCTCTACGACAACGCGCTCCTGCTCGGCACCTACGTGCGCGGCTGGCGGCGCACCGCCGACCACGACGAGGGCCTCCGCGCGCTCCTCGAGCGCACCGCCTACGGCATCGTCGAATGGCTCGAGCGCGAGATGGTCTCTGAGGAGGGCGGCTTCATCTCCGGGCTCGACGCGGACTCGTGCGACATCCGAGGCGCCGTCCACGAGGGCATCTTCTACCTCTGGAACCCCGATCTGCTGGACGACGCCCTCGGCGCCGAGCTGGGCGACTGGGCGGCCGAGACGTTCCACGTCACCCGCGGCGGGACCTTCGAGGACGGCCTGTCGACCCTTCAGCTGCGCGGCCGACCCGACTTCGCCAAGCTGGAGGAGGTCTGCGGCATCCTGCTCGAGGAGCGCTCCAACCGCTTCCGTCCCGCCTCCGACAACCTCGTCGTCGCGGGCTGGAACGGCTGGATGATCCACTCGCTCGTCACCGGGGCGCTGGTGTTCAACGAGCCCGGGTGGCTCGAGCTCGCGCTGCGCGCGGCCCAGCATCTCGTCGACGTCCACGTCGTCGACGGCGTCCTTCGTCGATCGTCGCGCGACGGTGTCGCCGACCCGGCCGAGGGAGGCTCCGAGGACTACGGCGCGGTGATCGAGGCGTTCGTCGCGCTCGCCGGGGCGACCGGAGACGCGGCCTGGCTGCGGCGCGCCGAGGCACTCGCGGACCGGGCGGTCGAGGCCTTCGCCCATCCCGACGGAGGCTTCTACGACGCCGTCGACACGGGACTCTTCCAACGGCCGCGCTCGCTGACCGACAACGTCACCCCGAGCGGCACCTCCGCGCTGATCTCCGGCCTGCGCGCCGTCGGCCTGCTCACCGAGCGCGCTGAGCTGGTCGCCCGGGCGGACGAGGCTGCCCGCACGACCTGGGCCGCGGTCGCCGAGCACCCACGCTTCGCCGGGGCCGCTCTTGCCGACCTGATGATCTCCGACGAGGCCCGCCGTGGGCTGAAGCCCGCGGTCGCCGTCGTGGTGTCGTCCGACCCGTTCTCTGAACTCTCCCGCGCGGCCTGGCGGTTGGCTCCGGCCGGCTCGGTCGTGCTGACCGCGCCCGAAGGCGCAGAAGGCTTAGGCTCACACTTGGAGGAGCGGGTCGACGGCCTCGCCTATGTGTGTCGCGGCACGGTGTGCTTCGACCCGGTCAGCGAGTACGCGGAGTTGAAGACCCCGCTGTGGTCGCGCGTCTAGTGCCCAGCTTCATGGCGCGCTGACGGCGGCCGCGAGCGGGCCGGAGAGCCATCGCTCGACCTCACGCTGCGAGCGCAGCCGCACGACGGTCCAGCCCTTTGCCTCGGCCAGTTCTTCGATGGTGTCGCGGTACTTGTGCCTGGTCTGCAGCGACCAGCGCACGATGTGGTTCGGGTCGGTGAAGAACGTCCAGAGCGGCCCCTCCTGGTTGTCGCTCCACATCCGTTGCCGGGTCAACCTGCGGTGCACGGTGCGGCGCACGACGCGGGGCAGCGTCGTCGTCCAGAACGGCGGGTCGAGCCAGACGAGCAGGTCCATCCGGGCCGCGATGATCGGGCGGGCCGCGCGGTACTGGAACTCCATCACCCAGGAGTCCCGGGCAACCGCTGCGCGGACGTCGTCGAGGAACTCGGGACGCGCCGTCCACTCGGGCCCGTGGTACAGGGAGTCGGTCTCGGTGCGCGGGGCGTCGATGCCCTCGGCGATCCGATCCGAGAGCGTCGTCTTTCCCGAGCCCGACACGCCTACCACCGCGATCCGTCGCGGGCGCAGGGGGAGCGGGTCGTCGGCGGTGAGCACGGCGACAGTCTACGCAGCCGTGCGGCTGCCGGCGGGGGCCGCTTGAACCGCCTCCCACACTTGGTATGCCAAGGGAGGGAGGCGCTGATGCGTCGACTGATCGGTTCCGCGATGCTGCTGACCCTCGCCGCCTGCACCACGCCAGACGACATCCCAACTCCGACCCCCACCCCCTCGGCTCGGAGCCAGGCGCCGACGCAGAGCGCGTCGCCCGCCCCGTCGCCGAGCGTGCAGCCGAGTCCCACGCCGACCCCGACCCCGTCGGCGGCGGCCGCCCCGGCCCCCAAGCCCGAACTGGACGCCGCGCTGTTCAAGGCGGCCTGGGACGACGACGTCGCGGCGGCGACGGAGCTGATCGGGCAGGGGGCGGACGTCAACGCGAAGGATGACACCCAGCAGTCGGCCTACCTCGTCGCCACCAGCGAGGGCTACCTCGACCTGCTGCGCCTCACGCTCGCCAACGGCGCCGTCGTCGACGACAAGGACTCCTGGAACGGCACCGGCCTGATCCGCGCCGCCGAGCGTGGCCACTTCCTCGTGGTCGGCGAACTGCTCCGCGCGGGCATCGACCGTGACCACGTCAACCGGATCGGCTACCAGGCGATCCACGAGGCGATCTGGCTCGGCAAGGACAACCAGGCCTATGCCACGACCCTTCGGGTGCTCGTGGCTGGGGGAGTTGAGCTCGATCGTCCCTTTGGCCAGGAGGGCCTGGCCCCGCTGCGGATGGCGCGTGAGAAGGGCTTCCAGCCGCAGGAGGCGCTGCTCGTCGCCAGCGCCGGGGGCGGCGACATGGTCGATCCCGACACGACCCTGATCGAGGCGGCACAGGACGGCGAGGCCGATCTCGTCGCGCTCGCGCTTCGGGCCGGGGCCGACCTCGAGGCCAAGGACGCGGCGGGCAGGACGGCGCTGCTGCAGCCGTCACCGAGGACCACGTGGCGGTCGCGGACCTGCTCGTGGCCATGGGCGCTTCGCCCGACACCCTCGACGACCAGCACGACACCCCGTGGCTCGTCACCGGCGTCACGGGCTCGGTCGACATGCTCGAGTCGCTGCTCCCGGCCAACCCGGACCTGACGATCCGCAACCGCTTCGGGGGTCTCTCCGTGATCCCGGCGAGCGAGCGTGGCCACGCCGACTACGTGCGCCGCGTCGTCCAGACCGACATCGACGTCAATCACGTCAACGACCTCGGCTGGACCGCACTGCTCGAGGCCGTGATCCTCGGTGACGGCTCCGGGAAGTATGTCGACATCGTCACGACGCTGCTCGGCGCGGGTGCCGACCCGTCGATCGCGGACAAGAACGGCGTCACCGCGCTGGAACACGCCCGCGACAAGGGGTTCGACGAGATTGCAGAGGTCCTCGCAGCGGGGTCTTGACCCTGACACAGTGTCAGGTGGGAGGCTTCTCGCATGGAACGCCACAGCGCCTACTCGAACCCCGGACCCTACGCCTCCCTTGTCGCCGCCGTCGACCCCGAGATCGCCACCATCGCCAGGACAGTGACCAATCTGGTCGGCCACTACCGCGCCGAGACCGAGGGGCTGGATCAGGGCAACGCGGGGGAGATCCACCTGCGCGGCGTGGCCGAGATCCTCGAAGCCGACCAGTCCCGGCACCCGCTTCCACTCTCCGAGCCGCGGCCCCCACTCTCACGGGTGCACGGGTGCTGCCGCGACCATGCTCTGCTCGCGGTGTCGATCCTTCGCTCGCACGGCGTCCCCGCGCGGACCCGGGTCGGGTTCGCCGGCTACTTCATCCCCGGCTGGTGGGCCGACCACGTCGTCGCCGAACTGTGGGACGGAGAGCGGTGGCTGCGCTTCGACCCGGAGTTCGTCGACCCGTCGCCCGACTTCTCGCCTCACGACCTGACGGCACCGGACCAACGCCTGTTCCGGACGGCCGCCGAGGCCTGGCTCGGCTGGCGCTCCGGCGAGCTGGATCTCACGGATCACGGCGTCGCGCCCGACTTGCCGGAGCTCATCGGGCCACCCCTCGTGCGCGACTACGTCGTGTTCGAGGCAGCGCACCTGTGCGGTGACGAGCTCCTGCTCTGGGACCTCTGGGGAGGGCTCCTCCCCGACGGTGAACTCGACGACGCTGTCGTCGACGAACTTGCGCACCTGCTCGTCGAGGGGCGAGACGAGGACCTCGAGCGGCTCTACCGCTCGGACGACCGGCTGCACCCGACGGGCACCGTGTTGCGACTCGACCCGCTCGGCGGCGAACCGGTGGAGGAGTCACTCGCGTCAGCGGTCTGAGGGCCTGCGGAGCTCGCAACTGCAGGGCTGCTCGCGGACTGGGAGGATGAGGCCGAAAGGATCAATCGAGAACGAGATCTCCCGTCAAAGCGTATCTCGCAGGAGTCGTTTGATGGCTCTTCACAATCGAGGGTGTAGGTAGCGCTGTTCGGGGTTGCGGCGTGGCGGCTGGCTGAAGGGGTCGAGGCCCTCCGAAGATGGAAGTTCTCACGCTCCCCATCTGGAAGACCTCGACGTGTCCGACGCTACCTTCACGTGCCCTGATCTGACTAGTTTCTGCCGTCTCGACGGCCTCGGGTTGGAAGTCACCGGCCAGCGCATCGAACCCGACCGTGCGATCCTGGCCTGCCGCCCGGTCGACGCCGACGACTGGTGCCGAGATTGCGGCGGCCAGGGCCTCATCCGGGGCTCGGTGGTGCGACTCTTGTCGCATGTCCCGCTGGGGTGGCGCCCTACCGTGCTGCACGTGCGGCTCCGGCGCTATCGGTGCATCGAGTGCGGGCGGGTGTGGCGTCAAGACACCAGTGCCGCAGCCGAGCCGCGTTCGAAGCTGTCGCGCGCGGCGCTGCGTTGGGGACTGGAAGGACTTGTGGTCCAACACCTGAGCATGTCCAGGATCGCCGCCGGTCTCGACGTCGCGTGGAACACCGCCAACGACGCCGTGCTGGCAGAAGGACAGCGCGTCCTCATCAGCGACCTGGCCCGGTTCGACGGGGTCAAGGTGATCGGGGTCGACGAGCATTGCTGGCGCCATACCCGCCGTGGTGAGAAATACGTCACCGTGATCATCGACCTCACCCCCACCAGGGACGGCACCGGTCCGGCGCGCTTGTTGGACATGGTCGAGGGACGCTCGAAACAGGTGTTCAAGACGTGGCTCGCCGCCCGCCCACGAGCCTGGCGCAAGGGGATCGAGGTCGTCGCGATGGACGGATTCACCGGCTACAAGACCGCGGCGGTCGAGGAACTCGGCAACGCCACCACGGTGATGGACCCGTTCCACGTCGTCCGGCTCGCCGGCGAAGCGCTCACCCGCTGCCGCCAGCGCGTCCAGCAAGACACCTGCGGGCATCGGGGCCGCGCCGGTGACCCGCTCTACCGCGCCCGCCGCACCCTGCTCACCGGCGTCGATCTACTCACCGACAAGCAAGTCGCCCGACTGGAGGCACTGTTCGCCGACGAACAGCACACCGAGGTCTACGCGACATGGAGTATCTACCAACGATTCGTCGTGGCTTACCGGAATCCCGACAAGCAACTTGGACGGTTCCTCCTTCAAGGCGTGATCGACTCGGTCAGCACCGGCGTCCCGAGAGACCTCGTCGAGCTCGTCAGCCTGGGCCGGACCCTCCACCGACGGGCGGCCGACGTGCTCGCCTTCTTCGACCGCCCAGGCACCAGCAACGGCCCAACCGAAGCGATCAACGGACGCCTCGAACACCTCCGCGGGATCGCCTTGGGATTTAGGAACCTGACCCACTACATCGCTTATGCGGAATTCCGCATAAGCGACGGTATGTCGACCTCGGGGTTATGTTGACCGACGTCGTGGGGTGCCTGTTCCAGTGCGGGTTGGGGCCTGATCCGGTCAACATAACGATGAATGCTCGGGTCGGGGTTCGCTTGATCTGACCGGGCGATCGTTGGGATCGCCTGGCTTCGGGTCAGGAGGACCAAGATGGTGATTCATCGTGATCAGTGCCGCGCTGACGCGCGGGACGTGCTGGACGAGTTCGAAGCGTGGCTGCTGCGGGAACGGTCCACGCAAGAGGGCACCGCTGCTGCCTACGCCGACACGTTCCGGCTCCTGCTGACCTACGCCCAGCAGGCCACCGGGATCGCCCCGTCGGCGTTGACCCTGGCCGATCTGGACGCGGACCTGATCGGCGGATTCCTCCAGCATCTGGAAACCGAGCGCGGCAACTCCGCCGCGACCCGCAACGCCCGCCGGGCCGCGCTGCGGTCGTTCTTCAGCTACGCCAGCTACCGGGCACCCGACGCGATCGCAACGATCAGCCAAGTCCTCGCGATCCCCGCGAAACGCACCAAGACCACCCTCGTGTCGTTCCTGACCGCTGCCGAAGCCGAAGCCCTCATCGCAGCCCCGGACACCGGCACCTGGCTCGGGCGCCGAGACCGGCTCCTGCTGCACCTGGGCATCCAAACCGGACTCCGCGTCAGCGAGCTGACCAGCCTGCACATCGACAGCATCCAGATCGGCCCGCACAGCCAGCTCGAATGCATCGGCAAGGGCCGCAAGCAACGCGTGATCCCACTCCAGAAGAACACCGTCCAACTCCTCAACGCCTGGTTCGGCGAGCTTCCACCCGTACCGGACGGGCCACTGTTCCCGACCCACGCCGGGACGCCACTGACCAGGGCTGCGGTCGGCAAGCTCATCGCCCGTCATACCGCTGCCGCGGTCGGACGGTGTTCTTCCTTGGCCGAGAAGAACGTCACGCCCCACACGCTGCGGCACACTTGCGCAATGAGCCTGCTGCACGCCGGGATCGACACCGCGAGCATCGCGCTCTGGCTCGGGCACTCGAACATCCAGACCACGCAGATCTACCTCCACGCCGACCTCGAACTCAAACGACGAACCCTGGAACGCGTCCCCGCCGTCGATGAGCGGCCACCGGCCCGCTACCAAGCCTCGGACGCTCTCATCGCGTTCCTCAAGAACCGCTGAACCCCGCACGGTTATGTTGATCGGCTCAGGCCCCAACCCGCACTGGAACAGGCACCCCACGACGTCGGTCAACATAACCCCGAGGTCGACATACCATAGCCAGAAGCCTCCTCGAAACCGGAGGAGTCAAACCCCACCTACACCCTGCATTGTGAAGAGCCGGCAAAGTGCGATCAGATGAACCCCCGCTACCCGACCTTGGCTGCCTGCATCGCTCGGCTGCGAGAACTGGGGGTGCGGCGACCCATCTACTGCGGCGTCGGGGTGGCGACACCGGCTGACTATCCCATGGTCGAGGAGTCCGGAGGTGACGGTGACTTCGTGGGCAGCACGATCCTCAAGCTCTATGACCAGCCGGTGAAGCTGGCAGAGACCATCGGTCAGTTCAAGGCCTCAGCGAGTCGCTGATCGCCAATTGCCAAGTCACGGCGGCGCGCAGTCGAAGATGGTGATGTGAACCGCAACGAGATCATCTGCTACATCGACGACCAGGCCCGCTCACGCGAGTTCTGGTCGGCGCTGCTCGGGACGGCACCGATCCTGGACGTTCCCGGCATGACCGAATCCGACCTCGGCGGGGTGACGCTGGGGTTGATACCGTTCGCCGACATGGCCGAGTTGGTGCCCGGGCTGTGGCGCGGCTCGGGTCAGCGCTGCGAGATCTACCTTCGTCGTCCCGACGCTGCGGCGTTGCTGGACCGTCTGGTGGCGGCTGGCGGCGCGCTGCTGGCCCCGCTCGTACCACGTGGCTGGGGTGAGGTCGTGGGCTACGGGCTCGACCCTGATGGGCACGTGGTCGCGATCGCCCAGTCACCTCCTGCTGACGCGGAGGTCTGAGAATGCTCCTGCAGAGCCTGACCGAGACCTCCAGCGCGGCGCCGGTCTCGGTCGAGGCGAAACTCGACGGCATCCGCATCCAGGTGCACAGGGACGCGTCCAGCGTGCGGGTGTTCAGTCGCTCGCTCGACGAAATCACCGCGCGGCTGCCTGACGTGGTCGAGATCGTTGCCGCACTCCCGGTGCGCAGCGCGATCCTGGACGGCGAGGCGCTCGCGCTCAACGAGGCCGGCCGACCCCGGCTCTTCCAGGAGACTGCCGCCGGCTCGGCCACCCAGGGTGTGCCCGCCTGGCCGCTGCAGCCGTGGTTCTTCGACGCGCTGCTGCTGGACGACGAGTCGCTGATCGACCGCCCGCTGCACGAGCGCCGGGCCGCCCTCGCCGGGATCGTCCTCTCCGAACAGCTGATCGCGGGCATCGTCACCGCCGACCCCGCCGAGGCCGAGGTCTTCGCCCAAGAGGTGCTCGCGCAGGGCCACGAGGGGGTGGTGGTCAAGGACCTGGCCGCACCTTATGAAGCTGGCCGCCGCGGAGCCGGCTGGGTCAAGGTCAAGCCCGTGCACACCCTCGACCTGGTGGTGCTCGCGGTCGAATGGGGCAGCGGGCGGCGCCGCGGCAAGCTCTCGAACATCCACCTCAGCGCGCACGACCCGGCGTCCGGCGGCTTCGTGATGCTCGGCAAGACCTTCAAGGGCATGACCGACCAGATGCTCGACTGGCAGACCGAACGCTTCCTGGCGCTCGAGACGCACCGGGACACCTACACCGTGCACGTGCGGCCCGAGCAGGTCGTCGAGATCGCCTTCGATGGGCTGCAGCGCTCGCGCCGCTACCCGGGCGGGCTGGCGCTGCGATTCGCCCGGGTCGTCCGCTACCGGGACGACAAGACCGCCGAGCAGGCCGACACCATCGAGCAGGTGCGGGCGCTGGCCGACCGGGCTGCCGGGTAGCGGCGCGCCGGTCGGCACGATCGAGCGGGTGTGGGCCGCGATCGCCCGGAGGCGCGCGGTCCGCTATGACGGGCCCTGGCCCCCAACCGGCGCGCCTGACGGCGACCTTTGCCCGGTACTCGCATCGTGCCGAGAAGCGAAACCCCTTGTCAGCGGGTTTGTGCGCAATGCGGCCTGCTCAAGAAGTCGCCGTCAGGCGCGCGCCTGGTCACCAACCCGAGCACGGCGCCACGTCGGCGTCGCTCACCTTGCCGTCGATCACGTCGCAGATAGCCTGATCGATCACCTCGACCGCCCGATCGATCTGTTCAGGGCTGATCACCAGCGGGGGAGTGATCTCGAGCACGTTCTCGCCCACCGAGAAGACCGTGACGCCCAGCTGCCAGCAGCGGAAGACCAGTTTCCGGGTGAGGTCCGAGTCGACCTGGTTCGAGTCTCGATCGCGCACCAGTTCCAGCCCGATGCACAGGCCGTGCCCGCGCACGTCGCCGATCCGCTCGGCGCTGCGTCCACCTTCGATGCCCGCACCGTTCTGCAGCCCGCGCAGGCGTCCCATGAAGTGTTCGCCCAACTTGGCACACCGTGACGCATAGTCGCCGGAGACGAGCTCATCCAGCACCGCCAGCCCGGCGGCCGCGCAGATCGGGTTGCCGGCCATCGTCAGCAGCGCTGAGGCCGGAGGCGAGTCGAAGACCCAGGCCGGTCCGATCGCCGCGCTCAGCGGCAGCCCGCCGCCCAGCGACTTGCCCAGGCAGACGATGTCGGGGGTGATGCCCTCGAGCTCGTAGGTGTTGAACGCGCCCGGCCGGCACAGCCCCATCTTCACCTCATCGACCAGCAACAAGGTGTCGTAGCGCTGCACCAACTCGGCCAGCCGACTCAAGAAGCCCTCCGGTGGCACCACGAAACCGCCATCCGACAAGATCGGCTCGACCGCGACGCAGGCCACGTCGCCGCCCTGCAACGCCGCCTCGACCTGGGCGAGCGAATCGTCCACCGAGGCCTCGATGCTGCCGGCGTGCGGCCGGAAGGGATTCGGGTAGGGCACGAAGATGCCGTGCGGGTAGGGTGCCGCGCCGCCCTCGACCAGCACCCCGGAGACCGACTGGGCCAGCCCGAAACCGCCGTGGTACGAGTGCTCGAAGGCGACGATCGTCTGCTTGCCAGTCGCGGCGCGGGCGCAGCGCAGCGCCACATCGCAGGCGTCCGAGCCGGCCAGCCCCAGGTAGACGCGTCGGTCACCCTCGCCGTCCACCAGTTCGAGCAACCGCTCGCCGAGCCGCACCGCGGACTCGTGCATGATCGACAACCCGGCGCTGGGCGGGGCCTGGTAGGCCTGCGCCACCGCCTCGGCCACCCGCGGGTGCCCGTAGCCGAGCCCGGCGGCCGTCCAGGTCGAGGTCAGGTCGGCATAGGTCTTGCCCTCAAGATCGGTCAGTTCGGCGCCCTTGCCGGACGCCATCGTGGCCGGGAAGAAGCGCAACTTCTCCACGCCGGCGATGACGGCGGCGTCCCGGGCGATCAGTTCAGCGGTTCGATCAGTCATCTCGCAATATCCCCTTTGACAGGCATTGACGTGCGGAACAGTGGATAAACAGATCGGGCGGACAGCCGCTTGGCCACCCGCCCGAATCCGGCAGTATCAGCGGTTGGGTCGGTCCTCGGGGGTTTCGGGACGCGGCACCTGCTCGATGAACTTCTTGGCGATGTCGTTGCGGCGCATGAAGACCACGCCCTCCTGCTCCTTGGCCCAGGCGATGAACTCGGCCAGGCCGTGGGTGCGCGCTGGGTTGCCGGTGATGCGTGGGTGCAGGCCGATCGACATCATGCGGCCGCAGTCGTCGCCGTCGTCCAGCAGTTGCTGCACGGTGCGCTTGGCGATCTCGACGAAGTCGGACGGAGCGGCGAACCCGGTGCCCATGATGTAGCGGCAGTCGTTGACGACCAGCGAATAGGGGACGACCAGGTGCGACTTGCCGTCGATGAACGTCCAATACGGCAGGTCTTCACCGTAGTAGTCGGAGTCGTAGAGGAAGCGGCCGTCAGCGACCAGCAGTTCGCGGGTGTTGGTCGACATCTCGCGGCAGTACCAGCCCTCGGGCTTGAGCCCGAGCTTGTCGAAGGAATCCATCGCCATCTCGATGAGATCCCTCTCTTCCTCGCGCGTGTAGTGGTAGTGGTCGATCCAGCGGTAGCCGTGGCCGACCAGTTCGTCGCCCCGCTCGATGATCTTCTTCGCGACCTCAGGGTTGCGCTCGAGCGCCACCGCGGCGCCGAAGACCGTGATCGGGATGTCGTAGCGATCGAAGGTACGGAAGAGCCGCCAGATGCCGGCCCGCGAGCCGTACTCGTACATCGATTCTTTGGCCAGGTCGCGCTGCTCGTCCACGTTGAAGGGCAGCTCGTACATGCCGTCGTTGACGCCGTCGCCCATGGCGAACGTCATCTCGGAGCCCTCTTCGTAGTTGATCACGATGTTGATGGCGACCTTGGCGTCGTTCTCCCAGCGGATCTTCGGCGGGTTCGGCCCGTAGCCCCGGATCTCGCGGTCAGGCCCCGCCACACCGGGGATGTCGTCATTGCGGTACCAGTGGTTCTTGGCCACTTGCTCTTGGCTCGGCATTGTTGCGCGCTCCTTCATGCTGGCGAGCAGCCGGCCCGATCGTTCCCGGGCCCCGGCCGCGACGTCGTATGGTCGATCCGTCAAGCCTACCCGAGCCCTCCCCGGCTGGGCGAACGGCGATAGATTGTGGCCCATGTCACTGCCGTTGGTCGCCATCTTCTCCTTGGGCGGCACGATCTCGATGACCTCGCACGGCCGCGGTGAACCCGTCGTGCCGACACTGGGCGCCGACGAGCTCACCACCGCGCTGGGCCGCTACCTGCCAAAGATCGAGATCCGCAGGAGGACGCTGGCGAAGCTGGGTTCGCCGCAACTCGAGATCAGCCATGTGCGTCAGGTGTTCGCCGCGGCGCACGAGGCGATCGGGCAGGGTGCGGTCGGCGTGGTGATCGTGCAGGGCACCGACACCCTCGAAGAGAGCGCCTACCTGCTCGACCTGTGGTGGGATCGCCCCGAGCCACTGGTGATCACCGGCGCGATGCGCTACGCCGACGATGCCGGTTCCGAGGGGCTGGGTAATCTGGTGGCCGCGGTGCGGGTGGCCGTCGAGCCCGACCTGCGCGACAACGGCGTCCTGGTGGTCATGAACGACGAGGTGCACCTCGCCCAGCATGTCGCCAAGCAGGACGCGAACTCGCTGCAGGCCTTCACCTCGTCCTCGTGGGGCCAGATCGCCCGGCTGCTCGAGGGACGCGTCCACGTCGCCTACCGGCGCTCGCAGCGGATGGCGCCGTTGCCGGCACCCACCGACGAGCAGGTGCGAGTTCCGATAGTGATGGCGGGCCTAGCCGATGATGGACGCGCCCTCGACGCCATCATCGCCACCGGGCCGCGCGGCATCGTGCTCGCGGCGATGGGTTCGGGGCATGTCCCCGAATCGATGGCTGACGCGGCCGAACGCGCGGTCCAGGCCGGCATCCCGGTGGTCTTCGCGTCCCGCACCGGTGGCGGTTCGACCACCCAATCGTCCTACGGCTACCCGGGATCGGAGGTTGACCTGCTGAACCGCGGGTTGATCGGTGCGGGCTGGTTGGACGCCCTGAAGTCTCGACTGCTGCTCTATGCCCTACTCGCCTCCGGTTCTGGAACATCCAAAGTCAGAGCGGAATTCGAGCGTCGCTCACGTTGACCTGTGATCCAGATCCCATCATCTCGTTACCGTGTCGTAACCTTTGCAGGCGCGCGAGCCGGTAGCGTTTGTGCATCCTATAGGCGCCAAATGCGACCGCTTCGAGCTTCCCCTACAGGAGGTGTCCGCGGATGCGAAAGGAAGTGCAATGTCAAGCACTGTGGACGACCACACGCATGCTCAACATCACCATCAGGCCCCCGAGGTCGATGCGAGCAATGAAGAGTTCATGCTCGAGCCGGTACCCCGGGCGGCACGGCGCTCGTGGCTGTCGATGTTCGTCATCTGGGTCGGTTTCGGTTATGTGCCGACCGGTCTGATCGTCGGTGGCCAGTTGGCCGGCCAAGGTGGGGAGCCGGGCATGACCTGGCCGATGGCGCTCGGCACGATCATCGTTGGCCAGGGCTTCTTGGTCCTGCTCACCATTGCGCTGGGTGTCCCGGCGATGCGGGCGGGCCTCAACCTCTCGCTGATCTCGCGCTACTCGTACGGAAAGAAGGGCATCATCCTGCCGATGGTCATCATGGCCTTCCTGACGCTGGGCTGGTTCGCGTCCATCGTCGGCATGGTCGGTGACATCTTCGACGTGGCATTGGGTGATCTGACCGGCATCTACTTCAACGGACTGACGCTCGAATACATCCTGATCTCGATGTTCTGGGGCCTGGTCTTCACCTATTCGGCCTGGAAGGGCATCGTCGCGATCGAGCGCATCTCGGGTGCCGCGGCGCCGTTCATCCTTATCGTCGCGATCATCGCTGCGGTCATGATGGTCAGCGAATTCGGCGGCATGGGCAATGTGCTGGCCGAGGCCGCCACCAAGGAGGGCATGTCGCTCGGCACCGGTGTGACGATCATCGTCGGCGCCTGGATCGCGGGCGTGATCATGGGTGTCGACATCTTCCGCTATGCCCGGCAGGCGTCGCACGTGCTGATCGGCGCGGGTGCCTGCTTCATCCTGACCAACCCGCTGCTGAACCTCATCGGGTACACCGGCTCGATCGCCACCGGCGACTCGAACTTCATCTCGTGGATGGTCACCAAGGGCGTCGTGCTGACGATCCTCGGCGTGGTGCTGTGGGTGCTGGCGCTTTGGACGACCAACATGAGCGAGCTCTACTGCAACGCGCTCTACCTCGGCCCGGCCGCGAATGCCGTTGGTATCCGGCTGCCGCGCGGCAAGATCGTCATCGTCGTCGGCATCATCGGCTCGATCCTGGGTGCGTTCGGCTTCTACTCGTACTTCTTCGCCGACTTCATCACGATCCTCGGTGCGGCCTTCGTGCCGCTGGCCGGCCCGATCCTGGCCGACTACTACGTGGTTCGCAAGCGCGAGTACTCGACAGGTGCGCCGGACGACCTGCCGAACGTGCGGCTGCCCGGCATCATCTCGTTCATCGTGGGCGCGATCCTGGGCATCGTCTTCCAGTACTTCCTGCCGCTGCCGTTCGACTTCCCGGCCGGTATCGGTGCGCTGATCATCACCTTCGTGCTGCACATCGTGCTGTCGAAGGCGCTGGCCGCCCGTCCCGAGCAGGCCATCGTCGAGACCCCCGGCTACCACGCGCAGATGGAGACCGAGGTCACCGTCTGACCGCTTCGCCGACCGACCGCGGTGCACTGGGATTCCGGTGCACCGCGGTCGTTTCATGTGTGCACAATGGTGCGCACCCGCGGCTCTTGTGGACGCTCGGCAGCGCGTCCTAGAGTTGCATCTGACGCGGGCCCGACGGGCGTTTTAGCCCTCTTTCCCAGGTCTCCTGGCCACCGCCAGCCCGCGGCGCAAAGTGCGCTGAGTCGTCCCAGGAGAATGCAATGTGGATATCGGACCGTCGGCTGCTGCTCGTCCATGATCGAGCCGAGGAACCCCCGCCGCGCTGAGCAGCCCGCGCGGCCGCCGGCCCGAGCCCAGTAGACCCACCCCCAGTACCGCATTCACACATCCTTTGATCACCGTGGGGGTTGGTCATGTCCGAAAACTGGCTCTTCGCGAACGAGGGTGCCCGAGCAAGACGGTTGACGCCCAACTCTCTAGCGCGACTAGGCGCAGCTCGAGTGGTCGGCGGCATAAGTGAAAAATCTGGCGAAGGTAGGTCGGCGCTGCCTACACTCCCCGCCATGACTGTGTCCGTTCACCGGGTGTCCCCAGCTGACTGGCCGATGTACCGAGATGCACGGCTGGCGTCACTGCGAGACGCCGCTCCAGTAAGGGGGAGGCGTACATCCCTGCGGGCCCGTCACCTTTTCCGTGGATGCGGCCTGATCACCGTCAGAGGCCCCTCATCCTCGGTGGGCGGCTGAAAGCCGTCAACGTAGGAGGCGGCGATCTCGGGGTCGAGGGTGTAGTCGTCCCCGTGCCCCAGGACCCGCGCCTCGACACGCCGCAGGCACGTCTGCCGGTCCGTCGCCAGGTAGATCGTCTCCGGCACAACACCCAGCGGCTCGAGGAGCGCGCGCCAGTCCTGGCGCATCGCGCGCGACCAGAACGAGAAGTCGAGCACAGCGTCACGCCCCTGATCGACGAGCTCGATCAGGCGATGTCGCAGCAAAGCATCGATCGCTGCATGATCGGCGGCCTCCAGAGGCATCGACCGCAGGCCCCGGTCCCACGCCTCCTGGTCGAAGGACAGTCGCACGAATCCGTCCTCCTCGAGGGAGCGCGCCACCGTGGACTTCCCCGAACCCGCCGGGCCGCACATGAAGATGACGCGAGGCATGATCACGAGCCTACGGGAGACCCCCGCGGGACGGCAGTGGCTATGTCTTCCCGGCTCTCTGAGGCCCAGCTACGGTGCGGGCATGACCCATCTGGCTCTGGATGATCGCCTCACCCTCAAGCGCGATGGCTGGGATGCGCTGTGCGCGTCGCGCGACAGCGAGTTCTACGGGGGTCTCATGACCGCCGATGCCCTGATGATCCTCGTGGACGGCTCGATGTTGGATCGCGACGCTGTCGTGCAGTCGCTCAACCATGCACCCGCTATGAGCTCTCCGAGTCGAGGCTGGTCGGCCTCGGCGACCATGCGGCGGCGCTCACGTACCGGGTGTCGATTCGACTGCGACGACCTCTGTCTCAGTAACCGACACGGGGGGCTCCTGTCACGACGAGGCGGGACGGGCTCAAGGGAGACTCCTTCATGGGTTGGGAGGCCTGTCGCTGGGCCATCAGGGCGACGACGCCGCCGAGGGCGCCTGCCTCGTCGCCGAGCTGGGCGCGGCGGACGGGGATGTTCTGTGAGGCGAGCACGCCCGGCAGCATCGCCGCCTGGACGCGCTCAGTGAAGTCGGGGAGCAGGTGGGGCACCTCACCCGCGAGCACGACCTCGCCCGGGTCGGCAACCAGGACGGCCAGCGCGAGCACGGTGCCGACTTGTTCGGCCGCGAGGTGCAGCAGCGAAACGGCAGCCTCGTCGCCGGCGAGGGCGGCTGCCTCGAAGTCGGCCTTGTCTCCGAAGCCGCCGGCCTCGGACCAGGCCTTTGCGAGGGCGTCGATAGAGGCGAGCGTCTCCAGGCAGCCGGAGCGTTCGCAGCGACACGGCAGCGCGTCGGGGCCGCGGTCGACCGTGAAGTGGCCGATCTCACCCCGCCTGCTCGTGGGCACCCGTCGCGACGGAACCGGAGGTGATCACGGCCCCGCCGATGCCGCTCGACATGCGGAGGTAGACGAGGTTCTGCAGGGCGGTGGAGCGACCGACGGAGGCGTCGGCGAGGGCGGCGAAGCGGATGTGGTGGTCGACAACGACCGGGACGCCGAACTCCTGGCTGAACAGCTCGCGGATCCGGGCGCTCACCATGTGGAACGGTTCGGCGCGGACGGCGTCGGGAAGCCCGGAGTCCCAGGTGGCCGAGTTCGGGCCGGGCAGCCCGATCGAGACGCTGCTGAGCGAGCCGAAGTGGATGTCTTCGCTCTGCATGCTCTGCACGAGGTCGATCCCGGCGCGGCAGCGCTTCTCCCAGCCGTCATCGCGGGAGTAGGTGACCGAGTCCTTGGCGATGACCTGGCCGGTCGAGTTGGCGATGCAGGCCACCACCCTGGTGTGGGAGTAGTCGACGCCGATGTAGCGCACGGCCCCGGGATGGGCGCACAGCACCTCGGCGGGACGACCGCGTCCGCCGTGCCGCTGCACCTGGGACACCACGACGGCGCCCTCTTCCTGGAGTTCGGTGAGCACCTCGGAGATCGTCGATCGGGTGATGCCGAGCTGGGCGGCGATCTGGCCCCGGGTGAGGTGCACCCCGGAGTGCAGGAGACCGAGCACGGCCACGCGGTGCTGCTCTCTGGCGTTCCTCTGCGAATCCATGGGGGACAGCCAAGCCACCCGCTTTTTTTCCGTCAACACTGCGACAAAAAGAAATGTTCAGACGTCATATTTTCGTGATGAGCGCGACGATTTGAGCGTGACAATCGGCCTGTAGCGAACGTAGGGCGCCTGAATGCGCACCGTGGATGAGCGTTCCACGCGGCGCCCACGCTGTGTGGGGCGGTCGCGGACGCCTTTTGAGGTCGAGATGGACTCGGCCGTTGAGCGCGCACAATGTGTCGTGAACCACCCGCGTGTGCCCGGACGGGAGCTGACGGCCACTCGAATATTGTCCAACGGTGCAACCGGCGCTGACTGCGGGCGCAGCGTCGTGGTGGGACGGTGGAGCCCTTCTCTGAAAGGGCCGACCGTGACGCGCAAGCTGTACACCGGGCCGATCGTCGACGTCTCCTTCGACCTCGAGGTCTGCCAGCACTCCGCTGTGTACGGGGCATGCCGGAGGTGTTCGACACCTCGGCCCGGCCCTGGGTCGACAGCGGCGCCGCGGACACCCGGAGGCGGCCGACCGGCTGCGCGCCGTCATCGCGACCTGCCCCTCCGGGGCGCTGGAGATCGTCGAGCACCAGGGCTGACGATCCGGACCACGCCTCCCGGCGCTCCCGGTCCGGGGTTGGGTCAGTTCTCCTCGAGCAGATCCGTCACGAGCGCCGCGATGGGCGAGCGCTCCGAGCGGGTGAGGGTGACGTGCGCGAAGAGGGGGTTTCCCTTCAGTTTCTCAACCACCGCGACGATGCCGTCGTGGCGCCCGACGCGCAGGTTGTCCCGCTGGGCGACGTCGTGGGTGAGCACCACGCGCGAGTTCTGGCCGATGCGCGAGAGCACGGTCAGCAGGACGTTGCGCTCGAGCGATTGGGCCTCGTCGACAATCACGAAGGCGTCGTGCAGCGACCGGCCGCGGATGTGGGTCAACGGCAGCACCTCGATCATCTCCTGCGCGAGCAGTTCCTCGATCACGTACTTGTTGGTCACCGCGGAGAGGGTGTCGAACACCGCCTCGCCCCATGGCTGCATCTTCTCCGTCGAGGTGCCGGGGAGGTAGCCGAGATCCTGCCCGCCAACCGGATACAACGGGCGGAAGACCATCACCTTCGAGTACTTGCGCTGCTCGAGGGTCGCCTCGAGGCCCGCGCACAGCGCGAGCGCCGACTTGCCCGTGCCTGCCCGACCGCCGAGCGAGACGATGCCGACGGAGTCGTCCATCAGCAGGTCGAGCGCGACCCGTTGCTCGGCCGAACGGCCGCGGATGCCGAAGACCTCACGGTCCTGCTTGATCAGGCTGACCGTGCCGCCCGGCGTCACCCGACCCAGCGCGCTCGAGCCCGGCGCATGCAGCACGACGCCCGAGTTGACAGGGGCTGCGGTGTCGAGTTCGATGCGGACCTGTTCGTAGAGCCTCGACACCTCGTCGCTACCGACGTTGACCTCCGCCATGCCCGTGTACCCGGTCTGCGTCGGCATCTCGTTGCGGTACTCTTCGGCGGCCAGGCCGACCGCTGATGCCTTGACCCGCAGGGGGAGGTCCTTGGAGACGAGCACGACGTCGTGACCCTCGTTGGCGTAGTTGAGCGCGACGGCGAGGATGCGGGTGTCGTTGTCCCCGAGCCGGAATCCGAGGGGGAGCGCCTCCTGGCTGGTGTGGTTCAGTTCGACACGAAGGTTTCCGCCCTGGTCGTTGATCGCCAGCGGGGTGTCCAGCCGGCCGTGTTCCGCGCGCAGGTCGTCGAGCAGCCGAAGCGCGGAGCGGGCGAAGTAGCCGAGCTCGGGGTGGTGGCGTTTCGCCTCGAGTTCGGTGATCACCGCGATGGGCAGCACGACGTTGTGTTCCGCGAAGCGCAGCATGGCGCGTGGGTCGGACAGGAGCACCGAGGTGTCGACGACGTAGGTGCGGATCGCGGTGTCGTCGGGGACGACGGTCGAGGTGGCCTGCTGGTCGGACGCGTTGAGCACTGTTGCTCCCTCCCCGGGGGCGGTGCTTGGTCCGGCCCCGAGCTGATCGGTCAGGGGACCTGGGTGGCGGTGATGGAGTACGTCTCCATGGCGAGACGATAACCCGCCCGTCGCGGATTTCGTGGCAGAATCACACGATTGTCATTTGGCGTTAACTTGCGTGTCGGAGGCGACGCGTGGGTGGGTCGTCACGTCGAGATCAGGCTCGACGGCGGGCGTCGGGCTCGGGTCAGGGGCGGTTGATCAGGCGCAGCCCGACGCGGATGTCGTGGCCGTCGCGTGCGATCGAGCGGTAGACCTGGGCGCGGGCCTGCGACATGACGGGGGTCTTCGGGTCGAGGACCGAGAGGTAGACCTCGTGTTCGGCGAGCGAGTTGATCGCCGCCTGCACGTCCTCGTCGCTCACGTCGACGTGGTGCGTCGGCTCCGGTCCGTTCTCGAAGAGCCAGGCGTTCGTGACGATGTCGGCGACGGCGTCACCGACGGCGATGTGGTCGGCCTGGTTGGGCAGCCCAGGTCCCCACTCGGGGCCGCGGTAGAGGCTGATCACCAGTTCGGCGGGGTGTCGCCGCACAGCCGCCGCGATGGCTTCGCGCAGTTCCTCGGGGTGCTCGGCGAGACGGCTGTCCGGCAGGCCCAGAAACTCGATGTCCTTGACGCCGACCTGCAGCCCGGCGCGGATCTGTTCCTGTTCCCGGAGGGGGCCGGCCTCGTCCGGCGGCATCCCCTCGATGCCCGCCTCGCCGCTGGTCGCCAGCACGTAGGTGACGTGCTTGCCCTGCCTCGTCCACTTGGACACGGCGGGGGCGAGGCCGTACTCGGGGTCGTCGGGGTGCGCCACGATGATGAGGGCGCGCTGCCAGTCGGTGGGAAATGCCATCGTCATGCTGGCGATGCTAGCCGCCCGCGGCTACGCGCAGTGGGTAATCGGTCGGGTTGCTCAGCCGAAGACGGCGAAGCCGATCGCGAGTGCGTGCAGCACCGCCGCGATGATGGTGCAGCTGTGGAACACCTCGTGGAAACCGAACCAGCGCAGCGACAGTCGGGGCTTCTTCGTGGCGTAGGCGAGCGCACCGAGCGAGTAGACGAGGCCGCCTGCGACGAGCAGCACGACGACGGCCGGGCCACCGTTGGTCCAGAACTGGTTCATCCAGCCGACGGCCGCCCAGCCCATTGCGACGTAGAGCAGCGTGTAGAGCCAGCGCGGTGCGCTGAGCCAGGTGGTGCGGAAGATGACCCCGAGGATCGCGACCGACCAGATCAGGATCAGCAGCGACCATCGGGAGGCGCCGTCCAGGAGCGTGAGGGTCAGTGGGGTGTAGGTGCCCGCGATGAACACGAAGATGTTCGAGTGGTCGATGCGCCGGAAGATCGCCAGCCCCCGGTCGGACCAGTTGCCGCGGTGGTAGGCGGCGCTGGTGCCGAACAGTTGCACGGCGGTGAGTGTGTAGACGGCGCAGCCGATGCGACCCTCGACGGTGGGCGCGAGCGCGGTGAACACGAGGCCGGCGATGAAGATCACCGGCGCCATCCCGAGGTGCAGCCAGCCGCGCATCATCGGCTTGAGCGGTGTGGTCGGTTCAGGGGTGGGGGTCAGGTCTGCCTGGTCCATCGTCAAGGTGCTCACCTCCCTACGCTTCCGTAACCTACGCTTCCGTAGGTTAGTCGCTGCGGCCGCAGATTCCAAGCCCTCGGTCGCACGGTGCTTGGCTCCCACCCGCGACGTTGTCGCGCAACCGCCGTCGTCGTTGTCGAGCGGGCCTCCTGCGGGCGCGTGCCGCCTCCTGCCACTAAGCTGCGTGGCATGTCTTGGTGGAGCCGAGTGGTCGAGCGACACTGGCCGCCGCGGTGGCTCTACACCACCTACGAGCGGCTGGTGCTCGACGCGCTCGACCGTGACTCGCTCCCACAGCATGTCGCCGTGCTGGCCGACGGGAACCGGCGTTGGGCCCGGCTCAACGCGCCGGGCCAGCCGCTCGTGGCGGGGTACCGCGCAGGGGCGGCACGGCTGATGGAGTTCGTCGAATGGTGCGACGAGGCCGACCTCCAGGTCGTCACACTCTGGGTGCTCAGCACCGACAACCTGAAGCGCAGCGACGACGATGAGCTCTCCCCGCTGCTCGCCGTGATCGAGCAGCTTGTTCGCGAGCTCGCGGCGACGGGGCGGTGGCGCGTGCAGGCCGTCGGATCGCTGGAACTGCTTCCCGACGAGATGGTGGAGTCGTTGAAGGCGTCCTCCGCGTCGACGGACGGCACGCAGGGCATGCAGGTCAACGTCGCGATCGCCTACGGTGGGAGGCAGGAACTGCGCGACGCCGTCCGGTCACTGCTGTCGGCCCGCGCCGAGGAGGGCGCGACGCTTGCGGAGGTGGCCCAGACGCTGGAGATCGAGCAGATCTCGGAACACCTCTACACGAAGGGGCAGCCCGATCCGGACCTGATCATCCGCACCTCGGGGGAGCAGCGGCTCTCGGGCTTCCTGCTGTGGCAGTCGGCGCACAGCGAGTTCTACTTCTGTGAGGCGCTGTGGCCCGACTTCCGTCGGGTCGACTTCGTCCGCGCGCTGCGCTCCTACGCCCAGCGGGAGCGTCGCTTCGGCCGCTGAGCCCCAGTTCCTCCACCTGCGGCGGCTGCCCGGACCGGCGGTGGGATCCCGGTCGTTCGGAGGCCTGCCGCGCTGCGGATACGATGGCACCCATGGCAGCGCACAACCCGAACTCCAGGTCGCGGGACATGATCATCTCGATGGCCGTCATCCTGGTGCCGGTGCTCCTGCTCGTACTGTTCTACGCCCGGCCCGGCGACCAGAAGGTCGAAGAGGTGTCGGTGGCCGAGACGTTCGAGGTCGCCCGCGCCCAGTCACCCTATGCGCTGCTGCAGGCTGAGGGGCTCGGCGAGGGCTGGTCGCCGGTGCGCGTCGCCTGGGCGCTCGACGGCAACCCCTGGATCACGAACGAGCCTGCCGAAGGGGACTCCTGGCAGGTCGGCTACATGTCGCCCGACGGCGTCTACCACGGCGTCCAGCAGCGCAACGACAACGAGGCGCGCTTCATCGACACCACGACCCGCCAGGGACGGGCCGTCGGCGGTGAGGTCGAGTTCGCCGGACGGACGTGGAATCGTTACGAGAGCGAGGACGGCCGCACCCGCAGCCTCGTCAGCGAGGGCGACGAGGACGTGGCGATCGTCACGGCCGATGCCGACTTCATCGAACTTGAGGCCTTCGCCGCGAGCCTTGTCGAGGTGGCACCCGGCTCCGAGTGAGCGGCCGCAGGCGCCGTGGCGTCGACGAGGTCGCTGCGGGCTCCATTTCAGGTCTCGGCCCCAGGCCTGGACCGCAGGTTCGCTTCGATCTTGGGGCCCCGTCGCGTGGGTTCAGCCGCGCAGATCCGCTTCGGCCCCTCCAGCCGCCTCGTGGAACGAGCAGGCCAAGCGCGATTCTCTGCCGGTGTGAGGGCGTGTGCCGCCGGGGATCTGGTACTGCGATGCGTGCCTGGGGCGGCGCGGAGACAGCGGAGCGGTCGCGCGCTACAGCCCGACGCGCCCGCCCTCGGGTCACCGTTCGGGGTCGTCCTCGACCACCCGCGACTTCGCCACCTGTTCGAGCGCCCCGTCGAGGAACCTCTGGCACAGCGCCGCCAGTTCCTCGCCCCGCTGCCAGAGCGCCATCGAGTCGGCGAGCGAGACCCCGCCTGACTCCAGCTTGGTGACGACCTGCATCAGCTCCTCGCGCGCCTCCTCGTAGGTCGGCTCCTTTGCGGCCCTCTGCTCAGCCATGCTGCTCCTTCGTGCTTGGCTCGACGACGTCGAGGGTGAGCTCTCCATCGGCGAGGTAGGCGTGGATGCGGTCGCCGGGGGCGACGTCGGACACGCTTGCGATGGACTCGTGCTCGTCGCTGACCAGGACGGCGTAGCCCCGCTCGAGCGTGCGTTTGGGAGAGAGCGCCCGGATGGTGCTGACGGCCGCCCTCAGGTCGGACTGTTCGCTGCGCAGCCGGCGCTCGATCGCGCCGTCCAGTCGGTGCCGCAGGAGGTCGAGACGCTCGAAGTGGGCGACGAACGCCGACGTGGGATCCACCATCACCGGGCGGGACCGGACGGTGTCGAGCAGGTGCTGCTCGCGGGCGAGTTGGGCGTCGATCGCACGCCTCAGCCGCGCAAGGGACTGCGCGACGTGGGCGGCCTCGACGGCGCGGTCGGGGACGACTCGCTTGGCGGCGTCGGTGGGGGTGGAGGCACGGACATCGGCCACGAAGTCGACCAGCGGGAAGTCGCGCTCGTGGCCGATCGCGGAGATCACGGGCGTCCGTGCGGCCGCGACGGCACGGACCACACCCTCGTCGGAGAACGACAGCAGGTCCTCCAGCGAGCCGCCGCCACGGGCGAGGATGATCACGTCGACCTCAGGGTCGGCGTCGAGGGCGGCGAGCGCGGTCATCACCGACTCGGCGGAGTTGACCCCCTGGACGAGCGCGTACCGGGTCCGGATCACGGCGGCGGGCCAGCGGCGCCCGACGTTGGTGACGACGTCGCGTTCGGCATCGGAGTCGCGCCCGGTGACGAGCCCGATCATCCGGGGAAGGGCCGGGATCTGGCGCTTGCGGTACTCGTCGAAGAGGCCCTCGGCCTGGAGCTTGCGCTTGAGCTGCTCGAGTTGGGCGAGCAGCCTGCCCTCGCCTGCGACGTGGAGTTCGAGGCATTCGAAGCTGATGCTCGTGTTGCGGTCCCAGACGCGCGGGCGGATCCGGGCCGTCACGCGCGAGCCCTCCGGCAGCGGGCCGACGGCGTCGAGGACGAGGGTCGAGACGGTGACGCTTGCCGACATGTTGGCCATCCGGTCACGGAAGGTCATGAACTGGGTCGCCCCGCTGCGGCGCTTGATCTCGACCACCTGCGCGTCGACCCACACCTCGCCGAGCCGGCCCACCCAGTCCTTGACGGCGCCGATCACGCGCCCCAGTGGCTGGGGCGAGTCCTGGGATGAGTTCAGCGCCATGGGTCGACCTTAGTGGCCGACGCTGACAGGCGGCCAAGCGCTGGACGGGTAGTTCTCCGCAGGATCCTCGGCAGGGTGGCATCGTCGGATGCCGCAGGCGATGGTCGGCGCGACAACCCGACCGGCTCATCGGGTCGGTCGACTGCACGGTCGGTTGTCGGCGGGACAGCACGTCCGGGTCGTCGGGAGGGCGCCCCGGGCTGCGTCGTCGCCGAGGTCGAAAAGGGCTTCGGTCCGCTCCGCCGTGGCCTGAGGAGGGGGCGTTGAGGGCGGTGCGACGGAGACGCCGCTGCGGCCGCTGGTGCCGGCGTGGGGGCTGGAGCGAGCCCAAACCGGGGGCTGGCGAAGCGACCTGCCGACGCGGCTCCGCTCGGACGAACGGTTGCGCGGGTTGCCGTCAGGTCGTGCGTTGCGGCCCGACTCCTCGGGGGCGCGTCCTCGCCGCGTCGCCGCTAGGCTCGGAGGCGTGATCAGGCTCATCGCGACCGACATCGACGGAACCCTCATCGACGCGTCGCATCGTCCCTCCGCAAGGAACCTTGCCGCGCTCACCCGCGCCCGCGACGAGGGGGTGCTCGTCGTTCCCACCTCCGGACGGCAGCCCTTCTCTATCGCGGAGGTGCTGCGCGACACGTGGCTCGCCGAGGGGCTCGTCATCGGCGCCAACGGGGCGGTCGCGACCGACCTCGGCACCGGGGAGATCATGTTCGAGCACTCCGTCTCGGTCGAGGCGCAGACCGAACTCTTCCTGTCGCTGCGGGAACTGTTCCCCTCGCTGGTGTGCGTCTCCGTGCGCGACGGCGGCGATACCTTCTGGCCCGAGGCCGGCTACGTCGGGATGATGGATCCCGGCGACCACGGCCGCGGGGGAGTGCTTCAGCACTACCCGCTCGACGTCGTGCTCGGATCGCCGAGCCTGAAGCTCGTGGTCCGTGGCCGTGATGTGGAGCCCGAGGAACTGCGGGAGGCGGCACAGCGGCTCGAGGTGCCGGGCGTGTCTGTGTCCACCTCGGGCGCCCCGTTCCTTGAGGTGGCTGCCGCAGGGGTGAACAAGGCGTCCGGCCTCGAAACCGTGTGCGCCACCCTCGGCATCGCGCCCGACGAGGTCGTGGCCTTCGGTGACAACAACAACGACCTGGAGATGATCGCGTGGGCGGGGATCGGGGTGGCCATGGGCAACGCCCTCCCTGAGGTGAGGAAGATCGCCGACGTGGTCACCGGAACCAACCTCGACGACGGCGTCGCTTCGGTCGTCGAGGAGCTCGCCGCCAACGGCTGGTCCGCCTGAAGGGGCCAGCCAGGTCTGATCTGCTGGCGAGCAGCACGCGTAGGCCCACCCGCTTCCTGGCGGGCATGCTCAGGTGGGACCTCTGCGGGGCGCATTCCGTGCACAGATCTACGGTGAGCGGGGCTCGTTCCTCTATTGGCGCCGCCTGCGCTCCTCGTAGATCTGTGCCCGGGTCGCTGGTGCCTGACCCGGCTCACGAGGTCCGGTCGGACCCAGGGGTCAGCCGGTCTCCTCGTCCCACAGCCCGGAGGAGCAGGTGCCGTACCAGGTGCCGAAGACGACGTTGCCGGGCTCGACCGGACGGTCGAGTGGGATGCCGCAAGACAGCTCGACGGCGGAACGGCCGATGACGTACTGGAACTCGACCCCGGTCAGGGCGTTGGTGCGGCGTTCCACCCGCTCCACCGTCAGCGCCATCAGCATGGTGGGGGTCGCCTCGACGGGGCTGATGGCGGCGGCCTGGAGGCCGACCAGGCCGGGGGAGAGGAGCGTGTCGACGGTGAGCTGCAGCTCGCCTGCGCGTGACTCCGGAGACGCGTAGAAGGCGTCCGCGTCGGCGAACACCTCGACGTCGATCGCGAGTGCGCCCACCTGCAGTGCCTTGACGACGCTGTACTCACCCTCCGCCTGCAGATCGTGCTGCGGATACGAGACGGGGTCGTCGACCATGGCGAGGTACTGGATGAGCAGCTGGCCCTCACCCTCGTCGCTGTACAGAGCGACCCTGGCCAGCAGGTCGGTGAAGCGCACGACCTGGGCCCGGTAGGTCGTCTCGGCGACCAGCCCGGCGGTCGTGTTGACCGACTCGCCCTCGCGCTGCAGGAAGACGAGCCGGGCACCGCTCGGGTCGGTGTAGGTGCCGATCATCGCGAATCCGGGGGCGCTGTTGATGCCCCGGACGCCGGCCTCGAAGGCCTTGGTGATGATCTCCTCGACGGTGGGGGCGTCGAACCCGATGGCGTGCAGTTGCGGCGAATCCATGGCGCAAGGGTACTAAGAAGGGCGTCCGGTCGCTCTCACCTAGACTGGAGCCATGAGCAGCGCCACAGAGACCACCAAACGAGTCGTCGTCGCCGCACCGCGCGGGTACTGCGCGGGTGTGGACCGTGCGGTCGTGACCGTCGAGAAGGCGCTCGATCTGTACGGGCCGCCCGTCTACGTCCGCAAGCAGATCGTGCACAACAAGCATGTCGTGGAGACCCTCGAGGCCCGCGGCGCCATCTTCGTCGAGGAACTCGAGTCGGTGCCCGAGGGCGCCACCGTCGTCTTCTCCGCCCACGGTGTCTCGCCCGCGGTGCACGCCGAGGCGGCGGAGCGTTCGCTGAAGACCATCGACGCCACCTGCCCGCTCGTCACGAAGGTCCACCACGAGGCGAAGCGTTTCGCCTCGCAGGGCACCCAGATCCTGCTGATCGGCCACGCGGGTCACGAAGAGGTCGAGGGGACCATGGGCGAGGCGCCCGAGCAGACGACCCTCGTCCAGACCCCCGACGATGTCGACTCCCTCGAGATTCCCGAGGGAACGAACCTCGCCTGGCTGAGCCAGACCACCCTCTCGGTCGACGAGACGATGGAGACGGTCGGTCGGCTGCGGAAGAAGTTCCCGCTTCTGATGGATCCTCCCTCCGACGACATCTGCTACGCCACGCAGAACCGCCAGCTCGCCGTCAAGCAGATCGCAGGCGGAGGCTGTGACCTGATGATCGTGGTCGGCTCCCAGAACTCCTCCAACTCGGTTCGCCTCGTCGAGGTCGCGCTCGAGGCGGGCGCGAAGGCGTCCTACCGCGTCGACAACGCCTCCGAGATCGACGAGGCATGGCTGGAGGGAGTCGAGTCGGTCGGCGTGACGAGCGGCGCATCGGTGCCCGACGACCTGGTGCAGGGCGTCCTCGACTACCTGCAGTCGAAGGGTTTCCCGGCTGCCGTCGAGGAGCGCCTGACCGAGGAGACGCTCCAGTTCGCGCTCCCGCCCGAGCTGCGCAAGGACCTGCGCCGCTCCGCCGTCAACGACTGAGCTCCCGGCTCGGCGGACAGGGCACGCTCCGCTATCGAACCGTCCGCCCGCGTCGCGCCCGAACCGGGTCGCGAGACGAGGCCGCGCGTAGCGCTCGGCGACGCATTGGCGCGCTCGTCGGGCATTGCGCCGCCAGAGGTCCCGGGCATGGCGACGCGGATGTGGCTTCTGCCACCTCGCGACGGCGGGCGGGCGGGGTCCGCGGCAGGCGGCCTCAGGTGAGGAACTGGAAGAACGGGCTGTCGTAGGCGACCTCTTCTGCCTGCATCCCGCACTCCTCGATGCGCTGCAACAGGAACGGGTAGTCGCTCGGGTTGCCGAGCTCGACGCCGACCAGCGCCGGGCCGGTCTCCCTGTTGTTGCGCTTCACGTACTCGAAGTAGGTGATGTCGTCGTCGGGGCCGAGGACGGTGACGAGGAAGGTGCGCAGCGCGCCCGGGCGCTGGGGGAAGTCGACCAGGAAGTAGCGCTTGCGGCCCTCGTGGATGAGCGAGCGTTCGACGACCTCCGCGTAGCGCGAGACGTCGTTGTTGCCTCCCGAGACGACGACCAGCACGCGTGATCCCGTCGGGATCTGCACCCGGGGGCCGATCCCACCGGTCGGAAGGGCCGCCGCGGCAAGGGCGCCTGCTGGCTCCGCGATGATGCCGTCGGTCTGGTACATATCGAGCATCTCAGTGCAGATCTGGCCCTCAGGAACCCTCGCCAGCTCGATCCGGGCCTCGCGGATCGCCTCGAAGGTGAAGTCTCCGACCCGGCGCACCGCTGCGCCGTCGACGAAGGTGTCGATGTCGTTCAGGGTCACGGGGCGACCGGCGGAGATGGCAGCGGCGACGCACGGCGCTCCCTCGGGTTCGACGCCGATGATCCGCACCTCGGGGTGGTGGGTGCGCAGCCAGGCCGATGCGCCCGAGACGAGGCCGCCTCCGCCGATCGGCAGCACGACGACATCGGGCACGAAGCCGAGCTGGTCGAAAGCCTCGACGATCAGCGTCGCCTGGCCGGCGGCGGTGCGGGCGTCGTTGAAGGCCGGGACGAGGATCTTGCCCTCATCCGCCAGACGGGACGCCTCGTCGGATGCCTCGTCGTAGGTGATGCCGTGCAGCACGAGTTCGACGTGCCCGGCGCCGAGAGCCAGGATGCGCTGTCGCTTCTGCCGTGGGGTGGTGTGCGGGACGACGACCGTGGCCTTGATCCCGAGCGCCGCGGCGGAGTAGGCGACTCCCTGGCCGTGGTTGCCGGCCGAGGCGCACACGACGCCCATGGCCTTCTCGTCGTCGGTGAGCTGGCTCATCAGGTTGTAGGCGCCGCGCAGCTTGTAGGAGCGGACGGGCTGCAGGTCCTCGCGCTTGAGCCAGATCTCCGACCCGGTCGCCTCGGTGAGCCGGTGGTCGAGCTGCACCGGGGTCAGGTGCACGACACCGGTCAGCCGGGTGACGGCGGCGGGGATCTGGTCGGCGAGGTCCGTCAGGGTGGGCATGGCTCCATTCTTGCGCCCAGTGCGTTGACGGGCCAAGGATGCCCACCTGCGCCGGCCGCGGGGGCGTCGGTCTGGCGCAGTGGCAGGCCAGCACCCGGGGCGGTGTGGATGGCGGAAAGCCCGGTCGCTGTGGGATGACGGACCCGGTGGCTGCTGTGGTCTTGGCCAAGGCTCGTGAGACGGTTCGCGGTCGTGGCGAAACCTTTCGACGACGCCTCGCGCGGCGTCGCCGGCGGAGGCTGTCCAAGGAACCGAGATGGTCGGCCGCGGGTCGATCGACCGCGCGGGATCCTGCTCGACGAGAAGCCGGTGCCGATGTTCATCGCGGACGCCCTCACCGTCGACGTGGCGTGCGGCGTGATCCGGCTCGGTGTGGTCGGCGCGATCACGTCCACCGTCGCATGCCCATCGTCGAGCTCAACTGCTGCGCCATGGACCTCGCGCTTTGGGCAGACGCCTCGCGCGGCTGGGCGTTCGGCGTCTGGCTCGCGCATCGAGCAGCGGTCCGCGCTGAGCGCCCGATCCGGCGCTGGGAGGAGCCGAGGGGTGAGCCGGGGGCTCACGGTCTGGGCGAGTCCTGGGGCTCGTCCACCGGTTCGGCGGTGAGGAGCGGGTCCGAACCGTGCTGGTTCGCGTCCTGCTCGGTGTCCTCCTCAGGCGACTGCGATGGGTCGGGAGCCCGCCGCGGATCCTGCGCCGGGCCGAGCATGAGGCGCTGGACGACAAACACAGGCACCATCCACAGCGCCCACCAGAGCCAGCCGAGCATGCCGGCCATCAGCATGGTGGGGTCGTTCGCGTCGACCGCTGCCGCGACCGCGGTCACGACCATCAGGCTGACCAATTGGATGAGCGAGAGGTTCAGGGTGACGGGACGCGTCGCGTAGGCGAGCCCCCACCCCGCACACAGCGCGACGACCACCCAGAAGAGGGAGCCGTACACCCAGGAGACGGCAGGAACTGCGGCGACAAGGCCCCAGACCGCGATCGAGAGCCCGATGGGCGGGCCGAGCGTCCGCATGCGCAGGTTCATGCTCCAGTGAACCATGCGTGACAGGGGCTGTGGAGCTCACACGGCCCGGCCCTGTGTGATGAGCACTTTTCCGGACTCGTTGATGAGAATCGGGCATCGTCTGCAGTCGATGTCCGTCCAGGCTGAACGAACCCGGAAAAGTGCTCAAGGCAGCAGCGACCACCGGCCTCACGCACAGCCCCGGAACCGCCCGGCCACAGCAGAGGGCGGCGTCCGTGCAGCGCATCGGAACGCCCGCAGGAAGGCGATCGAAGGGCCGCGGTGAGGAGAGATCGTCCCGGCGCAGGGTCGGAAGAACGCGGACAGGAACTCACGGCCCTCCGGCTGCCTCAGCCGGATTCGCGCTCGTGGACCGGTGCCCCTGGGGACTCCAGCAGCCGAGGGTCCCGTGCCAGCAGTTCGGCCTCGCGGTCGCGGCGCTCCTGGTAGTCGAGCATCTCGGCGACGGCGAGCTGGCGGGGAGTCTCGGTGACGGTCTGCACCTGGTCGAGCTCCTCGGAGGTGACCTCGAGGTCGCGGAAACGGCGGGCCGAGACCATCACGCGGCTCTCGAGGGTCGCGACCGACTTGTTGTAGTTGGTCACCGCGCCCGAGAGTGACCGGCCGAGCTTGTCGAAGTGCGCGCCGAGCGTGGCGAGCCGCTCGTAGAGTTCGCGGCCGAGCCGGGAGACCTGGGCAGCCGTCTCCGTCACCGCGACCTGCTTCCAGCCGTTCGCCACGATCTGCAGCTGAGGGATCAGGAGGCCGGGGGAGGCCAGGACGATGTGCCTACGGGTGGCGTGGTCGTGCAGGTCGGGGGCCTGCTCGAGGGCGAGCCGGTAGAACTCGTCGCTCGGCAGATACAGCACGACGAACTCGGGCGACCCGACGTCGAGCTGCCAGTAGTTCTTCTCCGACAGTTGGTCGATGTGGGTGCGGACGTGCCTGGCGAAGGTCTGCAGGTGTGCGCGTTGGCGGGCCTCGTCCTCGGTGTTGTACGCGTCGAGCACGGCGGCGAGCGGCACCTTCGCGTCGACGAAGATGACCTTGCCCGCGGGAAGATTGACCCGCAGATCGGGACGGAACCTGCCGTCGTCGGAGACATAGGTGTGCTGCGTGTCGAAGTCGCAGCGCTCGGTGAGGCCGGAGATCTCGACGATGCGCTTGAGGCTGCTCTCACCCCACGAGCCGCGCACCTGCGGGGTACGCAGCGCGTTGCTCAGGCTCAGCGCCTCGCGACGGATCGCGTCGCCGGACAGGCGCAGGGTGTTGACCTGCTCACCCAGCTCGGCCGCCATCCTCGCCCGCTCCGTCTCGACCGCCTGCAGCTTCTCCTGCATCTGCCGCAGCCCCTCGCTGAGCGGGCCGACGAGCTGTTCGGTCGCCTTGAACCTGTGCTCGGCGACCTGCTCGGCCTCCCGCCCCTGCCGCTCGAGCGACTCCGCCGACAGCAACTTGAACTGCGCGACGAGGGCCTCCCGATCGCGGACCTGTTCGCTCGCCCGCTGGACGGCGGCGTCGCGTTGCGCCGTCGCAGACGCGATCTGGGCGGCGGCGTCGGCCGTCTCGCTGCGGGCCTCGGCCACCATCCGCTGTGCCTCTGACACCGCGACCCGCAGCTCGGACTTCTCTGCGAGGTGCTGGGCGATCTCCGCCTTCGCCATCGCGGCGTCCTCGCGCGCCCGGCTCGCCTCGGCCCTTGCCGTCGCCGCGTCCTGGCGCGCGTCGCTCAACGCGAGTTGGCCGTCGGCGGGCTGGGCCGCAGCGGGGGAGGTGCGCCTGCCCAACACGAACCCGGCGACGGCGCCAAGCAGGAGGGCCAGCAGGCAGAGCAGGACGGCGAGTGCTTCCATGACCCCATCTGAGCAGAGGCCTCAGACAGATTTGCGCGCCGCGCGGCTGCGCCCGTCCAACCTCAAGGTCAGCTGAAGGGTCACGAGACGGCGGGGTGGTCGCCCTGGGGCAACGGGCTCAGTCGTCGTCTCCGGCGCGGAGGATGCTTCGCGCCTCCATGAGGGCGAAGCCCAGCAGGTTGAGCCCCCGCCACTGCCGGGGATCGCGGGCCCGTGCGTGGGTCGCGCGCAGACCGATGCCCCAGACCTCATCCACAGGTGAGGCCTCGACGATGAGCCGGTCACCTGTGTCGAGCAGGAAGTCGCGCAGGTCGGGATTCTGACCGAACTTCGCCACATTTCCCTCGACGACGATCGCGAACCTCGTCTCCTCCCAGTCGCGTGCCACGAAGCCGCGGACCTGACGCCCGAGCTGCTTGATCTGCCTCGGGGAGTCCGAGGCGAGGATCCTCGCGAGCACCTCGTCGTCGCGGAACCTGCGGGCCTTGCCCGCCATCATGTACTGCTCCGCGGTGGTGTAGTGGACCCCGTCGACGGTGAACCTCGCGGGGTACCACTGGCTGAGGCAGGCCTGGGTGACGCGTCCGTGGCTCTCTGCATGTCCCCAGAAGAGCAGCGGGTCGAGCCCATCGACCGCGCCCGCGATCGCCTGATCCAGGAGGACGCGTTCCCTGGGTGTCGTCATGGCTGAAGCGTACGAGCCGCGCTGCCCGCGGTGGGCGCTGTTCATGGAACTCGACGATGCCGGTGCCCAGCCAGCCGGAGGGCGCTACACCTTCTGCGGACGGGAGCAGCCAACCGTGCGGCCGCGCCCTTCACCTGGCATCCGCGGTCAGCCGGAGGCCGGATCGACGAAGCCGAGCCGCCGGTACAGCCGGTGTGCCGCGGGATCGGTGCCCTCGCCGACGCGCAGCGACACCGTCGCAGCACCGAGCTCGGCGCAGGCGGCGATCGCGGCCTCGACGAGGGCCCTGCCGATGCCGCGGCCCCGGTGTCCGGGACGGACGAACAGGTCGATGACGAAGGGACCGGGCAGGTCGTCCCAGATCGAGTGGGTGGTCGTGAAGATCGCGCCGATGACCACGCCCTCGTGCACGTGGCCGAGGCAGGCGTCCGGGATGAGCTCGCCGTACTCGCCGGCGAAGCTGGCACGTATCTCCTCGCGTGCAGAGGGGAGGTCGGTGGCGCCGATGAAGGGAGGGTAGGCGGCGAGGTAGGACACGGCGAGGTCGAGCGCGTCGCCTGCCGTGACGGGGCGCACATCTGGGCTCGCGGCCGCGAGGTGGCTGCTTGGGAGGGTGAGGACGCGCAGGTCGCTTGGCATTGTGGTTCCTTGAGGTCTGACGGTTGGGGACGGCTCAGGAACGGAACATGCGCGGAAGCCTAGCGGGCAGGGCGTCTCGCCGCTGGGATAGCCTGATGGCCATGTTCGACTCCGCGCAGACCCACATCGACGACCTGGCCGACTTCGTCGTCGCCTCGCCCACCAGCTACCACGCAGCCGACCAGATCGCCGTGCGGCTGCGCCAGGCAGGGTTCGAGCAGGTCGACGAGCGCGCCTCCTATGAGTCGGTCACGGGTCGACGGTTCGTCGTCCGGGACGGGGCCGTCATCGCCTGGGTCGCGCCTGAGGAACTGGCCCCCAAGGCCGGGTTCCGGATCGTCGGCACCCACACCGACTCGCCGAGCTTCAAGGTCAAGCCGGGGGCCCTGCTGCGCAGCGCCGGCTGGGTGGAACTCGGGGTCGAGATCTACGGGGGCCCGCTGATCAACTCGTGGCTCGACCGCGACCTCGGCGTCGCGGGCCGCATCGTCACCCGAGACGGTGAGACCCACCTGGTCAGGACCGGCCCCATCGCGCGCATCCCGCAGCTCGCCATCCACCTCGACCGCGGCGCCAACGACGGGCTCAAGCTGGACAAGCAGGCCCACACCCAGCCGATCCTGGCCGTCGACCTGAAGCAGCCGCTGATCGAGCACCTCGCATCGCTGATCGGCGTGAAGGGGGAGGACGTCGCCTTCCACGACCTGTTCGTCTTCGACACCCAACGCCCCGGCGTGATCGGCGTCGAGCGCGAGTTCCTGGCCTCGGGAAGGCTCGACAACCTCGCCTGCACGCACGCCGCGCTCACCGCCATGGAGTCGGTGGAGTCGACCGGCCGCGACGTCGCCGTCTTCGCCGCGTTCGACCACGAGGAGGTCGGCTCGGCCACCCCCTCCGGTGCGGCGGGTCCGATCCTTCAGGACGCCCTCGAGCGGATCGCGGCCGGCTACGGACGGTGTACTGACCACGGAGATTGAGTACGCGCGGCGGGTCTGCTGGACATAGGGGAAGACCTCTGAGTGAAGTGTGGGACTTACGACAGAACCCATTTCACGAAACAGAGGTCTTCCATGCCCCACCGTAACGCCATACTCACCGAAACCGGACGTCTGCACCTGGCCCAGCTCGTCGTTGACCAGGGCTGGACCCTGCGGCGAGCCGCGGAACGTTTCGGTGTCGCGGTCAACACCGCCCGCCGCTGGGCGCAGCGTTACCGCGAACAGGGCCTGGCCGGGATGGTCGACAAGTCCTCTCGCCCGAAGCATTGCCCGCATCAACTCTCGCAGCGCACCGAGCGTCGCATCGTCGGGTTGCGTGTAACCAAGCGCTGGGGCCCGGCCCGGATCGCCTACCACCTTCACCTGAACCCCTCGACGGTCCACAAGGTCATCAGGCGCTACGGCTGCCCACCCCTGCGATGGACCGATCCTGCTACCGGAGCCAGGATCAAAACCTCACGCGCCGAGAAACGCCGCTACGAGCACGCCGCCCCCGGCGACCTGGTCCACGTCGACATCAAGAAACTCGGCCGGATCCCCGACGGCGGCGGCCACAAAGTGCTGGGCCGTGCCGCGGGTACCCGGAACAAGACCAGAACCGCCACGAACCGCCGGCCCGGGTATGCCTACATCCACAACGCCGTCGACGACCACTCCCGCTTGGCCTACAGCGAAATCCTGACCGACGAGAAGAAGGAAACCGCCGCCGCGTTCTGGCAACGCGCCAACGCCTTCTTCAACGCCGCCGGGATCACCGTGACACGAGTCTTGACTGACAACGGCGCCTGCTACCGCTCCAACGCCTTCAAAAAGGCTCTCGGCGACGACATCACACACAAACGCACCCGCCCCTACCGACCCCAAACCAACGGCAAAGTCGAACGGTTCAACCGCATCATGCTCGAGGAATGGGCCTATGCCCAGCCCTACACCTCCGAAACCCAGCGAGTCGCCGCCTTCGACCAATGGCTGCACCATTACAATCACCACCGAGGCCACACCGCGCTCAAGGGACATCCCCCAGCCGCGCGCGTACCCAACCTATCCGGGGTGAACAACTAGGCCTCGACGGCACGCGAGCCATGATCGCCCGCTCGACCTGCATCTCCGCCGACACCGGCCACGTCGTCCACCCCAACTACCCGGGCCACCACGACCCGATGAACCAGCCGCTGCCCAACCGCGGCCCGCTGCTCAAGATCAACGCCAACCAGCGCTACGCGACCGACGCCGTCGGCGCGGCACTCTGGCTGTCGGTGTGTGACGAGGCGGGCGTGCCGACTCAGCCGTTCGTGTCGAACAACGGCGTGCCGTGCGGTTCGACGATCGGCCCGATCACGGCGACCCGGCTCGGCATCACGACGGTGGACGTCGGCGTCGGCCTGCTGTCGATGCACTCGGCCCGCGAGCTCTGCGGTGTCGACGACCCGTGGTACCTGGCCCGCGCGGCACGCGCCTACTGGAACTGAGACCGTCCCGCCCATTCTCGTTCCGGCACGGGGAGCGGTTGGCCGATGACGTGCAAAGATCTGTCAGGAGCGCGCTTGGTGCCAATAGAGGCATGTGTCGCTCTCACCGTAGATCTGTGCACGCGTGGTCCGCGGAACGGGTGACGCGGGGGCGTGCCCTGGTGCTGTCGACGGAGCCGACGGGGCCGACGGCGGTTGGTGTGCACAGATCTGTCAGGAGCGCGCTTGGTGCCAATAGAGGCATGAGTCGCGCTCACCGTAGATCTGTGCACGCGGGACCCCGCAGGACGGGTGACCCTGGTCGCGCTTGGGCGGGGCCGGGCGCGGAGAGTCCGGGAAGGGCGCGACCGTCAGGCGGGCATCCGCAGCGTCAACGCGACTGGTCCGTCGACGTGCGGCGAGCCGTCGAGGCAGCAGCCGTCCCCGACGGCCTTGTGGCAGTGGTCGCACATCGGAACGGGCAGGTAGAAGTGCGCGATCCTGCGCCCCCGGAACTCCGCGACCTCGATGTCCAGGTCGAACACCTCGCGCAGCAGGTCGCGCTGCACGATCTCAGCAGGCGTGCCGATCGCGCGCACCTTCCCGTCCTTCATGGCGACGATCTGGTCGGCCCAGCAGGAGGCGTAGTTGATGTCGTGCACGACGATCACGATGGTCTTGCCCAGCTCGTCCGCAGCGCGGCGCAGGGTCTGCAGCATGGCGTGGGAGTGCGACACGTCGAGGTTGTTGAGCGGCTCATCCAGCAGCACGTAGTCGGTGTCCTGGGCCAGCACCATCGCGACGTAGGCGCGCTGCCGCTGACCGCCAGAGAGCTGGTCGAGGTAGCGGTTCTCGAGGTCGGCCAGCTTCATGAAGTCGATCGCCTGGCTGATCGCCTTCTCGTCGTCGACGCTCAGCCGGCCCTTCGAGTGCGGGAAGCGGCCGAAGCCGACGAGCTGGCGCACGGTCAGGCGGGTGATGAAGTGGTTCTCCTGCCGCAGGATCGACACGATCCTTGCCAGGTCCTTCGACTTGGTCTTCGTCACGTCGTAGCCGGCGATCTCGATCGAGCCGGCGTCCATGCCGAGGAGCCGTCCGATCATCGTCAGCAGGGTCGACTTGCCCGCACCGTTGGGGCCGACGAGCGCGGTGATGCCGCCCTCGGCGATGGTCAGGTCGACGGGGCCGATGGCGACCTCGCTGCTGTACTGCTTCAGCACTTCGGTGAGGTTGATCACAGACGTCCCTTTCTGAGGATGACGATGAGGAACAAGGTGCCGCCGACGACCTCGATGATGATCGAGACGACGCCCTGGGCGGAGAAGATGTTGCGCATGACGAAGTAGGCGCCCGCGAGGGTGACGAACGCCGTCAGGATGACCATCGGGAAGATGTAGCGGTGGTCGTAGGTGTCGGCCAGCTGGTAGCTGAGGGTCGCGACGAGGAAGCCGAGGAAGGTCATCGGCCCGACGAGCGCCGTCGAGACGGCCATCAGGATCGAGACCAGAAACAGCACCTGCATCAGTTCGCGACGGTGGTCGAGGCCGAGCGAGGTGGCCGTTTCCTTGCCGAGCGACATCAGGTTCAGCCGCTTCGCCTTCGCCCAGAGCAGGCCACCCGCGACGGCGACGAGCGGGATGGCGAGCGGGTAGTAGGACGGGTCGGCGTTGGAGACGTTGCCGAACAGCCGGGCAGACAGGACGTCGAACTCGCTCGGCGTCAGCAGCCGCTGCATGAAGGTCGAGACCGAGCCGAGCCCGCCTCCGATGACGATGCCGACCAGCAGCATCACCTGCAGGTTCGCGTACTTCCCGGAAAGGAGCCAGCCGTACAGGGCGAGCGCCAGCCCGACCATCAGGGCGATCTGGAGCCCGAACTGGGCCAGCCCCTGGATCGAGATCAGGCCGGCGACGCCGAGGAAGTAGACGGCGGAGGTCTGCACCGCGCGGTAGAGCGACTCGAAGCCCATGATCGACGGGGTGATGATGCGGTTGTTGGCGACCGTCTGGAACGCCACCGTCGCGATGCCCTGGCAGAAGGCGACGATGACCATCGCGATGACGCTGTTGTAGCGGCGTTCGGCGATCCGCCAGAACCCGTCTGTGCCGAACGGCATGGGGTTGTTCCAGGCGAGCAGGCCGTAGGCGAACAGCAGCGATAGCGCGATCAGCGTGCCGAGGATGATGAAGTAGCGACGGCGTGCCCGCGGCGTGCCGAGGGGGCGGCTGGTGCGCTGGAGGTCGAGCAGCGGCTCGGTGATGGGGTCGACGGTGCTAGCCATTGCGGCGCTGCCTCAGCAGGAGAAGGACGAAGACGACGGAGCCGACGATCCCGAGGATCAGGGAGACGGGCACCTCGAACGGCATGATGATGGTGCGGCCGATCAGGTCACAGACGGTGACGATGGCGATCCCCGTCAGACACACCCACGGCAGGTTGGAGCGCAGGTCGTCGCCGCGGATCATGGACACGATGTTGGGCACGATCAGGCCGAGGAACGGCAGGTTGCCGACCACGACCGTCACCACACCTGTCGCGACCGCGATCAGGGCGGTGCCGAGCAGGACGATCCGGTTGTAGTTGACCCCGACGTTGGTGGCGATGTCCTGCCCGAGGCCGACGACGGTGAACCGGTCGGCGACGATGAACACGGCGACGGCGACGGCGAGCACGATCCACATCAGCTCGTAGGTGCCCTTGTAGACCGAGGTGAAGCTGCCCGCGAACCAGACCCCGAGGTTCTGCAGCATGTTGGTCTGCAGGGCGAAGAACGTGGTGATCGAGCCGACGACCGCCCCGAGCATGATGCCGATGATCGGCACGATCAGGGAGGCGCGGAGCGAGACCCTGCGGAGGAAGAGGAAGAACACGAGCGTGCCGATGAAGGCGAACAGGATCGCGCCGCTCATCTTCATGAACATCGTCGCCTGCGGGAACACGACCATCACGGCCAAGAGGCCGAGCGAGGCCCACTCCGTGGTGCCTGTGGTGGTCGGCTCGACGAAGCGGTTCTGCGTCAGTAACTGCATGACGAGGCCTGACATGGCCATCGCCCCGCCTGCCAGGACGAGGGAGGCGGTCCGTGGGATGCGCGTGATGGCGAACATCTCGGCCCCGTCCTGTCCGCCGACGACGTCGTAGACGCCGGTGAAGAGGGAGACCACGAGGAGGCCGGCGACGACGATGATGCCGACGATCAGCCAGGGGTCGAAGAGCTTTGCCCGCTGTCTGGGCGGGTGGGGAAGAGTCGTGGTCGTCATGTCCGGTCTCGCGCTGGTTCAGAAACCGCCACAGTGGTGGCCCGGTGTCCCGGGCCACCACTGAAGCGGTGTGGCAACAAAGTGAGCCAGCCTTACTTGGCCGCCTCCAGGGCGTCCGCGAAGTCGTTGAGGAACTCCGTGTAGGTCTGGATCGACTCGTTGGTGTAGGTGTCGGCTGGCATGTAGACGATCTGGCCCTTCTGGACGGCCGGAACGTTCTTCAGCGCCTCGGAGGCCTCGATGACCTCGGCCGCCGGCTTGAACTCGGGGTTGTCTGCGTCGACCGCCGCCGAGCGGTCCATGACGAGGATCCACTCGGGGTTCGACGCCGCGATCGCCTCGACGGAGATCTCGTCACCCTCATGGTTGTCGGAGGACTCCTCGACCTCGAGCGCGGGCGTCAGGCCGGCGTCGGTGAAGATCGGGCCGAGGGTTCTTCCCTTGCCGGGCGCGATGTAGCCGATCTCGCCACCGGAGACGTTGATCGCCATCGCCTTCTGGGCCGGGTCGTAGGCGGCCTTCACCCGCTCGAGGGACGCGTCGAAGTCGTCGGTGAGCTGCTTGGCCTCGTCCTGCTTGCCGAACACCTCGCCCAGGACGGTGACCTGGCGCTTGAGCTCGTCGGTGAAGGGCTCGCCGTCGCGCGGGTCGAGCTCGATCATGGTCGCGTCGGGCACGAGCGCGGCGACGTCGTCGTAGAACTGGGTGAAGCGCTGGCCGATGATGACGACGTCAGGGTCGGCGGGGACGATCAGCTCGAGGTTCGGCTCGTTGTGAGTGCCGACGTCGGCTATGGAGGAGTCCTCCTTGTAGGGGTTCGTCGCGGGCATCAGGCCGACGGCGGCGACGCTGAGCTTCACACCCCAGTCGTTGAGGGTCTCAAACGTGCGGTTGTCGAACGCGGCGACCGAGGTCGGCGGCGTGGTGACGGTCTGCTCTCCGCGGTTGTCCTCGACGGTGACCGAGGCGGGGGCGTCGGCCGAGGTGGAGGCGGCTGCGCTCGGGGAGGAGGTGTCGGCGGGGGTCTGGCTTCCGCAGCCGACCAGGGTGACAGCGGCGGCGAGTGCGAGGGCGGCGGGGGCGAAGGGCCTCGTGAAGTCCATCAGTATCTTTCAGCTCGGGTGGCTTCCGGGTCGGCTGGCGACTTTGCCCCGGTCGCTGCCGGTGGCCCGTCGTCGATGCTCGACTTAGGCAACCCTAACCTCATCAATTTAGGGAATGCAAGTTGAACCAAAATGACACGGTGTCTCCAAGCGACCGTTCCTATCGGGCTGCCCGCGCTGGTGAGGGTTCCTTCCCGGGGCTGACCTGTCCCCTCCGGCCAGCCGCACGGCGCTCTCGTGCACAGATCTACGAGGAGCGAGACTCGTGCCACTATCGGCACGTTCCGCGCTCACCGTAGATCTGTGCACGCCACAGGCGGCCTGCCGTCCCTCGACGGGACGCCCGCGGTCGGTTCGTTCCGCTCAGGAGTGGCCGGTAAGCTCATTGCTCGTGGCACTTACCATCGGAATCGTCGGCCTCCCCAACGCCGGCAAGTCGACCCTGTTCAACGCGCTGACCCGTAACGACGTGCTCGCCGCGAACTACCCGTTCGCGACGATCGAGCCGAACGTGGGCGTCGTCGGCGTCCCCGACGCGCGCCTGCCCGAGCTGGCGAAGGTGTTCAACTCCGAGCGCATCGTCCCGGCGACCGTCAGCTTTGTCGACATCGCGGGCATCGTGAAGGGCGCCTCGCAGGGTGAGGGCATGGGCAACGCCTTCCTCGCCAACATCCGCGAGGCGGACGCGATCTGCCAGGTCACCCGCGTGTTCACCGACGACGACGTCACCCACGTCGACGGAAAGGTCGACCCGGCCAACGACATCGACACGATCACCACCGAGCTGATCCTCGCCGACCTCGCCACGGTCGAGAAGGCGCTGCCGCGCATCGAGAAGGAAGCCCGGATCAAGAAGGAGTCGCAGCCGAAGGCTGCGGCCTTCCAGGCCGCGAAGGACGCGCTCGAGGCGGGCAAGGGTGTCCGTGCAGCGGGCCTCGACCTCGACGAGCTGTACGAGCTCCACCTGCTCACCGCCAAGCCATACCTTTATGTCTTCAACTGCGACCAGGACGAGCTCGGCGACGAGGGCCTCAAGCAGAAGATGCGCGACCTCGTCTCCCCCAACGAGGCGATCTTCCTTGACGCGAAGTTCGAGTCCGAGGTCGTCGAGATGGACGAGGACGAGGCCCGCGAGTTCCTCGCCGAGATGGGTGTCGAGGAGCCTGGCCTGGACGTGCTCGCCCGCGTTGGCTACGACACCCTCGGCCTGCAGTCCTACCTCACCGCAGGCCCCAAGGAGTCGCGCGGCTGGACGATCAAGAAGGGTGCGACGGCACCCGAGGCCGCCGGCGTGATCCACACCGACTTCCAGAAGGGCTTCATCAAGGCCGAGGTCGTCAGTTTCGACGACCTCGTCGCAGCAGGCTCGATGGCCGCCGCGAAGGCCGCAGGCAAGGTCCGCCTCGAGGGCAAGGACTACATCATGGCCGACGGCGACGTCGTGGAGTTCCGCTTTAACGTCTAGCGTCAATGACGCACCCCGTTATACACTGGTCGAGTGATCAGATCGTTCGGCAGCAAGGACACCGAGCGCATCTGGCATGAGCAGTACGTCAAGCGCGTTGACCGGACGGTGCAGAGGGCGACCTTGCGGAAGCTCGAGCTAATTCATGCGGCGAAGGATGTCGAGGAACTCCGGGTTCCGCCTGGAAACCGCCTGGAGCGTCTGGTCGGCGACCGACGCGGCAGCACAGCATCCGCGTGAACGCGCAATGGCGTCACTGCTTCGTCTGGAGAGATGGAGGTGCAGAAGATGTCGAACTCGTCGACTACCACTGAGGCCGATCTGATCGAGCCGATCCACCCGGGGGAGGTCCTGATGGAGGACTTCATCCAGGGGCTCGGGATCACGCAGAACAAGTTGGCAGTGTCGATCGGGGTGCCGCCGCGGCGGATCAACGAGATCGTGCACGGCAAGCGCGGGATCACTGCGGACACGGCGATCCGACTGGCGCGCTACTTCGGTACGTCCGAGGAGTTCTGGATGAATCTGCAGTCGAACTACGAGCTGCGGCTTGAGCGGCGCGCACTGCGCGACCAGGTCGCGGCGATCACGCCGCTGAAGGTTGCATGACCATGCGGGTTCGTCGCGCGATGGCGGCAGACGTTGCGGCGCTTGTGGATTTGCGAGCCGAGATGTTCGCTGCGATGGGCGTTGATGCATCCGGAGGATCCTGGCGCGCTGCGGTTCATGACTGGTTCGAGGCGCGACTGGACCACCCTGATTTCGGGATCTTCGTGGTCGAGGGTGATGGCGTGGTCGTGGCTTCGGCCGTCGGTGCGATTCGTGACGCAGCACCGTCCCCGACGTGCCCGACCGGGCGCGACATCCTCATCAACAATGTCTGCACCTTTCCGTCATATCGTGGCAACGGACACGGCTCGGCGGCGTTCGAGGCAGTGCTGGAATGGGCGCGCCAGACCGGTGTGCGGCGCGCCGAGTTGATGGCCACGGAAGACGGAAGAGGCATCTACGAAAAGGCCGGTTTCGTCGTGAATGGCTCGGTCGCCATGAGAGCGGAGCTCTGAAAGGTTTGCGGAGCCCGAACGACCGAGGTTGGTCCGTGCCGGAACTCGGTGGAGTTCCGGTTTAACGTCTAGCGTTAATGACGGACTCCGTCATACACTGAGTTCGTGATCAGATCGTTCGGGAGCAAGGACACCGAGCGGATCTGGCATGAGCAGTACGTCAAGCGCATTGATCGCACCGTGCAGCGGCGACTCTGCGGAAGCTCGAGCTGATCCATGCCGCAAGGGACGTCGAGGACCTCCGTATCCCGCCGGGTAACCGCCTGGAGCGGCTCGTCGGTGACCGTCGTGGGCATCACAGCATCCACGTGAACGCGCAGTGGCGTCTCTGCTTCGTCTGGAGAGATGGAGGTGCGGAAGGTGTCGAACTCGTCGATTACCACCGAGGGTGATCTGATCGAGCCGATCCACCCCGGGGAGATCCTGATGGAGGACTTCATCGAGGGCTTCGGGATCACTCAGAACAAGCTCGCCGTGTCGATCGGTGTGCCACCGCGGGTCAAGTCCCGGGAGGTGGTGTAGCCGTTGGTGATCCTTCAGTTGTTGGTGTCTGTTAGGCGCTGAGTTCGAGGATGGGGTCGCTCACCTCCTCGGTTCCGGTGTCGGGGATGAGGGTGAGGCGGGACTTGGCGAGGATGTCGAGGCCGAGGTAACGGCGCCCTTCGGCCCATTCGTCGGTCTGCTCGGCGAGGACGGCGCCGACGAGGCGGATGACCGCGTCGCGGTTCGGGAAGATTCCGACGGAGTCGGTGCGGCGGCGGATCTCGCGGTTGAGCCGCTCGTTCGGGTTGTTGGACCAGATCTGCTGCCAGAGCCCTTCGGGAAACTGTGTGAAGGCGAGGATGTCCGCCCTGGCGGTGTCGAGGTGCTCGAACGCGTCGGGGAGCTTGCCGTCGACGTAGTCCAGCCATGGCCGAGCGTGAGCGTCGCGCCTTCCACCACGAGTTCACCACCCTGCGGTTCCGGCCACTCGCGGAGCACGGAACCTGGGACGGCCGCGCCGGCTACGTGCCCGGCCTCGGCTGGGCCGGGCTCAGTCGTCGAACGAGGGACGCAACTCTTCGCGGACCTGGTCGGCGGAGGTGGGTGAGACGGCCCATCGTCCGCGGTCGGTGTCCTCGTACGCGACGGCGTAGGTGCCGTCGGTGAGCCGCAACTGGAACAGCAGCTTCACCGGTCGCTCCTGGCCGTCCGGGTATCGCTGGTTGAGGAACGCCTCCAGGTCGTTTGCCACCAGTTTCGGGTCGACGGAGATCGCCTCGGTCCAGCTGTCGTCGGGCCCGTACGCGAAGCCGTGCGCCGTGGCGAGGTCGCCCTTGTCGTCGAGTTCCGCGACCAGAGCCAGGGACTCCCAGTCGTCGGCCAGCGGGTGACCGACGTCTGCCTGGTGCTCGTCGATCAGGTTGACCAGCGTGCCCATCAGGGTCGCGATCGCGTTGGTGCTCATGGGGATGCCTCTCACGTTGCCTTGACGCCATTATTCACGCCCCGCCCGCGCGGCGTGGCCCTGACAAGGCAAGTAGTGCGAACCTGTGGACAATCGGTCGTCGCGCGGGTTCAGGTCTGGCCGAGCGGCAGAGACGAGCACGCGTCCACCCGTCAGCGCGAGGCCGACGGTGAAGCCCGCGGACACGAAGGTGGACAGCGTCGCGTGGTAGAGGTCGTTCGGGCGGTGCTCGCCGCGTGAGGTGTCCACCGGATAGGCCTCGATCATCCGCGCCCCCGATCGCTCGGCGAGGTCGACGGCGGCGGCGAGCAGCACCGAGTTCAGACCCCTACCTCGGTACTGGGTGCGCACGACGAAGCAGGTGAGCGACCAGACGCCGTCATCGTCGAGGGGCTCCCCGGTCGCCCTCACGATCGCGCGGGTGTGGACGATGCGCTGCTGCCCGGGCCTCGGGCCGATCCGGGCCCAGCCCGCGGCGTCGCCGTCGACGTAGGCGATCACTCCGGGGCCGGACCGTCGTCGACCTCGTCGTGTAGAAGTTGGCGCCGTTGGACGAGCGTCGTGCGGTTCCAGTCCCGGTCGCGCAGCACGGGCCAGATGCACTGGCACCCGCGTCCGTCGCCGCCAGCGCTGAGGGCGTGCTGCAGGTCGTCCCAGCGCGACGAGGTGGCCGGGTGGGTTGTGATGGTGGCCATGCCGCGACGCTACGCCGGGTCTGTCCCAGTCGGGTGCAGGGCGGCGAAGGTGCCGTGCAGCGGCCAGAACATGTCGCGCGGTAGCGGATGGCCGATGACTGCCGCCTCCAGGAAGGTGAGATGGGTCAGCCAGCCGTCCCGGTAGGAGCGGCTCAGGCCGCCGAGTCCCGCGTGGCTCATCGTGAGGACGGTGCCGTCGCCGTCCTCCTCGAGGCCCCACGTGACGTCGGTGTCCTGCTCGTCGGGAAACCGCCAGCTGTAGCCGAGCGAGAAGGGCGTCCGCATGGACCTGACGGTGGAGCGGCATGCATAGCCGCCGCCGTGGTCGACGACGAAGCTCGCGTCCGGCGCGATGCTTCCCGAGGTGAGCGTGCCGAGCCAGAGTCCGAGCATCCGGGGCTCGGTCAGGCCAGCCCAGAGCCGCTGCGGCGTGGTCGCGACGCGCCATCGGATCCGCACAGTCGGGTCGAGGCTGTCAAATGAGGTGAGCGGCACGGTCCAAGGGTAACGAGCCTCCCGCCGTCTCTTCGCGCGATCAGTCGAGCCCGGGCCGCTGCCTGTCGCGCTTGGTCTCGGCTCTTCGCCGCTTCGAGGCGAGCCGTCGCTGTTGGGACCCCCGCGTCGGACGGGTCGGCCGCCGGACGGCAGGCGGGGGCGCGAGGGCCTCACGAAGGAGGGCGGCGAGGCGGAGCCGCGCCGTGGTCCGGTTCCGCAACTGGGAGCGGTGTTCTGCCGCGTTGATGGTGATCGTGGTTCCGCTCAGGCGGTTGGCGAGGCTGACCAGAGCCCTGGCCCGCTGGGCGTCGCTCAGAGCCGTCGTGGTGGCGAGGTCGAGGCTGAGCTGGACCCTTGAGTCGGTCGTGTTGACGCCCTGCCCGCCTGGGCCGGACGCGTGAGAGAACTGCTCATCGAGCTCCCGCGCCGGGACGGTGAGTCCGCGCGGAAGCCCGGGGCCGGGAGGCACCTGCAGGTCGTCCATGCCTCGAGTCTGCCCCCGAAGTCGCCGCGCACGCCAACCGGCTGACGATCAGCCCTGCCCACGCGGGTCGGCCTCATGGGCACTGTGGCGCAGGATCAAGCCGCGGTAGTGGCTGGCCGCCCACACGACGGAGCCGGCAGCGAAGAGTGCGGCGAGCAGGCGGATGAGCCCCATGGCGGGAGCTGAGCGCGGCGGTTGGTGAGTCACGGCGCCCAGCCTAGGGAAGTTCCCGAGGTCGGGGGCGCCGGCGGTTGAGACGTCGGCCGAGGAACGTCGGTCGGCGACGTCAGTCACAGTTGGGGCAACCGCCGCCCATCAGCGGCATCTCGAGGAAGCAACTCGGGCACACGGGCGCGCGCAGTTCGACCGGCTGGGGCTTGCGTGGGGCGCTGACCGCGGCCGGGGCGGCCTTGGCAATCGGTGCCACAACCGGGGCCGCGTTCTCGGGGATCTCGTCGCAGTAGGCCTTGTAGCAGGCGAGGCGCGACGCCGCGGCGTGACGCTCGCGCTCCGACTTGGTCGCGAACGGCGGCTCGCCGGTCAGCTGCAGGACCGAGTCATAGGCGACGCCGACGCGGCCGTCCTGCGCGTTGACCGCCAGCGCCGTCAGCGGGGGAAGGCCGCGGCCGTGGCAGGCGGCCGCCACGAGCTTGAGCACCTGGGCGAGCCAGGTGCGCTGCTGCGCGTGGGTGTGGACGCCGCTGCGGTGCTGCACGGCCTCGGCGAGGTCGGCGTAGGTGACGGTCGCGCCGTACCGCGACGCCGTCTCACGCAGCACGATGAGTGCCTCCCGTGCCCACGGGATCTGCCCCGCCTTGCTTCCTACGAACCGTTGAACTGGGGCGCTGCGTCAATCACGCCGATATCACACGGATCGCCCTGCGGGTCTGACCAGCCCCCGGTTGAGGAGCCTGCAGCGCGCGTGCATCGTCGGCTCACGCTCTAGCCCGGACCGCTGTCGGTGCCCAGTGAGGGACCAGCGGGTCGGCGGACCGAGTTGTGCGGGTCCCGCCTGCGGGGCGGCGCGTGCGATGTCAGCAGAAGGAGCCGCCCCGGTGCATCCGACTCCCGCCAGGCGGACTCGCGGCACATCGTGGCACCGGTTGGTGGGGTGTGGTTGGGTGGAGGGATGCACACGAAGTCAGCCGTCACGGCCGGGGCCGCCGTGCGGCCTTCTCCCTCCACCGGTGGCCGCCTCGATGGCTGAGCCCCGCAGCGCTGGCGGTTCCGCCCACCTCGGTTACCTTCCCACGCCGACGACCCGGCTCGAACGGCTCTTCCCGGGGGCGAGGGTCGAGCTCCACGCCAAGCTCGACCTGCTCCAACTCTCCGGCAGCACGAAGGAGCGCACGGCCACCTTCCTGCTGAAGGGCCTCGTCGACTCCGGCGGCCTCGAACCGGGCGGGACCGTCATCGAGTCGACCTCCGGCAACCTCGGCATGGCGCTCGCCCGCCAGTGCGCCGTCGATGGCTACAGCTTCGTGGCGGTCGTCGACGAGCGGGCCAACGTCGCTGCCTGCCGCGTCATGGAGGCCTACGGTGCCGAGATCGTCAACGTCGCCACCCCTGAGGACGGCAACCGGCTGCGGGCACGGATCGAACGGGTCGCCGATCTGCTCGAAGAGCGCAGCGGCGCGGTCACGATGAACCAGTACGGCAACGAGGACAACCCGCGCGCCCATCACGACTCGACCCTTCCGGAACTGGTCGACTCCCTCGGTGGCCGCGCGCCCGATCATCTCTACGTGGCGATGAGCACCACGGGCACCCTGCTCGGCTGCCAGCGCGCGATCGACGAGCACGGCTGGGCGACCCGCCTGGTCGGCGTCGACTCCGTGGGCTCGGTCCTCTTCGGAGGCGAGCCGGGGGAGCGGCGACTTCCGGGCCTCGGAGCGGGCATCGTGCCGCGGCTCTCGGAGCTCGCCTCCCCGGACGCCGTGGCCCGCGTCGACGAGGCCGACATGGTCCGCGGCGCCCGCCTGCTCGCACGGCGCGAGGGCATCCTGGCAGGCGCGTCCACCGGAGCCATAGTCGCGGCCATCGGCAGGGACCTCGACCGCTTCCACAACGACGAGGTGGTCGCCATGCTCGTCCACGACGGGGGAACGGCCTATCTCCCAACGCTCTACAACGACGACTGGGTCCGCGGCGAGATCGACGCTGCGGAAAGGGCGCTCGAGGTGCCGAGCCGCCCGAACCCCTTCGCACGCCATGGCTGAGCCTGCCGACCTCCTCATCGTCGGCGCAGGTCCGAGCGCCATCAGGGCGCTGGTCGAGCTCGACGCCGCCCTGATGGGCGAGCCTGCCGTTCGCCCGCTCGATGTCGTGCTGATCGAGCCGTACCTCCCGGGTGCTGGAGCCGTCTGGGACCCCGACCAGCCGGACCACCTGCTGATGAACGTCGGCTCCGGGATCGTCGACTTCCGGTGCCCATCGGTGCCGCTCTCCCTTCTCGAGTGGCTCGGCGACGAGGCGGAGAAGTATCCGCCACGCAACCGCGTCGGCAGGTACCTCCGGTGGGTCTACCAGCGCCTCGAGGCGTCGCCGCGGTTGGCGCTTCGCCACGCACAGGCGCGGGCGCTCGCCGTCCGCCCCAGCGCTGAGGGCTGGGCCGTCGACACCCGTGACGAGACGCACCTCGCGCGGCGCGTGCTGCTGTGCACCGGCCACGCCGAAGGGTCGATGCCCGACCACAGCGCCATCGCCGGAGGCTCGGCCGACGGTGTCGTCGTCGTCCGCGGAGCCGCCCTGACCGCGTTCGACGTCGTGGCCGGCCTCACCGTCGGCCGCGGCGGACGCTGGGAAGGGGAGCGCTACGTCGCCTCGGGCCGCGAGCCCGAACGCATCGTCCTTGCCTCCCGTTCGGGAGAGCCGATGCTGCCGAAGCCGGAGCACAGCGATCACCAGATGGTCGACGCCGTGCGCGCCCAGACGCGGCGTCTGCACGGCGTGCCGGACGACCGGTGGTGGTCGGTCATGGAGGACGCCGTCGTGGCGGGCGCGGAGTCGGCAGGCATCGCGCTCGACCCTGCCCAGGTCGCAGCGGTGTGGAGGCCCGTTCCCGGGCTGGGTGAGCTCACCTCCCGGGTACGGACGCGCTGGGCGGAGGACCTGGACCGTGCAGCCGGTCGGCTCGATGACGACCCGGCGTGGTGGTGGGGGAGAACCTGGGCGGCAGGCTATCCCGACGTGGTCGGCTCGCTCGCCCACCGCCCCCGCGACCCCGTCACCTGGGAGAGGTTCTCGGCCAGACGCCGCCGCCTGGAACGGTGGGCCTTCGGCCCGCCCCGTGCAACGGTCGCCAGGCTCGCCGCCCTCATGGATGCGGGCCTGCTCGCCTGGACCCACGACCCCTCAGAGCCAGCGCAGGTCGACGCGGTCACCCCCGGCCCCGGCGTGCTGAAGGCGCCTCGGCCCTGGGGCGCGCCGCTCGGTGAGCAGGCCGTCGCGAACGCCCCCGCGCCGTGGCCCGTCCTCCTGCGGGCAGGCCAGGTCACCGTCAGACCGGGTGAGCCGGGCATCCTCACCGACGACTCGGCCCGCTGCCTCCGCGCCGACGGCTCGGCGACCCCGGGGCTGTACGCGCTCGGCCGGCCGACCGAAGGCCCGATTTTCGACCACGACTCCCTCCAGCGGAGCCTGCACCCCGAGCCGCGCCGCTTCGCCCACCTCATCGCCGAGCGGCACCGCACCACCGGAAGGGCCCACACGTGACCGATCAGACAGAGTCCCTCTGCCACGGGGTGGTCCCGCTGACCGCCCGCACCGAGGCCTGGATGGAGGACGTGCTCGCCGACCCGACGCTCTGCCGCGGCCTGCTGCGCGAGCACGGCTCGCCGGTCAACCTGCACGACTTCTCGCCCCTCGCGCGCAACGCGAGCGAACTCGTCGAGGCCGCCGGATCGCGCGGCCTCACCTGCCGGGTGTTCGTGGCGCGCAAGGCGAACAAGTCGCTCGGCCTGGTCGACGCCGCCATGGCGGCCGGGCACGGGATCGATGTCGCCTCGCTGCGCGAGCTGACCCAGTGCCTCGACCGGGGGGTCGCCCCCGACGCTCTGATCGTCTCGGCGGCCGTCAAGTCCGACGAGCTCCTGCGGACCGCGCTCACCGCGGGGGTGGTCGTCAGCCTCGACAACCGCGACGAGCTCGACGACGTGTTCCGCCTCGCGGAGGCGCCTGCCGCGGTGGCGCTGCGCATGGCGGCTGCCGACCCGCGGATCCCAGACTCGAGGTTCGGGCAGACCGCCGACGCCTGGGTCGCGGCCCTCGGCAGCGCTCACGGCCCCGGCCAAGGAGTCGAGGTGTGCGGCGTCCACTTCCATCTCAACGGCTATTCGGCGCAGGAACGCGCCGTCGCGCTGCGTGAGGCCTGCTCGCTGGTCGACCGGCTGCGCGAGCTCGGGCATCGTGTCAGCTTCATCGACATGGGCGGCGGCGTCCCGATGAGTTACCTGCGCAGCGGCAGCCAGTGGCGCCAGTTCTGGCACGCCCTCGACGCCGACAGCGATGGTCGGCTCACCTGGCGCGGCGACCGGCTCGGCCTCGTCGACCCCGATTCCGAGCGACCTTCACCCGCGCTGTACCCGTACTGGCAGGAGATCGTCCGCGGCGAATGGCTCGGCTCGATCCTCGACGACGAACTCGACGGAAGGACGGTCGCGGCCGAACTGGTCGAGCGTGGGCTCGAGCTTCGCTGCGAGCCCGGCCGTTCGGTGCTCGACGGATGCGGCATGACGCTCGCCAGCGTCGCGTTCACCAAGACGAGCCGGGACGGCGAGCCGCTCGTCGGCCTCCACATGAACCGCACGCAGCTGCGCTCCACCTCGGCCGACGTCCTGCTCGACCCGCGCCTCGTCCGCGATCCCGACGCCGACACGCCAAGGCAGGTCGACGACGCCTTCCTGGTCGGGGCCTACTGCATCGAGGAGGAGCTGCTGCTGCGCCGCAGGCTCAGCTTCCCGCAGGGCGTCTCGCGCAACGACACCGTCGCGTTCCTCAACACCGGCGGCTACCTGATGCACATCCTCGAGAGCGCCTCCCACCAGTTGCCGCTCGCCAGGAACCTGGTGCACACGGGCGAAGGTTGGAGGCTCGACGACATCGACGCGGGCTGATCCCGCTCAGTAGGCCCGTGCGTAGGCGGGCGGGATCGGGGGCTCGGGGTGACGGAGGATCTGCGCGGCGCGGATCGGGAAGTTCGGGTCGCGCATCGTCTGGCGGCCGAGCAGCACCACGTCTGCCTGGCCGGTCACCAAGATCTGCTCCGCCTGGAAGGGCTCGTTGATCATGCCGACCGCCGCAGTCGGGACCCCGGTGCGGTGCCGGATCTCCGACGCGAACGGCACCTGGTAGCCCGGCCCGGAGGGAATCTGGGCGATCACGTTGCCTCCGGTGGTGACGTCGATCAGGTCGACGCCACGCTCCTTCAGCCACGAGACGAACTGGACGGTGTCGTCGATGGTGAGGCCGCCGTCGGTCCAGTCGGTCGCCGACAGCCGGACAAGGACGGGAACCGCGTCGCCGACCTCTGATCGGACCGCGTCGGTGACCTCGAGCAGCAGGCGCGCCCGGTTCTCCAGCGAGCCGCCGTACGAGTCGGTGCGCTGGTTGCTCAGCGGGGAGAGGAACTCGTGCAGCAGGTAGCCGTGGGCGCCGTGCACCTCAACCATGTCGAAGCCGGCCTCGATGGCGCGGCGGGCCGCCGCGCGGAAGGCGGCGACGACGCCGTCGATCCCCGCCTGATCGAGGGCCCGGGGCACGGCGAGGCCAGGGAAGGCGATCGCGGACGGGGCGACGGTCTCCCAGCCGCCGTCTTCCGGCGCGAGGCTGCCGTGGCGGTCCGTTCCCCATGGTCCCCACTCGGGCCAGACGCCGCCCTTGCGGCCAGCGTGGGCGAGCTGGATCGCCGCCTTCGCCCCCATGGAGTGCATGAACGAGACGATCGGCGCGAGCGCGTCGCGCTGCTCGTCGTTCCAGAGGCCGAGGTCCTTGGGGGAGATCCGCCCCTCGGGCGTCACGCCGGTGGCCTCGACGATGACCACGCCCGCGCCGCCACGGGCAAGGCCCCCGAGATGGACCATGTGCCAGTCGGTGGCCACGCCGTCGTGCTTGAGGACCGAGTACTGGCACATGGGTGGAATCCAGATCCGGTTGCGCGCCGTCACGCCACGCAGCGTGATGGGCTCGAACAGCTTCTGGGTCATGTCTTTTCTCCCGTCGTCGGTACGGCCGAAACCGTACTGCGCTCGACGGCGGACAACAAGAACGGTCCGTGCAGGACAGAGTCACCCATCCTCGGGCAGCGACGTGGTGCCAAGAGTGTGCCGGTACGCGTCGGCCCGCCTGGGTGGCGTAGCGCGTGGACATGTCCACCCCGACCGGTAACCTCCCACGATCCGCGGATCGGTGGTGATGTGGTCACGCTGGGGGCCGACGATGCGGGCGAGATCATGACCCTGCAACGGGCCGCCTACGTGACCGAGGCGATCCTGCACGACGACCTCGCGCTGCCGCCACTCACCCAGACCCTCGATGAGCGGAGCGACGAACTGGCGGATCCGGCCGTGACCGCGCTCGGGAGGCTGGTGGTCGCGCCCGACCTGCAGGGCCGGGGCTCGGCACACGGCTCCAGGGCGCTGTCGAAGAACACCTGCCCGGGTCGGTCACGACGGTCGAGCTCTTCACGGGTGGGAGGCGCGAACCTGCGCCTCTACGCACGCCTTGACTACGCCGAGACGCACCGTCGCCCGGGCGGCGCCTACAGCCTTGTGTTCATGTCGGAGGCGAGGCGCGCGAGGCACTGACTCCGCGGATCAGTTGCTGATGCCGACGGCGCGGCCCACCATCGAGTCCTCGGTCAGCAGCTCCAGCAGGTAGGCGGCGAGGTCACGGCGGCTGACGGAGCCGCCGAGGCGTCCCTCCTCGCGCTTCTCGTAGGCCTTCCAGTTGCCCGTCGGTTCCTTGTCCGTCAGCCCGGTGGGCCGGACGACGGTCCAGTCGAGACCGGAGTCGAAGACGGCCCGTTCCTGCTCGTTGTGATCCGCGAGCGGCTTGGCGAGAAGGAGCTTCGTGATGAGGCCGAGCAGGCCGGGTAGCTGGGCGGCCGAGCCACCCGCTCCGAGCGAGGACTGCACGATCAGGCGCCGGGTCCCGGCCCCCTGCATGGCCTTGGTGACCGCCCGGGTGACGGCCGCCCGGTGGTTGCTGACGCCTTTCGCGCCTCCGACGGTCACGACGACGGCGTCGGCCCCGGTCACCGCATCAGCGGCGACGGTGGGGTCGGTCGCGTCGCCGGCGATGATCCGGTCCGCGCTCGGCGCGGTCCCTCCGCGGGTGACGACGGTGACGTGGTGGCCTGCCGCGCGGGCGAGCGACGCCAGTTCGGCGCCGCTGCCCTGCGAGCCGCCGATGAGGGTGATCTTCACGATGCTCCAGAGGTGTGAGGGTGGAACCTGGAAAGCCTAGCCACGATCAGGCCGCTTCGACAGGGGTGCCGGTGTCGGGCGTCGTCGTGCGACGCAGCCGTGGTCCGACGAACCAGAGGATCAGCCCAGCTAGGGCCCAGGCGCTCAACACGACGAGCGAGGTGCCACCGCCAGCCCCGCCGAAGTAGGCCGCCGACCGCACGAGCGTGCCCGCGGCGCCGGGCGGAAGCAGTTGGCCGACCATGGCGACGCCGGCAGGCAGCCACTGCGAGCCCGTGGCGATGCCTGCGAACGGGGTGCCGACGAACATCATGGTCTTCGCGGCGAGGAGCCGTCAGGCGCAGTCGAAGGCAGATGGTGGTGACCGGCCACGATCGACGGCGACCCCGAATTGCAGTCCGCGGGCAAAGGCGTAAGCTAATGGGTCGGTCCGCACCAAGATGCGGTGAACCGCACTTCCCCCACACATCACATCCAGCTTTGTCTGAGCGCGCGAGAAATCCCATGACCAACAACCTGACCGTCGGTTCGCCGACCCGCGTGATTGTCGCCTTCACCCTTCCCCTTCTCATCGGCAACCTGTTCCAGCAGGTGTACCAGTTCACCGACGCCGCCGTCGTCGGTCGCATGGTCGGAGTCGACGCCCTCGCGGCGGTGGGCGCCACCGGCAGCCTCATGTTCCTGCTCCTCGGGTTCACCTTCGGTGCCTCCGGTGGTCTCGCGATCCCGATCGCGAAGGCTTTCGGCGCGGGCGACATGGCGGCGCTTCGGCGCTACTTCGCCAACCCGATCGTGGTCGCCGCCGCCATCGCCGTGGTGATCACCGCGGTCGGCGTGTTCGGCGCCAGGTGGCTGCTCACCGTGATGCAGACGCCCGCCGAGCTGATGGCCGACGCCGAGGCCTTCCTGGTGATCTCCTTCTGGGGCACGCCGATCGTGATGGCCTACAACCTCCTCGCCGCCGTCATCCGCGCGCTCGGCGACAGCCGGACCCCGCTGTACTTCCTGATCCTCAGCTGCGTGCTCAACGTGATCCTCGTCGTGGCTTCATCGGCGGCTTCGGCTGGGGAGTGCCCGGCGCGGCGCTGGCCACCGTCCTGGCGCAGGCCGTCTCGGTCGCGCTGTGCATCGTGCTGATCTGGCGCCGGATGCCGCAGCTACGGCTGACCCGCGCCGACTGGCGCTCGCAGCCGGGCGAGATGGGCGAGACCGTGCGACCCGGCCTGGCCATGGGCTTCCAGATGTCGGTGATCGCCATCGGCGCCGTCGTGCTCCAGTACGCCATCAACGGGCTCGGCTCGGAGGCGGTTGCCGCGTTCACGGCCGCCATGCGGGTCGACCAGATCGCCGTCGCCCCGCTCAGCTCGTTCGGCGTCGCCCTGACCACCTACGTCGCGCAGAACCGCGGTGCGGGGCAGTGGGCGCGGATCAGGATCGGCGTGTGGCGCACCAGCGTCGTCACCTGGTTCCTGGCCATCGTGCTCGGCGGCGTGATCATCCTGCTCGGCAGCCCCATCGTGCGGCTGTTTGTCGGGGACGGAGAGCCCGGCGTCGTCGCCTATGCCCACGACTACCTGATCGTGCAGGGCGCGCTGTACCCGATCCTCGCGTCGCTTTTCGTGCTGCGCTACGCGATCCAGGGCCTCGGCGCGACCGCCGTGCCGACCTTCGCGGGTTTCATGGAGTTGGTCTTCCGCTCGGTCGCGGGCCTCGTGCTCGTCGCCCCGCTCGGCTTCCTCGGCATCGCGCTCGCGGCTCCGCTTGCCTGGGTGGGCGCCCTCATCCCGGTCGCGTTCTCGTGGTTCGCCTGGCGTCGGGCGCTGATGGGTGAGCCAGACGGCGCCCCGGAGCCGACGCCGGTCAGGCGCCTGCGCCTCGCCCGGGCCAGCTGATCCGGCGCCTGCGCCTCGCCCGGCCAGTTGACCCGGGCCCCGGTGTGGCTCGGGTTGGGTTCCGGGATGAGCACCTTTCCGGACTCGTTCTCCGCTGAGCGGTATCGACTGCAGACAACGCTGGACCCAGCGCATCGAACCCGGAAAAGTGCTCATCGCAGCAGCCCGGGCGCGCGACAGGGGCGGTTCGACGTGGGCTGTTAGCTTTGGCCGGGACGACAGGAGCATCCATGACGCAGAACCAGCCGGATCAGCCCAACGGCAACGGACGCATCACCTTGCTGATCATCCTCGGTGTGTGCCTGGTCACGGCCGTCGTCATGGTGGTCACGGCGCTCAGCCTCTGACCACGCTCAGCCGCAGTGGCATCAGATCGCCCAACGTCGCCTGGAGCCACGGATGATGTGCGCGGATCGACGAGATGAGCTCCAGCCGGGCAGACCCGCGGTGTCGACGTCGACGCGCTCAAGACAGCGACGGCGCGACGGCTTCCAGCGTGTCGGCCCCGCATGGATCTTCGCGGCCATCGCCGCGGCCTCCTGGTTCAGGAACGTGGCCTCGAAGGCCATCCCCTCCTGCGGCAGCGTTGCGAGGCACTCGTCGTAGCGGTCGTGCAGCATCCGCATACACTCGTCGAACGAGGCCTCCCGCCCGTCGAGGAGCCGCGCCCGACTCAACTGGAGCGACATCCCCTCCGGCACCGAGGCGGGATCGGCCAGCCAGGGAACGAGGAATCGACGGGTGTGAAGGGGATCTGCTCCATGAGGCTGGACGGTAGCGGATATGGCATCGCCGCGGTGAAGTGGCCGAATCCATGCCACGGTGGAGGGAAAGGCGTCGTCAGCGCCGCCGGATGGAAGGAGTCGACGATGCTCGCTGAGTTTCCCGCCAATCAGGCCTTCACGGTCGCGTGGTTCGGGCTGATGACACTGGTCTGGTTCGGGTGGGCGCAGGAGGACCCACCGACAAAGGCCCGGCTGTGGCTCGGGATCGGATCCGTGCTCGGGCTCGCGCTCGCCGGCTTCTTCGGCCCGGCCGTCGTCACCCGGTGGAGTGACGGGAACATCATCGACGGCGCCACCGGGCCGGTCTTCGCCGTGGTCACCGTCATCGAGGTGCTCGCCGCGCTGCTCGGATCGATCTGGCTGCACCGCACGGGAAAGGGCCGCTGGATCGCCTGGTGGATCGCCATGGTGGTTGCTCTCCACTTCATCCCGCTCGGCCTCATCGTGCTCGGCGACCTGTCCGTGGTCATCCTCGGCTGCGTCCAGGCCGCGATGCTGCTGGCCATCATCCCTTCGCTCAAGCGTCAGAGCGGCACGACGAGCCGGGTCGTCGGCCCCATGATGGGCGCGACGCTGCTGATCTTCGGGCTCGCCGGAGCCATGGCCTACGCGGCGCGCTGGGGCCTTCCGCCCTGGTGATCAGGGGATCGGCTCGATGTCGACGTCGGGGATGCCGTCCTCGTTCATGTCGGCGGAGCGCTTCAGCCTCGCCGACCAACGCAGCGCGATCGCGCCGAGCACCGCGGAGATCAGCGAACCGGCCAGGATCGCGAACTTCGCGGCCGCCGTGTGGGCGCCGTCGGGGAACGACAGTTCGGCGATCAGCAGCGACACCGTGAAGCCGATGCCGGTCAACAGGCCGACGGGCAGCAGGTCGCGCAACCCGATCGCGTCGGGCAGCCGCAGCGGGGTGAGCTTCGTGACAAGCGCCGTCGTGCCCATCACGCCGACGACCTTTCCGAAGACGAGCCCGAGGATGATCGCCAGCAGCACGGGCTGCCGCAGGACAGCGAGGGGCCCGTCACCGTCGACCAGATTCACCCCCGCCGCGAAGAAGGCGAAGATCGGGACCACGAGGCCCGACGAGAACGGCTGGATCTTCTCGACGAAGCTGTGCGTGCGCGAGTGCGCCTCGCCGTGCACGGGGCGGGCCGGGACGACAAGGCCGAGCAGCACACCCGCGATGGTGGCGTGCACGCCCGACTCGTGCATGAACGCCCACGCGACAAGCGCCACCGGGACGAGCAGCCACCAACGGGTGGTGCGCATGCGGGCAAGGACGGCGAACACGACAACACAGGCGACGGAGGCAAGCAGCCACAGCGGCGAGATGGAATCGGTGTAGAAGACCGCGATCACGACGATGGCCAGCAGGTCGTCGACGACGGCGAGGGTGAGCAGGAACACGCGCAGCGCCCGGGGGAGTCCACGCCCGAAGACGGCGAGCACCGCCACGGCGAAGGCGATGTCGGTCGCCGTCGGGATCGCCCAGCCATCGAGCGCGGCCGTGTCGCCGGACGCGGAGATCACCGCGAAGTAGACCAGTGCAGGAACGGCCATGCCACCGACCGCGGCGGACACCGGGACGGCCGCGAGCCGCGGGTTGCGCAGGCTGCCTGCGACGATCTCCTGCTTCAGTTCGAAACCCACGACGAGGAAGAAGATCGCGAGCAGCCCGTCGGCCGCCCACTGGCTGAGCGTCAGATCGAGGTGCAGCGGCGAAGACGGGCCGACCGTGAGCGCCGACAGGTCGGCATAGGCCCCGCGCCAGGGGGAGTTCGCCCAGATCAGCGCGATGGCCGCGGCGATCAGGAGCAGGACGCCGGCGACGGTCTCCCTTGACACGAAATCGCGCAGGCGGGTGAGAGGTGTGGTCATGGGTGCCTTTCTGGTCATCCCCATCGGTGTGTCGACGGGCGCCGACCAGACTTCCCGGCACACCGTCGGCCAGTTTACAGCTCAGACACGCCTGATCCCACATCCCGACGACACTCATACATAGTCCCCGCGAACGAAGGGGCCGTACCTCACATACTTTTCCCCGGGAAACAGTGACCGGCCACGATGGGGTGTGGAGGTTGGAGAGAAGCTGTCGATGGCAGCCCGAGTCGAGATCACGAAGAAGTACGCCAAGGCCTATGCCGCGGCCCCGAAGAAGGGCAAGTCCCAGATCCTCGACCACGTGGTCGAGATCACCGGCTGGAACCGTGACCATGCCCGCCAGCAGTTGGTGGCCCGGTTGAAACAGGCCCCGGGACGGGCCACCGCGACGGTCGCGGTGATCGATCGGCGCAAGACCAAGGCGTGTAAGTACTCCTACGACGCCAGGCTGATCCTGCAGCGGGTATGGGCGGCCTCGGGGGGCAGCTGCGGGCAGTACCTCGCCGCATCCATGAGCGATCTGATCGATGCGATGGAAGCCGAAGGCGAACTGGTGCCTAGCCAGGACCGTTACAGCGCCGAGGTCAGGGCCGAGCTGGAATCGATGTCGGCGGCCACGATCGACCGGTACCTCGCACCGGCGCGGGCGAAGGACCCGATCCGAGGAAAGACCGCCACCAAGCCCGGCAGCCTGCTACGAAACTCGATCACCGTGCGTAAAGCCGGTGACGAGGTCGAAGCCGAACCCGGGTTCTTCGAAGTCGACACCGTGGCCCACTGCGGCCCCACGCTGAAGGGCGAGTTCGCCCGCAGCGTGAACTTCACCGACATGCACATCGGCTGGAGCTTCACCTACTCCATCCGCAACAACGCCCACCTCCACATCCGGACCGCGTTCGACCACTTCATCGCCCAGGTCCCGTTCGCGGTCACCGGGATCGATTGTGACAACGGCTCGGAGTTCATCAACCACGACCTGATCGGCTGGGCCGGCCAACGAGAGGTGTTCTTCACCCGGTCGCGGCCTTACAAGAAAAACGATCAAGCCACCATCGAATCGAAGAACAACCATCTCGTGCGCCGCTACGGCTTCTACCACCGCTACGACACCGCCACCGAACTCGCGTTACTCAACCAGCTATGGCCGCTGGTCAACGACCGGCTCAACTTCTTCACCCCCACGAAGAAACCCGAAGGCTGGGCCACCGACACCGTAGGGCGCCGCAAACGCCTCTACGACAAGCCACGCTCCCCCTACCAGAGGCTCCTGGCCGCCGGGGTCCTCAACCCCGCCCAGGAAACAGAACTAGCCGCCTACAAGGCCACCCTCAAACCCGTCGCAATGCAACGACGCATCACCGAGATCCAACAGGAGCTCACCCGACTCGCAGGCCGAAAGACAGCCCGTCTCGAACAACACATCGCATGGAAGGCACCCGACCCCGCCGGCCTCAAAACCCGGGCCAGCTAACCCGGCTCTTCACAGAAGGCAGTGGGTTGAAGGGGAGCGTTTGAGCGACTGCTGACCCGGGGCCCTGCAGCGTTGGTGGGGCCGGGGTGGGGTGGGGGCCCTCGGGTTGGCAGGATGAAGGTGTCTACGCCTCATCTGATCACCCAAGGGCCCTTATGCGAAACGCTACCCCACCTTCCCTTGACATGTTCTGCCGGCTCGACCGTCTCGGGCTGACCGTGACCGCGCAACGGGTCGAACCCGACCACACGGTCCTGCGCTGCCGGCCCACCACCGCGCCCGCGCCATGCCTCGGCTGCGGCGAGCGCGGAATCCGCCACGACTCGGTACTACGGCGCCTGGCGCACGTGCCGTACGGCTGGAAGCCCACAATCCTGGAGATCGTCGTTCCCCGCTACCGCTGCCTGGAATGCCGCCGGATCTGGCGACACGACATCCGGGCCGCAGCTCCGTCGAAGGGGAAACTCTCCCGCGACGCGATCATGATGGCGGTCAAGTCCATCGTGGTTGACCGCATGTCGATCGCGAGGGTCGCAGCCAATCTCGCAGTGGCGTGGAACACGGCCTGCGACGCGATCCTGGCCGCCGGCGCCGAGCTGCTCATCGACACCCCAGGCCGGCTGGATGGGGTCACCGCGATCGGGGTGGATGAGCACGTGTGGCGCCATACCCGCCGCGGCGACAAGTACGTCACCGTGATCATCGATCTTACTCCGACAAGGACCGGAACCGGCCCTTCGCGGTTACTGGCCGTGATCGAGGGCCGATCCAAGCAGGTGTTCAAGGACTGGCTCGAGGCCCGGACGCAGGCGTTTCGAGACTCGGTGGAGGTGGTCGCGATGGACGGGTTCACCGGCTACAAGTCAGCCGCCGTCGAAGCGATCGACACCGTCGTCACCGTGATGGATCCCTACCATGTCGTGGCACTGGTCGGCGACAAACTCGACCAGTGCCGGCAACGCATCCAACAGGAGACCCTGGGGCATCGTGGCCGTTCCGGGGACCCGCTCTACGGCATCCGACGCGTCGCCCGTGTCGATGCCGCATGAATACTGACCCCCAGGTGCCGAGCGAAAGTTGACCCCCTCGGTCAGAGTGAGGGAGTGATCAGCGTGGAGGATTGGGCCGAGATCAGACGGCTCCACAAGTCGGAGAAGATGGCGATCAAGGCGATCGCCCGCCAGTTGGGGGTGGCGAGGAACACGGTGCGGGCGGCGTTGTCCTCGGATGGTCCCCCGAAGTATGAGCGTGCTCCTGCGGGGTCGGTGGTGGATGCGTTCGAGCCACAGATCCGGGCGTTGCTGTCGAGGACGCCGACGATGCCGGCCACGGTGATCGCGGAGCGGATCGGGTGGACGCGGTCGGCATCGGTGCTGCGGGCCAAGGTCGCCGAGCTGCGGCCGTTGTTCGCGCCGCCGGATCCGGCCGATCGGACCGAGTACCAGCCTGGAGAGATCGTGCAGTGTGATCTGTGGTTCCCACCCAAGATCGTGCGGGTCGCTGCGGATGTTTGGACCGCGCCGCCGGTGCTGACCATGGTGGCGGCGTGGTCGGGGTTCATCGCCGCGGTGCTGCTGCCGTCCCGGACCACTGGGGATCTGCTGGCGGGGATGTGGCAGCTTCTGTCTGGCAGCTTCGGTGGAGTGCCGAAGACGCTGGTGTGGGACAACGAGTCCGGTATCGGTCAGCATCGCCGCCTCACAGTGGCTGCGCGGGCGTTCGCTGGGACGTTGGGGACCCGCATCTTCCAGACCAGGCCCCGGGATCCGGAGGCCAAGGGGGTGGTGGAACGCGCCAACGGGTTCCTGCAGACCTCGTTCCTCCCGGGTCGCGAGTTCGGGTCCCCGGCCGAGTTCAACACCCAACTCGCAGCATGGTTGCCCAAAGCGAACCAGCGGTTGCTGCGTCGCACTGGCGCCAGACCCGCGGACCGGCTCGCTGCAGACGCAGCGGCGATGGGTGTGTTGCCGCCGGTGCCGCCTGCGGTCGGGTTCACCGACCGGATCAGGTTGGGGCGTGACTACTACGTGCGGGTGATGGGCAACGACTACTCCGTGGACCCGGCCGCCATCGGACGCTTCGTCGACATCACCTGCGATCTGGAGCACGTCACGGTCAGCTGCGCCGGGACCGTGGTGGCCGAGCATGAGCGGTGCTGGGACCTTCGGCGCACGATCACCGACCCAGCCCATGTCGCGGCCGCCAAGCAGCTGCGCGCAGCCTTCCAGTCCCGCAACACCCCGACCACCGGGAGGGTGGAGCCAAGCCATCAGGTCGGGATGCGGTCGCTGAGTGACTACGACGCACTGTTCAACCTGAACACTGCCCCCGCGCAGTCGGTGAAGGAGGTGGCGTGATGACCACCGGCAAGGACGTCGCAGCCGAGATCGCGTTCCTGGCGCGGGAGCTGAAGACCCCGGTGATCACCGAGACCTTCACCACGCTGGGTGACCAGGCACGCGAGGCCGGCTGGTCCCACGAGGAATACCTCGCCGCGGTCCTGGGCCGGCAGGTCGCATCCCGCACCGCCAACGGCACCAGGATGAGGATTTCGGCAGCCCACTTCCCGCAGGTCAAGACCATGCAGGACTTCGTCTTCGACCACATCCCCGCCGCCACGCGCGACGTGGTCGCGCACCTGGGAACCTGCACCTTCATCGCGAAACGGGAGAACGTGGTCCTGCTGGGACCACCCGGGACCGGCAAAACCCACCTGGCGATCGCATTGGGCATCAAGGCCGCCGAAGCGTCCTACCCAGTGTTGTTCGACTCCGCCACCGGCTGGATCCACCGGCTGGCCCAAGCCCACACCAAAGGCAGCCTCGAACGAGAACTACGACGACTGAACCGCTATCGACTGCTCATCATCGACGAAGTCGGATACCTGCCCCTGGACGCCGCCGCAGCAGCGTTGTTCTTCCAACTCGTCGCCTCCCGCTACGAGACCGGCTCGATCATCGTGACCTCGAACCTGCCCTTCAGCCGCTGGGGAGAGACCCTCGGCGACGACGTCGTCGCAGCAGCCACCATCGACCGGCTCGTCCACCACGCCCACGTCATCGGCCTGGACGGCGACTCCTACCGAACCCGCGCACACCGCGACACCATCAACCAGCAAACCAAGTAACCAACCAACAAACCCACCGAGAGGGGTCAATTTTCAATCAGCACAGGGGGGTCAGTTTTGGCCCGGCGTTGACAGCCCGGACCCGCGCCGCGCTGCTCACCGAGAAACAGCAGCACCGCCTCCTGAAAGTCCTCACCGACGAGCGTCACGCCGCCTTCGAAGCCACCTGGAGCGTCTATCAGGACGTCATCTCCGCCTACCAAGCCGACGACCCCACCGAGGGCAAGGCGATCATGACCCGGCTCATCGACAGCCTCCAGAGCGGAGTCCCAGCCGGCCTCAACGAGCTCAGATCACTGGGCAAAACCCTGTACCGCCGACGCGACGACATCCTCGCGATCTTCGACCACCCCGGCACGTCCAACGGCCCCAGCGAAGCGATCAACGGCCTGCTGGAACACCTCCGCGGGACAGCCAGAGGGTTCCGCAACATCGTCAACTACGTCGCTTATGCGGAATTCCGCATAAGCTATGGTATGTCGACCTCGGGGTTATGTTGACCGACGTCGTGGGGTGCCTGTTCCAGTGCGGGTTGGGGCCTGAGCCGATCAACATAACCGTGCGGGGTTCAGCGGTTCTTGAGGAACGCGATGAGAGCGTCCGAGGCTTGGTAGCGGGCCGGTGGCCGCTCATCGACGGCGGGGACGCGTTCCAGGGTTCGTCGTTTGAGTTCGAGGTCGGCGTGGAGGTAGATCTGCGTGGTCTGGATGTTCGAGTGCCCGAGCCAGAGCGCGATGCTCGCGGTGTCGATCCCGGCGTGCAGCAGGCTCATTGCGCAAGTGTGCCGCAGCGTGTGGGGCGTGACGTTCTTCTCGGCCAAGGAAGAACACCGTCCGACCGCGGCAGCGGTATGACGGGCGATGAGCTTGCCGACCGCAGCCCTGGTCAGTGGCGTCCCGGCGTGGGTCGGGAACAGTGGCCCGTCCGGTACGGGTGGAAGCTCGCCGAACCAGGCGTTGAGGAGTTGGACGGTGTTCTTCTGGAGTGGGATCACGCGTTGCTTGCGGCCCTTGCCGATGCATTCGAGCTGGCTGTGCGGGCCGATCTGGATGCTGTCGATGTGCAGGCTGGTCAGCTCGCTGACGCGGAGTCCGGTTTGGATGCCCAGGTGCAGCAGGAGCCGGTCTCGGCGCCCGAGCCAGGTGCCGGTGTCCGGGGCTGCGATGAGGGCTTCGGCTTCGGCAGCGGTCAGGAACGACACGAGGGTGGTCTTGGTGCGTTTCGCGGGGATCGCGAGGACTTGGCTGATCGTTGCGATCGCGTCGGGTGCCCGGTAGCTGGCGTAGCTGAAGAACGACCGCAGCGCGGCCCGGCGGGCGTTGCGGGTCGCGGCGGAGTTGCCGCGCTCGGTTTCCAGATGCTGGAGGAATCCGCCGATCAGGTCCGCGTCCAGATCGGCCAGGGTCAACGCCGACGGGGCGATCCCGGTGGCCTGCTGGGCGTAGGTCAGCAGGAGCCGGAACGTGTCGGCGTAGGCAGCAGCGGTGCCCTCTTGCGTGGACCGTTCCCGCAGCAGCCACGCTTCGAACTCGTCCAGCACGTCCCGCGCGTCAGCGCGGCACTGATCACGATGAATCACCATCTTGGTCCTCCTGACCCGAAGCCAGGCGATCCCAACGATCGCCCGGTCAGATCAAGCGAACCCCGACCCGAGCATTCATCGTTATGTTGACCGGATCAGGCCCCAACCCGCACTGGAACAGGCACCCCACGACGTCGGTCAACATAACCCCGAGGTCGACATACCACCGCCCGATGCCTACTCGACGCGGGCGGGTTCAAACCCATGATCCACTCACTTCTGTGAAGAGCCGCTAACCCTTGTTTTCGCGGGGAAAAATATCTGAGGTAAGGCCTACCATTTCGCGGGGACTTGACAGTGAGGTACCACGCATCCGAACGGTCCCCGCTGCGTGGCAGGCATCGACTCCGGCCCACCGGCTGACTAGCCTCGATCCATGCCCGATCCGATCTCCGACGACGCGAGGCTGGCCGCCGTCTACGACCCGCTCGACCCCGACCGCTCCGATCTCGACGCCTACGCCGCCATGGTCGAGGAGTTCGGGGCACGACGGGTGCTCGACATCGGCTGCGGAACCGGCACCTTCGCGACGCTGCTCGCCGGAGGAGGCCTCGAAGTGGTCGGCGTCGATCCTGCCGCGTCATCGCTGCAGGTCGCCCGAGGCAAGCCCGACGCTGAAAAGGTCCGCTGGGTGCACGGAGTCGCCGCTGACGCGCTCCCGCTCCGGGTGGACCTCGCGTTCATGACGGCCAACGTCGCACAGGTGTTCCTCACCGACGAGGAGTGGGACCACACGCTGCGGGCCGCCCGCGCGGCGCTGGTCCCGGGCGGTCGGCTGATCTTCGAGACAAGGGTTCCCGAGCGGCGCGCCTGGGAGTCGTGGACGCGGGAGAACACCAGGCAGGTCGTGGACGTCGCGCATGAGGGGCCCGTCGAGGACTGGGTCCAGGTGACGGGGGTCGACGGTGAGCTCGTCAGCTTCGAGTCGCCGACGATCTTCCACCGCGACGGCGTGCGCATCGACTCCACGAGCGTGCTGAGGTTCCGGCCGCGCGAGGCCGTCGAGGCGTCACTGACCGCCGCGGGGCTCGTCGTGGACGAGGTCAGGGATGCGCCCGACCGGCCGGGCCGGGAGCACGTCTTCATCGCGCGCCGCCCCTTCGACGCCTAGAGCGTGAACGTCGTGTCGGACTTCCGGGGCGAGTAGGCGAGGACGTAGTCGGAGTCCTCGCCAGGTTCCCGGCGGCCGATCACATGGAGGGAGCCCATCCGCACCGAGCGGGCGAAGGAGCGAAGGGCCTTCACCCCGAGGTCGACGTCGACCACCGGGCAGAACCAGTTGACCACGACGCCGTCGGGCAGCCCCGGCGGGGTGCCTCCGACGTCGTTGCCGTCGCACTCGCCGACCCCGCGCCACCGCAGGTACCCGTCGAGCGCGTCCCACATCCCCGTGAAGAGACGCTCATCCTCCGGGTGGGACAGGTCGGCGGTGAAGGCCCAGTGCTGCAGCACCACCCAGCCGCGTTCCTCGTCCGGGATCTCGCTGAAGCCGTCGGCACGGGCAGCTGCCTCGAACCGCTCCAGGACCTGCTGCGCGGTCGCTCCGTCGGCTGACTTCCTGCCGGTCGGCCGGACGGGTTGCCTGCCGGTGGTGCCGACCCGCCCGGAGTGCTCGATCACCCCACCACTGATGGTCCAGGCCTCCCGGTAGAGCAGCCTGTCCTCGTCGTCGCGGCGGTAGAGGGTGGGGGTCGCGGCCACGGCTCAGTCGACCCTGAACTCGCCGAGCTCGTCCCACTTGTCGCCCGCCATGACGACGTTGCGCACCTTCGGAGTCTCCGTCAGATACTGCGGCAGGTCGGCCTGGGCCTTGCGGAAGTGGTCGCTGGTGACGTGGGCCTCGGCGGCGTCCTCCTTGAACGCCTCGATCAGGACATAGGTGTCGGGCTCGTCAAGGCTGCGCGACCACTCGAAGAAGATGTTGCCCGGCTCTGCCCGTGTCGCCTCGGTGAACTCTCTCGTCAGCTCCGGCCACTGTTCGGCGTGCTCGGGCTTCACCTTCCACTTGACGCAGATGAAGATCATGGGGTGCTCCTCTCGTGGGTTTCGCCCAGCCTACCCGGGGTGGGGGTGGTGCGTGGTCGCTTCGACCCTGGCTGCGCCGGCGGCGGCCGAGGTAGGGTCGAAGGACCGGACGACACGAGGGGGAGTCACGTGAGCGACTTCATGTCCATCTTCCACGGCGGGATGGAACACGTCCGCAGGCAGCGCGACCTGGACAAGGTGTTGATCGTCGAGGCGGAGCGCGGGGGAGACGGCCCGAAGCCGCTCGACCTGGACTCCGGCGTGGTCGAACTCGTCATGCCCTCGAAGCAGGACGACCCGGAGGATCAGGGCTGATCACCAGCTGCGACCGCCACCGCCGCCGCGTCCTCCACCGCTCCTGCCGCCGCCCCGGGAACCGCCTCGCCGCGAACCGCCTGAGCGACGGCCGGACCCCGCGTTCTTCGCCATGGACTCGAGTCCCTTGCCCAGCGAGCGCCCCGCCCCGGAGAGCGTGTTGCGGCCGGACCACAGGGAGCGCCTGGTGGAGCGTCTCGTCGAAGAGAAGGAGGCGAGCAGCCGGCCGAGGTCGAGCGAGGCGTCCCTGAGGCTCCACACCGAGCCCTGAGCGCCGAGACCCGACGCCACCAACTCAGCCCAGGAGGCCTCCATGCCGAAGATCACCGCGTAGGGGAGCAGACGCTCGTACAGCGCGATCCTCGAGCCGTCACCGTGGCGCTCCCGCGGCGCGGTCCTGATGCCCTGCAGCCATGCGATCCGGTCCTGCTCCGCCATGGACATGAACCGCTCCAGCCCGCGCAGCTCGTCCCTGACCTGCCTGCCCTTCGGGGTCAGCTTTCCGAGACCGGGCAGCAGGAAGACCGAGGCGATGAGCAGGAGGGCGCCCGCAACAGGGGAGACCCAGATCAGCCAGCGCGGCAGCTCGCCGGGCAGGTAGAGCGCGAAGGTGGTGAAGAAGGTGAGCACGAGCAGCCCGAGGTAGGCGTTCAGGAACCACCTGCCCGACCCGCCCGTGGCACGCCGGAGCCCGAGTCGCGCGATGATGTTTCGCCGGTGCTGCTCGATCGCGTCGTCGGGCACGTGGAGGGGGTCGATCCTGCCCGAAGGGAAGTAGCCCATCAGGAAGGCCCTGCGGTCGGGGTCCGCGATCTCGCGCAGGCCCTGCACCTCGATCGACTCCCGGAATCTCCGCTCCTCCCGCTCAGACAGGCCGGTGTGTGGGCCGGCAGGTGCGTAGGAATCCTCGACGGCTCCGGTCGTCGCGATCACCGCCTGACGCTCGAGCACGGCGTCGAGCAGTTCAGCGGTCGGCCCACGCTCCGGCGTTCCCCAGACGTCGGCCGCGGCCATCGGCGAGATCCCTGCGGGCGGTTCGAAGCGCACCTCGACGGTGTCGCTCGCGGAACGCGGGCGGGCGGCCCGCCTCCGCAGGAGCGCGACGAGGAGGAAGACCAGCCCGTAGACCACGGGCAGCGCGAACCAGACCCAGGTCGAGGTGGAGACGGTGCGCGGGGTGTCGGCGTCGGCGAACGTGTCGGGGGCGAACCCGACGGCGTAGGTGAGGCCCTCGAACGCCTCGAGCGGCCGGGTAGCGGTGGCCGTGACCACCGTGGCCTCACCCGTCTCGTCCACGCGGAGTTCGCACGTCTGCTCGGAGTCCTGCCCGCCCTGGTAACACGCCGCGTCTCCGTTCAGGCGGTCGGCCAGGGACTGCGGGACGGTGACGCTCGCCTCGACCGAGTCGAAACTGGTCGCCCATTGATTGCCGTTGACGTTGATGTAGATCTCCTGGCCGCCTGCGATGTTGAGCGGCACGTCGGTCAGGACGTAGCTGATCCGGTAGGCGTGGGGGCCGGGCAGCAGGGCCGTGTACGCGTCGCCGATCCGGATCGAGGCCAGCCCCGCCTCCTCGGTGACCTCGTGGGGAACCTGGCCCCAGGCGGGCGGGTCGGTCGGCAGCGACAGATCGTCCGCCTCCACCTCGACCGCCTCGAGACGGCTCGAGTGGCCCGCGTGGTCCAGGGGGATGTCGCGGATGATGCCGTGCCGGTCGGAGCCCGAGAAGCTGACCACGATGGTCTCGGTGATCCGCAGGTCGGCGCCCCCGTCATCGGTGGGCACCACCTCGTGTTCGGCGGTGAAGCTGTGCCCCTCGAGTTGGCGGTCGACGCTGGCGTCCGGTTCGTCCGCGAGGAAGTTGCCGGCGAAGAGCGAGCAGCCGATCACGACGGCGAGCACGCCGAGGACCCATCCGATCCAACTCCAGACGTTTCGCCACATGGGACAGAGGGTAGGGCGAGGCCGGGCCAGGTGTCACCAGCTCGAGCCGCCGCCTCCGCCCATGCCGCCGCCGCTGCTTCCCCCTCCGCCGGAGCCGCCCGAGGACCAACCTCCGCCGCCCCCTCCACCGGACCAGCCGGATCCGCCGGAGCCGTCGTTGCTCCCGGAGAAGGTGTCGCTCAGCGCGGTACCCGCGCTGCTGAACCCGTCGGAGACGCGGTGGTTGACGTCCATCATCGTCTGCGTGCCGTCGATGGAGCGGTAGCCGTTGTGACTGAGCGACGCGGACAGGTCGCTGAGCGGCATCGCCGTCAGCAGCGCAGCCAGCGGGGCGGCCTCAGGCAGGCGCGCGTCGTGCACCTCGCCGATCACCTTCGTCCACCTGTCCTCCAAGCCGAAGATCAGCGCGTAGGGCAGCAGCGGTTCGTACAGCGTGACCAGCGTGGCGTCGCCATGCTCACGCGCGGCGCCGACTGGGCGTGCTGCAGCCACGCGATCCTGTCCTGCTCAGACATCGACATGAAGTTGTGCAGCCCTCGCAGATGCGGGTACTCCTGATCGACGCCGACCCGCAGGGCAACCTCACCTCCGTGGCGGCCGCCGAACCCGTCGAGGAAGACCAGGCCGGCCTGGCCGACGTCCTCAGCGACAAGACCACAGATCAGATCCGAGACGTAGCAGTGGCGGGGATCTGGCCCGGCATGGACCTAGTCCCGACCGCAGGCGCCACCCTGGGCGCCGTGCGAGACGAACTGATCATCGCCGGCGCAGGCAGAGAGTCCCGACTCAAGACCGCGCTCGCGGCCGTCGTCGACGACTACGACCTCGTGCTCCTCGACTGCGCACCAAGCCTCGATCAGCTCGCCGTGAACGCGCTGGTCGCCGCACACGGCGTGCTCGTGGTGACCGAGGCCAAGCTCTTTGCCGCCAATGGTCTGGGACAGCTGCTCACGACGATCGCGGCCGTGAGGGACTACTACAACCCTCAGCTGAAGGTGACCGGGGTTCTGGTCAACCGCCTCGAGGAGCGAACCGTTAGCAGCGCAGTCTGGCTCGACGAGCTCCACGAAGCAGCCACCACCAACGGACTCACGGTGCTGACTCCGATCCCCAAGCGAGTCGTGACCGCTGACGCGGCCGAAGCCGCCCGCGGTCTCGACGAGTGGGGAACAGCCGACGCCGTCACCATCGGCACGATCTACACCGACCACCTGCACGCCATCGAAGGAGCACTGTCGGTCAAGATGACCGTGGCGGCCGAGGTCGCGAAGGCGTTCAACGAGCGCCAGGAGCAGGAGGCGCAGGCGCCCGACATGCCGGCAGCGCGTTCGAGGCTCGGGCCGGCGCGATGTGGCGGGAGGCGTACACCCTGGCGCAGGCCCACTTCGCCGCCGAGCGAAAAGGGTGGGAGGGACAGGTGAAGGCGGCCCAGGGCGAGGCTGCGGAGTTGGCCGCCGACCTCGACGAGGTAGAGACTCAGCGCGACGCGGCACAGCAGGCAGGAGCCGAGGCTGCCCAGCGCGTCGACGAGCTGCGGGGTCGGCTCGACCGGACCGAGGGACAGGCCGAGGACCGCAAAGCAGAGGCCGAGCGGCTGCGCGATGAGCTGCGCGATCTGAGAGCCCAGCTGGACCAAGAGCGCACGCGCGCCGATCGTGCCGAGGCCCGCGCCGAAGCCCTGATCGAGCTGCGATCGCCAGAGCCAGAGCAGGAGTGACCGTGGGCTCATGACGTCATCTACGGGGCTCTAGTAGTAGCCGCCATCTGCCTGACACTTCTCGGCGCGGTTGCGCTGTCCGTGTCATTCCGCGCGAGCAGCTCGGCTGCCGTCGTTATCGCTACAACGCTCGCTGGTGTCGGAGCTACCAGCAGCCTCGTGCTGGCCGAGATGCTGACGTCCTACGACGACGACGCATCATATGCCGTTGGCGATCCGCAATCATGACGGGGACGTCCTGGCCTATGTGGGGAGGCAGTCACGGAGCAGACGATCTTCGGGCCCTTTGAACCCGTTCCCGGCGCGGACATGCGATCAGCTTGAGAAGACATGGCTGCCCACGAACTGGGCTGAGATGGCGACCCATGCAGTTCCCGAGAAGGAACAGGGCGGCACCGAGGGATCCGACGTGCCAGAGATCGGGTGCTACATCAGCACCTTCCCAGAGCCGATCATCGTCCCCGCCGAGGCCGTGGACGGTTCAGCTCGCGCTTGGCGGTCGCTTCGATCCGCAGCGCCATACCTAGCCGTGTCGGTGCTCGCGTCGCTCGCGCTCGGGATAGGTCTCGCGCGCAGAACGTGACGCTCACGACACGCCCATGCCATATCCGGCGACAGTCGCTCAATGATCCCGGGCTATCGTAGTTCCGGATGGCGCTGGGAGCCAGCATCCCTCGACATGTCACCATGATCAGCAGAGGAAGTGCAGGGAGTTCATGACGACAGAGGTTCCCACCCCCCATGCCGTGAGCCCGAGTAGCCATCCCGCACGTTCTGTTACAGGATGGCTCCTTGCTTTTGTCGTAACCGCGTTGATTCTCTGGCTTGCGGATCCAGTTGGACTCGATCTAAAGGTCTACCGTGAAGGAGCACGCACCCTCTTGGCCTCTGGGGACCTCTACGCACCAATCCTTGGTCCGGTAGGGGACCCGGGGTTGCCATTTACGTACCCACCGATTGCGGCTGTTCTCTTCGTTCCGCTTCTTGCTTTGCCGTTCACTGTGTCCTTCATTGTCTTGACTGCAGCAACCGTCGCGTTGACCCATTTTGTTGTATGTGACGTTGCAGTACGAGTTGGCTGGCTAGGTCAGTTCTCTAGATCGGCATGGCTCCTGACCCCCTTGGTTTTAGCCACGGCACCATTTCTCGACACGCTGACCTATGGCCAGATCAATGTCGTGCTTATGGCAGTGTGTTATTTGGCGTCGACCCGATGCAGGAATCAATGGGGGTTTGGACTCGCAGTTGGTTTAACAGCCGCGGTCAAACTCACGCCTCTGGCTTTGCTTCTGTTGCCTTTGGTGCTTTGGCGTTGGATCACCATCGTTGCGGCGGGCCTGTCATTCGTTGTGCCGCAAATCGTTACGCTGGTGACGTTGCCGAGGCTCACGACAGGGTACTGGGGAAGCGTTATCTGGGAGCCGTCACGGGTGGGCAATTTGGCCTACGTCGACAACCTTTCGCTTCGGGGCATTGTGGAGCGCGTAGGCGCGTCAGCATGGGTGTGGATCTTGGCAGTGGTTCTCACCGTCGGCTTAGCCGCCATGGCGATCCAACGACGACGGCACGCGAGGCCTGCCGCTCTTCTGGGGTTCGCTGCGGGGTGTATGGTGCTGATCTCACCCGTCACGTGGGTTCACCATCTCGTATGGTGGCCACACATCGCCGCTACATGGACTGCAGACACCCCGCGGCGGCCCATCACAGTCGTCACCGTGCTTTTCACGATGTATCTGGCCGTCAGCCCTAAACACATTCTCGACTGGCTTTCATTGTCCCCAGGCTCTGCCTTCGGTCAACTGCTAGCCTCTGCCCCTGGGATTCTGGTTTTGATCGGCACGATCCTAAGTGTTCTCTTGATCTCGCCGAACATGAGTCGCGCTGGTCTGACCAGTGAAGGTCAGACCAGCGCGACTCTGCAGAAGGGATAGACGACGATCAGGATCCACGAGCGCGTGGTGAGCCTGGGGGAGCGGGGAGTCAGCATCGTCTTCCATCGCAGGGGGTGAGGTCACGCCATCCTAGGGGGCACTCACAGGCGACACCGGCGCGATGGGTGGCCAAGGGGTGGCCCACCCGTTGGCCCTGCTCAGCGCGACCAGGGTAGGTTCGACCGGTGACGACAGGCAGAGGACACGGGGCACACGGGGCGAAGATCCCGCTGGATGATGAGGTCCGCGCTGCAGGTCCGTCGTGGCTCCCTGGTGCAGCGCTCGCGCTGGTCGAGGCTACCGCCGTCGCGCTGCTGATCATCCAGGCCGGCTGGGCGCTCGACGACGTGGCCTCCGGCCGCCTGATCGGCGGCCCCCGCATCGCTGGCCTCGTGGCCGCCTCGATCATCGCGACCCTCTGCGCAGGCGCGGCTCCCTGGCTCGCCCAGAGCTCCGCCGCCCGCACGGAGAAGGGGCTCCGCAGGCTCGTCGTCGCAGCTGCGTTCCGGCTCGGCGTCACCGGGACGAGGGGCAGGGCCGGTGAGCTGCTCTCGCTCGCGGGGCACGCCGTCGAGAAGGCGGCGCACTACCGGGCCGCCTTCATCGGGCCGATGGTCGGCGCGCTCGCCTCCCCGCTGCTCGTGCTGCTCATCATGGGGATCACCATCGACTGGCCGACCGCCGGATGGCTGACGCTCCTGCTGCTGATCGTGCCGCTCGCCGTCGGGGGATTCCGACGTGTCATGCGCCCCATCGGGGCCTCCTACCGGCGCACGCAGGGGCAGCTGACCGCTGGCTTCCTCGAGTCGATCCAGGCGCTCGGCACCCTCGTCTACGCCCGTGCGGCAGATCGGGCGGCCGCCGACCTGGCGCGCCGCGGCGAACGGCACCGGCGCTCCGTGATGCGGCTGCTCGCGGGCAACCAGCTCCTCATCCTCGTCGTCGACGCCGCCTTCTCGCTCGCGGTGACGGCGGCCTCGGCCGGGCTCGCGCTCACCCGACTGCGGGGCGGGGCGATCACGCTTGGCGAGGCGGTCGCCGTGGTGTTGCTGGCCGTGCTGGTCACCGGGCCCGCGGACGTGTTCGGCTCCTTCTTCTACATCGGCATCGGTGGCCGCGCGGCGCAGAGCCAGTTGAGTGCCCACGCCGCCCGGGCGCGCGCGGCGTCGCACGTTATCGGGGAGCGTGAGGTCGGCGGCTCCGCCGCGGTCGAGCTCGACGGCGTGACCCTCGGATGGCCAGGCGCTGCCCCCGTGCTGACCGACTTCTCGCTGCGGATCGAGGAGGGGGAGCGGGTCGCCATCGTCGGCCCGAGCGGCGTGGGCAAGTCCACGCTGAGTGCCCTCCTGCAGGCCCATCTGACACCCGCCGCAGGCGCCGCGAGCGTCGCAGGCCTCGACATCGCGGCGAGCGATCCCGACCTCGTCCGCGCGAGGCTCGCCGTGCTCGAACAGCGGGCGCATCTGTTCCTCGGCTCCATCGCCGAGAACCTCCGGCTCGCCGACCCCGAGGCCGACGATGCACGACTGTGGGAGGCACTCGCCCTCGCGGGCATGGACGACGAGGTGCGCCGCATGCCCGGCGGCCTCGACGCCCAGGTCGGCGAACATGGCTCGAGGCTCTCGGGAGGCCAGGCGCAGCGCCTCGCCATCGCACGGGCCGCGCTGCGCGACGCGCCCGTCCTGATCCTCGACGAGCCCACCTCGCAGGTCGACCTGGGCGCGGAGGCAGAGATCCTCGCGGCGCTCGACCGGCTGGCCGCAGGCCGCACCGTCGTGATGATCGCCCACCGGCCCGGCGCCATCCTCGCCGCCGACCGGGTGGTCGAGCTGGGAGGGGTGCCCGCATGAGCGGCAGGCTCGACCACACACGCTGGCTGATCGGCCACACCCGTCGGCTCCTCGCGCCCCTCGGGATTGCTGTGGCCGCGAGCGTCGTCGGCAAGGCGCTCGGCGTCGCGCTGCTCGTCGTTTCCGTCTGGGCGCTGACCCGCATGGCGGCGGGAGCCGACCTCTCCGTGGCGGGTATGATCGGCCTGCTCGTCGGCATCGCGCTCGTCAAGGCCCTGCTGCGCTACCTCGAGCACTACGCCGGCCACTACGTGGCGTTCACCTCGCTGCAGCGGCTCCGGGAACTGTTCTTCGAGAGCCTCGTCCCGCAGGCCCCGGCCGCCACCCAGGGCGAGGCCGGTGCCGACCTGACCGAACGGGCGACCCGTGACATCGACCGGATCGAGGTGTTCTTCGCCCACACGCTGCCGCCGATGGTCGCCGCGGTCGTCGTCCCGGCCGGTTACGTGGCCTGGCTCGCCCTCGCGGTCGACGGGGCGAGCGCCGTCGTGGTCGGCCTCTTCGCCGCGGCGGCCCTCCTGCTTCCCGCGCTCGCGGCGCGCGGCTCGTGGTCGAACGCCAGACGGGTGGCCAGGCGGCGCGGCGCGATCGCCGCCCACGTCGCCGACGACGTCCAGGGACTTCCCGAGGTGCTGTCCATGGGGGCCGGACAGCGACGCCTCGAGACCCTCGCCGACCACGACGACGACCTCATCGCGGCGAGGACTCGCGCCGGCCTCGGGACCGGGCTCCGCTCGGCCGGTGCCACCGCGCTGAGGGCCGCAGGGCTGATCGCGGTGCTGCTCGTCGCGCAGCCCTCCATCGACGCCATGGCCCTGGGACTTGCGGTGTCGATCGCGCTGTGGGGGCCGACCCGTGGCGTCGACGACTTCGTCACCGGGCTCGACTCGGCCTTCGCGGCCACGGCGCGGGTCCGGGAGATCGTCGACCGGCCCGCCCTGATCACCCAGGCCGACGAGCCGCAGGGGCTTCCGCAGCGCAGCGACGTCGTCCTCGACCGCGTCAGGTTCGCCTACCCGGGCACGGCCCGTAGCGTGCTGGACGATGTGTCGCTGCGTTTCGACCAGGCGACGTGGAGCTACCTCGTCGGCGTCTCGGGGAGCGGGAAGTCGAGCGTCGCAGGCCTGGTCATGCGCGGCTGGGACCCGCAGGGTGGGGCCGTCACGCTGGGCGGCGTCAGCGTCGACCGGCTCCCGTTGGACGCCCTGCGCGAACGGGTGGGGTTCGTCGCCCAACGGCCGACGCTGCTCAGGGGCACCATCGCCGAGAACCTACGGCTCGCGCGCCCGGACGCGTCCGACGAGACGCTGTGGGAGGCGCTTCGCGCCGTCGCGCTTGAGGAGTGGGTCGACTCGCTCCCTGGCGGCCTCGAGCACCGGGTCTCGGCCCGCGGTGTCAACGTCTCGGGAGGTCAGTTGCAGCGCCTCGCGCTCGCCCGGGCGCTGGTCGCCGAGCCCCAGGTGCTGATCCTCGACGAGGCGCTCAGCCAGCTCGACGGCCCCACCCTCGTCCTGGTGCGGGAGCGGTTGGCCGCCTCGCTGAGGGGCCTGACCGTCATCGAGATCAGCCACCGGGCGGACCTGATCCCCGACGACGCGCAGGTGTGGGTGGTCGACGCCGGACGGGTCGTCGCCCAGGGCAGAGTGGGCATGCTGAGGGCCACCGACGGGCCGTTCGCGCGGTTGGAGGCGCGAGGCTGAGCCTCAGTCGTCGAGGCGCAGCGTCACATCCGAGCCGGCGTCGAGGGTCACGGTCGACAGTCTCAGCTCGTCACCGGGCGCCAGGTCGAAGCTCGTGGACGGCTTGTCCGCGGCCTGCTCCTCGTCGTGGTGCCCGCGCGCCATGGGCTGGTTGAACTCGAGCGTGACGGCGTCGTCCCGCACCGCCGAGACGGTGATCGTGAGGTGGCCCACGTTGCTGGGCAGCGTGACGTTGCTCCCCTCGACGGCGTCGATCGAGGCGCCACCCTCCTGGCTGACGGCGCCGCTGCGGCTGTTCCACGTCTGCGTCTCCACGCTCACCGTGCGAGGGGAGGGCTGCTGACAGCCGGACAGCACCGCGAGGGCGGACAGGGCGACGAAGAGGGTTCTGAGCATGGTCCATTCTGCGCCGACAGATGCGTCCGGCGAGGTGGTTCCCCATATATCGCCCAAAAGCGATACCATCGTTGCATGACGATCAATGCCCAGGTCCTCGACCGCGCGGACACGGAGGTCTATGCCAGGCTGTTCCACGCGCTCTCCGATCCGACCCGGCTGGCCGTGCTGCAGCACCTCGCCCTCGGCGAGCACCGCGTGCGCGACCTCGTCGAACACCTCGACTTCGCCCAGTCGACCGTCAGCAAGCACCTGAGCTGCCTGCTCGAGTGCGGGCTGATCGCGCTGCGGATGGAGGGCCGCGCCTCCTGGTACTCGTTGGCCGACGCCGAGGATCTCTCCGGGCTGCTCCGGGCCGCCGAGCATCTGCTCGCGGCGACCGGGTCGCAGGTGAGGCTCTGCTCGCAGCTCATGCGCCCGGAGGTGGGGTGAGCATGGCGCACGAGCATCACCACGCCGCGCCCGCGACCGCCGACCATCGCAGGCGGCTTCTGCTCGTGGTCGCGATCACGGGCGTCATCGTGGTCGCGCAGTTGGTCGGCTCCGTGCTCACCGGAAGCCTCGCCCTGCTCACGGACACGGTCCATGCCGTCGCCGACCTCTCGGGCCTAGTCGTCGCGCTGATCGCCGCCACCTTGATGCTCCGCCCGGCCAATGACCGCCGCACGTGGGGCTTCCGCCGCGTCGAGGTGATCGCCGCACTCGGCCAGGCCGTGCTGCTCCTCGTGGTCGGCGCCTACGCCGTCGTCGAGGGCGTGCAGCGGCTGTTCGCGCCACCGGAGGTGCCCGCCGGGGAGCTGCTGGTCTTCGGCGTGATCGGCCTCGCCGCCAACCTGGTCGGGCTCGTCGTGCTGCACGGAAGCCGTGAGGCGAACCTCAACCTGCGGGCCGCGTTCCTCGAGGTGCTCAACGACGCCCTCGGCTCGCTCGGCGTCATCGTTGCCGCCGTCGTCATCTGGGCGACCGGGTTCCAGCGGGCGGACGCGCTCGCAGGCCTGTTCATCGCCGCCCTGATCCTGCCGCGTGCGTTCGTGATCCTGCGCGAGACCACCCGTGTGCTGATGGAGTTCACCCCGGAGGGGCTCGACCTCGACGAGGTGCGCCGTCACCTGAGCGAGGTAGACCACGTCGTTGAGGTGCACGACCTGCACGCCTCGACCGTCGCCACCGGACTCCCGGTGCTGACGGCGCACGTCGTCCTCGCCGACGAGTGCTTCGTCGACGGCCACGCCCAGGAGATCCTGCGCGATGTCCAGGGTTGTGTCGCCGAGCACTTCGAGGTCGATCACACGACCTTCCAGTTGGAGGCCCAGGGCTTCCATGTGGACGTCGAGGCCTGTTCCGTGCCGCGCACCGGGTGACCCCTGTAAGGCACTCGCCGCTATGAGGTAGGATTAGTTTTACTTTTCCTACCAAGGAGGTCCAGATGCCGATCGAGAGGCTGCCGGAACTACCCGGCAAGTTCGCCGCGAGCGTGAAGGTCGGGCCGAAGGGTCAGATCGTGATCCCCAAGGGCGCCCGCGACCTGTTCGGGATCAACCCCGGCGACACCGTCCTGATCCTCGCCGATGTCGAGCAGGGCATCGCGATCCTGCCCGGAGGCGCGCTCGACCAGCTCCTCGCCGCGGCGTTCCCCAAGGACGATGCGTGAACGCGGTCGACGTGCGCGCCGTGACGCGCCAGTTTCCGGGGGTCCGCGCTCTCGACGCTGTCGATCTGAGCGTGGAGGAGGGGGAGATCTTCGGCCTGCTCGGGCCTAACGGCTCGGGAAAGACCACGCTGTTCAACTGCCTGCAGGGGCTCGACCGACCCACCTCCGGCACGGTCTCCGTGCTCGGCCTCGATCCGCAGTCCGACCTGGAGGCGCTGACCCTGCGGATGGGGGTCCAGCTCCAGTCGGCCAGCGCCATCCCGCGCCTCACCGTGCGCGAGGTGCTGCGCCTGTTCGCCTCGTTCTATCCGGACTCCCTCGACATCGACGACCTGCTGCGTGAACTCGGCCTCGAGTCGAAGGCGGGCTCGCGGCTCGAGCGGCTCTCCGGTGGCCAGCGGCAGCGCGTCTACATCGCCCTCGCCATGGTCAACGACCCCGAGCTGCTGTTCTTCGACGAGCTCACCAGCGCCGTTGACCCGCAGGCGCGGCTCGCGATCTGGGACATCCTCCGCGGCCTGCGCGCCAAGGGGCACACCATCATGCTGACCTCCCATTCGATGGAGGAGGCCCAGGCGCTCTGCGACCGGATCGCCATCATCGACGCCGGACGCATCATCGCGCTCGGCACCCCTGTGGAGTTGATCGCCAGGCAGGGAGGCGAGCGCCTGCTCAGCCTCGCGGCGGATCCATCACCCGACCCGGGGCTGCTCGAAGGGATCGACGGCGTCTCCTCCGTCCGCCTCGCCGAGGGGCATGTCCAGATCGCCGGCTCCGGAAACTTCGCCCCCGCGGTGCTCTCCCGGCTGGCGAACCTCGGCACCAGCGTCACGGAGATGACGCTGCACGAGCCCGACCTCGAAGACGTCTTCGTCGCCCTGACCGGGCGCGAGATGCGCGATGGAGAACAGTGATGCGTGGCTACCGACGACTGACCGGATCGCTCGCCCTCTCGCAACTGCGCGAGCCCGTGGGCTTCTTCTTCACCCTGATCTTCGCCCCCGCCCTCGTGGTGGTGCTCGGCCTGATCTTCGGCAACGAGCCGAATCCTGACTTCGGCGGGGTCGGCTACATCACCAAGACCCTGCCCGCCTTCGCCTCGCTCGTGCTCGCCATCACCGGGGTGATGGTGATGCCGCAACAGCAGCTCCAACTGCGCGAGACGGGTGCGCTCACCAGGCTCCGCGTCACTCCGCTCAAGCCGTCCACCTGGATCGCGGCCGACCTCACCGTCAACTTCGTGCTCGGCATGCTCGGCATGGTGCTCGCTCTGGCCGTCGGCGTCATCGGCTTCGGCGTCGATCTGCCCCAGCGCATCGGCTCGGTGCTTGCGGCCTCGGCGCTGGGCCTTGTCGCCTTCCTTGCGCTTGGATACCTGCTGGCCGCCGTCTACCCGTCGGTCGGGGCGTCGGTCGGCATCGGCAACGTCCTGATGATCCTGCTGATGATGACCTCGGGAGCGTTCGTCCCGCTCGCGGTGCTCCCTGAGGGCGTGCAGAGGGTGATCGCCTTCTCGCCCATCCACCACTTCGTCGAGCTGACCTCCGGGCTCTGGAACGGCGGGACCTGGGGAGAGCACCTCGACGCCGTGCTCGTCCTCGTTGGGATGACCGTTGTCTGCGGGGCCCTCGGCGTGTGGCTGTTCCGCTGGGCGCCGAAGCGCTAGGCGGACCCGGCCGCGGCCAGGTCGAGGGTGTCGATGGCGAGCCTCGCGGCACCGAGCAGGATCGCGTCGGCACCCGTCGCGGCCGCCTCGATGCGCAGCGTCTGGGTGACCAGGGGGTGGCAGTTCGCGTAGACCCGGCTGCGCACCGCGGCCAGGAAGGGTTCCGACGAGCTCATCGATCCGGTGAGGAAGACGGCGTGCGGGTTGAAGAAGTTGACCACGCCTGAGAGGACCTGGCCGAGGTACGTGCCCGCCGTGCGGACCAGTCGGGTGGCGATAGCGTCGGCGTCCCTGGCGAGCGCGAGCGCCTCGGCGGTGGTCGTGACGTCATAGCCGGCCTCGCGCAGCTGACGCACCACACCTGCGCCTCCAGCCCTGACCGGCGGCGCGGTTCGCGCCCGTGCCTCCCGGGCCGGGTGCACACTTGTCGGGTGGAACTGGAGTTCGACGGAGAGATCATTCAATGGCGCGGCCCCGCGCCGTTCCTCTTCGTCCCCCTCAGCGAGGAGGCCGCCGGGGTGGTGGGCGACTCGGCGGCCATCCTGAGCTATGGCTGGGGCTGCATCCCGGTCGAGGCCGTCATCGGTGGCACCAGTTTCACCACCTCCTCAGCCCGCGCGACGGTGGCTACCTGCTGCCGGTGAAGGTCGCCGTCCAGCGGGCAGAGGGGATCGGCCGGGGCGACAGCGTCCACGCGAGCATCCACCTCGAACGACGAGTCTGGCCGGAGGACACATGGCACTGGAACCGCACACGACGATCGAACCGACCGCCCCGGAGGGGGCCATCATCCTCACCGACGCCCAGGTCGCCGAACTGTCCACGGCGAAGACGCCACCGGTGGTCGTGACCATCGGCGAACGCTCGGCGAGACTGCGGGTCGCCCGGATGAGAGGGGTGCTCTGCATCGGCATGAGCAAGGCAGTCCGTGCGCAACTCGGCGTCGAGGCGACGGGGTGGATGCCGTGATCGCCCTCGACGACGCGGAGCGCACCGTCGACGTCCCGGCCGACCTGGCAGCGGCGCTCGACGCCGACGCCCAACTCAGGGCAGCCTTCGCGGCGCTCAGCGACACCAGGCGCAAGGAGATCGCGGCCGGGGTGGCGGGCGCGAAGCGCGACGAGACAAGGCGCCGCAGGATCGAGGCGGAGATCGCCGACCTGCGTCAGGTTCGCTGACAGCGGAGCGGGGTGGAGGTGCCGGGCCAGGCTGGGTAGCCTGAGTTCGTCTGACGCCAAGGAGGGCCCATGGATCCCGCACTCATCGTTCCCGACGACAAGGTCTGGGAGTCGATCAAGTCGGAGTGCGCCCTCGCGGCGGCCAACGAGCCGCTGCTTGCGGGTTTCCTGCACGCCACCGTGCTCAGCCAGCCCGACATCGAGGAGTCGCTGAGCTATCTGCTCGCGAGCAAGCTCGAGAACTCGACGCTTCCCGCACTCGGCCTGCGCGACATCTTCTTCGACGTGCTGCAGGAGGACGAGTGCATCCAGCGCGCGATCCTCGCGGACCTGCAGGCCGTCGTCTCCCGCGATCCCGCCTGCCCCGGCTACGCGAACCCGCTGCTCTACTTCAAGGGATTCCAGGCCATCCAGGCCTACCGGGTGGCGCACTTCTACTGGAGCCACGACCGCAAGGCGCTCGCCTGGTACCTGCAGAGCAGGATCTCCGAGGTCTGGGCCGTCGACATCCACCCTGGCGCGAGGCTGGGCAAGGGCATCATGTTCGACCATGCCACCAGCGTCGTGATCGGTGAGACCGCCGTCGTCGAGGACGACTTCTCGATGCTGCACGAGGTAACGCTCGGCGGCTCCGGCAAGGAGGGCGGCGACCGGCACCCGAAGATCGGCCGCGGCGTGATGATCGGTGCGGGAGCCAAGATCCTCGGCAACATCCGGATCGGCGACTGCGCGAAGATCGGTGCGGGTTCCGTCGTGCTCAAGGACGTCCCCGAGCACACGACGGTCGCAGGCGTCCCCGCCAAGGTCGTCAACGTCCCCGCCACGTCGCTTCCGGCGTTCGACATGAACCAGAACTTCGAGGCGCTCGACGCGTTCGACCCGTGCATCTGAACGAGATCCCGCTCCCAGGTGGCGACGTCACCGAGGGCGTGGTCAGGGTGGGCGACACCGTCCGTCGGCCGCTCGGCGAACACAGCCCTACGGTCCACGCCGTGCTGCGCCACCTGGAGTCGGTCGGCTTCGACGGGGCGCCACGCCTGCACGGCACAGACGAGAAGGGGCGTGAGATCGTCTCGTTCATCGAGGGCGAGGTCGCCGCTCGCCCATGGCCCGCGTGGGTCGGGGACCTCGAGCGGGGCAGGTCCGTCGCCCGCCTGCTGCGCCGCCTCGATGACGCGATGCTCGCCTTCGGCCTGCCCTTCGGCTCCGGCGCTGGCCCGCGCCCCGCGGGCTCGCCCGAGCCGGTGGGGCCGCCTCCCGAGTTAATCGGGCACCGCGACATCACGCCGGAGAACACGGTCTTCCGCGACGGGGAGGCGTTCGCGCTGATCGATTTCGACCTCGCCCGTCCCTCGTCCCGGGTGGACGAGGTCGCCAACCTGCTCCAGTGGTGGGGAGGGTGGCAGGCGCCGGGGGACCGCGACCCGGCCTTCGACGGCGTCGACGTGGCCCGCAGGGCACGCGACCTGGTCGACGCCTACGGCCTCTCCGGTGAAGAGCGTCAATGGATCGTCCCGGTGTCGATCTCGGTGGCCGACCGGAGCTGGTACTCGATGCGCGAGCGTGCCGAACGGCTCGGCGGCGGCTGGCGAAGGATGTGGGACGAGGGGGTCGGCGACTCGATCCGCCGGCGCGGTGCATGGCTGCGGGCCGACGCGGGCCTGCTGGCAGGCGCGCTCATCGGCTGATCCCGGCGCAGACTCCGCCGCGCGGAGTTTGTGTCAGGCATGAGGATCACAGATGTCATCAACCACAAGGGCAGCTCAGTGGTCACGGCCGGTCCCGACCAGGACCTGGCCCACCTCGTGAGGCTGCTGACCGAGCACAACATCGGTGCCGTCGTCATCGCCGGTCCCGACGGCTCCGTCGCCGGGATCGCGGGGGAGCGCGACGTCGTGCGGGCGCTCGCCGCGTACGGCTCAGAGGCGCTCAGCCATCCGATCTCCGACGTCATGGCGGCCGAGGTCCGCACCGTCGCGATGGACGACGACCTGACCGACGTCGCCGCGTCGATGACCGAACTGCGGGTCAGACACATGCCGGTGCTCGTCGACAGCCAGCTCGCAGCGATCGTCTCCATCGGCGACATCGTCAAAGAGCCACATCGACGACCTGCAGAGCGAGACGGAGTACCTGACCAACTACGTGCACGGGCGACCTGTCCCCACGTGACCTGTCTCTCTGACAGGATCGACGGATGAGCGAACTGCGCTGGATGCATCTGAACAAGGACGTCGTACAGCCCTGGGCCGAGCTGACAAACCTGTTGGCGAAGGTCGACGGGACCGAGGAGTACTACGAACCCGAGGACCTGGCTGAGGAGCTGGAGGAGACGGGGATGGACCCGGCTCAGGACACCTGGACCGTGTGGGACGGGGACCGGCTGGTCGCCTTCGGCCAGCTGCGGGTCGGCTTCACCACCCAGGAGGACGACACCGTCCGCTGCCAGCTCGACGGTGGCGTGCACCCCGACTGGCGTAGGCGCGGCATCGGCCGTGAGCTGATGGACAAGATGGAGCAGCGGGCCCGCGACCTGAACCAGGAGCGCAACCCGGGTCTTCCCGGCACCCTGCGCGCCGGCGGCGGCCTCGAGGGTTCGAGCGCGCGCAGCATGCTGCACGCGCGCGGCTACGAGGAGGCGCGCTACTTCATCCTGATGGAGCGCCCGATGCCCGGGGATCCGCTCGAGGTCGACGGGGAGGAGTTCGCCTCGCCGACCGTCGAGGACGAGGAGGCGGTGCGGATCGCGCACAACGCGGCCTTCGAGGACCACTGGGGCACCGCTCCGATGACGCCCGAGCGGTGGCACGACTTCTACGCAGGCCGCCCGATGCGTCCGCAGTTCTCGTCCATCTCCCGACGCGACGACGGCGCGGTCGACGCCTACGTGCTGATCAGCCAGTACCTCGACGATGAGCTGTACGTCGACCTCGTCGGCACCATCCGTGAGGCGAGGGGAACGGGCCTTGCCAGCCGCGCGATGGCCCGCAGCATCGAGCTGGCCCGCGGGGCGGAGGGGATCAAGGTGCTCGGCCTCGACGTCGACTCCGAGAGCCCCACCGGCGCCACCCGCGTCTACGAGCGGCTCGGCTTCGTGGAGAAGCACGTGACCGCTGCCATGACCCGACCACTGTGACCCGCCGAACCCGAGGAGCAGCCATGCACATCCCACCACCGGTACCCTTCGCGGCGGCCTGGCTCACCCAGCGCCTCCTCTCGAGGAGGAAGAAGGGTGCCCCGGAGAGGAAGGTGCCCGCGGTGGCGAAGCTGGCCGCCGTCGGGGTCGCGGGGGTCTCGGCCACGATGATGGCGGGGACCTTCGCGCAGTACCGGCTTGGCGACACGACGGTCGACCCGATCCGGCCCGACCGCACGAGCGCGCTCATCGTCACCGGCCCGAACCGGATCACGCGCAACCCGATCTACGTCGGCTTCGCCGGCCTGCTCACGGCGCATGCGTTGTGGAGGGGATCGGTGTCGTCGCTGCTCCCTGTCGCCGGGTTCATGGCGGCCGTCACGCCGCAGATCGAGCAGGAGGAGGACGCGCTGATGACGAGCTTCGGCCGCGGCTACGCCCGCTACGTCAAGCGCGTCCCGCGCTGGCTCGGTCGCCTCGGCTGAGCCGTCAGGCTCCGGGGGCCGAACGTCGACGACCTCTGCGTCCACGGGCGCAGAGGTCGAGGTGTTGAGGGCCGTTGTCCGGCCAGGCGTCGGTCAGTGGTTGCGCAGTGCCTTGATCAGCTCGGACTTGTTCATCGTGGACCGGCCCTCAATGCCGATCTCGGCGGCACGCTTGCGCAGTTCCGGGACCGTGCGGTCCTCGTAGTCCTCTGCGGTCGCGCCCTTGTGCCCGACGGCGCTTCTCGAGGTGGCGGCCGCCGCGTTCGCGATGCGGGCCGACTTCTCCTTCGAGTTGCCCTCCTCGCGGAGCGTCTCGTACAGCTCCTTGTCCTTCACACTCGGACCAGGGTCTCTCCTACCAGGCATGATGCCTCCTTCCGGATGTCTTCGACCCTACGCCGGGACCCTTCCGCGCCGAAGCGGTTCCCGGAAACGCCGACGCGACGAAGGAGGGCGTCGCGCCGCCGCGGGTCGGGGTGGCGGTCAGTGGTCGTGGTCGTGGCCGTCCGCGGCCTCTCCCGTGACGACCGCGAGTTCGACAGGAGTGACGGAGAGCTTGTGCTTCGCCGTGACCTCGAGTCTCCGCGACGACCTCGTCACCGCGCTCGACCTGCAGGGTCGAGCGCGACTCCTCGGTGCCCTGCGCGAGTTAGAACGATCCTTCGTCGAGCTTCAGCGCGACGCCGTGGTGCGGGGCGTCCGCGGAGAAGGCCCGGGCGGCCGCGTCGGGGTCGGCGATCTTCGCGGAGTCGACCACCTGGTTGGAGCCGTCGCCGTCGCCGAAGAGGACGGTGCGGCCCTCGTGCACCACGACGTGGCCGGCCTTCGGAGCCTGGTAGGTCACCTCGGTCAGGTGGGGTTCGCCCGCGAAGTGGTGCGAGTGGTCGCGGTGTGGCTCGGCCGTCAACACGCCGTCGAAGAGGCGGAACTGGTCGCCCTGGGGGTGACCATCACGTGGCGTCCGTCCCCGGCGTCGTTGAGCCGCAGGAACCCGTCGAGTTCGGTCGTGGCCACGGGACATCGGTGGGGTGGGCGCGGTCAGGCCCAGGCGACCCGGTCCCCGGCGAGGTCGGCCTCGACCGCGGCGAAGCTGTCCGGGTGGACCGCGGCCGTCAGGTTCGACAGGACCGTCGTCTCGAAGCCCTCGAGTGCCGCGTCGCGGGCGGTCGCCCGCACGCAGTAGTCCGTGGCGATGCCGACGACGTCGACCTCGGTGATCGCGTTCCTGCCGAGCCAGGCAGCGAGCCGCTCTCCCCCCTCGGCGCCGCCGATGCTGCCCTCGAAGCCCGAATAGGCGGCCTCGTAGGAACCCTTGTCGAACACCGCGTCGAAGCCGTATCCCCGGAGATCGGGATGGAGTTCCTGGCCAGGGGTGCCGACCACGCAGTGGGGTGGCCAGGTGTCGACGAAGTCGGGCTGGTCCGAGAAGTGGGTGCCCGGGTCGATGTGGTGGTCCCTCGTCGCGACGACGGCGTCGTAGCCGTGGTCGCCGGCGAGCAGTTCCGCGACCTCGGCGGCCACGCGGTTGCCGCCCTCGACGCCGAGGGCGCCTCCCTCGCAGAAGTCGACCTGCACGTCGACGACGATCAGTGCCTTGCCCATGGATCAGCCTCCCGGTTCGGTTCCGGCCAGCTTAGGGGGTGGCCGGGGTGTCGGTTGCCGCGGTTCGTGGCGTGACAGTAGCGTCGGGGCCGTGACCAGCCTGATCCATGTCTCCGCCGTCGTCCTGCGCGACGCCGAGGGGCGCGTGCTGATGGTGCGCAAGCGCGGGACCGGCATGTGGATGAACCCGGGAGGCAAACCGGAGGCCGGGGAGGACGGGGCCGCCTGCGGGGCGCGGGAGGTGGCCGAGGAGCTCGGGCTGATCCTCGATCCGGCCAGGCTCGAGTTCATGGGCAAACACCGGGCGGCCGCGGCCAACGAGCCCGACCATGTCGTCGTGTCGCAGTCCTACCTGTGGCCCGAGGCCGTCGATCCGGACGTGCACCCCGCCGCCGAGATCGAGGCCGTCCGCTGGGTCGACCCGACCCGCCTCGACGACGCGAGCCTCGCCCCGCTGTTCGTCGAGGCGATCGCGCCCCTGCTGGACCGACCGTAGAGCCGGGCACCGATCGCCGTTTCCCCACCAGGTCGGTCACCGGCCCCGCCCGGACCCCGCCAAACCTCCACAATGCCCGACATCGCCACTATGGTGAGGCTATGCAGGTAGTCAAAGGCATCGTCGCCCGCGCAAAGGGCGAGCCGGTCACTCTCGAAGACATCCAGGTTCCAGATCCGGGGCCAGGTGAGGCCGTCGTCGCCATCCAGGCGTGCGGCGTGTGCCACACCGACCTCCACTACCGGGAGGGCGGCATCTCCGATGACTTCCCCTTCCTGCTCGGCCACGAGGCGGCAGGGGTGGTCGAGTCGGTCGGCGCGGGTGTGACCAACGTCGCGCCGGGAGACTACGTCGTGCTGAACTGGCGCGCGGTGTGCGGCGACTGCCGCGCCTGTCGACGCGGCCAGCCGCAGTACTGTTTCGCCACGTTCAACGCCGAGCAGAAGATGACGCTGACCGACGGCACCGAACTCTCGCCCGCCCTCGGCATCGGCGCCTTCATCGAGAAGACGCTCGTCCACGCGGGCCAGTGCACGAAGGTCGACCCGGAGGCGCGCCCGGCTGCCGCTGGCCTGCTCGGCTGCGGCGTCATGGCGGGCATCGGCGCGGCGATCAACACCGGAGAGGTCACCCTCGGCAAGAGCGTCGCAGTGATCGGCTGCGGAGGGGTCGGCTGCGCCGCCATCGCCGGGGCCGCCCTCGCAGCTGCGAGCCGGATCATCGCCGTCGACGTCGACGACAAGAAGCTCGAATGGGCCAAGGGGCTCGGCGCCACCCACACTGTCAACTCCAAGAGTGAGGACGCCGTCGAGGCCATCCAGAAGCTCACCGGCGGGTTCGGGGCCGACGTGGTTATCGACGCCGTCGGCATCCCAGAGACGTGGAAGCAGGCCTTCTATGCCCGCGACCTCGCGGGAACCGTCGTGCTCGTCGGCGTCCCAAGACCCGACGTCAGCATCCCCGAGATCCCACTGCTCGACGTGTTCGGCCGCGGAGGTGCGCTCAAGTCGAGCTGGTACGGCGACTGCCTGCCCTCGCGAGACTTCCCCATGCTGATCGATCTCTACCTCCGGGGCAGGCTCGACCTCGACGCCTTCGTCACAGAGGAGATCGGCATCGGCGACGTCGAGAGCGCCTTCGAGAAGATGCACCACGGTGAGGTGCTGCGCTCGGTGGTGATCCTGTGACGCTCAACCACATCGTCACCGCAGGCACCTTCTCGCTCGACGGGGAGACATTCGACGTCGAAAACAACGTCTGGCTCGTCGGCGACGACCGCGAGGTCATCGTCATCGACGCACCGCACGACGTGGAGGCCATCCTCGCCGCCGTCGACGGTCGGAAGGTGCAGGCCATCGTGTGCACCCATGCCCACGACGACCACGTCCGCTACGCCACCGACCTGGCCGACCGCACCGGAGCCCCCGTCTGGCTGCACCCGGGCGACGAGCCGGTCTGGAACCTCACCCACCCCGACCGGATGTGGGACCAGGACCTCGAGGACGGCCAGGAGTTCACCGTCGGCCCGGTCACGCTGCAGGTCCTCCACACGCCGGGACACTCGCCGGGCTCGGTCAGCCTCTACTCGCCGACGCTCGGCTGTGTCTTCACCGGCGACACGCTCTTCAAAGGCGGACCCGGCGCGACCGGGCGCTCCTTCAGCAGCCGGCCCCTGATCGAGGAGTCGATCCGGTCGAGGCTCTTCGCGCTGCCCGACGACACCGTCGTGCACCCGGGCCACGGGGACGACACGACGATCGGCGCGGAGGCGGAGGCGCTCGGGCGCTGACGCGGGGGCTCAGCCCGCGATGATCGACAGCCGCAGCAGGTGGCTCGATCCCGCCGGGATCGTCAGGGCGCCCGACTTCACGTCTCCGTACTCCACGCAGACGAAGTCGGCCCATTCCTCGCCCGGCACCTGGTCGTTGCCGGGCCCCGGATTCCAGACGATGACCGAGTTGGCGCCCTGGCCGGCCAGCCGCAGCGCCGACGAGCCGTCGGCGATGGTGGTCGAGGGAGCCTCTGTGTAGACGCGGTCCACGTACCGCGCCACCGCGAGGGGGTCCTCCCCGACGCCGTCGAGACCGTTCGAGAAGTCGTGGTACGCCACGCCGCCCAGGCCCGTCACCTGCGTGCGCGCGGTGTCGGTGAGCAGATAGGGGTGCAGCGCCATCTCGACGACCGCGTCGCGGCTGGGGCTCGCGATGGTCAGGCCGATCGTCAGCGTCGTGGCGTCGGCCACCACGTCGAGTTCGTAGCGCAGGTCGGCCGGAAACCGGTCGGCCCAGGGCAGGTGGCTCATCACCTGCGCATCGGTGACCAGCACGATGTGGGCCCTTCCCTCGTCGGCGGTCACCTCGAGGGTCCGCCACCGCACCTTCGGGGTGAGGCCGTGGATGAACGGGACGCCACCGTTGCCCACGCCGAACCGGGGCGCGCAGACGGGGATGCCTCCGTGCCACATCCGCTCGGCGCCGACCACCGCGTCGGAGGCGGTGTACAGACGCTCCCGCCCGCCGGGGCGCCAGGACACGACGGTCGCTCCGATCTCCTCGACGCCGAAGGCTCCCCACCCTCCGGTGAGCAGGTGCAGGCCGTCAGGGTCACGTCGTGTGGCATGGCGAGATCCTAAGGTGCACCGTGTGCCGAGGTCGGCTCAAGGGCAGTGCACGGACGCGGGGCGTCGACCACGGTCGCGACGTCGTGCGACCGCGGTCCACGGCGCACCCGCGCGCGCAGTCAGGCCTCGTCGCGCACTTACGATGGGGCCATGCCGACGATCCGTCCCGCCCAGCACGCCGACATCCCGGCGATCACGGAGATCTACAACGAGGCGGGAGTCGGCACGACCGCGTCCTACGCGCTCGAACCCGTGTCCGTCGCGGACCGGAGGGCCTGGTTCGAACGGCTCTCCGCGGGCAACTTCCCGGTGCTCGTGGTCGAGGAGGAGGGGATCGCCACCGGATTCGCCAGCTACGGCCCCTTCCGACACCTCGGCGGGTACGCCCACACGGTCGAGCACAGCGTCTACATCGGCTCGGGATACAGGGCAGCCGGCCTCGGCCGGATGCTGATGAACGCGCTGATCGACATCGCCCGCGGAAACGGCGTGCACGCCATGGTCGGCGTCATCGACGGCGGAAACGCCCAGTCGATCGCCTTCCACGAGAAGCTGGGCTTCGAGGTCTCCGGCAGGCTGCCCCAGGTCGGTCGCAAGTTCGACCGGTGGCTCGATGTCGTGTTCGTCACCCTCGTCTTCTCCTGATTCCGGGCCGCCAGCGCCGGTTGTCGGGGCGGCATTAGGATGGGGCGCATGGCTTACCACGCTGACGCGACCGACCTGACGGACAAGGAAATTCTGACCTGGGAGGGTTTCGGGGCCGCCTCGCGTGACCTGTCCCAGGCGGTCGTCGACACGGGCTTCGACCCGCAGTGCATCATCGCGGTCGCCCGCGGCGGGCTGACCCTCGCCGGAGCCATGACCTACGCGCTGGGAGTGAAGCTCACCGACGCCATCAACGTCGAGTTCTACACCGACGTCAACGAGACCCTCCCCGACCCGGTGCTGCTTGCCCCGATGCTCGACACCGATTCCATCGCCGGGCAGCGCATCCTCGTGGTCGACGACGTGGCCGACTCCGGTCGCACCCTCGGCCTCGTGATCAAGCTGCTGCGTGGTTTCGGTGCGGAGGTCCGTTCCGCGGTGCTGTACGCGAAGCCGCGCACCGTCGTGCAGCCCGACTTCATCTGGAAGTCCACCGACCAGTGGATCGTCTTCCCCTGGTCGGATCAGCCCCCGGCACAGCGAGGTGAGTGATGGCAGAGACCCGCAAGTTCGACCCGACCGACGCCACCAACGACGTGCAGAAGCAGGTGCGTGAGGCGCTCGGTGAGACAGTCCGGCCCGTCGACCCCGGCTCCCGTCGCGAGGCAGCCGACTCGCCGGACACCCCCGCGGAGGTTCCCGGAGCGGCCGTCGTCGACTTCGACGCGAGCTCGTTCCTGTACTACGAACCCGACGGCTCCTAGGCGTGGGCCCCGCAAACGACCACAAGACCTGAGCGGTAGGCTGTCGCCAGCCGCAGCAACAAAGTAGTTAGGAATAACTGTGTCTCTTGAGTGGACCGAACAGGACGCTCGCGCTGTCGACACGGCACGCATCCTCGCCGTCGACGCTGTCGAGAAGACCGGAAACGGACACCCGGGTACCCCCGTCTCGCTGGCCCCGGTGGCCTACCTTCTGTACCAGAAGGTCATGAACATCGACCCCACCGACTCCAAGTGGATCGGCCGCGACCGCTTCGTGCTCTCGGCCGGACACGCCTCGATGGTGCAGTACGCCCAGCTCTACCTCGGCGGCCTCGGCCTCGAGCTCGACGACATCTCGTCGCTGCGCACCTGGGGATCGAAGACCCCCGGCCACCCCGAGTACCGGCACACCGAGTTCGTCGAGTGCACCACCGGCCCGCTCGGCTCGGGCATCTCGAACGCCGTCGGCATGGCGATGGCCGCCCGTCGTGAGCACGGCCTGTACGACCCCGAGAAGCCGGTCGGCGAGTCGGTCTTCGACCACTTCGTCTACGTCGTCGCCGGCGACGGCTGCCTGCAGGAGGGCATCTCGTCCGAGGCCTCCTCGCTCGCGGGCACGCAGGAGCTCGGCAACCTCGTCATGATCTACGACGACAACCGGATCACCATCGAGGGCGAGACCAAGATCTCGTTCAACGAGGATGTCGACGCCCGCTACGAGTCCTACGGCTGGCACGTCCAGCACGTCGACTGGACCAACGGCGGTACCGAGTACAAGGAAGACATCCAGGCGCTCTACGACGCCATCGAGGCGGCGAAGGCCGTCACGGACAAGCCGAGCTACATCCGCCTGACCACCGTCATCGGCTGGCCGCTGCCCAACAAGCAGGGCTCGCACTCAGTGCACGGCTCGAAGATCGGCGGCGAGGAGATCGCGGCGCTCAAGGAACTGCTCGGTTTCGAGCAGGAGCCGTTCGCCATCAACAACGACGTCGTCGACGCCTCGCGCAAGGCCCTCGCCGAGCGCGGAAGGGCCGCGCGCGAGGCATGGGACGCCAAGTTCGCCGAGTGGGTCTCCTCCAACCCCGAAGGGGCGGCGCTGCTGCAGCGCGTCCAGGCGGGCAAGCTGCCGGAGGACCTGAAGCTGCCCGTCTTCGAGGAGGGCAAGAAGTCGACCCGCGCCGCCTCCGGCGAGGTCCTCTCCGAGCTCGCCGACCAGCTGCCCGAGCTGTGGGGCGGCTCCGCCGACCTCGCGGGCTCGAACAACACCACGATGAAGGGCGAACCGTCCTTCCTGCCCGAGAACCGGGTCACGAAGGACTGGCCGGGCAACCCGTTCGGACGCACGCTGCACTTCGGCATCCGCGAGCACGCCATGGGCGGCATCGTCAACGGCATCAACCTCTCGGGCCTGACCCGCGCCTACGGCGGCACCTTCCTGGTGTTCTCCGACTACATGCGCCCCGCCGTCCGCCTCGCCGCCATGATGAAGCTCGACTCGATCTTCGTCTGGACCCACGACTCCGTTGGAGTCGGCGAGGACGGCCCGACGCACCAGCCGATCGAGCACCTCGCCGCGCTGCGCGCCATCCCCGGCCTCGACGTCGTCCGCCCGTCGGACGCCAACGAGACCTCGGTGGCTTGGGGCGAGATCCTGCGCCGCACCGACCGCCCCGCCGGTCTCATCCTGTCGCGCCAGGACCTGCGCACCATCCCGCGCGGCGACCGTTACGCCTCCGCCGAGGGTGTGGCCCAGGGGGCCTACGTCGTCAGCGAGGCTGACGGTGACGCGAAGCTGATCCTGATCGCCACCGGCTCCGAGGTGTCCGTTGCGCTCGACGCGCAGGACAAGCTTCAGTCCGAGGGCATTGCCACGCGCGTCGTGTCGATGCCGTGCCAGGAATGGTTCGACGAGCAGAGCGACGAGTACAAGGAGTCGGTGCTGCCGGCTGCCGTCACCGCTCGCGTGAGCATCGAGGCAGGCGTCTCAATGGGGTGGGCCAAGTACATCGGCCCGAAGGGTGCCTCCATCTCGATCGAGCACTTCGGTGAGTCCGCCTCCGGCGAGAAGCTCTTCGAGGAGTTCGGCTACACCGCGGACAACGTGGTGGCCACCGCGAAGTCGATCCTCGACTGACCGGCCGCGACCGGGGCCCTTCCCTTCGGGGAGGGCCCCTTTCGCGTCCACACCGACGCCGACCTGTCGGGCAGCGACCAAGGTCGACAGTTCGCGGACGGAGGTCGCTCTGGTCGTCGCCACCTCCGTGCGGGGTTGAGCCGTCCGTACTCTTGGAACATGGGTATCAGCGACATTCTCAGCAAAGTCACCGGTGACAAACCGATCGTGTTGGAACTCGACATGGCGCGCGGCGTCCTCGTTTCCCGCCCCTCGAACCCGCTGCAGGCGCTGCAGCTGATCAACTCGACAAGCCTCGCCTCGCTCCGCGACCACCTCCGCACCGCCGCCGACGACGACCGGGTGGTGGGCCTCATCGTGCACGCCGTCCCGTCGTCGACCACCATCGCCCACGTGGAGGAGATCGCCGAGCTGATCGAGGAGTTCGGGGCCAAGAAGAAGACCATGGCGTGGGCCGAGTCGTTCGGCGAACTGACCCATGGGCTTGGCGCCTACCATCTCGCGACCGCTGCCCGGGAGATCTGGCTGCAGCCGACCGGCGCGGTGTGCATCGAGGGTCTCGAGATGAGCATGACGCTGCTCAAGGGCCTGCTCAACAAGGTCGGGGTCGAGCCGCAGTTCGGGCAGCGCCACGAGTACAAGACCGCAGCCAACACCTATGCCGCGGACCACATCACCGAGCCGCAGCGCGAGATGACCGCGCGCCTCGGCCAGTCGGTCGTCGAGTCGCTCGTCTCCGACATCGCGCGGCGCCGCAAGCTCTCCACCGAGGCCGTCTGGGAGGCCGTCAACGACGCCCCCGTCGAGCCGGAGCGGGCCCTCGAGATCGGGCTGATCGACAAGATCGGCTACCGCGATGAGGCCTATGCCGCGGTGCTGAAGGCCTGGCAGGTCGACCCCGAGTCCCTGCTGTTCGCCCACCGCTACTCGAACAAGGCCGAGCTGGCAAAGAAGCTCCGCCTGAAGGGCCCGAAGATCGGGCTCGTGCAGCTGCGTGGCGGCATCGTCACCGGACGCGGTGCCCGCTCCGCGCTCGGCGGTCAGAACGCAGGCGCCGACGTGATCGACGAGCAGCTCCGCAGCGCCCTGCGCGACGACGATGTCAAGGCCGTGGTGTTCTCGATCGACTCTCCCGGCGGTTCCGCCGTCGCATCCGACTTCATCCGACGCTCTGTGCTGCGCCTGCGCGAGGCTGGCAAGCCGGTCGTCGCGCACATGGAGTCGGTCGCAGCGTCGGGCGGCTACTACGTCGCGATGCCTGCAGACGAGATCGTCGCCCAGGCCACCACGCTGACCGGTTCGATCGGCGTGCTCGCGGGCAAGATGGTCACCGAGGGGCTCTACGACAAGCTCGGCCTGGTGCGCGAGACGATCAACGTCGGCGCGGCCGCAGGCACCTTCTCCAGCGCGCACGAGTTCACCGAGGCGGACTGGGAGCGACTCAACCGCTTCCTCGACCGGGTCTATCTCGACTTCACCACGTTCGCCGCCCACGACCGCGGCATGGACTACGACGACCTCGAGAAGCTCGCCCGTGGCCGGGTCTGGACGGGCGCAGACGCCAAGGAGCGGGGCCTCGTCGACCACCTCGGAGGCCAGAACCTCGCCGTCGAGCGGGCCTGTGCGCTGGCGGGCGTCGACCCCCGACGGACCCGGCTCGCCACCATGGGGGAGCCGGGCCTTGTCGCGCTGCTGAAGCCCGCCACCTCTTCGGAGTCGGCGATGGGCGGCGCGAAGCTGCCGAGCCTCGAGTCGGAGTTCGCGACGTTCGCCGCGAGGCTCGGGGTCAAGGCCCCCGGGGTGCTGACCATGCCCTGGTCGGTCCGTCTGTCGTGAGCGCCGCCGTTTGGGGACGGAGGGTCCATTACGTAGCATTGATCTGGTTTGCGCCCGAAATGGCGGATGAGGGGTGAAAGTGAGCAAGACCAAGAAGATCGTTGCCGGAGTGCTCGGTGGCGTCGTCGTCGTTCTCGGCGGCGCCTATGTCGTGTCGTACTTCGTGGCGGGCAACCAGGTCCCCGCGAAGGCATCGGTCGACGGAGTCTCCATCGGCGGCATGGCTCCCGAGCTGGCGGTCGAGAAGCTGCGCACCGAGCTCGGCCCGAAGGTCGATGAGGCGATCACGCTCAGCGCGGGCGACCGCAGCGCGACGATCACCCCGGCAGACGCGGGTCTCACCGCCAACTACGACGAGACCGTCGCCCACGCGGGCGGGGGATTCAGCTGGAACCCGGCCGACATCCTGCACTCGCTCACCGGCGGCGGCGAGGTCGACCTCGTCCGCGAGGTGGACGAGGTCAAGCTGAAGAGCGCCGTCGAGTCGCAGGCCGCGGCCTTCGCCGTCGAGGGCGTCGACGCCACCGTGAAGTTCGACGCAGGAAAGGTCGTGCGCACCGAGGCGACCAACGCCGAGGCGCTCAACGTCGACAAGTCCACCGAGGCCGTCTCCAGCGCCTTCACCCAGGGTCAGGGCCACGCAATCGCGGCCATCGACTCCACCGATCCCGCCGTCACCGACGCCATGGTCGACGAGGTCGTGACCACCTTCGCCGATCCGCTCGTCAGCGGACCCGTTGTGCTGACGCACAACGACACAAGGATGGAGATCAGCCCCGCGGCGCTTGCCGAGGCGGCCACCTTCACCCAGAAGGACGGCAAGCTGGTCGGGTCCCTCGACGCCGAGAAACTGTTCGAGTCGACGGCAGAGGCGCAGAAGGCGCTGAAGCTCAGGTCTGCGAAGGACGCCTCGTTCGCGCTGAACGGCGCGGCCGTCAAGGTCGTCCCCGCCGTCGTCGGCGAGGAACTGTCGAAGGAGTCCTTCGTCGAGTCGGTGCAGAAGGCCGCCACCGCCACCGGTGCCGGGCGCACCACACCGGTGAAGGTTGAGACGAAGCAGCCCGGGTACACCACGGAGAAGGCCAACAGCCTCGGCGCGTTCACCATCATCGGCAAGTTCCACACGAACTACCCGCACGCCGCCTACCGCAACACCAACCTCGGCCGCGCGGCGGAGCTGGTCAACGGAACCGTGCTCATGCCCGGCGAGATCTTCTCCCTCAACGACGCACTCGGGGAGCGCACAACAGCCAACGGCTTTGTCGACGGCTACGTGATCAACGGTGGACGACTGGTCAAGGAGTCCGGGGGCGGCATCTCCCAGGCGGCCACGACTCTGTTCAACGCCGGATTCTTCGCAGGCTACAAGGACATCGAGCACAAGCCGCACAGCCTGTACTTCCCGCGCTACCCGGCCGGTCGCGAGTCGACGATCTACTACGGATCCCTCGACATGCGGTTCCAGAACGACACCGAGTACCCCGCGGTCATCCGCGGCTACATCGACAAGTCTGCCTCCGGCAAGCAGGGCACGCTGACCTTCGAGATCTGGTCCAAGCCGACCTGGGAGAAGGTCACCTCGACCGACATCGTGAAGTCCGACTACTACTCGGGAAGCACGCGCACGATCAAGGGAGACGCCAGCTGCGAGGCCCAGGCGCCCATCCAGGGCTTCACCGCCTCCTGGACCCGCCAGTTCTGGAAGGGCGGCAAGGTCGTCAAGAGCGAGCCCGCCTCGTGGAAGTACAACGCGGGCGACCGCATCGTCTGCGAATAACGCCCCTGTGTGCCTCCGCGTGAATCGGCGCTAAGCTAACAAACGCAAGCCCTCTGAAGGAGAAAAAAGTGACGTACATCATCGGTCTGCCATGCGTTGACGTGAAGGATCGGGCCTGCGTCGAAGAGTGTCCCGTTGACTGCATCTACGAGGGCAACCGGATGCTCTACATCCACCCTGAGGAGTGCGTCGACTGCGGCGCCTGCGAGCCGGTGTGTCCCGTCGAGGCCATCTACTACGAGGACGACGTCCCCGAGGACCAGGCCGAGTTCTACGACGTGAACGTCCAGTTCTTCGACGAGATCGGCTCGCCCGGCGGCGCCGCGAAGCTCGGCGTCATCGACAAGGATCACCCGGTCGTCGAGGCGCTTCCGCCCCAGGCCCAGTGACATGGGGCTGAGCTCCCGCCTGCCCGATTTTCCCTGGGACACGCTGAGCGAGGCCAAGCGGATCGCATCCGAACACCCCGACGGCATCGTCGACCTCTCGGTCGGCACGCCGGTCGACCCGACGCCGCAGGTGGCTGTCGACGCGCTCACCGCCGCCGGACAGGCCCCTGGCTACCCGACGGTGTGGGGCGCCCCCGCCACCCGCAAGGCGATCATCGACTACCTCGCCTCGCGTTGGCGAAGTGTCGAGCTCACCGACGAATGCGTGCTCCCGGTCGTCGGCACGAAGGAGCTCGTCGCCTGGCTGCCGACACTGCTCGGGCTGGGGGTGAGCGACGCCGTCGTCTTCCCCGAGTGCGCCTACCCCACCTACGAGGTCGGCGCGCTCACCGCGCACGCGCGCCCCGTTGCCTCAGACGACCCCGCCACGATCCCCGATGACGCCAGGCTGATCTGGATCAATTCGCCCGCCAACCCGAGCGGGCGGATCCTCGGCCTCGACGAGCTGCGCGCCTTCGTCGCCGCAGCGAGGGAGCGCGGCGCGGTGCTCGCCAGCGACGAGTGCTACGGCGAGTTCGCCTGGGAAGCCGAACCGGTCTCCGTGCTCGATCCGAGGGTCAACGACGGCGACCTCACGGGCCTGCTTGCCCTGCACTCGCTGTCCAAGCGGTCGAACGCTGCCGGCTACCGCGCCGGCTTTGTGGCAGGCGATCCGGCGATCGTGCAGGAGCTCGTCGCCGTCCGCAAGCATCTGGGGATGATCGTTCCCGCCCCGATCCAGGCCGCGATGGTGGCCATGCTCGGCGACTGTGACCACGTCGATGCCCAGCGCGGCCGCTACATCGCGCGGCGCGCGAGCCTGCGCCCTGCCCTCGAGGCCGCAGGCTTCCGGATCGACGACTCGGAGGGCTCGCTCTACCTGTGGGCCACACGCGACGAGCCCTGTCGCGACACGGTCGCCTGGCTTGCGGAGCGTGGCATCCTCGCCGCCCCCGGCGACTTCTACGGCCCGAAGGCCGCGCGGCACGTACGGATCGCGCTGACCGCGACCGACGAACGCATCGCGGCCGCAGCCGCGCGGCTCACGGCCTGAGCGAGGCGGGTCGGGCGCCTTCCCGGCTCAGGCGACGCCGAGCGTCGACTCGCGCAGCGTCAGCTCCCATGGAACGTTGACCCGTTCGCCTGGCGCCTCGCTGCGGCCGCCGGTGGAGCATCCCCTCGGTTGAACCTCACACGGTGGGAGGGCCGATCATGGGGTCATGGACAAGGTTGACCTGCGGCGTGAGATCGCCTCCTACACCGCACCGCGTGGCCGCTTCGAGGTGGTCACGCGGTGCGGTGTAGTACCTGATGATCGACGGGCACGGCGATCCGAACACCGCCTCCGCCTACCGGGAGGCCCTTGAGACGCTGTACCCGATGGCCTACGGCCTGAGGTTCCACAGCGCGCGGGTCCTCGGCAGGGACCACGCCGTGATGCCGCTCGAGGGGCTGTGGTGGGCCGACGCCATGGACTCGTTCACGCAGGCGCGCGACAAGTCACGCTGGTCGTGGACGCTCATATCCTCGTGCCCGCCTGGATGGACGAGGCGGCCTACGAGACGGTGCGAGCCGAGGTCGCGGCGAAGGGCAACGCGCCGGCCCTCGACCTGCTGCGAAGAGCCGAACTCGACGAGGGACTCGTCGTGCAGACGCTGCACATCGGGTCCTACGACGACGAGGGTCCGGTGCTGGCGCGGATGCATCACGAGTTCATCCGCAACAGGGGCTCACCATGTCGGGCCGCCACCACGAGATCTACCTGGGCGACCCGCGACGCACCGCCCCGGAACGGCTCAGGACGATCCTGCCCCGGTGCGCGCCGGCTGAGACAAGGATCAGGCTCGGCGGCGGTGGCTCAGCTACCGCCGAGGGTGACGACGGCCGTCGATGCCGGTGCGGGGGTCTTCGCCTCGTGCCATCCCTGCCTGGTGTGCTCCCATTCACGGTCGCCGACCACGACGGAGGTCACGCCGCCGTCGTAGCTGTTGGCGACCATCTGCTGCGCGGCGGCCCACAAGGTGGTGTCATCGGCCGCCGTGATCATGAGCTTCGAGCCCTCGGTTGCGGTGGTGACGGCGTCGCCGAAGGTGGCCAGCACCCGCTCGAAGGCGGCCTCGTCGGCCGTCGGGGCCTCCTCGAAGCTCAGACACGAAAACGTCTCCGGCGCCGACCCGCGCAGGGCCCCCGCGATGGCACGGGCGTTGGCCTCGTGCTTGCGGTATGCCTCGGGGAAGCCGCTGCGCTGCACCTTCTGCGCCATGTCGTTGACGTCGGTGCTCTCCCAGTTGTCGAACTTGACCAGTTCCTCGTAGAACCGGTTCGAGGAGTACCAGGGATCCATGATCTCCTCCTCCGTGCCCCAGCCGTAGGAGGGGCGCTGCTGGAAGAGGCCGAGCGAGTCGCGGTCGCCGTAGTCGAGGTTGCGCAACGCCGACTCCTGGTAGGCGGTGGCGATCGCCACGACCGCCGCCTGTTCCGGGAGCCCACGCTCGACGGAGACGGCGACGATGATCGACGCGTTGCGGGCCTGCTCCTGGGAGAGGGTCGTTGGCTGTTCCTTTCCGGGGACCAGCACCTCGCACTGTTCAGGCGTGAAGCGCTGGTACAGGTACTGGTAGGCCTGCCAGCCGCCGAACCCGAGCGCACCAAGTACGATGACGACGACCAGCGTGACGACCAGAGGCTTGCGCATCAGTTGTTGTGCAGCTCGGAGTTGAGCTCGACCTTCGAACCGCGGCGGTGCAGGACCCGGACATTGCCGTGGACCGAATCGCGCAGGAACAGCAGGTCGTTCTGGCCGCTCAGCTCGCGCGCCTTGACGATCTCGCCCTCGCTGAGCGCAACCTTCGTGCCCGCGGTGACGTAGAGGCCCGCCTCGACCACACAGTCGTTGCCGAGCGAGATACCGACGCCCGAGTTGGCGCCGAGGAGGCAGCGCTCACCCAGCGAGATGACCTCCTGGCCGCCGCCCGAGAGGGTGCCCATGATGGAGGCGCCTCCGCCGACATCGGTGCCGTCGCCGACGACGACCCCGGCCGAGATGCGACCCTCGACCATGGAGGTGCCGAGCGTGCCCGCGTTGAAGTTCACGAAGCCCTCGTGCATGACGGTGGTGCCCTCGGCGAGGTGGGCGCCGAGACGGACGCGGTCGGCGTCGGCGATGCGGACCCCTGCGGGGACGATGTAGTCGACCATGCGGGGGAACTTGTCGATCCCGTAGACGGTCAGCTGCTCACCGCGCGAACGCAGCAGGGTGCGGACCCGGTTGACGTCGCCGATCCGGACGGGGCCGGCGGTCGTCCAGGCATTGTTCGGCAGCACGCCGAAGATGCCGGTGAGGTTCTGGCCGTGCGGCGCGACGAGCCGTGCGCTCAGGAGATGCAGGCGCAGGTACGCGTCCTCGACCGTCTCGGGGGCGGCATCGAGATCGATCTCGACGCGCACCACCTTCGTCTCGACCTGGCGGATCTCATCGACGTGCTGGGCCTCCGCCAGCAGGGACGGGGGCTCGTCGGTGACGTCGTTGCCGAGGCTCGGCTCGGGGTACCAGGCATCCAGGACGGCTCCGGTCGTGTGGACGGTGCCCAGGCCCCAGGCCCAGGCGGTGCGGCTCTCGTTGGTCATAGCGCCGATTCTAGGTGAGATCAGCCGAGAACCTTCTTGGCCGCCATCTCGATGGCCATCTGGACCGCGGACTTGCAGATCGCCTGCGCGGGCGGGATCCAGCCGAGCGAGGCGCCGTAGGTGGCGGGGATGGCCGCGATGGCCGACCAGTACTTGGCGCAGAACACCGACAGGTCGACGATCGAGATGATCTTCAGGACCAGGATGGCGGCGCCGACGACCAGCAGGCAGGTGCCGGTGATCTTGGCCGCCTTCGACAGGTTCTCCGAGACGTCCTTCGGCGAGTTATTCCCCTCGAAGTTCTGGGTGAACGCCGTCTGCGCTGCGCCCTGGTTGTTGTCCTTGACGTAGTCGGCGGCCTTCTGGGTGCTCTCGACCAGCTTGGTCACGGCGTCGGAGAAGCGTTGCCACTTCTGCGCCCACTGCATGATCTCGGTCTCCTTGCCCTCCGGGAAGGTGAAGCCGATCAGCTGCGTGAACATGGTCAGCGCGCCGGGCAGCGTGATGCTCATCTCAGTAGTCCTTCCCGATGAGGGCGGCGAGCGAGCTCGCGGCCTCCGACGTGTTCTGGTACAGCTCGCCGACCTGGCGGAGCGTCTCGGACTGGTCGACCAGCCCGTCGATGAGGCCGTGCACGATCTCGCGGAACGCCTCGATGAACACCTGGTACAGCTGGTTGGCGATCTTGCCGACGGTGTCGTTGGTGCCGAGCGCGTCGAAGTCGGTGACGGAGTCGATCAGTTTGTCGATCTCGTCCTTGATGAACTGGGTGGCCTCCTCAATGATGCCGCCGGCCTTCTTGTAGGACTCGGGGGAGAAGACGATGTCTGTGGACATCTCAGCCCTCCTTCGCGGCAGTCGACTCCATCATCTGGGTCATCAGATCGAGGTAGTCGCTCAGCGTCTTTGTCGCCTCGTCGGCCACCGCGTCCAGTTCGGTGGAGAGGGAGGTCGGATCGGGGGCCTGGGCCTGCATGGCGACCATCAGCGCGTCCGCGTGGGCCTTGAGGCCTGCGTTCATCGCCTGCATCAGGTCGTCGGCGAGTTCGACGCTCGACTTGCGCATCGAGCGGGGGTCGATCACGATGCCGCTGACCTGACCGCCGGTCACACTCACCCTGACCATCTGATCCTCGGAGGTGCCCTCGGCCTCGACGGTGGGGACCTCCACCGCGGGGAGCGGCTTCTCGAGCTCGGCGCCGAGCCGGCTCAGGATGTCTTCGAGTTCGTTCATGGTGTGGATCCTTACTGGGTCGTGGTCAGGACGGCGTCGAACAGCTCGCCGAAGGAGGAGAAGCGGAAGACGGTGTGCCAGCCGTAGCGTGCGACCGCCTTCCACTGGTGCTCGACGGTGTCGTAGGCGAACAGCACGTCGCCGGTCTCACCGACGAAGCGAAGTGGGGTGTCGATGGATTCGACGCCGTGGATCAGGCGCTCGTTCGAGTCGAAGAGCCCAGGCAGGAAACCGTCGGCGTCGTCCTGGTCGCGGGTGCCGTAGACGACGATCCCGTCGAAGTCGAAACCGTTGCTGATCTGGAGCAGATCGGCGTAGTCGGAGGGAAGCGGGATCGTGAACTGGCGCGCGAACGCCGACCCGATCTGCTCGATCTCGGTGTCAGAGGCGCCACCGCGCTGCGGGAAGCCCTGAGCCTCCGCGTAGTCGACCCAGTCACTCATGGTGCGCATCTCAACCCGCCAGAACCGCGGCGCCGCCGAGCACGATGGTCACCTGCTGACCGCCGATCGGGAGCGAGATCAGGGAGACGTTGCCGAACTGCATCGAGAAGATGGTGTCGTTGACGGCGTTGCAGTTGCACTGCGACTGCTGGTTGAGCGGGGCGAGCTGGTAGTGCGACGGGGCCGCCTCGCTGGCAGGCACCTTCTCCATCTGATAGCCGCTCGGCACCCTTCCGTTGCCCGCCTGCGCCAGCTGGTTGTCGTTCATGCCGCCTGCGCGCAGCGCCTCGGCGTCGGCCGCCCGCAGCGCCGCGTTGCGGGCCTCACGCTCGCCGGTGTTCCACATCGCCGCGAGGCGTCGCTCGACGTCGGACGGATCGTAGGTCGCCTTCTCGCAGGTGCAGGCCTGGGTGGTCACGCCGCGGTGCTTGCCGTAGGTGCCGCCTTGGAGCGCTGTGGCCTGCTGGGGCATTTCGCTTGCCCGGGCGCCGCTCGAGCCGGCGTGGGTGCCATAGGTGCCGCCCTGGAGCGCGGTGGCGTGCTGCGGCATTTCGCTTGCCCGGGGGCCGCTCGAGCCGGCGTGGGTGCCGTAGGTGCCGCCCTGGAGCGCGGTTGCCTGCTGCGGCATTTCGCTCGCGCGGGGGCCGGTGTAGCCGGTGTGTGCGCCCAGGTTCTCGTGAGCACGGTCCCGGTCGGATCGGCCGGCGACCTCGGAGGGCACGGCCGAGAGGGCGGGGGTGGGCTGAGAGCCCGACCCCTTGTCCATGGTCTTCTTGATCCACTTGACGAGGAACTTCGCGACCATCTTCGCGAAGATTCCCGTAGTGCCCATCTGGCTTGAGGTACTCACGTAACGGATCCTAAGGACGGTAGGGGTCCAACCGAGCCAGGTCGCCGAGCAATTGGGTACGTGTACCTAGTCGGGTGCTGAGTCCGCGCCGCAGAGCCCGGCCCTCCGCCCGTGCCAGGCGCCCGCAATGGCGCCGCCGGCGCGCTCACTAGACTGCGCGCCATGGCCATCTCCAAGATCCTGCTCTTCTACCGGTTCACACCCCTTGCGGACCCGGAGGCGGTGCGCTGCTGGCAGCAGGAGCTGTGCCTGCGGCTCGGGCTGCGAGGCAGGATCATCGTCTCCCCGCACGGCATCAACGCCACCGTAGGCGGAGACATCGACGCCTGCAAGGCCTACCTCAAGGCCACGAAGGGCTACCCGCCGCTCCGGGAGCTCGACGTCAAGTGGTCCGACGGGACGGGCCTGGACGCCCAGGGGGCGAGCCTGGACTTCCCGCGGCTCAGCGTGAAGCGCCGCAGCGAACTGGTCGCCTTCGGCGTGGCCGACACGCTGCACGTCGACGCGGAGGGCGTGGTGGGCGGTGGCACCCGGCTCACCCCGGAGCAGGTCGACGAACTGGCCGACAGTCGCGACGACGTAGTCTTCTTCGACGGCCGCAACCGCGTCGAGGCGGCCGTCGGACGCTTCGCCGACGCGGTGGTGCCTGAGGTGGACAACACCCACGACTTCGTGAACGAGCTCGACTCGGGGCGCTACGACCATCTCAAGTCGCGCCCGGTCGTGACCTACTGCACCGGTGGCGTGCGCTGCGAGGTGCTGAGCGCCCTGATGGTGGAGCGCGGGTTCGAGGAGGTCTACCAGCTCGACGGCGGCATCGCACGTTACCTCGAGCGCTTCGGGTCGGGGTCCCGCTGGCGTGGCGGCCTCACCGTGTTCGACGGGCGAGAAGTCCTCCTGCCAGAGGGCGCCGAAAACATCGGGGCCTGCCACGCGTGCGGCACCGCGACGTCGCGCCTGCAGAACTGCCACGACCTCGCCTGCCGGGTCCGGCTCGTCACCTGCCCCGCGTGCGGGGTGGAAGGGGTCGGCTGTCTGCAACACCGTCCCGTCCGACAGCCCAGCGACTCCGCGGCCCAATACCCTTGTCTCCCATGAGTGTGCTCTTCGACGACTACCCCCGCGGGCAGGCCGCCTACGACGAGATGGTCGGCCCCGACGGGGTGCGGCCGGCGCTGCGTTCGGTCGCGGCGGAGTTGGACCGGCTCGGCCTCGAAGAGGTGCGTTCGCGCGCCGAGTACCTGAGCTCGGTCTACATCGACCAGGGCGTCACCTTCGACATCGGGGGAGAGGAGCGGCCCTTCCCGCTCGACATCGTGCCGCGGGTGATGCAGGCCGACGAGTTCGCCCACGTCGAGGCGGGCAGCAGGCAGCGGGTCCGCGCCATGGAGGCCTTCCTCGACGACATCTACACCGAGGGAAGGTGTTTCACCGACGGCGTCATCCCGCGCCATGTGGTCGCCTCGTCTCCCCACTTCCACCGACCGGTCGCAGGCCTGATCACCGCCAACGGTGTGCGCGTCCACGTCGCGGGCATCGACCTGATCCGCGGCGACGACGGCGTCTACCGCGTGCTCGAGGACAATGTGCGCAGCCCGTCAGGGGTGTCCTACGTCATGACGAACAGGCGGGCGATGAACTCGGCGCTCCCCGAGGTCGCGGGCAAGCACCGGATCCGGCCGGTCGAGGACTATCCGTCCGAGCTGCTCAAGGCCCTGCGCGCGGCCGCCCCGTCGGGCATCACCGAACCAACGGTCGTCGTGCTCACCCCTGGCGTCTACAACTCGGCCTACTTCGAGCACGCGCTGCTCGCCAGGATGATGGGCGTCGAACTGGTCGAGGGCCGCGACCTCGTCGCGCACGGTGGACGCGTGTCGCTGCGCACCACCCGAGGACTCCGGCCCGTGCACGTCATCTACCGCCGCATCGACGACGAGTTCCTCGACCCCGCCGTCTTCCGAGCCGACTCGCTGCTCGGCTGCGCCGGCCTGCTGAACGCCGCCCGCGCGGGCAACGTCACGATCGCCAACGCCGTCGGCAACGGTGTGGCAGACGACAAGCTCGTCTACACCTATGTGCCCGACCTGATCCGCTTCTACCTCGGCGAGGAACCGATCCTCGCCAGTGTCGACACCTGGCGGCTCGAGGAGCCTGAGGCGCGCGAGGAGGTGCTCGACCGGCTCGATGAGCTCGTGGTCAAGCCCGTCGACGGTTCCGGGGGCAAGGGGATCGTGATCGGCCCCCGTGCCTCAGCCGACGAGTTGGAGCGTCTGCGCAGGCAGATCCTGAAGGACGCGCGCGGCTGGATCGCACAGCCGGTGGTACAGCTCTCCACCGTGCCGACGATGATCGACGGCCAGCTGAGGCCACGCCACGTGGATCTGCGGCCCTTCGTCGTCAACGGCGGCTCCGAGGGGATCTACGTGCTGCCCGGTGGTCTCACCCGTGTCGCCCTCCCCGAGGGCGAACTGATCGTTAACTCGTCGCAGGGCGGCGGCTCGAAGGACACGTGGGTGCTCACCGGTGCCCGCGCCCGGCAGTCGCAGAAGCAGGCGAGGCAGGCGCAGCGGATGGCCTCGCCGGTGCCGCTCAGCGACCAGGTCGTCGACCGCGTGATCCGCCACCAGCACGAACAGCAGCAGCAGTCGGGGGAGTCGTCATGCTGAGCAGGATCGCCGACGCCCTCTTCTGGATCGGCCGCTACCTCGAGCGGGCCGAGGACACCTGCCGGATCGTCGAAGTGCACCTGCACCAGAGCCTCGACGACCCCACCCTCGACGAGGTGCAGGCCGCAAACGACCTGTTCCTGCTGATGGGACAGCCGGCCGACGAGAAGCCCGACGTGTTGGCGAAACTCTGCTACGACGAGGCCTCGCCGGTGAGCTTCCTCGCCGCGCTCGGCAGCGCCCGCGAGTCGGCCCGCAGGGCCCGCGAGACCGTCTCCACAGAGGTGTGGGAGTCGATCAACACCACCTGGCTCGCGGTGCGCGGCGGACGCCTGCAGCGCATGCGGCCCGCCTCGATGTTCAAGTTCGTCCGCGAGCGGTGCGCGGTCATCTCGGGCCTCGCCGATTCGACGATGAGCCACGACGAGGGGTGGCTGTTCCTGACGCTCGGCCGCAGCATCGAACGCATCGACATGACCTCGCGCCTCCTGTCGACGCCGTCGGTCACGTCGAATTCGCAGCGCGCGTGGGACCACGTGCTCAGCGGCTGCGGCGCCCACCACGCGTTCGTGCAGCGCTACGGGGCGCTCGCCTCCGACCGCGATGCGGCCGAGTTCCTGATGCTCGACCGGCTGTTTCCCAGGAGCCTGATCTACACCCTCAACACCGCGGTCGAGTCGCTCGCGCAGCTCGGCCCGAGCGGGCTGCGGATCAGGCCCGACGACCCAGCCATGCGCCTGCTCGGCGCGGCGCGGGCGAGCCTCGAGTACCTGCCCCCCGACGAGATCCTGCGCGATCTGCCCGATGAGATGGCGAGGTTGCAGGTCGTCTGCACCCAGGCGACGCAGGCCATCTCCGAACGCTACTTCGAGGGCTCCGCCGCCGCGGAGTGGGTTGGGGGTGCCTGGTGAGCCAGTACCGCATCGTGCACACGACGGGCTACCGCTATGACGGCGGGGCGACCGACTCGTTCAACGAAGCGAGGATGACGCCGCTCACCTCGCGCAGGCAACTGGTGCTCTCCAGCAGGCTGGACATCACCCCGGTGGCCTGGACCAACAGCTACCGCGACTACTGGGGCACCTCCACCACAGCCTTCGAGATCCACGAGCGCCACTCGGAGCTGAAGGTGGTGGCGACGTCCACCGTCGACATCCACGAGGTCTCCCGCGCGGAGGAGCCGCTCGGCTGGGCCGGCCTCGACGACCCAGACCTGCGGGACCGCTACGGCGAGCTGCTGAACCTGACCGGCTACGTCCGGCCGCACCGCGACGTGGCCCGGATCGCCCAGTCGGTGCGCGCACAGTCTGCGACCCCCGGCGACGCCGTGGTCGAGCTGACCCGGCGGCTGCGCGACACCGTCGGCTACGTGCCGGGCGTCACGCAGGTGCACACCCAGGCTGCCGAGGTCTGGGAGAAGGGGGCGGGGGTCTGCCAGGACATCGCCCACCTGACCCTCGGCGGCCTGCGCTCCATGGGCATCCCTGCGCGCTACGTCTCCGGCTACGTCGTCCAGCGCCCCGATCCGGCGGTCGGCGAGGTGCTGGTCGGCGAGTCGCACGCCTGGCTGCAGTACTTCGACGGCGAATGGCTCGGCTTCGATCCGACCAACGGCTCGGTCCCGAGCGGCAGCCACGTCGAGGTCGGCTTCGGCCGCGACTACTCCGACGTGCCCCCGCTGCGCGGCATCTACACCGGCTCCGGCAGTTCGGAGATGTACGTGTCGGTCGAAATGACCCGCCTCACCTGAGCCTGCGTTAGCGGCCGCCTGCACGCAGCCGGTCACGCGGGTTCGTCAGCGGAGCCTCCAGCAGGCATCGACAGACGCCGGCGGCAGCGCCACGAAACGCCCGATCGCGACCCGGGCCAGGCAACGGTCCTGCTGCTCCCGGCGCGGCGACGTCCACATCGCGAGCCAGCGAGGCACGAGCCGGTCGGGGTGCGGGGGAACCGCCCGGATCGGCGATGGGCCCTTGCTACGCTCAGCACCATGGCGAGCGAGCTGGCGGCACTGCTGCAGGAGATCATGGACATCGAGTCGGTCTCCGGGAACGAGCGCGAGTTGGCCGACCTCGTCGAGGCGCGGCTCAGCGGGCTGGACCATCTCGAAGTGTTCCGCGACGGGGACTGCGTCGTCGCCCGCACGGGCCTCGGCCTCGGCGAGCGCGTCGTCATCGCAGGCCACCTGGACACCGTCGCGCTGCTCGACAACCTCCCCTCCCGCTACGAAGAGCGGCCCGAGGGTGACGTGGTGTGGGGACGCGGCGCCTGCGACATGAAGGGTGGCGTCGCCGTCATGCTGCGCCTGGCCGAGGAGATCACGGAGCCGTCGCGCGACCTCACCTGGATCTTCTACGACCATGAGGAGGTCGACGCGGCCCGCAACGGCCTCGGGCGGCTCTCCCGCAACCGACCTGACCTGATCGAGGCCGATTTCGCGATCCTGATGGAACCAACCAGCGCCCAGATCGAGGGCGGCTGTCAGGGCACGATCCGGGTCGAACTTGTCACCACCGGCACCGCGGCGCACAGCGCTCGGGCCTGGATGGGCGTCAACGCGATCCACGCGCTCGCTCCCGCGCTCGACACCCTCGCCGCCTACGTCTCGGAGGAGATCGAGGTCGAGGGCCTCGTCTACCGCGAAGGGCTCAACGCCGTCGGGGTGAGCGGGGGCGTGGCCACCAACATGATCCCGCCGTCGGCGGTGCTGAGCATCAACTACCGCTACGCGCCGGACAAGAGCGCCGATGAGGCGCTGGCGCGGATCGAGGCCTGGTTCCCCGGCTACGAGCTCCACGTCACCGACAGTTCCCCGGCCGCGCGGCCGGGCCTTGACAGGCAACTCGCGCGGGAGTTCGTCACGGCTGTAGGGGCTGAGGCCCATCCCAAGTACGGTTGGACCGACGTCGCCCGGTTCAGCGAACTCGGAGTGCCTGCCGTGAACTACGGTCCGGGCGACCCGTCATACGCGCACAGGGCGGACGAGTTCTGCCCTGTCGCGGACCTCGACACGTGTGCGGCGGCCCTCCGCCGTTTCCTCAGCTGAGAAGGAAGTACCGATGACCCAGCCGAAGCGCAGACAAGGCGCCGTCCTGCTTGGCGGCAAGGAGCACGCCCAGCCGATGGCCGACCAGGCCCTCCTCGAGGGAAGGGAAGAGCACGAGTGGTCGCAGCGCGACCCCTGGCGTGTGCTGCGGATCCAGTCGGAGTTCGTCGAAGGCTTCGATGCCCTGAACAAGCTCGAGCCGGCCGTCTCCATCTTCGGGTCGGCGCGCACCCGGCCCGAGGACCCGATGTACAAGGCAACCGAGGAACTGGCCCGCAAGCTCGTCGAGAAGGGCTTCGCGGTGATCACCGGCGGTGGCCCCGGCATCATGGAGGCAGGAAACAAGGGTGCCTATGAGGCGGGCGGCTGCTCGGTGGGCCTCGGGATCGAGCTTCCGCACGAGCAGGGGATGAACGACTACATCTCGATCGGAGTGAACTTCCGCTACTTCTTCGTCCGCAAGACCATGTTCCTCAAGTACAGCCAGGGCTTCGTCACGATGCCGGGCGGCTTCGGCACCATGGACGAGCTGTTCGAGGCGCTCACCCTGATCCAGACCGGGAAGGTCACCCACTTCCCGATGGTGCTGTTCGGCACGGCCTACTGGACGGGGCTGATGGACTGGATCCGCGGCACCGTCGCCGAGGGCGGATTCATCTCGCCCGAGGACCTGGACCTGGTCACCGTCACCGACGATGTCGACGAGGCGGTCGCGGCCATGGGCGCGCCCGGACAGTTCGGGACGGTCTGAACGTGTCCTGGATCGTCTTCGCCTTCGGGTTCGTCGTCATCGCGCTTGCGGTCGCCGTCGCGCTCGGCCGGTTCGGTGAGATGCAGGCGAAACCGGTGCTCGACGCGGCCCGTGGTCGGATCCCCGATGGCCCGGTCGACGCACAGTTCCTGAGCGCTCTGATGCTGCCGACGCGCGGCAGCGGGTACTCTACGCCCCAGGTCGATGACTACCTCGAGGCGGTCGTGGCCGGCACGGCCGGACCGGTCGACCAGGCGCGCTTCGATGTGCGCAGCGGCGGCTACGACATGGCCGTCGTCGACGAGATCCTCGAGCGGGTGAAGCTGCAGCAGGCCGCTGTCTCCGCACCGGCCGACCCGGCGGTGCCCGACTGGCTCTTCGGTGACGGGCAGCAGCCGGCCTCGCCCGCGAGGGCCGCCGAACCGGGCGCTGCGCCGCAGACACTGCTCGGCGACGAACTCTTCAGGGCCGACGCGAACACTCGTGCAGACGCGCCGGAAAGATCCGCGCAATCGTCAGCTGCGGACGTGCCGAGGCGATCTGACGGGTAGGCTACGCGGCCGGATTTGGGCCCTCAGCCGCCCTCTGTTGGCCAGATAAGGAATAATGGAGGCCAACCACAGTTCGGCAACAAGAGGATGAGGGTGGCAAATGGCAGCGATGAAGCCCCGCACGGGCGACGGGCCGATGGAGGTCACGAAGGAAGGCCGCGCCATCGTGATGCGTGTTCCGGTCGACGGGGGAGGACGCCTCGTCGTCGAGATGAACGCCACGGAGGCGACCGATCTCCTCAACGCACTTAAGGAAGTTGTCGGCTGAGCCGAGACCCTTGACACGCCGACGGGGCGGTCCCTTGCTGGGACCGCCCCGTCGCGTTGTGTCTGGATCAGGCGCCCTGCGCTGCGATGGCGGCGTTGTAGACGTCCACCGTCTGCTGGGCGATCTTCGCCCAGGAGAACTCGTCGATGCAACGCTGCCTGCCCGCCTCGCCGAAGCGGCGGGCCAGTTCGGGGTCGCGGGTGAGCCGGTTGACCTTCTCCGCGAAGTCGGCCTCGAACGCGGTGACGAACTCCGGATCGCCCGCCTTCGCCGGGTCGTAGGCGACAAGCAGGCCAGTCTCTCCGTCGACGACGACCTCCGGGATGCCGCCGACCGCGCTGGCCACGACCGCCGTCTCGCAGGCCATCGCCTCGAGGTTCACGATGCCGAGCGGCTCGTAGATGGAGGGGCAGGCGAAAACGGTCGCGTGGGTCAGCACCTGGCGCACCGAGGCACGCGGCAGCATCTCCTGGACCCAGATCACCGGGGCGGAGCGCTGCTGCTGCAGGTCGGCGAAGGCCTCCTCGAACTCTGCGGCGATCTCCGGGGTGTCGGGGGCGCCTGCGAGCAGGACGAGCTGGGTGTCCGGGTCGAACTGCTTTGCTGCGCGGACGAGGTGGACGAGGCCCTTCTGGCGGGTGATCCGGCCGACGAAGGCGACGATCGGGCGGTCGAGGTCGACGCCCAGTTCGGTGAGCACCGCGGTGTCCCGGTCGGGCTTGAACTCCTCGGTGTCGATGCCGTTGCGCACGACGTGCACCTTCGCCGGGTCGAGGTCCGGGTAGCTCTCGAGGACGTCGCGACGCATGCCCTCGCTCACCGAGATGACGGCATCGGCGGCCTCGTAGGCCGTCTTCTCAGCCCAGGACGAGACGCGGTAGCCGCCGCCGAGCTGCTCGGCCTTCCAGGGGCGGTGCGGCTCGAGCGAGTGTGAGGTGACGACGTGGGCAACGTCGAGCATCAGGGCGCTCAGCATCCCGCCCATGTTGGCGTACCAGGTGTGCGAGTGGACGATGTCGACGTCGTCACTGACCGCCGCCGCCATCGACAGGTCCGCGCCGAGCACGCGCAGGGCCGCGTTCGCGCCGGGCGGGTACTCCTCGGAGTGCGCCGTCGCACCCTCGCGAGGCTCGCCCATGCAGTGGACCTCGACGTCGATCAGACGCCTCAACTGGGGGACGAGTTGGGCCACATGCACGCCCGCGCCGCCGTAGATCGAAGGGGGATATTCGCGGGTCAGAAGGGCAAGCTTCATGGTCATGTCGGCATCGTTTCACACCCGGAGTGGACATAGGTCTGAGATTTCGTGGATTTGCTTGTTAGCGACCCTCGTTAGGCAATAGGTTCATGGCATGGTCGCACGCCCAGAGATCCTGTCCATCGTCCTCGCAGGCGGCGAGGGCAAGCGGTTGATGCCACTGACGGCAGACCGGGCGAAGCCCGCAGTGCCCTTCGGGGGCACCTACCGCCTGATCGACTTCGTGCTGTCCAACCTCGCGAACTCGAATCTTCGCCAGATCGCCGTGCTGACGCAGTACAAGTCCCATTCGCTCGACCGTCACATCTCCAAGACGTGGCGTTTCTCGACGATGCTCGGCAACTACGTGGCGCCCGTGCCCGCCCAGCAGCGGCTCGGGCCACGCTGGTACCAGGGCAGTGCGGACGCGATCTACCAGAGCCTCAATCTGATCCTCGACGCCAAGCCCGACTACATCGTCGTGTTCGGGGCGGACAACATCTACCGGATGAACATCGCGCAGATGCTCGATGCGCACATCGACTCGGGCCTCGGCGCGACAGTCGCGGGCATCCGGGTTCCCCGCAGGGACGCGCCAGCCTTCGGCATCATCGACGCGGGGGCCGACCACAAGATCAAGAGCTTCCTGGAGAAGCCGGCCGATCCGCCCGGCCTTCCCGACTCGCCCGACGAGTCGTTCGCCTCGATGGGCAACTACATCTTCAGCAGCGACATGCTGATCGAGTCCCTCCGCGCCGACGCTAGCGACCCGACGGCGCGCCACGACATGGGCGGCGACATCATCCCGTGGTTCACCGACCAGGGCCAGGCCCAGGTCTACGACTTCAAGGACAACCGCGTCCCCGGCGCCACCGAGAAGGACATCAACTACTGGCGCGACGTCGGCACCATCGACGCCTTCCACGAGGCGCACATGGACCTGGTAAGCGTCGAGCCCGAGTTCAACCTGTACAACCGCGAGTGGCCGATCTTCACCGACCAGGTCCAGGCCCCCGGCGCCAAGTTCGTGATCCGTGGCCGCGCCGAGGACTCGATCGTCACCCCCGGCTGCATCATCTCCGGCGGCGAGGTCGACCGGACGGTGCTCAGCCCGAACGTGCGCGTCGAGAAGTGGGCCCAGGTCTCCGACTCCGTCCTGATGGACAACGTCGAGATCGGGCGCGACGCAGTCGTGCGCGGCGCGATCCTCGACAAGAACGTCGTTGTCCCCGACGGCGTGCAGATCGGCGTCGACCACGGGCACGACCGTGCACGAGGGTTCACCGTCTCCGACGGCGGCATCGTCGTGGTCGGCAAGGGCGTCACCGTCCCGCGCGACTGAACCACCCCCTTCCATGGAGACGGGTCGGCCACGGGTCGTGTGTCTCTGCGGCTCGATGCGTCTGCGTGAGCTCTTCGAGTCGGAGCGCAGGCGACTGACGGCCGAGTCGGTGATCGTGCTCGCCCCCGAGCCGGTCGACGTCGAGCCGACCGCGTCCATGCGGGAGGCGCTCGGCGCGCTCCATCTGCGGCGCATCGACCTCGCAGACGAGGTCCGCGTGCTGAGCCGCGGCGGGGTGCTCGGGGAGGCGACCCGACGCGAGATCGCCTATGCCCGCGAGCGCAACAAGCCAGTCACCTTTCTGGAGCCGACCCTTGACATGTGACTAAATGGTCACATATCGTCGAGGCATGGATGACGACCAGGTGTTCAAGGCGATGGCGGACCCCGTCCGTCGGCTGCTCCTTGACGCCCTCTTCGAGCGGGACGGCCGCTCGCTCTCGGAGTTGGAGGACGTCGTCACGCAGCACGTCGAGATGACCCGGTTCGGGGTGGCGAAGCATCTGCGCCTCCTCGAGGAGGCGAATCTCGTCTCGACCACGAAGGTGGGGCGCTCGAAGCTCCACTTCCTGAACCCCGTGCCGATCCAGCAGATCCATGACAGGTGGATCGGCAAGTACACGGGCAGGGCGGAGATCTCCGCCGGCCTGATCAGTTTGAAGCAGCAACTCGAAAAGGAGAACCCGATATGAGCGAGAACACCCTGCAGGTCTACACCATCTACATCCGCGCCCCGAGGCAGAAGGTCTGGGAGGCCATCACGACCTCGGAGTATTCGACCAGATGGGGCTACGGGGGAGGCGTCGAGGTCGACCTCGTCCCTGGCGGCCTCTACCGGAACCTGACCACCGACGAGATGAAGCAGATGGGGATGGGCGACGTCGCCGTCGAGGGTCGCGTCGTCGCGGCTGAGTCGCCTGCCCGCCTGGAACTCGAATGGGCGCCGACCTGGCATCCGGAGTCGAAGCCGACCCGGCTCGTGTGGGAGCTGACCGAGTACCCCGGCCTGACGAAGGTGGTGCTCACCCACGACCTCAGCGCCGCCCCCGAGTACGCGCTCGAGGTGCTCGGCGGCTCGCATCCCGGTCAGGGCGGCGGCGGGTGGCCGTGGGTGCTTTCTGACCTCAAGACCCTCCTGGAGTCGGGCGAGCCGATGGCCGCCTGACCGCTGGGGTCGGGAAGGAGATTGCTCAAGGTGAGCAGCCAGCCCCGGCCGGAATCTCCGGCCGGGGCGAGGCGCCGCTCAGTCCTTGACGGCGACGAGCAGGCCGTTGCCGACCGGGAGCATCGCCTGCGTGTAGGACTCGCTCGAGGTCACGGCCTCGAGCGCCTCGCGGATGATGATGGCCTCGTCGGACTCGTCCTCGGGGTCGGCGACGTGGTTGTTCCACAGCACGTCGTTGACGATCAGGAGGCCGCCGTGGCGCAGCAGGCGCAGAGCGCTGGCGACGTACTCGACGTACTCAAGCTTGTCGCCGTTGATGAAGACGATGTCGTAGGCGCCGTCGCGCAGCTTCGGCATGATCTCGATGGGCGAGCCGGCGATCAGCCGGAACCGCGACGACTGGAAGCCGCCACGGTTGAACAGCGTCCGCGCCGGGATCTGGTTGTCCGCCTCGACGTCGATCGAGGTCAGGATGCCGTCCTTCGCCATGCCCTCGAGGAAGGTCAGGCCGGAGGCGCCCATCAGGGTGCCGACCTCGACGACAGCCTTCGCGTCGACGGCCCTCGTCAGCATCTTCAGCGTGGCCGCAACGCCTGTGGAGATGGGGGTGATGGTGTGCACGGTGGCCTCATCGCGGGCCTCGGCGACGTCGGGCGAGGGGGCGATGTAGTCCTCGGCGAAGGACCAGCTGGCGGAGTTGGGGGAATGGACTGGGTTGCTCACGGTGGCCAGCCTACTAAGCGCCGTGCCCTCTTGACCTAAGATGTCGGCATGAGCCACCTCGCCACCCTCCGTCGCGCGTCAACGCGGCCGGTGGCGACCATCACACAGTTCGAGGTGACGCCCCCAGCCACGGCCCAGGGCGGCGTCATCGTGGAGGAGTCATGAACGACGACGACATGTCACCCGTCTTCGGCCGGGTGCTTTCGGCGATGGTAACGCCGTTTACGCCCGATGGATCCGAGGTCGACTACGCGCAGGTAGCGCGACTGGCCTCCTATCTTGTCGACGACCTCGGGCACGACGGCCTCGTCATCAACGGAACCACGGGCGAGTCTCCCACCACGACCGACGACGAGAAGCGCGCCATCCTTGACGCCGTCGTCACAGCTGTGGGCGACAGGGCGAGCATCGTGGCAGGCGTCGGAACGTTCTCCACGAAGCACACCATCGAGCTCGCCCGCCAGGCCGCATCGGTCGGTGTGGACGGACTCCTGGTCGTCACGCCCTACTACTCGCGACCCCCGGTCGACGCCCTCGAGGCCCACTTCCGCTCCGTCGCCGATGCGACCGAACTCCCGGTGATGCTCTACGACATCCCGCACCGCGCAGGGCTGCCGATCCCCGAGGACCTGATCATCCGCCTCGCGGAGCATCCCAACATCCGCGCGGTCAAGGACGCCAAGGGCGACGTCGCCTCCTCCTCGGCTGTCCTCGCCAACACCGAACTGGCCTACTACGCCGGCGACGACGCCATGCTGCTGCCGTTGCTCTCGGTCGGAGGCGCGGGCGTGGTCGGCACCTCCACCCACTTCACGGCATCCGCGGCGCGCGAGATCATCGAGCACCACCTCGCGGGTCGCGTCGATGAGGCCATCCTGGCCAACCGCCATGCGCTGCCCGCCTTCAGGGGTGTCTTCGCCACGCAGGGCTGCATGATGGTCAAGGCCACCCTCGCCGCCCGCGGCTTCGGCGTCGGTCCGTGCCGAGCCCCCATGGGCGTGGTGGACGAGGACGTCGTGCACGACTACGCACAGCTTCTGGACAACCTCGGCTTCACCGAGTAGAACCGCAGGAACGATTCGCGGTTTCCGTTCGTTGAAGCTGTGTAGGACTCACAGCTTGTTCACAGACTGACCTGTCAGGCTGGAAAACATGGAGAGGCGTTCAATGTTCAGAGGCAACAAGGCAGCTAAGGCTGACCCTGCCGCTTGGACCGCGCCCACCTGGCAGGAACTCGTTCGTGACCACTCCGCGCAGGTCTACCGACTGGCCTACCGCCTGACGGGAAACCCGCACGATGCCGAGGATCTGACGCAGGACGTCTTCGTGAAGGTGTTCAAGTCGATCCACACCTTCCAGCCCGGAACCCTCGAGGGCTGGTTGCACCGCATCACCATCAATCTCTTCCTCGACCAGGCGCGTCGTCGCCAGCGGATCCGGATGGACGCGCTCAGCGCCGCCCCGGAAGCCGTCTGGGGCTCGTCGAGCGGGCCGGAGGAGCTGCACGCCGATCTCGAGCTCGACGGTGACGTCGCGGCCGCCCTGGACGCGCTCAAGCCTGAGCAGCGGGTCGCTGTCGTCCTGTGCGACATCGAGGGGCTCAGCTACGAGGAGATCGCCGCGGTGCTCGATGTGAAGCTCGGTACCGTGCGCAGCCGCATCGCCCGCGGCCGCGCCGCCCTGCGCGATGCACTCGCGCACAGGGCACCCACCGATGGTCGGACGCGTTACGCCGGGGTCAACTAGATGGCAGCCTGCTGCGCACGTATCCGCGACGACCTGTCGGCCTACGCCGACGACACCCTCGCGCCCAAGCGCTGGGAGCAGGTGAGCTACCACCTCGCAGGTTGTGCGGCCTGCCGTGCCGACCTTGCCGCCATCACCTCGGTGTGCAGCGAACTGAGCCGCTGCCGTGAGACCTCCACCGCCCCCGACGCCCTGGCGGCGAGGCTTGAGTCCATCGCGGGGGAGTCGGCAGGCATGCCGCTCTACATGGCGAGCGGGAGCGGAGAGCTTCCCTCGGCCCGCCGGACAAGGACCCGCCGCGTCGCCCAGGGCGGCGTGGCGCTGCTCGCCGTCGTGATGTCGGCCGTCGTGCTCGCCGTGCTGATCGCCCCCGACCCGGCACGACTCACCGACCCGGTCAAGACGGCCCGTGAACAGTTCTCCATGTCGACCTCGGCGGTCAGCGTCAACGAGGCGGTGGGTGCAGTCCTGCTCGCCTCCGAGCGTGGCGCCGACTTCGGCCAGTCCGTCAGCTACCAGCAGCGCGGCACCGACAGTCGCCTCGCCAGGATCTCCGCCGACCGAGCGTCGCGCCTGCTCCGCGGGGCCACCGAGTCCGACGCCTCCCTGACCGGGACCCAGAAGGTGTGGGTCTCTGACGGAAAGGGCCTCTACCGCACCGCCGACGTGCGCACCACGAAGGTGGCGGGGGAGGGCGCCCAGCTCGAGGTGCTCGACGCCCGCGGCGACCGCTTCATGTCGAGCTTCCTGCCCGCCTTCGGGGCCCGCCCCGTCGAGGCACCGGAGGAGTGGACCTTCTCGGAGAGCATGCTTCCCGAACAGGTGGGCGACCGCAGCGCCGTCCGGCTGCTCGCCACCGTCGACGGTGCCCCGGCTGCCGCCTGGTGGCTCGACACGCAGACCGGCGTCCTGCTCTGGACCGAGCGCTATGACGGCGCCGGCGACGTGCAGCTGGCTATGGGGTACAAGGACCTCCACTACGGCGACGCGACGCTCAGCGACGACATCACCCAGCACATCTCCCTCGAACCGGCCTCGGCGAGCCAGACCGAAGGCTGGTGCATCGGGCTGCCCGAATGCCCGCAGGAGGTGGCAGGCCTGCCGCTCGTTGCGTACTCGTCCTCCGACCGGCAGGGCCACCGCTCCATGATGCTCGTCTATTCCGACGGCTTCGAGTCGGCGGTGGTCGGCTGGACCGAGGGGGCGCTCGAGGGGGGCTCCGGCGAGCTCGTCGACCAGCGCGCAGGAGCGCCGACCGTCGCCCTCTGGCAGGCCGACGAGGCTGTGGTCTGGGTGACGTCGAACGGCTCCGAGCAGATGATCCGCGAGATCGGCGAGCAGTTGCCTCAGCACGCCGAGCACCACGCCTCGCTGCTGGATCGGGTCAGGGCCGGCCTCGGCCGCCTGGTCCCGGTCGGCTGATCGCCGCGGCTCCGGGTACGGTAGCCCTGTGTTCGGCATCGATGCGGTAGATCTGCTCATCATTCTCGTGCTGGCCGTCGTCATGTTCGGCCCCGAGAAGCTGCCGCAGTATTCCCGCAAGGCGGCCCGCGTCTTCGTCTACCTGCGCGACATCGCCAACAACGCCAAGAACACCATCGGCACCGAGCTCGGCCCCGAGTACGCCAACATGGAGTTGAAGGATCTCAACCCGAAGACGTTCATCGCCAAGCAGTTGCAGAACGAGGTCGCTCTCATCGACGAGGCGAAGCGCGAGCTGCAGGAGGCGCAGGACATGCTCAAGACGAGCAAGAGCGAGGCTGAAGGCGCCGTGAAGAAGTCTTCCGCGACCTCGGCGATCGCCGAACCGGCCGAGACCGCCCTCGAGCTGGTCGGGCCAAGGATCTCGCCCTTCGATCCCGAGGCGACATAGCCAGCTCAGAGGTCGTCGAGCGTGAGCGCCTCGTAGCAGTGGTAGGCGGGCTCCTCGTAGGGATGGGCCCGCAGCATCGCGGAGACGGCGTCGTGCGCCCACTCACGCGGACACACGCACTCGATTCGGACCTCGTCAACGACGCTCGGTGCGCCCACCCCGCCCAGGAACGGGTCCGCCCCTGCTCCGGGAGTGAACCGGCCCTCGCCGCGGGAACTGAAGCTGCAGGCGGTGTAGGCACCTATGGCGCCCGCACCCGCACCCGCCAGCGCCGCGCGGACCGCGTCGGCGTGGCTGGCAGGCACGAAGCAGACGATGACCAGCACGGCCGTCAGGACGTCGCCAGGGGGATGCGCTGGCCGAGCAGGCCGCGCTTCTTCTCGGCGACCTTCGCCGCGAGGTCGGTGATCGCCTGAGCGGCGGGGTGGTCGGGGAGTGCATCCACGATCGGGGTGCCCCGGTCGCCGCCGGCGAGCAGGTTCTCGTCGAACGGGATCTGGGCGAGCACCGGGACCTCGTAGACGAGCCGTTCGGTGAGCGCCTCCGCCACCGTCTCGCCGCCGCCCGAGCCGAACAGCTCGATCCGCTCGGTCTCGCCGCAGTGGCTGCATGGACGCTCGAGCCAGCTCATGTTCTCGACCACGCCGAGCACGCGCTGCTCGAGGATGTGCGCCATCGTTCCCGCTCGCTCGGCGACCTCGGAGGCCGCGGTCTGCGGGGTGGTCACCACGATCACCTCGGAGTTGGGGATCTTCTGGCCCAGCGACATTGCCACGTCTCCGGTGCCGGGAGGCAGGTCGAGCAGCAGGTAGTCGAGGTCGCCCCAGTACACGTCGGCGAGGAGCTGGGTGAGGGCGCGGTCCATGATGGGGCCGCGCCACGCCACGACCTGGTCGCGCGAGGGCTTGAGCATGCCGACGGAGATCACCTTGAGGCCGCGGGCCGCGGGAACAGGCATGATCATGTCGTCGACGACGGTCGGTCGGGTGTCGCCGAGGCCGAGCAGATCCGGCACCGAGTGGCCGTAGATGTCTGCGTCGAGGATGCCGACGGAGCGACCCTGTGCCGCGAGCGCCAGCGCGAGGTTCACCGTCACGGAGGACTTGCCGACGCCGCCCTTTCCAGAGGCGATGGCGATCACGCGGGTGAGGTTGCCCGGCTGCGCGAAGGGGATCACGCGCTCCGCCTGACCGCCGCGCAGCATGGTGCGCATGGCGTCGCGCTGCTCGTCGTTCATCACGCCGAGTTCCACGTCGACGCTCGTGACACCCTCGACCTTCGAGACGGCGTCGGTGACGCGCGTGGTGATCTCCGAGCGCATGGGGCAACCGGAAACGGTCAGCAGCACGCGGACGAAGACGGAACCGGCGTCGTCGGCGCGGACCTCGTCGACCATGCCGAGGTCGGTGATGGGGCGGCGGATCTCCGGATCCTCCACCTCGTGGAGTGCCGCCCGGACGTGCGGAAGAAGGGGGTTTTCGCTCACTCTCCCAGCGTTCCGCGCTGAAGCGCCAGAAGCAAATCAGGAACGGGCCGGACGACTCATGCCGTCAGCCAGCAGCAGAATCGTCGCGCGGGCCTGTGCAGGATCGAAGGGGCCGAACACGCCCGAGACGGCCAGCGTCGCGTAGCCGTGCGCGATCGACCACGCGGCCCTTGCGCGCTGGGAGAACTGCGCCCGCTGGCCCTCCTCCGCAGCGTCCTCGCTCGCGGTCTGCGCGAGCACCGCCCGCATCTTGGCGAGCGCGACGAGAAGGTTCGGGTCCTTGGTGTTGACGAGGGCGGGCTTGAACATCACCTCGAAGTGGCCGGACTTCTCGAGCATCCACTCGATGTAGGCCATGCCTGCCTCGATCGGGTCGGGGCAGATCGGGCGCAGGTGCGCGGCGAGCTGTTCGTAGCCCTCGGTGGCGAGCGCCGTGAGCAGGCCGCGCTTGTCGGAGAAGTGGTGTCTGATGGCCGCGTGGGTAACGCCGAGAGAGCGCGCCAGGGCCCTCAGACTCAGAGCCTCGACGCCTACCTTGGCTGCCTCGGCCGCGGTCGCGTCTAGCATCGCGCGTCGCAGGTCACCGTGGTGGTACGTCATGGCCTTCAGCATACCTGTCCGACCATGGGATATGTCACCTATCCTGCCAGTGGAAAGTGACCAGTGGCAAGGGAAAAGTGCTGACAAGGAGGGGGTAATCCCAGCGCGACAAGCCTGTTTGGTGTCCACACCGTCGCGGGTGTTTGTCCGGATGTGGGGATCCTTGTCGAATTCGCGAGAAATCTTCCGAAATCAGGCGGCGAAAAGGACCAACCGGTCAGTTACCACCGTGTTGATCGAGGGCGTCGCACAGCAGGACGATGCTCGTCGCGAGCAGCGCCGGGAGCCAGAGAGAGGCGAGCGAGCCGAGCACCACGATGGCCGGGCCGGCGACGAGATTGACCGTCAGCCGCTCCTTGTAGCCGAGACGGCGACGAGATCCGGGAGCGAGCCAGAACCGCCAGACGGCGGCGTAGGCCAGCACGAAGAGGCCTGCGGCGAGGGCGCCGACCCACCAGCCGCCCGCGATCCGCCACAGCGAGGCTGCTCCGATCACCAGCAGCGCGAGGTGCCCGATCAGGAGCACGACCCCGAACCAGCGCACCTCTGTGGCGGGGGAGCCCTCGATCTCGGCCACCTGGTCCGGATGGACCTCGCTGTTCTCGGTCATCGCTCCTCCTCGGTGCGCTCAAGGCGTTCGGCCAGCTCGCGCAGTTCGCTGCGCAACTCGCCACGGACGAAGTCGCGCGTGGCCAGTTCGCCGAGATGCATGCGGATGGCCGCGATCTCGCGGGCGAGGAAGTCCATGTCAGCGCGGGACTGGGCCGCGATCCTTCGGTCCTCCTCGAGGCTCAGCTGGTCGCGCCGCTCCTGTCTGTTCTGGGCGAGCAGGATCAACGGCGCCGAGTAGGAGGCCTGTGTCGAGAAGAAGAGGTTGAGCAGGATGAACGGGTAAGGGTCCCACTTGAGGCCGAAGATGCCGATCAGGTTCAGCAGGATCCAGACCACCACGAACACCGTCATGTAGACGAGGAACTTCGCGGTGCCCATGAAGCTGGCCACACCTTCGGCGAACCGGCCGAAGGTCTCGGAGTCGACCGAGACCTTCGGCAGTCGCCGGCGTTCGCCTGGCTGGGAGAGGGGGTTGCGCTCAGCCATCGCTCACCTCGCTCGCCTCGACCTCGTCCATCTGGTCGCCGCGCCAGTCGTCGGGAAGCATGTGGTCGAGCACGTCGTCGACCGTGACGGCCCCGACGAGGTGACCGTCGGCGTTGACCACGGGGGCGACCACGAGGTTGTAGGTGGCGAAGAAGCGGCTGACCTGGGTCAGCGGCGCCTGGGGCGAAAGAGTCTCGAGGTACTCGTCGAGCAGCGTCGCCACAAGGGTCGTCGGCGGTTCGCGCAGCAGACGCTGCGTATGCACCGCCCCGATGTAGCGCCCCGACGGCGTCTCCAGCGGCGGGCGGGTGACGAACACCATCGACGCGAGCGCAGGGGTGAGTGACTCCTTGCGGACGTTGGCCAGCGCCTGCGCGACGGTCGCGTCGGTGTCGAGGACGACCGGCTCGGGCGTCATCATGCCGCCCGCGGTGAACTCCTCGTAGATGAGCAGGCGGCGCACGTCGCGCGCCTCCTCGGGTTCCATCCTCTGCAGGAGGTCCTCGGCCACGTCGGAGGGGAGGTCCTTGATCAGGTCGGCGGCGTCGTCGGGATCCATCTCGGCGAGCACGTCGGCCGCCCGCTCGGTGTCGAGCTGCGAGATCAGTTCGATCTGCTCGTCCTCGGGCAGCTCCTCGAGAGCCTCGGCGAGGGTCTCGTCATCGAGCGCCTCGACGACGGCGGCGAGCGACTCGGGCGCCAGGTCGTGCAGCTCCTGGGCGATGTCTGCCGCCTTCATGTCGGAGAACTCGGCGATCAGGTGGGCAGGGGTGCGGCCAGTGCGCAGGATGAGCTCGGGGATCTCCTTCCAGGACACCACCTGGGCCTCGCCGCGGCCGCCGAAGCCGAACCGCCCGACGCGGGTGGAGGCGCGCAGCGCGACCGAGGCCAGCTCCCACTCGCGGTTGCGGACCTGGTGCATCGACACGTCGAAGATCTTGGTACGGCTCTCACGTCCGATGCTGCGGTCGAACAGGTCGCCTGCGATCAGCACCTCCGTCTCGCGCCGCTGGAACCGTCGGGTGTCCACCTGGCCGAGGATCGCGACCTGGGCAGGGGAGATGTCGTGCACGCGCAACATCGGCACGAAGATCCGGGCGCGCGCGAACAGCTCCGCGACGAGTCCCTTGACCCGCGGGGCGAGCCCGTCCGCGCGCAGATAGCAGACCACGTCTTTGACGCGACCAACCTGATCGCCCGCCGCATCGACGATAGGAAGCCCGATCACGCGCGAGATGAAAACCTCGGATTCCGATGCGACCATGCAGGCAAATCTAGTGGCTGGAAGGCGATCTGCGCGCGGCGCGCCCAGCGTAGAGTGGTCTCGTCAGCGGCCGGAGGTGGTGCCGCAGCGCAGATCCCATCCAGGAGGACCCCGTGAGCCAAGCCCCGAATCCGGCCTCGAAGTTGATGCGGCTGGAGTACCCGCAGCACGTGGCCGAGTTCTCGAGCTACGAGGATGCCCAGGCCGCCGTCGACTACCTCGCCGACCAGAAGTTCGCCGTCGAGAACCTGATGATCGTCGGCACCAACCTCAAGCTGCTCGAGCGCGTGACGGGCCGCCGCACCTGGGGCACCGTGCTCGGCGGAGGCGCCCTCTCCGGGATCAGCTTCGGCCTGTTCGTCGGCCTGATGCTCTACTTCTTCATCGGCCCCAACCTGATCATGCTGCTCGCCGGGCTCGCGCTCGGTGTTGTCTTCGGGCTGATCTCGGCCGGCCTCGCCTACGCCGTCAGCGGCGGAAAGCGCGACTTCAACTCGACCCGGATGACGGTTGCCACCAGCTACGAGATCCTCGCTGAACACAAGGTCGTCGGCCAGGCCCGCGACCTGCTCGCGCAGCGCCCGGGCGCGCGGGCGGCGATGTTCGAGTGACCTCCGAGTTCTGGGACGACCGGTACACCCATCCCAACTTCATCTTCGGCTACAAGCCGAACGACTTCCTCAAGGCGCAGGCCAGGCTGCTCAAGCCCGGCTCACGCGTGCTGTGCCTCGGCGACGGCGAGGGCCGCAACGGGGTCTGGCTCGCCGAGCGCGGCCATGACGTCGTCAGCCTCGACTTCTCCCGCGTCGCCCTCGACAAGGCGGAGGCGCTCGCCGCGGAGCGCGGGGTCGAGATCGAGACGTGGCATGTCGATCTCGCCCAATGGGTGGACCAGAGCGATCCGGAGCGGAAGTGGGACGCGATCGTGTCGATCTTCGTGCATCTTCCTGCTCCCCTGAGGCGTCGGGTCGCGGAGACGGCCACCCGCCAGTCACGGCCCGGGGCGTCGCTGATTCTTGAGGCGTACACGCCCGCGCAGTTGGCGCTCGGCACCGGCGGGCCGAAACTGCCCGAACTGCTGATGAGTCGCGCCGACGTGCTTGAGGACTGGCACGACTGGCGACTCGACGCCCGCATCCTCGAGCGCCGCATCTTCGAAGGCATGGGACACCAGGGGCTCAGCTCGGTCGTGCAGGCCCTCGGCTTGCTCTGACCCCCTGTCAGCGGCCAGCGGGGCTCCGGTAGGTTTGTCAGTGCAGGACCAGTCAGCTGAGGAGTTGTCCCATGGAGTTGCACACCACCGTCTACAACCGCACGACGCCCGCCGAGCGGGTGCTGCTGGTCGGCCCGAGCCTGGGCGGCAACGCCACCCACCAGTGGACGAAGGTCGCCGCCGAACTGATCCACGATGCGCGCGTCGTCTTCATCGACCTGCCGGGCACCGGCCTCGGCGAAGCCTGGGATGACGCCGACGAGCCGACGCTCGACACCGTCGCGGCCGCCGTCGCCGACGTGGCGCGCGGCCTCAAGCAGGAACTCGGCGAGGGCGTCCCCGTTTACTACGCGGGCCTTTCCATCTCGGGCGCGATCGGACTGCACATCGCCCGCGACTACCCCGAACTCTTCGCCGGCGTCGTGGTCGTCGCGTCCGCGGCGACCGTCGGCGAACCCGCCCGCTGGCTCGAGCGCGCCGAGCAGGTCGAGGCAACCGGAACCCAGCAGTTGGTCGAGGAGACCACGAAGCGGTGGTTCACCCCCGCCTTCCGCGCCGAGCAGCCCGATGTGGTCAACATCATCATGGAGGGTCTCTCCGTCTCCGACGACCACTCCTACGCCCAGCTGTGCCGGGCGCTGGCCGCGCATGACGTGCGAGCCGACCTGCCCTACATTCAGACGCCCGTCATGATGATCGCAGGCGAGCGCGATTCCTCGACCCCCATCGCCAACGTCGAACTGGTGGCCGAGACGGCCCCCCGCGGTGAACTGCACGTCGTCGCCGACGCCGCACATCAGGTCCCGGTCATGCGTCCCGCGGAGGTCGCGCGACTGATCCGCCAGATGATGGAGCGGCCGCGCTGGAACCGCGTGGTCAGCGAGTCGGGCGACTGAAGCGCCACGTCACGGTCAGGACAGACGAAGAGGCCCCCGCTCGGCAGCGGGGGCCTCTCGCGTCTCGGGGGCTCAGGACATCAGCTGTGCCATCCACGCCTCGACGTCGTCGGGGTCGCGGGGGAGCGCCTCGGAGAGGTTGACCGGATCGCCGTCGGTGATCAGGATGTCGTCCTCGATCCGGATGCCGATGCCGCGGTACTCCTCGGGCACAAGCAGGTCGGTCGACTTGAAGTAGATGCCTGGCTCGACCGTGATCACCATGCCCTCCTTGAGCGTGCCGCCCCGGTAGAGCTCGGCGCGGGCCTGGGCGCAGTCGTGCACGTCGAGGCCGAGGTGGTGCGAGGTGCCGTGCACCATCCATCGACGGTGGAAGCCGCCGTTGTCGGGATCGAGCGACTCCTCGGCCGTGCCGGGGAGGATGCCGAGCTCCTCGAAGAACGCGGCGAGCACCGCGATCGCGGCCTTGTGGGGTGCGAGGAAGTCGTTGCCGGCGCGGCAGGCGAGGATGCCTGCGGTCTGCGCGGCGAGCACCGCCTCGTAGACGCGGCGCTGGGCGGGGGAGAACTTTCCGTTGATCGGCATGGTGCGGGTGATGTCGGCGGTGTAGAGCGAGTTGACCTCGACGCCTGCGTCCATCAGCAGCAGGTCGCCGTCGGCGATGACCCCGTCGTTGCGGATCCAGTGCAGGGTGTTGGCGTGGTCGCCTCCGGCTGCGATGGTGTCGTAGCCGACCGCGTTGCCGAGGTGGCGCGCGTTGAGGGCGAAGATGCCCTCCACCCAGCGCTCGCCTCGACCCCGGCGGGAGGCCTCGGGCAGTTCGCGGACAACCGCCTCGAAGCCCTCCTTCGTGGCCCTGCACGCCAGCTTCAGCTCACCGATCTCGAACTCGTCCTTGGAGAAGCGGGCCTCCGAGGCGGCGCGGGCGAGGTCGCCGTCGAGATCCACGCTGTGGCCGCCGCGCGCCTCGTCGACAAGAGCGGTGATCTCGGGGTCGGCCTCCCGGATGACCAGCTGGTTGCTTCCCGCCTCCCTGATCACCTCCGGCAGGTCGAGCACGGTGCGGCAGTCGAGCTGCGTCGCCGCGGACATCTCCTCGAGGGAGTCGCGCTGGCCGACCCACATCTCGCCGTAGCGGGCGTCGGCGTAGAACTCACGGTCGGTGCGCGGGGCGCGGGGGCGGAAGAACAGCGTCGCCGTGTCGTCCTTGAGCACGAGGACGGAGTCGGGCTCCCTGTCCTCGCCCAGGCCGGTGTAGTAGGCGAAGGCGCTGTGGGGACGGAACCGGTAGTCGGTGTCGTTGGAGCGCGTCTTGAGCGGTCCGGCGGGGATGATCAGGGTTGTGCCTGGGTACAGCTTCGTCAACTCGGCGCGGCGCGCGGCGGCGTACGGTGCCGACGCAAGCCGCTCGGGCAACTGGTCGGAGTACGGCTCCCAGTCGCTGACGATGAACGTCTTGAACGCCTCCGAAAATGGGTCTCGGCGGTTCTCGTTACGGTCCTCGGCTGCAGCAGTCATGGCCTCCACTCTACGCGCGGCCGCGTCTGGCCGACGCCGGGCAGGCGACTGCTTCAGGGAGATCCGGGCGCGCTGCTGGTCGGAGCGGCGCTCCAGCCCGAGCTTGCGCTCGGCGCGGTCGGGGCGCGGCACTAGAGTGTGCCGCGTGCGGCAGGGGCCGCGCGGCGGGGCCTTCCGGCCCGTGGTCGGCTGCGCTTCGCCCCGACGCCCCGACAGTGACCCACCGACACCCGAGGAGCGAACGTGAGCGAGTCCGCGTTGCTGGGGTTTCTGCAGTGGATCGACCTGATCGGGGTCGTGTTCAACGCCGTCCTCGGCGCGGTGATCGGCCGCGCGGCGCGGCTCGACGTCGTCGGGCTCGCGGTGCTGGCCATCATGTCCGGGCTCGGCGGAGGCATGATCCGCGACGTGCTGCTGCAGTCCGGTCCGCCCATCGCGATCACCGACTGGCGCTACATCACCGCAACCCTTGCGGGCGCGGCTGTCGTGATGGTGGTGCGCGTGGAGGGTCGGTGGTGGGACCGGATCTATCCGCCCATCGACGCGCTGGCCCTCGGCACCTGGGCCGCCGCAGGCTCCCTGAAGACGCTCGAGGCCGGGTTCGGCGTGCTCCCGGCGTTGATGCTCGGCACCATCACCGCGGTGGGCGGCGGCTTCGTGCGCGACATCGTGCTGCGCCGCATCCCAGGGGTGCTCGGCGGCAACACCCTCTACGCAACGGCGGCGCTTGCCGCCTCCATCGTCGCGGTCGGGTTCTGGCACGTCGACCTTACGGCCATCGGTTCGGTGGTCGCGACCGTCTTCGGTGCGGCGCTCGTTCTGCTCGCCAAGTGGCGGCGGCTCTCGCTCCCCGTGGGGGAGGACGCGATCACCATCGGCGAGGCGGTCGCGCGGGGGCTCGCGAAGTCGCGGCGCCGGACCGTCCGCCCGAAGGCCGACGACGAGGAGGCCGCGTAGGCGCACGACGACGCCCGCCCGGCGGCTTGAGCCGACCCGGGCGGGCGTCGATGCGGTGCTGAGGATTCAGCGGAGGGGGATCACTCGACGGTGACCGACTTCGCGAGGTTGCGCGGCTGGTCGACGTCGTGGCCCTTGACCGTCGCCAGCTCACATGCGAACAGCTGGAGCGGGATGATCGCGGCCATCGGCTGCAGCAGCGTGGAGATCTTCGGCAGCTCGATCAGCGTGTCGGCGACGGCCGCGGCCTCGTCGTCGTCACCCTCGGCGAGCACGATGGTGCGGGCGCCGCGCGCCTTCACCTCTGCGATGTTGGAGATCACCTTGTCGCGCAGCTGGTCGCGGCCCTTCGGCGGGACCACGACGAACACCGGAAGGTCCTGGCTGATCAGCGCGATCGGGCCGTGCTTGAGCTCGCCCGCCGCGAAGCCCTCGGCGTGGATGTAGGCCAGCTCCTTGAGCTTCAGGGCGCCCTCGAGCGCGCTCGGGTAGCCGACGTGGCGACCGAGGAAGAGCACGGAGGTGGCGTCGACGAGCTCCTTGGCCAGGTCGAGCACGACCTGCTGCGAGTCGAGCATCTGCTGGATCGCCTCCGGCATCCGCTCGAGTTCGGTGAGCAGCGCGGCGATCTCGTCTCCGTACTTCATGCCGCGCACCTGGGCGAGGTACAGGCCGAGCAGGTAGCACGCGACGAGCTGGGTGGTGAAGCCCTTCGTCGAGGCGACGCCGATCTCGGGCCCGGCGTGAGTGTAGATGACGGCGTCCGACTCGCGCGGGATGGTCGCGCCGTTGGTGTTGCAGATCGCGATCACCTTCGCCTGCTGTTCGCGGGCGTGGCGGATCGCCATCAGGGTGTCGGCCGTCTCGCCCGACTGGGAGATCGTCACCACCAGCGTCATCGGGTCGACGATCGGGTCGCGGTAGCGGAACTCGGAGGCCAGCTCGACCTCGCAGGGGATGCGGGTCCAGTGTTCGATGGCGTACTTGGCCACGAGGCCGGCGTAGAAGGCTGTGCCGCAGGCCACGATGACGATCTTGTTGATCCGGCGCAGCAGCTCCGGGCTCATCCGCAGCTCGTCGAGCTGCAGTTCGCCCTTGTCGTTGAGGCGGCCGAGCAGGGTGTCGGCCACGGCCTTCGGCTGCTCGAAGATCTCCTTGCGCATGTACCAGTCGAAGCCCTGCTTCTGCGCGGCCTCGAGGTCCCAGTCGACGTGGAAGTCCTTCGTCTCCGCAGGCCCGCCGTCGAAGCTGGTCACGTTCACGCCGTCACGGGTCAGCTCGATGATCTGATCCTGGCCGAGCTCGATCGCGTCGCGGGTGTAGGCGATGAACGCCGCGACGTCGGAGGCGAGGAAGTACTCGCCCTCACCGACCCCGACCACGAGGGGAGAGTTGCGGCGGGCGGCGACGATCCGGTCCGGGTCGGTCGCGTCGACGGCCACGAGCGTGAAGGCACCCTCCAGCTTGGTGACGACCGAGCGCATGGCGGCGACGAGGTCCTTTCCGGCCTCGACCTCCGCGCGGAGCAGGTGGGCCGCGACCTCCGAGTCGGTCTCGGAGGCGAACTCGACGCCGTCGAGCTCACCGCGGAGCTGGTCGTGGTTCTCGATGATCCCGTTGTGCACGATCGCGACGCGTCCGGCGACGTGCGGGTGGGAGTTCTGGTCCGTGGGTGCGCCGTGGGTGGCCCAGCGGGTGTGGCCGATGGCAACAGTGGTGTCGGGGAGGGGGCGCTCCGCGATCTCACCTTCAAGGTTTGCGATCTTGCCTGCGCGTTTGCGCCATTCGATGGCCCCCTCGCTGGGGATTGCCACCCCCGCGGAGTCATATCCGCGGTACTCAAGTCGACGCAGGCCGTTCAGCACCACGTCGAGTCCGTCACGTTCTCCGATGTATCCAACGATTCCACACACGGCGAGAAATGTACATGATGATTGAGCGCTTCTTGACATTGGCGCTCCGGGCAGCTGTGAACTTGCGTCGTCGTGGATTCTGTGCGCCACCCCTGCTCAGGCGCGTGGCCCCTCTCCGTTAGGCTTGCGCAGGTCCACATTGCTAGAAGGAGTGCCGGTGTCCGGACCCTACGTCACGCTGCAGCGCCGCGCCTGGGCTGAGCTGTCCGACGCGACCGAGATCGATCTCGACGAGGAGACGCTCGCAAGGCTCAGAGGCATCGGCGACCCGACCTCCGCGCTCGACATCGAGGAGGTCTACCGACCGCTGTGTCAACTGCTGCACCTCTACATGGTCAACACCGGGCGCCTCTACGCGCAGAACAGCAGCTTCCTCAACCTCGACGTGCGCCGCACCCCGTTCGTGATCGGTGTCGCAGGCTCCGTTGCGGTCGGCAAGTCCACCGTCTCGCGCGTCCTGCAGGAGTTGCTGAGCCGCGCGCCTGGCAACCCGAAGGTCGACCTGATCACCACCGACGGCTTCCTCTACCCGAACGCCGAGCTCCAGCGAAGAGGACTGCTCGACCGCAAGGGCTTCCCCGAGTCGTACAACCGACGTGCGCTGCTGCAGTTCGTGATGGACGTGAAGTCGGGCGAGCCGAAGGTGCTCGCGCCCGTCTACAGCCACATGGTCTACGACATCGTCGCGGATGAGCACATCGAGGTGGAGAGCCCCGACATCCTGATCATCGAGGGCCTCAACGTGCTGCAGCCGGCGCGTGTCGAGGCGGACGGACGCTCCGGGCTCGCCGTCAGCGACTTCTTCGACTTCTCCGTCTTCGTCGACGCGGAGGAGGGCCACATCAAGCAGTGGTTCCTGAACCGCTTCATGGAGCTGCGCCGCACCGCGTTCACCGACGAGCGCAGCTACTTCCGGCTCTACAGCGAGCTGTCCGACCAGGAGGCGCTGGCGCTCGGCTCCCGGGTGTGGGACACCATCAACGGCCCCAACCTGCGCCAGAACGTCGCACCCACCCGCGAGCGCGCCACCGCGATCCTCGTCAAGGGCGAGGACCACATGGTCGACTCGATCCGCATCCGCAAGGTCTGATCCGAGCACGCACCGTTCCGCGGACTCGCGGCCGGCCCACCCGCGAGTCAGTAGTGTGTCGCCATGATCGTTGGCATCGGCACCGACCTGGTCGTCATCGACCGCTTCGAGGAGATGCTCAAGCGTCGTCCGGGGCTGGCCGAGCGGCTGCTCACCGAGGGCGAGCGGGCCCTCTCGATCGAGTCGCAGGCGGCCCGCTTCTCCGCGAAGGAGGCGCTCGCGAAGGCGCTCGGCTCGCCGGGCGGGATGAGCTGGCTCGACTGCGAGGTCGTCAAGAGCGACGACGGCGTGCCCTCCTTCGCCACGACCGGCACCGTCGCGGCGAGGATCGCGGCGCTCAGGATCGGGCGCATCCACCTGAGCATCAGCCACGACGGGGGATACGCGACGACGATGGTGGTGTGTGAGAAATGAGGCAGATCCTCTCCGCCAAGCAGATCCGTGATGCCGAACAGCACGTCTTCGACACGCAACCCGACGTCGACCTCATGGGCCGCGCTGCGGCGGCGGTGGCGAGGATCGCAGACGCCGTGACCCCCGAGGGGACGGTGCTCGTCGCCGTCGGCCCGGGCTACAACGGCGGGGACGGGCTCTTCGCGGCTGCCCGGCTCGCCCCGCACCGCCCGGTCCTGCTCTGGCTCGCCATGGGGAAGGCCCACGAGGCGGGCCTCGAGGCGGCCGTGCGTGCGGGTGCGCAGGAGGTCGACGCCGTCGGCGCGATCGGTTCGCTCGTCGACTGCTCCCTCGTCATCGACGCCGTGACCGGACTCGGTTCGCGGCCGGGGCTCCCGGCACAGGTGGCCACCTTCGCCGCTGCCTGCGAGGACGAGCACGTCACCGTGCTGTCGGTCGACCTTCCCTCCGGGCTGGATGCCGACGCCGCCGAGCCGCACGAGAGCTTCCGCGCGGCCCACACCGTCACGTTCGCCGCGCCGAAGCCGTGCCACGTCCTCCAGCCTGCCGCCTCCCGCTGCGGAAGACTCCACGTCGTCGACATCGGTCTCGACGTCGAGGCCGGCAACCTTCGCCAGGCCGAGGAGTCCGATGTGGCGCGCTGGTGGCCGGTCCCACACGAGGGGTCTGACAAGTACTCGCGGGGCGTGGTCACGGTCGACACGGGATCGGAGACCTACCCCGGCGCCGCGCTGCTCTCCTGCGCCGGGGCGCTGCACGCGGGGGCGGGGATGGTCCGCTACACCGGACGGGCGCCGTCCGGGCTGATCATGTCGCGGTTCCCCAGCGTCGTGATCGGCGACGGTCGGTCCGAGGCGACCGTGCTCGGATCCGGCTGGGGTGACACGGACAACGCCGCCTCGCGGGTCGAATGGGCGAAGCTGCACCGGCTGCCCGCAGTTGTCGACGCCGACGCCCTCTACTCGCTGCCCAACGGCAGGCTGGAGGGCTGGCTGCTCACCCCGCACGCAGGAGAACTCGGCCGGATTCTCGGCTGCACGAGGGCGCACGTGGAGGCCCAGCCGCTCGAGTGCGCGCGCGAGGCCGCACGGCACACCGGTGCCTCGGTGCTCTTGAAGGGGGCCACCCAGTACATCGCCGAGCCGTCGGGGCGGGTCACCATCGCGGTCGCCGGTCCGGCGTGGACCGCGCGGGCCGGCTCTGGCGACGTGCTCGCGGGCATCTGCGGTGCGCTGCTGGCGAGCGGACTGCCCGCCTGGAAGGCCGGCGTGGTCGGGGCGAGCATCCAGGCCATCACCGCGACGAGGCATCCCGGGCCGTACACGCCGGATGATCTGTCGGCGCGGATGCCGCAGGTGATCGCCGAGCTGACCTCCGAGCTGTAGGCGTCAGGCCGCCAGCGCGTCGTCGCGCACCGACATCGAGATGGCCCGTGCGTAGTGCCCCATCAGTTCGGAGCAGACGTTGTCCCAGGTGCGCTCGAGCACGGACACGCGGGCCGCGCTGCCGAACGACTCACGCCGCTCGGGGTCGTCGACGAAGCCCTGCACCTCCGCGCGGAGCGCGCCCAGGTCGCCCGGCGTGTAGAGGCGCCCGGTGCTCTGCGGGTCGATCAGGTCGATCGGCCCGCCACGGCGCGGCGCGACGACGGGAAGTCCGGACGCCTTCGCCTCCTGGATGGCCTGGCAGAACGTCTCCATCTCGCCCGGATGGACGAACACGTCGAGGCTCGCCATCGCATGTGGGAGTTCCTCCCCGGTCAGCTGGCCGAGGAAGAGGGCGCCGGGCAGGCTCGCCTCCAGTTGGCCGCGCAGCGGGCCGTCGCCGATCACGACGAGCCTGGTGCCTGCGATCCCGCTGACGGCGGCGAGATCCTCGACCCGCTTCTCGCTCGCCAACCTGCCCATGTAGCCGATCACCGTCTCACCGTCGGGGGAGAACCGGCGGCGGAGGTCGTCGTCACGCTTCGCAGGGTCGAACCGCACGGAGTCGACGCCGCGGCCCCACACGCCGACCCGCGGGATGCCCTGACCGATCAACTGGTCGCGGGCGAACGTCGACGGCGCGAAGTTCAGCGACGCGAGGGAGTGCACCTGGCGCACCTGGTGCCAGAGAATCGGTGCGACATGCGGGAACCCGTAGCGGGCCGCATACGTGGGCACCTCGGTCTGGTAGATCCCCACCATCGGGATGCCGAGCTTCGCCGCCACCGATGCGGCCTTGTAGCCGACGATGAAGGGCGCCGCGAGGTGCACCACGTCGGGCCGGAAGTTGGTGAGCAGGCGCTCGATCGTGAGCGAGGAGGTCGTCACGACGCGCACCTGGTCGTAGAAGGGAAGACCGATCGAGGCGACCGACTCCACCGGGAAGCCGCAGTAGGTGGAAGGGGTCCGGTCACCGTCCTGGGGGGCGATCACCATGGCCTCGTGTCCATTGGCCAACAGATGCTCCAGGATGCGCAGCACCGAGTTGGTGACGCCGTTCAACTGGGGGAGAAAAGATTCCGCGACAATGGCCACTCGCACGCCCCCATGCTACTCCGAACGCCCTTTCCAGACCGCATACTCGGGGCCAACGCCTGGTGACAGGTAGATGACGTTCCCGTTGCCTCATGTCAAGATGCCCGCTTGGTTTGAGTCGTTGCCTCATCTGAAGATGCCCGCGTGATTTTGGTGCGGGAGAGGTAGACGTGGTTGCGTTTCGCGCGTCGCTGGACGGCTCCGCGGCGTTTGGCGAGGTCGAGCAGGTTGCCTTGGATCACAGCGATCTGGTCGCCGAGTTCGATGGGGTCGACGGTGTCGAGGCGGTCGTGGAGGGCAGCGTGCTCGGCTGGGGTGAGCGTGTCGGGGTGGTCGCGAAGGAGCCGGTCGGCTGGTGTGGTGGCGGTGTCGTGGCGTTTGGTGACTTTCGCGCCGGTGCGGGTTTTCGAGATCAGTTTCTGGCTGGGCATCAGCAGGTTGTTTCGGGTGTTCCAGGCGGGCCAGAGGTGGTTGAGGAGGTCAAGTTCGCGGGCGGTGTCGTAGCGCCAGTAGCCGACGGCGCGGCGCACGATCGACCAGTTCTTTTGCTCGATGTGGGCTTGGTCGTTGGAGTGGGAGGGCCGGCCGCGGGTGAAGGTGATCTGGCGCAGGTTGCAGTAGCGGGAGAGGTGGTGGTTGATGAACTCGGATCCGTTGTCGGAGTGGATTCCCAGGATCAGGAACGGGAACCGGCCGATGAGTTGGTCGAGGCCAGCGGCGACGATGCGTTCGCCTTTGGAGCGCACGGTGCAGGTTTCGGTCCAGCCGGTGGCGATGTCGGTGGCGTTGAGGCTGTAGTGGAAGGTGCCGTTGTTGTCGCCGCCTTCGTGGCCGACCAGGTCGATCTCGATGAACCCGGGTTCGGTGTCGTTCCACTCGGCCCAGGTCTTGAGCGGAATCGAGGACTTCAACAACGAGCCGGGTTTGGTGTGGGCGATGCCTTTGGCAGCGATCAGTCCGGTGCGGTAGGGCTGCAGGTGCCGGTCCATGGTGGCCGGTGACATGGCCAGGAGCTGGTCACGGACCTCGACGCTCATGTCGAGTCGGTCGAGGCGTTCCAGCGCGGCCAGCAACCGTGGCAAGGCGGCTGCGAGACGTTTCGAGGCGATCCCGTCGAGCATGGCCCAGCACCGCACCAATGCTTCGGTGACGTGTGTGTCGTAGCGCCTGATCGCCTCTCGGGGTTTGCGGGGCCCGGGCATCTGACCGGTCGCGGCGCGGCGCAGCATCTTGCGGGCATGATCGCGATGCCAGCCGGTGACCTGGACCACCGCGTCCAGAATCGCGGCCTTCTCCGCCTTGGTCGCCTTCGTCCATGCCTTCGCCTGGGCCGTGGTGATCGCTTTGCGCTGGGCCATCGTCAACTCCATCCTCGTAGCGTGCCGCTACGCGGGCATGTTGAGATGAGTCAACGAATCGACCTACGCGGGCATCTAGCGTGAGTCAACTCGACGTTTAGTCTTTTCGGGCTTCAGCGCGTAGACTCGTACGGCCCGGCCGAGGCGGTTCCACGCCCGCGTTTCACATTCCTGATGCGTTGTTTCATGAGCGGGCACCGGCCCGAGTTCACATCTGCGGGCCGTCACCCCAGTGCTAGGACACCTTTTTACATGAATGCACCACGCCGTAAGGCCCGTTGGTCGACCGAGAAGCGCGCAGCCAAGGGCCGCACGCCCCAGCGCCGCCGCACCGATTCCGCCCCCTCCGACGCCCCCATGAACCGCAAGCAGCGCCGCGCCCTCCAGTTCGGCGACCAGCAGGGCAAGTACAACACCGAGGCCCGCCGCGACGACGCACCGCGTCAGGAGCGCGACGAGCGCCGCTCGTCCGAGCGCCGCGACGACCGCGGCTCCCGCTCGTACGACCGTCGAGACGAGCGTGGCGGCCGTTCGTTCGATCGCCGGGACGATGACCGTGGTGACCGTCGCGATGACCGTGGTGGCCGCTCGTTCGATCGCCGTGACGATGATCGTGGTGGCCGTTCCTATGACCGTCGCGATGACCGTGGTGGCCGCTCGTTCGATCGCCGTGACGATGATCGCGGTGGCCGTTCCTATGACCGTCGCGATGACCGTGGCGGTCGCTCCTTCGATCGCCGTGACGATCGTGGTGGCCGTTCCTTCGACCGTCGTGACGACCGCGGCTTCAACCGCGACCGTGACGACCGGGGTGCAGGTGAGCGCCGCCGCGACGATCGCGGCTTCGGCGAGCGTCGCCGTCGCGACGAGTCGTACCGCCCCGCGCAGCGCTTCGACACGCGCCGCAATCACGAGCCCCGTGGCATCGAGGACCGTCGCCGCAGGCACGACCATGACGACCGCCAGGGCTTCGAGGAGACCTCGGACCAGATGGAGTGGACGGCGACAACTGCCGAGGCCGTCGAGGGTGAGGTGACCTCCGGCTTCTTCGAACTCGGCGTCGCGGAGCCGCTCGTGCGGGTCCTCGCCAGCCAAGGCATCACCGACCCCTTCCCGATCCAGGCGGCCACCATCGGCGACGCGCTCGCGGGCAAGGACGTGCTCGGTCGCGGCCGCACCGGCTCGGGCAAGACGCTCGCGTTCGGCCTGCCGATGCTCACCCGCCTCGCGCAGGGCAGCCCGGTCGGCTCGCCCCGCGCCATGATCCTCACCCCCACCCGCGAGCTCGCGCTGCAGATCGCCGACAACCTGTCGCCGCTGGCGGCCGCGGTCGGGATCGACCTGACGCTGATCGCCGGTGGCATGTCCTACGGACCGCAGCTGCGCGCCTTCGAGCGTGGCGTCGACGTCGTCGTCGCCACCCCGGGCCGCCTGATCGACCTGCTCGAGCAGGGCGCCGCCGACCTCAGCCAGGTCGACATCGCCATCCTCGACGAGGCCGACCACATGGCCGACCTCGGCTTCATGCAGGATGTCCGCACGCTGCTCGACGCCTGCGGCGACGGCCAGCGCCTCCTCTTCTCCGCCACCCTTGACGACGCCGTCGACAAGCTGGTCCAGAAGTACCTGCACGATCCGGTCACCCACGAGGTCGACTCGGAGAAGGCCTCCGTCACGACGATGGTGCACCGCCCGCTCCTGGTGAAGCCGCACCACAAGAACCAGGTGACCGCCGAGATCGCCAACCGCGAGGGTCGCACCGTCCTGTTCGCCCGCACCCAGCTGGGCACCGACCGGATCGCGGCCCAGCTGCGCGACGCCGGCGTCATGGCGGGCGCGCTGCACGGCGGCCTCACCCAGGGCGCCCGTGCCCGCATCCTCACGGCCTTCCGTGAAGGCGCTGTTCCCGTTCTCGTCGCCACCGACGTCGCCGCCCGCGGCATCCACGTCGACGACGTCACGCTCGTGCTGCAGGTCGATCCGCCGCACGACTCGAAGGACTACCTGCACCGCGCCGGTCGCACCGCCCGCGCAGGCCACGAGGGCGTCGTCGCAAGCATCGTGCTTCCGCACCAGCGCAAGCTGTCGCGCCGCCTGCTCGGCCAGGCCGGCGTCGGCGCCGAGCCGCTGGAGATCGAGCCGGGAACCCCCGAACTGCGCGAGGCGACCGGTGCCCGGCCGACCTCCGGGGTCGCCATCCCGGAGGGCGAGTACCTCAAGCTGATCGCACCCAAGCAGCAGCCCCGTCGGCGTCCCGACGGTGGCCAGCGTGGGCGCGGTCGCGGACGGGGCCGTCGCTACTGATTCCCGGACTAAGATCAACGGCGCTATGGAATCTGCTGATCTTTCGTTGAGGGTCGCGACGCCGGATGACGCCGCCGAACTGTTGCGTGTCATCGGCGCCGCCTTCTCGGCGCGTCGCCCGGTCGACCCGCCGGCCGACGCGCTCGCCGACACCGTCGATGACATCGCGCGCGCCCTCTCCGAGGGGACGGGCGTGCTGGTCGAGGCCGACGGCGAGATCGTGGCCGGCCTCCTGATCGACATCGAGGGGGACACCGCCACCCTGCGCCGCGTCTCCGTCGTGCCCGAGGCCTCGGGGCAAGGTGTCGCGCGTGAGATGGTGACGGCCGCGCTCACCGTTGCGGCCGACCTGGGTGCCTCCCGCGCCCGGCTCGTGGCCCGCGAGGAGTTCCCCGAGCTGATCCGCTGGTGGGGCGAGCACGGATTCGTCGTCCTCGGGCCGGCGCCCAAGGGGCTCTGGCTCGGCCGCGACCTTCCGGTGATCCTCGACGTCCCGACCGCCGAAGCCATGCAGGAGCTCGGCCGCAGGCTCGCCGCCCTGCTGCGACCGGGCGACGTGATCGTCGCCACGGGGGATCTCGGCGCGGGCAAGACGACCCTGACGCAGGGCATCGGCGAGGGGCTCGACGTCGAGGGCCCCGTCATCTCTCCGACCTTCGTCATCTCCCGGGTCCACCCCAGCCGGGGAGAGGGCCCGGCGCTCGTGCACGTCGACGCCTACCGGCTCGGTGAGGCCTCGGAACTCGCCGACATCGACCTCGACGCCTCGCTCGAGCAGTCCGTCACCCTCGTCGAATGGGGAAGCGGGCTGGCCGAGTGGCTGGCCGAGGACCGGCTCGACATCGAGATCGCCCGCGGCCAGAGCAGCGACGTGCGCACCGTCTACCTCACCGGTACCGGCCCCCGCTGGGCAGGCGCCCTCGACGAACTCAGGGAGCAGGCATGACCTACACGCTCGGCATCGACACCAGCCACCACGTCGCCGTCGGCATCGCGCGCGACGGCGAGGTAGTCGCCCGCTCCGTCGTGCAGGATTCCCGGGCCCACGTCGAGGAGCTGATGCCGTCTGTGCTGCGTGCCTGCGCCGAGGCCGGGATCGCCCTGACCGACATCGACGAGATCGCCGTCGGCATGGGTCCCGGCCCTTTCACCGGACTGCGGGTCGGCGTCGCGACCGCCTGGACCCTCGCCCACACGGCGGGCATCACCCCGCGCGGGGTCTGCTCGCTCGACGTGGTCGCCCGCCAGTTCGCCGATGCAGGTGCCTCGGCCGAGTTCATCGTCGCGGCCGACGCCCGGCGCAAGGAGCTCTACTGGCGCAGCTACGGGGCCGACGGCACGCCGACCGGTGAGCCGCAGGTCAGCGCGCCCGAGTCACTGCCCCAGCTTCCGGTGGCGGGGGCCGTCCCGGAGGCGTACCGGCACCTGTTCACCCTGCAGGGCCCGACCGAGCTCGACCCTGGGGTGCTGGCCGCCCGGTGGGAAACGCTCGAGCCCGCGGGAGACGAGCCCTTCTATCTCCGGCAGGCCGACGCGACGGTGCCAGGCAAGCCGAAGTCCGCACTTCCGCGGCTGCGCGCCCGATGATCGTCGAGACGGCGCGGCAGTCCGACCTGGACGCGATCGTCAGCCTCGAGGGGCACTTCGGCGTGGCCTGGTCGGCCGACTCGTGGCGCCGCGAACTTGAGGGCGACGGGCGCTTCGTCCTGATTGCCCGCCGCGAGGAGGGCGGGATCGTCGGCGTGGCCTGCTTCCAGATCGTCGACGAGGTCGCCGACCTGCACCGCATCGTGGTGGCCCCCGACCAGCGACGCCTCGGCTTCGCCCGCGTGATGCTCGTCTCAGGCCTCCAATGGGCCATCGGACAGGGCGCCACGCGGATGCTGCTCGAGGTCGAACACACCAACGCGCCCGCGATCACCCTGTATCGCGGCTATGGCTTCCGTGAGGTGGCCAGGCGACCCGACTACTACGGCCCCGGGGCCGACGCGCTCGTGCTCGAGCGCCACCTCGAGGGCGTCGACGCCGACTCCGTCGGCATGTGGGACATGGAGGACATGCATGAGTGAGCCACTGGTGCTCGGAATCGAGTCGTCGTGCGACGAGACCGGCGTCGGGATCGTCCGCGGCCGGACGCTGCTGGCCAATGAGGTGGCCAGCTCGGTCGACCTCCACGTGCGCTTCGGCGGCGTGGTGCCAGAGGTCGCCAGCCGCGCCCATCTCTCCGCGATCGTCCCTGCGCTCGAACGGGCCGCCGCGACGGCCGACGTCGACCTCGCAGACGTCGACGCGATCAGCGTCACCGCAGGGCCTGGGCTGATGGGGGCCCTCGTGGTGGGCATCGCCTCGGCGAAGGCGCTCGCCGCCTACCTGAACAAGCCCCTCTACGGGGTCAACCACCTCGTGGGACACGTGGCAGTCGACCTGCTCGACCACGGCGCCCTGCCCATGCCCTCGCTCGCGCTGCTCGTCTCCGGCGGCCACACGTCGCTGCTGTACGTCGAGGACATCGCCACGAAGATCACCGAGGTAGGCTCGACGATCGACGACGCGGCGGGCGAGGCCTACGACAAGGTCGCGCGCATCCTCGGCCTCCCGTACCCGGGCGGCCCCGTCATCGACAGGGCGGCTGCTGAAGGCGATCCGACGGCGATCCGCTTCCCGCGCGGCCTCACTGCCCGCCACGACCTGGAGAAGCACCGCTTCGACTTCTCCTTCTCCGGCCTCAAGACCGCCGTGGCGCGCTGGGTCGAGCAGCGACGCCTCGACGGGCTCGACGTCCCTGTCAACGACGTCGCGGCGAGCTTCCAGGAGGCCGTGTGCGACGTGCTGACGGCCAAGACCGTCGACGCGGCCCAGCACTTCGGCGTCAACTCGATCCTGATCGGCGGGGGAGTGGCGGCCAACTCGCGGCTGCGCACCCTGCTCGAGGAGCGGGCGGCGGCCGTCGGGATCGAGCTGCGACGCCCCCGTCCTGCCCTCTGCACCGACAACGGTGCGATGATCGCGGCGGTCGCGAGCGAGGCCATCACCAGTGGCGTCTCACCATCCGGACTGGATTTCTCGGCGAACTCAGGTCTGCCAGTCGGCACGATCGTCGTCTGAGCAGCCACTATTGCAGCAACAAGTAGGTAACGATCTGGTGTCAAAGTGACCAGAGCCTTTCCGATTTGAACGTGTACTCGCTATCGTCCTGAATCACGATGGCCCGATTGGGCCCCTGTTACGTCGGTCTACGACTAGGAGATTCAATGAAGTTCAGGCGAACGAGCGCCGGACTCGGCCTGGTGCTGAGCGGTGCCCTTCTGCTGGGCGCCTGCACCAGCCCCGATGCTGGGCAGTCCCAGGCACCCACCAACAACACGAGCGAGTCCGGTTCGGCCAAGCCGAGCGCCTCCGCGAGCGGAGACGCCGCCGGCGGCGCGGCAGCCTGCATGCAGGACGTCGGCATCACCGAAACCAAGGACGGTCAGGTCAGGTACACCGGTGGCCCCGGCGACTGGAACGGCTATAACTCGGTCACCAACAAGACCTACTCGACCTACAACTCGGGTGTCGCGGCACACATGTTCTCCAGCTTCGTCTACTTCGGTACCGACGGCACCATCTGCGAGAACAAGGAATTCGGCACGATGGAGGTCACCTCCGAGGATCCGCTGACCGTCAAGTACACGATCTCCGACGAGGCCGTCTGGTCCGATGGCACCCCGGTGACCATCAACGACTACCTGCTCGACTGGGCAGCCCAGAACCCCGAGTTCCTCGTCCCCGGCTACGCCTCGGGTGAGAACCCGGACGCCACGCCGATCTTCGACCACGTCTCCTCGTCCTTCGCGCAGTACGTGCCCGAGGGCCCCCAGGGTGAGGTCGACGGCAAGGAGTTCACGGTCGTCTACAACGAGACCTACCCCGACTACAAGATCCTCGTGACCACGGCGCTCCCGGCGCACGTCGCGGCCAAGCAGGCCGGCCTCGAGCCCGCCGCCCTTGCCCAGGCGATCCTCGACAAGGACGCCGAGACTGTCAAGAAGGTCGCGGACTTCTGGAACAACGGATGGATGTTCGAGGGTGGCCAGCTTCCCTCGATGGACCAGATCCCGTCCTCCGGCCCCTACAAGCTGAAGGAAGGCGGCTGGATCTCCAAGAACTCGCTGACCCTCGAGGCCAACGACAAGTACTGGGGCACCCCGGCAGGCACCAAGAACCTGATCTTCCGCTTCATCGAGGACGCTCAGATGGCTCAGGCGTTGCAAAACGGTGACGTCAACGTCATCAACCCGCAGCCCACCGTCGACACCCTCGGCCAGCTCGAGGCCATGGGCGACGCCGTCAAGGTCGAGACCTACGACACCCTGACCTGGGAGCACCTCGACTTCAACTTCCGCGACACCAACGTGTTCTCGGATGCGAAGGGCGGCATCAAGCTGCGCGAGGCCTTCGCCTACTGCGTGCCGCGCCAGGCCATCGTCGACAACCTGATCAAGCCGATCAACGACACCGCCATCGTCATGAACGCCCGTGAGGTCTTCCCGTTCCAGGAGAACTACGAGGACGTCGTCAGCGCCTCCTACGACGGTCGCTTCGACCAGGTCGACATCGAGAAGTCGAAGGCCCTCATCGCCGAGTCCGGCGTTGCCACCCCGATCGACGTGCGCATCGGCTACCGCGCAGGTAACCAGCGTCGCGCCGACCAGGTCGCACAGATCGCAGCCTCCTGCAAGGACGCCGGGTTCAACATCATCGACTCGAACTCGGCCACCTTCTTCGAGAAGGAAGTTGTGAACGGCGACTACGAGGTTGCCCTGTTCGCGTGGGCGGGCTCCGGCCAGATCGCCTCCGGCCAGAACATCTACGCGACCAACAAGGGCCAGAACTACGGCAAGTACTCGAACGAGACCGTCGACAAGGCGTGGGCCACCCTGGCCTCTTCGCTCGACCCGGCCGTCCAGCTCGAGCAGACCAAGATCATCGAGAAGGAGCTGTGGGACACGCTCTTCGGTATCCCGGTGTTCGCTCACCCCGGCCTGTCGGCCTCGTCCTCGAACGTCCAGAACGTCCGCGGCACCGCCACGCAGGACCAGGTCGTCTGGAACGCTCCCCAGTGGGTCCTCAGCTGATCCTCAGCCTGTGAGTCACTGACAACGTGAGAGGGGCAGGTGGCACCGAGCCACCTGCCCCTTTCGCGTTGCCGCCTCGTCACCACAGCCCCACTGGCGTATGATCGGCCAACGATTGGCCCAGCACGCGTCGGGGCAGTCACATCCACCGAAGGACCACTAGTGATCAGATACATCCTGAAGCGATTGGGGATCTCGCTTCTCATCCTCGTACTCGGATCGTTCCTGATGTTCATCCTGACCATCAACTCGGGCGACCCTCTTGAGGAGTTCCGCGAGTCGAACGCACCCAACGTCGAGAACCTCAAGGCTCAACGCATCGCCCACATGGGCCTCGACAAACCCTGGTACCAGCGGTACTGGGAGTGGTTGAGCGGAGTCGGGAAGTGCTTCACCGGTAGCTGTGACCTCGGCCAGGACATCAAGGGCCGGGCGGTCAACTCGCTCGTCGTCCAGGCGGCGGCGTCGACGCTGAAGCTCGTCATCCTCGCCACCATCCTCGCCATCGTGATCGGCATCGTGCTCGGCATCCTGACCGCCATCCGGCAGTACAGCGGCTTCGACTACGCCGTCACGTTCATGGCCTTCGTCTTCTTCTCGCTTCCGGTCTTCTGGGCCGCGGTGCTGCTCAAGCACTACGCGGCCATCGAGTTCAACAACTGGATCGTCGAGGCGAGATTCTCAACAGCACAGATCATCGGGATATCCCTCGTGCTGTCCTTGATCATCGCCGCGGCGCTCGGCGGCGCATGGAAGCGCCGACTGATCAGCTTCGCGATCATGGCTGTGGTCTTCGCCGGGGCCCTCTGGTACTTCTCCAGCGTGCAGTGGCTCCGCCGCCCGATGCTCGGCATCCCGCTCTTCGCGGTCGTGGTGCTCGCCGCGGGCGTGTTCGTGCTCTTCGTCACCTCGGGGCCGAAGAACATCCGCGTGCGCAACGCGGTCGCGCTCACCACGGTGCTGACGATCATCGGCTACGCGGTGACGCGCGGCCTCCTGATGAGCGATCCGTCGAACCTGAAGCTGTTCCTCTGCTTCGCGGCCGGCATCGCGATCGCCGTTGCCAGTGGCGCCCTCCTCGGTGGCTTCTCCCGCAAGCAGGCGATCACCTCGTCGCTGATCGTGGCCGTGATCGCCTCCCTCGTCGCCCTTGCCGACCTGATGCTCAGCAACTGGAACGCCTACCTCACCCAGCAACCGCGACCGATCCCCACCATCGGATCCGCCACGCCGAACTTCGACTCCACCTACTGGGGCCACTTCATCGACGCGGCGACGCACCTGTTCCTGCCGACCATCGTGCTGACCCTGATCGGCATCGCCGGCTACACGCGCTACACCCGCGCCTCGATGCTCGACGTGCTGAACCAGGACTACATCCGCACCGCCCGCTCGAAGGGTGTCTCGGAGCGCAAGGTGATCACCCGCCACGCCTTCCGCAACTCGCTGATCCCGCTCGCCACGATCGTGGCCTTCGACTTCGCCGCCCTGATCGGCGGCGCGGTCATCACGGAGACGGTGTTCGGCTGGTCGGGCATGGGCGCCATGTTCCGTGAGGGCCTCGCGGCGGTGGATCCACCACCGGTGATGGCCTTCTACCTCGTGACGGGCAGCGCCGCGGTGCTGATGAACCTTGTCGCGGACATCGCCTACGCATTCCTCGACCCGCGGATCGCGCGATAGGAGCCGGACATGAGTGATCCAAACAACACGATGCCCTCCGTCGAGCCCGAGGCGAACCCGACGTTCTCCATCGAGGACGACGTCGAGACGACCAACACGCGCTCCTACTCCCAGGGCCAGCTCGTTCTGCGCCGGTTCTTCCGGCACAAGGCGGCCATGGTCGCCCTCTTCGTCCTGATCTTCATCGTCCTGCTCGCGATCACCTCGGTCGGCTGGGGCATCATCCCCGGATGGTGGGACAAGACGGCCTACGACACCTACCCGATGGTCAACCAGGCCAAGCCGACGCTGCAGTTCTGGCCGCCGTCGCTCGGCGAGCACCCGTTCGGCCAGAACACGGTCGGCAAGGACTACTTCGCGCTCGTCATGCTCGGCGTGCAGAAGTCGCTGTTCATCGCCTTCACCGTCGGCATCCTCGCCACGCTGATCGGCACCACGATCGGCGCGATCGCAGGCTACTACCGCGGCATCACCGAGGCGTTCCTGATGAGGATGACCGACCTGTTCATCATCATCCCGACCCTGATCCTCGCCGCCGTCCTCGGCCGCATGTCAGGCGGAAGCATCGGGATGCTCGCGCTCGTGCTGGCCGTCGTCTCGTGGACCGGTCTCGCCCGGCTCGTCCGCGGCGAGGTGCTGTCACTGCGCGAACGGGAGTTCGTGATGGCCGCCCGCGCCCTCGGCACCCCCGGCCCCCGCATCATCGTGCGCCACATCCTGCCCAACGCGCTCGGCACCATCGTGGTCAACGCCACGCTGCTGATCTCGGCGGCGATCCTCACCGAGACGGCGCTGTCGTTCATCGGCTTCGGCGTGCGGCCGCCCGACACCTCGCTCGGTGTGCTGGTCAGCGAGTACCAGACGGCGCTGAGCACCCGCCCGTGGCTCTTCTGGATCCCCGGCATGTTCATCCTCGTGTTCTCGCTGTGCATCAACTTCATCGGTGACGGCCTGCGCGACGCGTTCGACCCACGTCAGCAGATGGACTGAGGGAGCAAGACATGACTGAATCCAAGACGTTCACCGGGGAGAACCCGGCGCTCAAGTTCGACAACCTCGACGTCAAGTTCAAGACCGAGTTCGGCACCGTCCACGCCGTGAAGGGCCTGACGCTCAGCGTCGAGCCCGGCGAGGTGATGGCGCTGGTAGGCGAGTCCGGTTCCGGCAAGTCCGTCACCGCGACCACCGCGCTCGGTCTGCTGCCGAAGACCGCGCGGATCACGGGCGAGACCGTCGTCGACAACAAGGTGGTCGGAGACCTCAGCGGGCGCGAGCTCCGCGCCATCCGCGGCCGCCGCGTCGCGATGGTGTTCCAGGAGCCCATGACGGCGCTGAACCCCGTGATCAAGATCGGCGAGCAGCTCACCGAGTCGATGGAGGTGCACGGCATCGCGTTCGGTCGGGAGGCCTGGGCGCGCGCCATCGACCTGCTGGCGGCCGTCGGCATCCCGGCACCCGAGCGCCGCGTGAACCAGTTCCCGCATGAGCTCTCCGGCGGCATGCGTCAGCGCGTCGTGATCGCCATGGCGCTGGCGTGCGATCCCGAGGTGATCATCGCCGACGAGCCGACCACCGCCCTCGACGTGACCGTGCAGGCCGACATCCTCGACCTGCTGCGCTCGCTGAAGGACAAGCTCAACACCGGCATCCTCCTGATCACCCACAACATGGGTGTCGTCGCCGACATGGCAGACAACGTCGCGGTGATGTTCAAGGGCAATGTCGTTGAGCGTGGGCCCGTCAACGAGGTGCTGCTCAACCCGCAGCACCCCTACACCAAGAAGCTGCTCGCGGCCGTTCCCCACCTGGGCGAGGGCCCCGGCCAGTTCGGCGCGGCGCCCGCACCCGTCGCCGAGGGCGCCGAGACGGCGCTGAGCGTCAACAACCTGGTCGTCGAGTACAAGCGTTCGGGCAAGAAGCCCTTCCGCGCGGTCGACGACGTCAGCTTCGACGTGAAGCGCGGCGAGATCGTCGGTCTCGTGGGCGAGTCCGGCTCCGGCAAGTCGACCATCGGTCGCGCGCTGCTCGGCCTGATCCCTTCGCACAGCGGCGAGGTCAGCGTCCTCGGCGAGGACCTGCTCTCGATCAAGGGTCCCCAGCTCAAGGCGCTGCGCAAGCGCATCGGCGTGATCTTTCAGGATCCGGCCGCCTCGCTGAACCCGCGCTTCCCGATCGGTGACGTGATCTCCGAGCCGCTCAGCGTGCACAAGGTCGGCTCCCCGAAGGAGCGCCAGGCCCGCGTGCACGAACTGCTGGAGGCCGTGCAGCTTCCCCGCAGCGCGTACAACCGCTACCCGCACGAGCTCTCCGGCGGCCAGCGTCAGCGCGTCTCGATCGCCCGTGCGCTCGCCCTGCGGCCCGAGATCCTGATCGCCGACGAGCCCACCTCGGCGCTCGACGTGTCGGTGCAGGCCTCGGTGCTCGGCATGTTCACCGAGCTGCAGCGCGAGTTCGGCTTCGCGTGTCTGTTCATCTCGCACGACCTCGCCGTCATCGACGCCCTCGCGCACCGCGTCGTCGTCATGCAGTACGGCAAGATCGTCGAGCGGGGCACCCGCGACGAGGTCCTGCTCAACCCGCAGGAGGAGTACACCCGCCGCCTGCTGGCAGCGGCACCCGTGCCGAACCCGATCGAGCAGAAGGTGCGCCGCGAGGAGCGCCACGCCCTGCTCAAGTCGCTGGGCGACGAGGTCGTGGAGCTCGACACCCGTGAACTGCAGCAGTAGGCGCATGACGAAACGCCGGGCTCCGGGCTGGACCTCCGTTCTCGGATGGATCCTCCTGGTGCCCGGCGTTGTCGCTGCCGCGGCGCTGCTCGTCCTCGATCTGTTTCCAGCGCTGCACGCGCTGTCGCGCTACGCCATCTACGCCGCGACGTTCATCCCGTTCCTGTGGCTGCCTTCCCTCGTGGCGATCCTCGGCGTGGGGCTCGTGCTCCGCGGCTGGTGGAGGGGCGCGGCTCTCGCCCTGCTCCTGGTGGCCTTCGTGGCCTGGGGGGTGCCGGTGCTTCCGCGCAACCAGGGCGTCGACATCTCCGCGGCCCCGGTCGAGGTGGGCCTGCAGGTACTCAGCCTCAACGTGGAGTACGGCGGCGCGGACGTGCGTGCCATCCGTGACCAGGTCACCCCGAGCGTCGATGCGCTCGCGTTCCAGGAGTACACCTCGTCCTTCGACACGCGGCTGCGCGAGGCAGGCATCCTCGACGAGTTTCCGCACCGCCACGGCACCGTCCGCGAGGACGCCGGGGGCACGATGATCCTGTCGAGGACGCCCGTCACCCCCGTCCGCCAGGCGGAGGGGACCAGGTTCGACAACTTCGTCGTCAGCATCACCGACGAAGGCGACCAGTGGCAGGTCGGCGTGATCCACTCCACGCCACCCCAGCTCGGCGCCGAGGCGTGGGCCGTCGACGGCGCCGCCGTCAACGCGATGGCCCTGGCGGACACCTCTGGTCCTGTGCTGCTGGTGGGCGACTTCAACGCCATCGACGAGCACCTCACCATGCGCGAACTGACCGCTGCGGGCGAGTTCCGCAACACCATGGACCGGGAGTCGATCTTCGGAGGGCTGGAGCTCTGGCAGCCCACCTGGCCGATGGGCGGCCGGTGGCCTCCCTTCGCGCGGATCGACCACGCCCTCCACTCGCGCTCCGTGGCGGCGTGGGTCAGCCACGTCGAGATCCCCGGGACCGACCACGCCGGGATGATCGTCACGACCGCGAAGCCAAGCTGACATGGGGAGCATGCGGGGTGACGGCGCGGCGCTCGAGGCGGCCATGGCGGAGGCCGACCCGACCTCGCTGGGCGCCGGTGAGCGGCTGCGCCGGGTCTTCGGACCGGAGGAGGCGGCCTGGGCGCTCGGCCAGGTGGCGCTGCGCAGGAAGGCCGTCTCCAAGTTCCCAAGGGCCGCCGAGATGCTCTTCACGCGTGACGGCCTCGAACAGGCGAGCCGCGCACCGGTGGCCGCCTGGCGCGCCGCGCGGTTCGCCGAGGCGGGGGTGAGGGAGGTCTGGGATCTCGGCTGCGGGATCGGTGCCGACGCCATGGCCTTCGCCGAGGCGGGGCTGAGGGTCGTCGGCGTCGACGCCGACCCGGCGACGGTCGAGGTCGCCGCGCACAATCTCGCCCTCGTCGGTGGGGAGGCGCGGCTCGGCCTGGCGGAGGAGGCTGAGCTGCCTGAGGGCGCGGCGGTCTTCCTCGACCCCGCACGCCGGACCACGACCGGTCGCACGTGGAATGTCGCCGACTTCACCCCGCCGTGGCAGTTCGTGCTCGACCAGCTCGCCTCCGACCGGTTCGTCTGTGTGAAGCTCGGCCCCGGCGTGCCGAAGGAGCTCATCCCCGACGGCGTGCGCGCCGGCTGGCTCAGCGAGCGCGGCGACGTCGTCGAGGCGACGCTCTGGAACCGGTTGCCCGCATCGACCGAGGCGGTGGTGCTGCCACACGAACTCGTCGCCCCCGACCGGCCGCGCGAGCTGGAGACGCGGCCCGTCGGCCGCTACCTGATCGAGCCGGACGGCGCCGTCATCCGGGCGGGCCTGATCACCGAGATCGCCCCCGGGTCGCCGCTGTGGCTGCTCGACCCGCACACCGCCTACCTTTCCTCCGACGATCCGGTCGACAGCCCGTTCGGCACCACCTTCGAGGTCGACGAGGTGCTCCCGTTCGACGTGCGCGTGCTGCGCCGCTGGGTGGCCGACCGCGGCGTCGGCACCCTGGAGATCAAGAAGCGCGCCATCGACGTCGACCCTGCGGCGCTGCGCAGGCAGCTGAAACCGAAGGGAAAGGCGTCGGCGACGATCATCCTTGCCCGCACCGTCGAGGGGACAAAGGCGCTCATCGCCCACCGGATCCGCTGAGGCCAGCCGGTTCAGTACGCGACGACGACCAGAAACATCGGCGCCACGACCATGGCGAGGCCGACCGCCGACACGATGGTTCCGGCGGGGCCCCAACGCCACCCCCGCCTCTTCACCATCGCGACGATCGACACCACGAACCCGACGACGACCGCGGCAACGCCCACCCAGAAGACGACGATCCACACGGTGGCCACGGCCAACGGGTCCGACGACCCCCCTGGCAGCGTCGCCCCGCTCAGCGCGCTGAGCGCGCCGAAGGACCCGGCCCCGACCGCGAGCATGCCGACCAAGGCGACCACGAGTCCGGCCATGCCCGGCCCGCCAGATCGTCGCGGACGGCCCTGGGGGAGTGTCTGCCGCGCGCGGCCCGGCTCAGCTTCCATGACACCAGCACACCGTGCGGAATGGGGGCTGGCAATGAGTCGGGCGCAGTCACTCATTCCCGGCCGTCCGGAATGAGCGAATCGGGCGTCCCGCCGGATGAGGTGCGCCGCTATCGTCGGAACATGCCGTTCTCGCCCGAACTCACCACCCTCGCCTACGTCACCGACCCGACGCGCACCAAGGTGCTGCTCGTGCACAGGACCGCCCGCGACAGCGATGAGCAGCTCGGCAAGTACAACGGACTCGGCGGAAAGGTCGAACGCGACGAGGACATCGTCGAGGCGATGCGCCGCGAGCTGCGCGAGGAGGCGGGCATCGAGGCGACCGGCCTCACGCTGCGCGGCACCGTCGCCTGGCCCGGCTTCAACGGCCGCGACGTGTTCGGGTTCGTGTTCCTCGTCACCGCCTTCGAGGGCGACGTGCCGGAGGGCAACGAGGAGGGCACGCTCGCCTGGCACGACATCGCCACCATGATGGAGCTGCCCATGTGGGACGGCGACCGCCACTTCCTCCCGCTCGTCTTCGACGAGTCGATCGGGCAGTTCCACGGCGTCATCCCCTACGACGGCGGGCACAGCACCGGGTGGCAGGTCAGCACCACCGGCAGCCACTAGGCTCCGGATCATGCGCATCGATCTCAATGCCGACGTCGGCGAGTCGTTCGGACGCTGGAGGCTCGGCGACGACGAGGCGATCCTCGACGTGGTCACCAGCGCGAACGTCGCCTGCGGCTTCCACGCGGGCGATCCGCTCACGCTCTCACGCACGGTCGCGAGCGCGGTCGAACGGGGAGTCAGCATCGGCGCGCAGGTGAGCTACCGCGACCTCGCCGGGTTCGGGCGCCGGTTCCTCGACGCCTCCGCCGACGAGCTGAGCGCCGATGTGCTCTATCAGATCGGCGGACTCGACGGCATCTGCCGACGCATCGGGACCCGGGTGGGCTACGTCAAGCCGCACGGCGCCCTGTACAACGCGATCGTGCACCACGAGGCGCAGGCGTCGGCCGTGGTCGCCGCCGTCGTCGCCTACGATCCGGGCCTCGCGGTGGTCGGGCTGCCCGGCTCGGTGTTCCTGCAGCTCGCCGAGGCGGCCGGCCTGCGGGTGATCAGGGAGGGCTTCGCCGACCGCCGCTACCTGCCGGACGGCACGCTGCAGCCACGGCGCGAGGAGGGCTCCGTGCTCACCACCGCGGCTGAGGTGTCCGACCAGGCGAGCCGGCTCACGAGGGGAACGGTCGTCGCCGCCGACGGGTCACAGATCCCGATGAGCGTCGACTCCATCTGCGTCCACGGCGACACGGAGCAGGCCCACGAGCTGGCCCTTGCCGTGCGCGAGCCGCTCGAGGCCGAGGGCGTGGAGTTCCGGTCGTTCGTGCCGTGAGGCTGCTTCCCTGCGGGGAGCGGGCCCTGCTGATCGAGGTCGCCTCGCTCGACGAGGTGCTGGCCTTGGAGACCTCCCTCCGCGGGCTCGCCGAAGCCGGTCGCGGCGCCTGGGGTGAGGTCGTCGACGTGGTGCCTGCCGCGCGGACCGTGCTCGTGACGGGGCCGCCCGCCGACCTGCTCAGGCGGCTGGTCGAGGCCGCGCTCGGCTCCTCGGAGCTCTCGAGCGTCGCGTCGCCGCCCGTGCGCGAGGTGGTCATCCCCGTTCGCTACGACGGCCCCGACCTCGAGGACGTGGCCGACCTGACGGGCCTGACGGTGGACCAGGTGGTGGCCGCGCACACCGGGACCCCGTGGCGTGTCGCCTTCGGAGGGTTCGCCCCCGGCTTCGCCTACCTCGTCGGCGGCGACCCACGGCTGCGCGTCCCGCGCCGTGGCTCCCCGCGCACCCGCGTGCCTGCGGGCTCCGTCGGTCTGGCAGACGAGTTCAGCGGCGTCTATCCGACCTCCTCCCCGGGTGGGTGGCAGGTGATCGGGGAGAGCGACGTCGCCCTGTTCGACCCGTCCGCGCGCAAGCCAGCGCTGCTCACCCCAGGTACCCGGGTCCGGTTCGAGGCGACCGACGCCCCGCCGACCGCCATCTCCCGCGGAGTACCTGCCGCCCAGACGACCTCGGCGCGCGCACTGCTCGTGGAGGAGACGCTGCTGCCGATCCTGATCGAGGACGAGGGCAGGCCGGGGCTGGCAGCCGTCGGGGTCGGCGCCTCTGGCGCGGCCAACCTCGGTGCCTACCGGCTGGGGGCGAGGCTGGTCGGCAACCGCGACGGTGAGGCGGCGCTCGAACTGGCCATGGGCCGGGCGGACCTGATCGCGGTCGGCGATCTGACACTCGCCCTGACCGGCAGCCCCTGCCTCGTCACCGTCGACGGCCGCGCGGTGTCCGCGGGCATCGCCTTCACCGCCCCGGACGGCGCGAGGATCCGGATCGGCGCCCCCGCAGACGGGTTGAGGTCCTATCTGTCCGTGCGGGGCGGGATCGACGTGCCCGAAGTGCTCGGCTCGCGCTCCCGCGACACCCTCGGATCCCTCGGCCCGGAGCCGGCGGTGGCAGGAGCGCGCCTCCCCGTCGCGGAGGCGTCGGGGCCGTGGCTGCCGGTGATCGACTGGACGCCGCTCAGCGTCGAGCCGGTGGACCTGGTCGAGCTGCGCTACCTTCCCGGCCCGCGTGACGACTGGGTCGAGGGGATGGACGGATCCGAGTGGAGCGTCGGCTCCGCGGTCGACCGGATCGGCGCGCGGCTGACCGGAGAGCCCCTTCGCAGGCGCGAGGGTGAACTGCCGAGCGAGCCGGTGGTGCGGGGCGCCATCCAGGTCCCGCCGTCTGGGGAGCCGGTGCTCTTCCTCGCCGACCACCCGGTCACCGGGGGATATCCGGTGGCAGGGGTGCTGACGGCTCAGGCGGCTGACAGCGCAGCCCAGCTCGGGCCGGGGCAGCGCTGTCGACTCGTCGCGGTGCGGCTCAGAGCACCGACTGCCGGTTGACGTCCGAGACGACCCCGACGCCGGCCTCGGCAAGCTTCTCCACGAGTTCACCTCGGGCGGCACCGCCTCCCGAGACGATGTAGGCCGTCTCGGCGGGGGTGATCAGCGTGATCGGGATCATCCGGATCTCCTCACCGGGAGCGAGGGTGACCTCCGCAGAGCGGCCGGGCGCCTCGATCCCGATCAGGATGCCGATCGTGCCCTGCGGGGTGAACAGGTGCTCCGGCACCCCCTCAGGCGCGGGCAGCTCCATCGAGACGACCCCGTACTGCTCCAGGTGACCTGTGATGCCGCCGAGGTCGGCGACGTTCGCCGCGAAGTTCTGCAGGGCGCCCAGCTCCCAACTCCCCGCGATGGTGTTGAAGTTCGCACCCACCAGCGCGGGGGACTCGAGGTAGACCTCGGCCCCGAACCCGTTGGCCGGGCCGGAGTCGTCGCGGAACGGGTCGGTCATGCCGTCGGTGGCGAGGATGACCGTGTCGTCGGTGCGGGTGATGACATAGGACTGTCGCGTGGTCGGCCACGGCGGGGCGCCCATGAACTCCGGGCTGACGAGGTGCGCGACCACCTGGTCGTCGAGCGTCCCGATCCCGTTCCAGTAAGCGTTGCGGGCCTCGGCCCACTGCTCCCAGCGCGGATCGTCCTCCTCGACCTCCTCCTCGGCGGCCTGCCCGGGCGCATCGGCTGCCCGAGTGGCATTGTCGTCGTGCTTCTTCCGCTTGCTGAACCAACCCATGATGAGCCTTCCTGTGTCGTGACCACGAGCCTAGTCACGCGCGGGTGCAGCCGGCTGGGAAAGACGACCGCTCATCGCCCGGACGCCGGGTCCCGGCTGCGTCGGTGCACGGCCCTTCGTCCGCGTCGAACCGGCGCCGGGAACTCCCGGTCGCGGCGGCGTCGGGTCAGCACAGGGTGAGCTTCTGGCGCAGGACGGTCAGGGCGTCGTCGAGGTCTGCGTCGGTGCGCAGGTCGATGGAGACAGGGACCGAGGTGCCTACGGGTGGCTGGTGAAGCGTGCGGGCGCGCAGCGTCTCGCTGAGGTCCAGGTCGACAAGCAGGGCCCGATGCGCCTCCGGGAAGTAGACGGTGACGCGCCCGACGCCGACCCAGAGCGAGAGCCAGGCGAAGTTCCGCGTCCCTCGCATCACCTTCCCGAGCCAGCCGCCGTCCACGTACCAGCGCCAGCTCACGGTGACGCGGAGGTCGGGGTCCTCCAGTGCCTTGAGGAAGCGCTCCCAGATCGGACAGGTGTCGCCGAGGGCGTCCTCGATCAGGTCAGCTGTCGGGGGAAGATCACGGTTCTGCAGCGCAGGAATGTCGTTCATCAGGTGGCTCCGTTGCCAGTGGGGAGCGCCGTCGCTCACCCCCATCATGTCCTATCCCATGCCGGCCGATGGGCCGGGGTGGGGCGACGCGGGAGAGCCGCGCCGCCGCCACGTCAGGGGTTCAGCTGAAGCGCACGATCCCGTTGAACACCCACGCGTCGGCCTGGACGAAACTCCAGCCGCCCGAGGCGGCGGGAACCGCCGAGACGGTGGTGGCGAGCAGATAGTTGCGACAGCCGCCGCGTCCGGTCACGGCCGAGTCACAGTCGGTGCGCCACATCCTGTTCTCGGGGCTGGTCCATTCGCCCTTCTCGGCGAGCGGGTTGCCTGCCCAGAGCGCGCGCGGGGATGGGAGGTAGGTGAGGTTGTTGAATGCCCATCCGGTGGTGCGCACGTAGCGGCCGTCGCGCAGGACGACCGTCGTGGCCCAGATCTCGGTGCGGCACCGGGTGGTCTTCGAGTACGGCTCACACGTCGTCGACCAGGCACGTCCGCCGGAGGTGTGCAGTCCAGGTGTGGTGTAGACGTCCACGACCGGCGCGGTCGGGGTGCCGGGCCTCGGCGTGGCGGTGCGGCTCGGGGATGAGGACGGGGTCGCGTCAGGCGTCGCGCTCGGCGTCGGGTCAGGCTTCGGGGAGACGGAGGGTGACGCGCTGGGTGAAGGGCTGGGCTCGGCGGTCAGCGTGACGGTCGCGACCCGGCTGAAGCTCGACCCGTTGGCGTTGGTCGCGGTCAGCCGGTACTGCCCCTCGGTCGCGGGGGAGAGGGTCGCCGAGGTGGCGCCGTCCACGTCGACCCACGCGCCGTCGAAGCGCTGCCACTGCAGCGTGTCGCCGTCGGTGACGTCGGCCGTCAGGCGGGCCGAGGAGGGAGGGGCCGTGACGTCGGAAGGCTGGGCGGCGATCGTGGGCGGCTGGGCGCACGTCGGGGTGACCTCACCGGTGGCGCGCGCCGTGCCGTAGCCCGCGCCAGTTGCACCGAGGATCGCCTGGGTCGTCGCCATCAACTGTGGTTTCGTGCCGTTCAGGGTGTTGCTCCACCCGGAGCCGGTGAGGGACTGCTGCGCGGCGAGGAACGCCTGCGGGGACGTCACGTCCTCGCCGACCTCGGCGAGGGCGCTCGCCATGAGACCGGTCGAGTTCGCGGGCGAGTAGGTGGCCCAGTAGTAGTTGCCGTCAAGCTGCCTGCGGGCGGCGTCGGAGCGTGACCAGGCGACGGCCTTGTCGATCGCCGCCCTCGCCGTGGCGCGGGTCTCGGCGGCCTCGACCTCTGAGTCGGCGACGAGCCCGAGTGCATACAGCGACATGGCGGTGTCGTCGGGCTGGGCGGTGAATGCCGCACCTGAACCGTAGCCCCACGCTCCGCCGGAGTGCTGCGTCGACAGGATCTTCTCGAGCGCGGCCTCAGGGGCAGGCTCACCGAGCCTGGCGAGCGAGATCACGACGAGCTGTGGCGCCCAGTAGGCACTGAGCTTGCCCGCCTCTGCGTCGGCGCGCTGGGTCTCTGCCCAGTTCGTGGCACAGCTCGCGTCCGCGAAGAACCGGGCGTCGAGGTTCGCGGCATCGGCCGCAATCATCAGTTTGCCCCGCGAGGCGGCATTGCCTGCTGACCCGGCCGCCGAGCCGGCGAAGGCCTTGAGCATCCCGTCCAGGGCGGTCGGCTGGGTGTCGGCGGCGGCGAGAGCGATGATCGCGTCCGCCCCTCCCGGTGCGGAGGTTGCTATATAGTCTGCGGCGGCCGTCACGGCGGCCCGGAGCTGGTCATCGGCGTTCGCGGCGCTGACGGGAACCACGGTCAGCAGCAGCGCGGCCAATGAACCGACCGCTGACGCGGCGGTGAAACGGGTGGGCACCTCGGGTACTCCTTCGATGGTGAGGGCACGAGGGAGGTGCTGGCGCGAAGCGGCACCCGACCCACCCCGTAGACCTCGACGGGTTTTGTTCGGTCGGCTTCGTGTCCCCAGGCATTCCGGCTGTGGCCCCGAGGGGCCTTCACGGTTGCGGGTCAGCTCTGGATTCGAACCAGATTCCCCCGGAGGTGAAGTCGTGAAGAGGCTAGCAGTGCGAGGCCGTCGAGGTGAGGCACTCTCGTCTCAGCCGTCGGGGAGGCGGTCGCTGCCGGTACGCGGGAAAGGCGTGAGCTTCGTTGGCACTCGGCTTGATTGAGTGCTAAAGCCGCGATAGTTTTGGGATTGGCACTCGACCCGTTCGGGTGCTAACCGGCTGGGCGGCACCCGCGACGACGCCCAACCACCCCGAACCAGAACATTGAGCCGGGTAACCGGAAACGTAGAGAAAGGTGTTTGACGTGGCAACCATGATCAAGCCGCTCGAGGACCGCATCCTCATCCAGCCCCTCGAGGCCGTTCAGACCACCGCCTCCGGGCTCGTCATCCCCGACACGGCCAAGGAGAAGCCCCAGGAGGGCAAGGTCATCGCGACCGGCCCCGGCCGCATCGACGACAAGGGCAACCGCATCCCGCTCGACGTCGCCGAGGGCGATGTCGTGATCTTCTCGAAGTACGGCGGCACCGAGGTCAAGTACGACGGCCAGGAGTACCTCCTGCTGAACGCCCGCGACATCCTCGCCGTCGTCAGCAAGTAAGGAACCCGATCCACCATGGCAAAGACTCTCGCTTTCAACGAGGACGCACGCCGCGCGCTTGAGCGCGGTGTCGACGTCCTCGCCAACACCGTCAAGGTGACGCTCGGCCCCAAGGGCCGCTACGTCGTCCTCGACCAGAAGTGGGGCGCGCCGACCATCACCAACGACGGTGTCACCGTCGCCAAGGAGGTCGAGCTCGACGATCCCTACGAGGATCTCGGCGCCCAGCTGGCCAAGGAGGTCGCCACCAAGACCAACGACGTCGCAGGTGACGGCACCACCACCGCAACCGTCCTGGCCCAGGCCATGGTCCACTCGGGCATGCGCGCCGTGGCAGCCGGGGCGAACCCGGTCGGCCTCAAGCGCGGCATCGACAAGGCCGTTGAGGCCGTCGTCGCCAAGCTGCACGAGATCTCCCGTCCGGTCGACACCACCGCAGACATGTCGTCGGTCGCCACGATCTCCTCGCGTGACGAGCAGATCGGCGAGCTGATCGCCGAGGCCTTCGACAAGGTCGGCAAGGACGGCGTGATCACCGTCGACGAGTCGAACACCTTCGGCACCGAGCTCGAGTTCACCGAGGGCATGCAGTTCGACAAGGGCTACCTGAGCCCCTACTTCGTCACCGACGCCGACCGCATGGAGGCCGTCCTCGACGATCCTTACATCCTCATCCACAGCGGCAAGATCTCGTCGATGAACGAGCTCCTCCCGCTGCTGGAGAAGGTCATCGCAGCCCGCGGCACCCTGTTCATCGTGGCCGAGGACGTCGACGGCGAAGCGCTCTCGACCCTCGTCGTGAACAAGATCAAGGGCACCTTCACCTCGGTCGCCGTCAAGGCCCCCGCCTTCGGCGATCGTCGCAAGGCCATGCTCGAGGACATCGCCACCCTGACCGGTGGCCAGGTCGTCGCGCCCGAGGTCGGGCTCAAGCTCGACCAGGTCGGCCTCGAGGTGCTCGGCCGTGCCCGCCGCGTCGTCGTCACCAAGGACAACACCACCATCGTCGACGGCGCTGGTGAGTCCGATGAGGTCGCCGCCCGCGTCGCGCAGCTGCGCGCCGAGATCGAGCGCACCGACTCCGACTGGGACCGCGAGAAGCTCCAGGAGCGCGTCGCGAAGCTCGCCGGTGGCGTGTGTGTGATCAAGGTCGGCGCCGCCACCGAGGTGGAGCTGAAGGAGAAGAAGCACCGCATCGAGGACGCCGTGTCCGCGACCCGCGCCGCCATCGAGGAGGGCATCGTCGCCGGTGGCGGCTCCGCCCTCATCCACGCCGGAGCCGTCCTCAAGGACGGCCTCGGTCTCGAGGGCGACGAGGCTGCCGGCGTGCAGGTCGTCGCCAAATCGGTCGTCGAGCCGCTGCGCTGGATCGCCGAGAACGGCGGCCAGGCCGGCTACGTCATCACGACCAAGGTCGCCGAGATGGAGGTCGGTCACGGCTACAACGCCAAGATCGACGAGTACCAGAACCTCATCGAGAACGGCGTCATCGACCCCGTCAAGGTGACCCGTTCGGCACTGGCCAACGCGGCCTCGATCGCCTCCCTGCTGCTCACCACGGAGACCCTCGTGGTGGACAAGCGCGAGGACGACGACGACAAGTGATCGTCTGATCTCTCAGCCGAAGTCCCCGGACCACACGGTCCGGGGACTTCGTCGTCTCTGCAGCCCCCAAGCCTGGCGCGCCCGGTTCTGTCGGAGGCCCTGACTACTGTCCCTTCCATGATCGACACCGAAGCGGCCGCAGACCTCGACGACGCGCAGCGAGAGGCCGTCGAACACCACGGCGGCGCCCTCGTCGTCGCCGCCGGCGCAGGCACGGGGAAGACGAGGACGCTCACCGCACGGGTGGCCCGGCTGGTCGACTCGGGGGTCGCGCCGGAGTTGATCCTGCTGCTGACCTTCACCCGCCGCGCCGCGGCCGCGATGACCAGCCGGGCAGCCGCCCTGTGCGAGAACCCGTCGGTGACGCAGCGGATGTGGAGCGGCACGTTCCACGCGGTTGCCCACCGGATCGTCGCCGAACACACCCAGCACCTCGGGCTGGAGGACGTCACCGTGCTCGACCCGGGCGACGTCACCGACCTGCTCGACCTGCTCCGCGAGGAGCAGGGGCTCTCGGGCACCGAGCACCGCCTCCCGACGTCGCAGACCCTCGCCGACATCTGCTCTCGGGCTGTCAACACCGGTGTTCCCACCCGGCAGGTGATGGCCGAGCAGTTCCCGTGGTGCCTCGATCACGCAGACCGGATCAACGACCTGCTCAAGGCCTACGTCGCCCGCAAGCGGGCGCGGGGTCTGCTCGACTTCGACGACCTCCTGATCTACTGGCGTGCGCTGCTCGCCGACCCGATCGTCGGCGACCGGCTCCGCGCCCGCTGGGACTGGGTGCTGGTCGACGAGTACCAGGACGTCAACCAGATCCAGGTCGACATCGTCCGCCTGCTGCGTCCCGACGGTGAGGGGCTCACCGTCGTCGGCGACGACGCCCAGGCCGTCTACGGCTTCCGAGGCGCCACCTCCGAGCACCTGCTGCACCTGCACGAGGATCTGCCTGGCTCGACGCTTGTCCGGCTGGAGCGCAACTTCCGGTCCAGCCAGCAGATCCTCGACCTCGCAAACGTGGTCCGCCCCGGAGCGCTACGGCTCGACCTCACCGCCGACCGCGGCGGCTGTGGCCCGCGCCCCGTACACGTCCAGTGCGCCAACTCCGACGACGAGGCGCGCGAGGTGGCAGACGCGGTCCTCGCCGCCCACCAGGAGGGCCTCGATCTGCGCGACCAGGCCGTCCTCTTCCGCACCGGGACGCACAGTAACCAGCTCGAGATCGAGCTGCGCGTGCGCGGCATCCCCTTCCACAAGTACGGAGGCATCGGCTACCTCGAGACGGCGCACGTCCGCGACCTGATCGCCGCCTTCCGGGTCAGCCTCAACCCCGGCGACGAGATCTCCTGGTACCGGCTCCTCACCCGGCACCGCGCGCTCGGCAAGGTGTCGGCCCGCACCCTCTCCGCCCGCCTCGTGGAAGGCGCCGACCACCACGACGTCGTCTCAGAGGCCCCGGCGAAGGCGCGCACCGCGCTGGCAAGGACCCTCGAGCTGATCCGCGCCGCAAGCTCGACGAGGGTGCCAGCTCTGATGGTCGAGGCCTGCCAGCAGGCGGTTGAGCCGCTGCTGCGCCAGCACTACGTCGACTGGTCACGCCGCGCCGCCGATGTCGAGGGGGTCGCCCAGGCGGCCTCACGGCAGCGTGACCTGCGCTCCTTCATCGCCGAGGCGACGATCGACCCGACCTCGGTCGCGGGGGACTGGGCGAAGAAGCCGCACCTGGACGAGGACTACCTCGTCCTCTCGACCATCCACTCGGCAAAGGGCCTCGAGTGGAGTGCGGTCCATCTGCTCCGGGCGACGGATGGTTCCATGCCCTCCGACATGGCGCTCACCTCGAAGGAAGGACTCGAGGAGGAGCAGCGGCTTTTCTACGTCGCCACCACCCGCGCCCGCGACACGCTGCGGATCTACTCGCCGATGCGCCTCCCAGTCCATCCGACGAGCATGAGCTCGCGCCACGTGCTCGCCAAGCCGAGCCGGTTCCTGACGGCTCCGGCGCTGCGCACCATGGACGCGGTCGCGTCGGCCGGGGTGCTGGCCCAGCCGGTGGCCTCCGGGGCGGCGGCGTCGAAGCAGGCGGCACCGTTGATCACGGTGCCGGACCTTGGAGACCTCTTCGGCTGACCGGCTCGCCGGGGCGGCTGAGGGTTCGGGCGCGCCCCGCGCGGTGATGGAATGCTGCTGGGCGTGACGAGTCAGACAGGACCCAACCTCGGGGCGACCCCGCGCTCCCTGGCCGAGCGGGCCCGCGATCACATCCGTGAGCGGATCACCTCCGGACAGTATCCGCCGGGCTCGCGGATCAAGGAGCGCGAACTGTCGGAGGAGCTGGGCATCTCGAGGATGTTGCCCACCTGGGGCCGTTGCCGTGGGAGATCAGGACCTGGTGGCCGTCCTTGACGAGACGTGCGATCTGGGCGCTCGGCGGCGGCGATCTGGTGGTCAGCCCTGGCCGGGGCCGGTCATGGCGTTTCCGCCAAGAGCCAGCAGTATTGACTGGGCGGAGTTCCGCCGGGTCAACGCCTGACCCGGAAGTCGCACGAGGTCCCGGACCGGGGCCTCTTCACGTCCGCCGACGTGTCACACGATGCGGTGCATCCAGCCGTGGATGTCGTCGGCCTTCCCGTACTGGATGTCGGTGAGCCGCTGCCTGAGCCCGAGCGTCGTCTCGCCGGGTTCGCCGTCGCCGACGGTGTGCTGACCCTCCGCGTCCTTCAGGCTCCCGACCGGGGTGATGATGGCCGCGGTTCCGCAGGCGAAAACCTCGGTGAAGGTGCCACGGTCGACGCCCTCGACCAGCTCGTCGAGCGCCAGCCGCCGCTCCTCCGCCACGAGCCCGGCATCGGTGGCAAGCTGCAGGATCGCGGTGCGGGTGACCCCCTCGAGGATCGTGTCGGTCAGGGCGGGCGTGATGATCCGGCCGTCGTCGGTCACCACGAAGAGGTTCATGCCGCCGAGCTCCTCCACGTAGCGGTGCTCGACCGCATCGAGGAAGCCGACCTGGCTGCATCCGTTCGCCTCGGCCTCCTGCTGGGAGACCATCGAGGCGGCGTAGTTTCCGCCACACTTCGCGAATCCGGTGCCGCCGGGCGCCGCGCGCGTGAAATCGCGGGTGAACCAGATGTCCACCGGCTGCACCCCTGAACCGCCGAAGTACGCCCCTGACGGGCTGGCGATCACCGCGTAGGTGACGACGGTCGAGGGCTTGACCGCGAGGAAGGGGGAGCGGGCGAACATGAACGGACGCAGATAGAGGCTCTGTTCCTGTCCCGTCGGCACCCAGTCGCGGTCGATGGTGACCAGTTCGTCGACGCTGGCCAGGAAGTCCTCGACCGGGAGTTCGGGCAGCCCGAGCCGGCGACACGACCGCTGGAAGCGGTCAGCGTTGACCTCCGCGCGGAACCGCCAGACGGAGCCGTCGGCATGCGCATATGCCTTCAGTCCCTCGAAGGCCTCCTGCGCGTAGTGGAAGACCGCCGCGGCCGGATCGAGCTCGAACGGGCCGTACCCGACGATGCGTCGGTCGTGCCAGCCCTCCTCGGACGTCCACTCGATCAACGCCATGTGGTCGCTGAACCGGGCCCCGAAGCCGGGATCGGACAGCACGGCGGCGCGCTCATCCTCGGTGTGGACGGGAGCGTCGTGGATGGTGAAGCTGGTCATCGGTGGCCTTCCGGGAGATGGTGTGGAGGGGGTCAGATCGTGCCGCCACCGGCGACGTCGATGCTCGCGCCGCTGATGTAGCTCGCCCGGTCGCTTGCCAGGAAGGCGACGATGCCGGAGACCTCGTCCGGCTCGCCGAAGCGCCCGAGCGGGATCGCGGCGGACTGGTCGGCGAAGAACTGCTCCGCCGACTTCTCGGGCGAGCGCAGCGCATGGATGTTGGCCCACTGCGGCGTCCGGACGCTGCCGATGTTGACGATGTTGACCAGGATCGAATACTGCGCCAGCTCCTGGGCGAGGGTCCTTGTCAGGTTGAGACCGGCCGCGCGGTTCACGCTCGTCGACAGGAAGCGGTAGTCGGGCGAGCCTGCGAACACCGAGCCGATGTTGATCACGCGCGGCGCATCGGAGCGCTTCAGCCAGGGGAGAGCGTCCTTGACCGCGCGGAACCAGCTCAGCACCTTGATGTTGAAGTCGGCGAGAAGCGCGTCCTCGCTCAGCGTCTCGAAGGTGCCCGGGTGCGCGCCGCCGGCGTTGTTGACGAGGATGTCGATGCCGCCCATGTCCTCGCCCGCCCACTCGATGAACGAGGCGAGCTGGTCGGCCTCGCGCACGTCGACGGCGCGACCGCCCGCGAGCTCACCGAGCTCTGCGACGGCGGAGTCAACCTCCTCGGCGCTGCGGGCGCAGATCCGCACCTGCGCGCCCTCCCGCACCAGCTCGTGGGCGATGGCGAGCCCGAGGCCCTTGGAGGCTCCCGTGACAATGGCCCTGCGGCCCTGCAGTGTCAGTTCCATGTCTCTCCTCAGAGGAAGGCCTCGTCGACCGGGACCTGGAGCCCGATCGCGAGGCGGTTGGTCTTGTTGGCGGCCGCGACGACGGCGTGCAGCTCGGCCAGCTGCTCGTCGGTGGCACCCTTCGCCCGCGCCGCAGCGGTGTGCGAGCGCACGCAGTAGGTGCAGTTGTTGACGGTGGACACGGCGACGTAGATCAGCTCCTTGACCAGAGGGTCGAGGGAGGTGTCGGCTGCCATGACCTCCTTCAGTTCGGCCCAGGTGCGCTCGAGGTTCGCCGGATCGTTGGCGAGCACCCGCCAGAAGTTGTTCACGAAGTCGGTCCTGCGGGTCTGCCTGATGTCGGCGAACACCGCCGCGGCCCGCGGATCGAGCTCCTCGTCGGTGAGGGCGGGAAGGATCGGGCTCATCTGGTCCATCGGTCGTGGCTCCTTCGTTTCGGCCACCAGAAACTCTAGTGCCGCGCATCGACACTATCGCCGGGCGCTCGCGACCGTCGGCCGGTCCAGCCAACGGGTGCCTGCGCCGACGGCGGACAGGGACCGTCCGGGGCGTCTCACGGACGGACCCGGGTTTGGAGGCGGGGCGACGGCGCGTTAGGGTTGCCTCATCTTCAAATACTGCAAGGCGAGCGTTGTGTAAATCGTGGCGCTGGTCGGGACGGGGATACGACGGTGACGATGTCGTTCGAAGCGCCTCAGGTCGGGCTCTCGGCGCGGGCACACGCCCTCGCTCTTCGCATGCTCTCGGGCGCGGGCGCCGCGTCGGTGGACGCCTACCGACTCGGCGAGTGTCTCGAGTTCGTCGCGCACGGCATGACCTCGGCGGGTGAGTTGGTGCTGGCCGCCTCCCCGGTTGGCGAGCTCTCCCGCCTCGCGGATGCTCAGCCGGCCGAGGTGAGGCTCGACATCGTCAAGCACACGCCCGACCCGAGCGTCTCGCTCGTCGCCGCCTCGCTGCACGTGCTCGGCTCCATGACGTGGGTCGAGTCGGTCGAGGGTGAGTTGCCCGAACGCGTCGCCTCGCTGGCGGCGATCCCAGGCGTCCGGCTCGCGGTGTTCGAGGTCGAGCGCGCCGTGCTGCACGACATGGCCGGGGCGAGCGTCATCGACGCCGGAGCCCCACCTGCCGTCGTCCCCGCCCTGGACGAGCAGGATGCGTTCCGCGCCGTCGCACGCCAGGATCAGTCGGCGCTCAAGGACCTGTGCTGGGCGGTGCTGGTCGACGCGGTGCCCGGAGAGGTGGCGAGCAAGGCCGCCCTGCCGAACCTGTGCGCGCACACCGTCGACCGTGTCTACTGCGTCGACGTCGACGCGCTCGGGATCACCCTCATGCTGGTCGGGCGCCACGAGACGCTGATCGCGCACGCGGCCTTCGCCACCCCCGCGATCAGTCAGGCCGCCCTGGAGCGGCGCGTCGACGAACTCGTCCAGGGCGCGAGGATCTGAGCCTGACGCACGAGCGCGCGCGAGCCACCGGCTCGCGCGCGCTCGTGCATGGTCAGGTTCAGCGTGCCTCGTAGGTCAGGCAGGTCGCGGTGTCGGAGACCTCGATGCCCTCAGCACTGCACATCAGGTCCTTGTTGTGTACACACTCGAGGCGCTGGCAGGCGCCGACCTGGCTATCGGCCGTCGGAAGCCCGCCGCGAGCATCCAGGGTGATGAACGTGGTGCAGGAGGCCTGGGCCGAGCCGCCGATCGTGACGGCGAAGGCGGTGCAGCCGGAATCGTTGTATGCGCACGAGGTGGTGGCGCAGGACGTGACAGCGGTGACGGTGCTCATGGGGTACCTCCAGATGTTGTCTATTTAGGAAACATCGTAAGCTCCGCGCCGGGCATCCGCAAGGAAGGTAGACCTTCTTTCACAAGGTATTTCACGCTCAATCGCCTCGATTTCGAGTACCATCCCATTGGCCATTTCGGTGTTGCGTAAATCCCCCCGCTCAGCCGCGCGAGACGAACGCGAAGACGCGGGTGGGGAAACCGGTGCCACCGACGATGCGGGGGACGCCGACCGCGATCACCGAACCCGTTGCGGGCAGCTGGTCCACGTTGATCAGGTTCTCCAGGTGCCACAGCCCGGCTGGGTGTGAGACGTCGCGGTGGACGGGGAAGTCGGGCTTGTCGCCCGGATCGATGCCGAGCGTGTCGACGCCGAGGCCGACGACGCCGCGGGAGACGAGCAGTCGGGTCGCCTCGACCCCGAACCCCGGGAACCTGAGGTCCGTCGTCGACTCGGTGCCCGCGTAGCTGAGGGCGCTGTCCTTGCGGTGGGCCCAGCCGGAGTTCAGCAGGACGGCGCTGCCCGCCTCGATGGTGCCGTGCGCAGCCTCGAACGCCTCGATGTCCGACACCTCGACCACGGCGTTGGCATCGGCCGCCGCCTTCTCGGTGAGGTCGATGACGACGGCGGGGACGACAAGGTCGTCGATGCCGATGCTCGCGGTGTCCGCTCCGCCGGGGACGAAGTGCTCCGGAGCGTCGAAGTGGGTCCCCGCGTGCTCGAACGTGGTGAAGATGCGGGCGTGGTAGCCGCCGCTGTCGTGGGAGACGGCGTCGACGATCTCCAACGCGGGTGCGCCCGGCCACAGCACGGTGTCGGGCCCGAGGGCATCGGTGAGGTCGACGAGTCGGAAGCCGCCGGTGAAGGCGGCGAACGCGGCGTCCCGCGCGGCGATCGTCGTCGCGGTGGTGGAGGCGTCCCGCGGGTTGGCTTCGAGGCTCATGGGTGGATCCCTTCGTCGGTGGTCGTCGGGGTCAATCTAGAAAGCCGAACCCGGCAGACGGCGGCGGTTCCGCAACATTGCGGCCCGCCTACGCTCAGAGCGCAACCGGGAATAGTGAGGGCCCATGATCACGCGTTGGGCGGCCACGAGCGCCGGAGATAGACTGACATCGCGATCCATCCCTGAGTGAGAGGTGTCCAGTGCAAGACGAGCTGACCGGAGCCGGGGTGCCTGCCCCCTTTGCCACGCTTGGACTGACGTTCGACGACGTCCTGCTCCAGCCGAACCAGTCGGACATCATCCCCTCCCAGGTCGACACGGCGACGCAGCTCACCAAGCGGATCCGCCTGAACATCCCGCTCGCCTCGGCCGCGATGGACACCGTCACCGAGTCGCGGATGGCCATCTCGATGGCGCGCGAGGGTGGCATCGGCATCCTGCACCGCAACCTCAGCATCGAGGACCAGGCGCACATGGTCGACCAGGTGAAGCGCTCGGAGGCAGGCATGGTCACCGAGCCGATCACGGTCAGCCCTGACGCGACCCTCGGCGAGGTGGACGAGCTCTGCGCCACCTACCGCATCTCCGGCGCCCCGGTCGTGGACGACGAGGGGACCCTCGTCGGCATCATCACCAACCGCGACATGCGCTTCGAGGACAACGCGTTGCGCCCCGTCCACGAGGTGATGACGAAGTCGCCGCTGATCACCGCCCCGGTGGGCCTCTCCAACGAGGACGCGCTCGGCCTGATGGCGCAGCACAAGATCGAGAAGCTGCCCATCGTCGACGGCGAGGGCAAGCTGCGCGGTCTGATCACGCTGAAGGACTTCGTCAAGGCCGACAAGTACCCCAACGCCGCCAAGGACGACCAGGGTCGGCTCCGCGTCGGCGCCGCCGTCGGGTTCTTCGGCGACTCGTGGGAGCGCGCCATGGCGCTCGTGGAGGAGGGGGTCGACGCGATCATCGTCGACACCGCCCACGGACACAGCCGCGGCGTCGTCGACATGATCAAGCGACTCAAGGCCGACCCGGCCGCCGCAGCCGTCGACATCATCGGCGGCAACGTGGCGACCTACGCCGGCGCGAAGGCGCTGGTCGAGGCAGGCGCCGACGCGGTGAAGGTCGGCGTCGGCCCGGGCTCCATCTGCACCACCCGCATCGTCGCAGGAGTCGGTGTCCCGCAGGTCACCGCCATCTACGACGCCGCCCGCGCCGCCAAGCCCGCAGGCGTCCCGGTGATCGGGGACGGTGGTCTCCAGTACTCCGGCGACATCGCCAAGGCCATCGTCGCAGGCGCCTCCACCGTCATGCTGGGCTCCCTGCTCGCCGGCTGTGAGGAGAGCCCGGGCGAGCTCGTCTTCATCAACGGCAAGCAGTTCAAGAGCTACCGCGGCATGGGCTCGCTCGGCGCGATGGCGGCCCGCGGTCGCAAGGCGTCCTACTCGAAGGACCGCTACTTCCAGGGCGACGTCACCTCCGACGACAAGCTCGTCCCGGAGGGCATCGAGGGCCAGGTCGCCTACCGCGGGCCGCTCGCCGCCGTGGCCTACCAGCTCGTAGGTGGACTGCGCCAGTCCATGTTCTACTCGGGAGCCGGTACGATGGCCGAGCTTCAGGAACGGGGCCGTTTCGTGCGCATCACCAGCGCTGGGCTCCGCGAGTCGCACCCGCATGACATCCAGCTGACCGCAGAAGCGCCCAACTACTGGTCGCGGTAAGGAACCCACTTTCGATGTACGAGCTCGGACGCAGCAAGCGCGCTTCTCATGCCTACAGTTTCGACGATGTGGCGATCGCCCCCACCCGCCGCACGCGCGGCGAGGACGAGGTCGACCTCCGCTGGAAGATCGACGCGGTCACCTTCGACATCCCGATCGTCGCCGCCCCCATGGACTCGGTCATGTCGCCCGCGACGGCGGTGCGGATGGGAGAGCTCGGCGGCCTCGGCGTGCTCAACCTCGAGGGCCTGTGGACCCGCTACGAGGATCCGCAGCCCCAGTATGAGCTGCTCACGCAGGACTGTGACCAGGTCACCGCGACGAAGCGGCTCCAGGAGATCTACTCCGAGCCGGTCAAGGCGGAGCTGATCCGCGACCGGCTCGCCGAACTGCGCCAGGCCGACGTGCCTGTCGCAGGCTCGCTCTCGCCCGCTCGCACCCAGGAGTTCGCGCCCGTCCTCGAGAAGGCAGGCATGGACTTCTTCGTAGTGCGCGGCACGACCGTCTCCGCCGAGCACGTCGGCGGTGACGACACCTTGAACCTCAAGGAGTTCATCTACCGCTTCGACACCCCGGTGCTCGTCGGCGGCGTCGCCACCTACCGCGCGGCGCTGCACCTGATGCGCGCGGGGGCCGCGGGCGTGCTCGTCGGCTTCGGTGGGGGAGCCACCCACACCACGGCCGACGTGCGCGGCATCGAGGTGCCGATGGCCTCCGCCGTCGCGGACGTCGCTGAGGCCCGACGCGACTACCTCGAGGAGTCGGGCGGGCGTTACGTGCACATCATCGCCGACGGGGCCGTCGGCAGGTCGGGCGCCATCGCCAAGGCGATCGCCTGCGGCGCCGACGCGGTCATGGTCGGCTCGCCGCTCGCCCGCGCCACCGAGGCGCCGGGCCGCGGCTGGCACTGGGGCGCCGCCGCGTGGCACGCCCAGCTGCCCCGCGGTGAGCGTTCGTTCTTCCAGCAGGTCGGCACCCTCGAGGAGGTCGTGCTGGGCCCGTCGCGCGTCCCGGACGGCACGATGAACCTGGCGGGCGGCCTGCGCAAGGCGATGGCCCTGACCGGCTACACCGACGTCAAGTCGTTCCAGCGCATCGACCTGATCCTGCACTGATGTCGCTCACACCCGACGAGGCACGCCAGGAGCTGCGGCGCCTGCGCGGCAGCATCGACAACATGGACTCGGCGCTGGTGCACCTCCTCGCCGAGCGGTTCAAGGTGACGCAGCGGGTGGGGGAGCTGAAGGCGACCGCGGGTCTTCCCGCGGCCGACCCGGAGCGTGAGGCGGCGCAGATCGCGCGTCTGCGCGCCCTCGCCGTCGAGGCGGACCTCGATCCTGAGTTCGCGGAGAAGTTCCTGACGTTCATCGTCCGCGAGGTCGTCCGCCACCACGAGCAGATCGCCGCGAAGCAGGTCGACTAGCGGGTCAGAGGGTCTCGCGCAGCCGGGAAAGGGCCTCGAACTCGTCGTGCCTGGTCAGGGTGCCGATCTCGGTTCCCTCGGCGTTCAGGACCGTCATCGTGTCGCCTTCGATGCGCGCCGTCGCCAGCTTCGAGAGCCAGTCGTCGACGCCTTTGCACAGCATCATGGTGGTCGCGACCTCGTTGAACGACACGCCGCCCTCCCACTCGGACCAGCTGCCGAGGAGCCGGTTGCAGCCGTCGGTGCCGGTGAGCCTGCCGTCGTCAGTCAGCGTGAGGCTCGCGACGTTTCGTTCTCCCTCGCCGTTCCAGGTGCCAGCGGCGCTCATGTTCGACTCCCATCGACGGTGCTCCCGGCACCTCCTGTGGTGCCGGACCCAGCCTATCGGGGGTGCGGGGGGGAGCGTGCGTGCAGAGGGGAAGGGAACCTGTGTTCAGGCGCCTTCCGGGGCGTTGACCAGGAAGTCGGCCGCCCGGGTGAGGTATTCGCGCATCTCGGCGTCCTCGGCGGGCTCGAGGTCGAGGGTGTCGACGGCGTTGAGCATGTGGTGCAGCCAGCGGTCGCGCTGAGCCGGCGTGACCGCGTAGTGCATGTGCCGCATCCGGAGACGGGGGTGGCCTCGCTGCTCCTGGTAGGTCTTCGGGCCGCCCCAGTACTGCTCCATGAACATCCGCAGCCTTTCCTCGGCCGGGCCGAGGTCCTCCTCCGGATAGAGGTCGCGCAGTGGTGGATCGGTGGCGACGCCCTTGTAGAACTCGGAGATCAGCTTGCGGAAGGTGGGTTCGCCGCCGACGCGCTCGTAGTACGTCTTGTCGATCACGCGCCTCTCACCTCGTCGCGCCACGAGTGCTTCGGGGCGAACCCGAGCGCCCGCTTCGCAGCGGCGTTGCTCAGCAGCGTGCCGAACTCCGCGACGTCGTCGTCAACGGTGAGGTCCGGGTGGATCGCTGCGAGTGCCTCGCGGCTCGGCAGGTCGAGGATGGTGTCGTCTGCCGCGATGATGAAGGCGTGTGCACCGGTGAGGTGCGCCTCGATGGCGTCCTCGCACGCCTGCGCCACGTCGCGGGCGTCGATGTAGCCGAACAGGTTCCAGCGCCTCGCCTCGGGGTTCTTCGCGAACCCCGGCTGGGCGGCGTAGTCGTCGACGGTGAAGATGTTGGACAGCCGGAGGCCGATGAAGGGGATGTGGGCCCAGCGCGACACCTGATCGGCCATGGCCTCGGTCATCACCTTGCTCAGCGAGTAGGTGGAGTTGGGATAGGGGTAGTGGGCCTCGTCGACGGGGACGTAGTTCACCTCGTCGAACGGGAGCCCGAGCGTCGTCTCGCTCGATGCGTAGACCACCCGCTGCAGGCCGAGCTTCCAGGCCGCGAGGAACACGTTGTTGTTCATCAGCGTGTTGGCGTTGAGCGTGTGCGAGTCGGTGTGGATCCGGTCGGCCGGGATGTTGGCGAGGTGGATCACGGCATCGGCGCCGTGCAACACGTCGACGGCCTCGCCGTAGCGCGTCAGATCCGCCAGGTAGAACTCGCCGTCGAACCAGGCGGGGCGAGGGGCGACATCGGTGGCGACCACCTCGTGTGAGGTCTCCTCGACGAAGTGGCGGAGCGTCGCCTGCCCCGCCTTGCCGCTTGCCCCGGTGATGACGATACGCATGACCTGATCCTAGTCTCCCCTCGCGCTTATACGGTCGTATACTTCCTGATACGCTCGTATCATGGATGACGATCGGACGGCGAAGGCCAGGCTGAGGGACGCTGCGGTCGAACTCGTGGCCGAAGGGGGCACGAAGGCGCTGTCCGCCAGGGCGGTCGCCGACCGGGCGGGGCTTTCGCAGGGCCTGATCCGCCACCATTTCGGTTCCATGGCGGCGCTCCTGCGCGAGTGCGACGCCCACGTCGCCGAACAGATCCGGGAGGGCAAGGAACAGGTGATCAGCCCGGGGCCGGGCTTCGACCCCCTCTCGGCGCTCAACGTCGACGGACGCGAACGCGTCGTCGGCTACCTCGCCGCCCGGCTGACCGAGGACAGCGAACACCTCGACGGGCTCGTCGACACCCTGATCGATGACGCGACAGGGTACATCACCAAGGCTGTCGAGGCCGGCCTGATGCGGGGGGCCCGCGACGAACGCCAGCGCGCCGCGATCCTGACGGTCTTCTCGCTCGGCTCGATCGTCATGCACCGACACGTGGCCCGGCACCTCGGGGTCGACCTCAGTTCCGCCGACTTCGCAAGCCAGCCCGGTTATCTCACCTACGTGCGGCTGCAGTTGGAGGCGTTCGCCGCGCTGTTCCAGCCTGAGGTCGTCGAGCAGTCCCTTGGCTACATCGACTCCATGGAGGAGGACACATGAATCCCATCGAGACCGCGGGACTCACGAAGCACTACGGGGAATTTCCTGCGCTGCGTGACCTCGACCTCGAGGTCAGGCCGGGGGAGGTGTTCGGCTTCCTCGGCCCCAACGGCGCGGGCAAGTCGACCACGATCCGCCTGCTGCTCGGGGAACTGCGCCCCACCAACGGGTCGGCGTCGGTGCTCGGCGCGACCCCGCGCGACGTGGCGATCCGCGCCAGGCTCGGTTACGTGCCTGCCGACCTGTCGCTCTGGCCGGCCATGACGGGGCGGCAGACGCTCGCCTTCTTCGCGAAGCTGCGAGGGGGAGTCGAGGCGACGCGGATTTCGGGGCTCGCCGAGCGGCTCGGCGCCGACCTCGACAAGCGGGTCGGGGAACTGTCGACCGGCAACAGGCAGAAGATCGGCCTGATCGCCGCCTTCATGCACCGGCCGGACCTGCTCGTCCTCGATGAGCCGAACGCCGGGCTCGACCCGCTCGTCCAGCACGAGTTCTGGGCCATGATGCGGGAGGCCGCGGACGAGGGACGCACCGTCTTCCTCTCCAGCCACACGCTCTCCGAGGTCGAACGCGTCGCCGACCGGGTCGGCATCATCCGCTCCGGCGAGCTGATCGCTGTTGAACAGGTCTCCGAGCTGCGCAGGCGCCGGATGCGACACGTCGAGCTCGAGATCGACGGTGACCTCCCGGCCGCCGAGCTCGCCGCGGTCGACGGGGTGCACGACCCGACGGTCCTGCCCGGCCGCGTCGAGTTCACCTTCGACGGCGACATGGCGCAGCTCCTCGCACACGTCACGGCACGCGTGGCACTGCGCGACATCCACACGACCGAGGCCGATCTCGAGGACATCTTCCTCACCTACTACCAGGACGCGAGATGAGCGCCGCCGTCGTGGCCCGGGGCCTCTCCGAGCAGTGGAAGGGGTTGACGGTCACCGCCGTCTCGGTCGGCGCGATGCTGCTGCTCGGGCTGTGGGTGTACCAGGACCTCGACCTGTCGATCTACGACGCGCTGCCCGAGGCGGCGAGGGCGCTGATGGGCATTCCCGCCGGCGCCGACCCCTCGCTGATGGCCTACAACGAGATGCTCGCTGCGGTCGGTGCGCTCGCCTTCACCGGCGTCTCCGTCTCCCTCGGCTCCCGGGCCGTCGCGGCCGACGAGGCGGCGGGGCGGGCCTCCCTCGTGCTTGCCACGCCGACGTCAAGGGCCGCCTTCGCCCTCGGCAAGGCTGGCGCGACGGTCGTCGCGATCCTGGCCGGAGGGGCCTTGCTGTGGGGCATCGCGGAGGCGGCACCGAGGCTGCTCGGAGTCAGCCTCGGCGGCTCGCACGTCTCCGCCCTGATGGCCCACCTCGTCGCGAACGGCCTGTTCCACGCCGGCCTCGCGTTCGCGATCGCGACCGGCCTCGGCAGCCGCTCCCTCGGAGGCGGTGTCGCCGCGACGGTGATGGTCGGCGGCTGGCTTGCCTCCTCGCTGCTGCCGATGTGGCGCGAGGGGGCGGCCGACTGGATTCCCTGGACCTGGTTCAACGGCTCGAAGCCCCTCGTCAACGGCATCGACGGGGGACACCTCGCGCTGCTGCTCGGCGGGGCCGCCCTCCTGATCGCGGGTGGCGTGGTCGGCCTCTCGGTGCGCGAGCTGCGCACCGCTGCCGCGCGGCCCGGCCTCGTCCAGCGGCTCCGGGCGCTGCCCGGGGTGGGCAGGCTGCTGCAACCGACCGGCAGGGGCGCCTCGCTGTTGTCGATCCGGCTGGCCGGTCACCGGGTGCTCGTCGCTTACGTCTCGCTCCTGCTTGCCGGTGTGATGGGGCCCGCCATGCCAGCGATGTACATGGGGCTGCGCGACTCGCTCGATGGTTTCGCCGCCTCGTTCCCGCAGTCGATGGCCGACCTGTTCGGGGGAGGGGACCTGTCGACGGCTGCGGGCTTCCTCCATCTCGAGACGTTCGGGATGGTCGCCCCGCTGTGCGTCATCCTCGTCGTCACGGCGGTCGCGAACGCGGGTATCGCGGGCGAGGAGGCCGCCGGGCGGATGTCGGTGCTGCTCGCCCAGCCCCTCGGCCGAGGACGCGTCTACGTGGCGACGGCGGCGACGGTGGTCGTGTACAGCGTGCTGGTCTCGGGCCTGCTGTTCCTGGGCTGTTGGGCGGGGCTCGCCCTCGCCGATGTGGAGCTTCCCCTTGGCAACCTGGCTTGGGCCTGCCTGCTGCTGATGCTGCTCGGCTGGGCGTTCGGGGCGTTCGCGCTGCTGTTGTCGGCAGGCACCGGCCGGACCTCGGTGACGGTCTGGGGGACGACGGCGGTGGCGGTCGTCAGCTACTTCGGGTACACGCTGCTCAGCGCGGCAGGTCGTCGCGGCCTTGGGTGGTGGTCGCCGTTCTCGGCCTACCTGGAGGGCCCGCCGTTGGCGGAGGGTGCCGCGTGGTGGCAGCCGGTGTGGCTAGCGGTCGCCGCCCTCGTGTGCGGAGTTCTCGGCCTCGTCCTGTGGCTGCGCCGCGACGTCCGGGCCGGCCGCGCCTGACCTCCGCTCGAGTTCCTCGAGCACGTCGCCCACCGGGTCGGCCATCGCGTTGGCGAAGAAGTGTCGCGCCTTGCGGTCCTTGTGCCGGAGCACGACGATCTGCTGGCGCGCGATCATGTTCAGCTCGGCGGTGGTCCCCTCGAGGGGCCACGTCTCCTTCGGCGCGTCGAGGGACTGGGGGAAGTGCACCGACGTGTCGCTGATCGACAGCGGGTACTCGCCCTGCGGCGAGACCGTCGAGCCGGAGGCGGCCAGCGCCAGGCTGCGTCGGTGGGTGTCGGCCTTGCGGAACATCAGCACTGCGGCCCCGCCGAGCACGACGACGCCCGCGATCAGCTGCAGTTGCAGCGGCTGCATCCGCAGGATGACCACGAGGCTGATCACGCACAGCAACGCGAGCACCCCGGTCATCACGTAGCCCATGATCATCAGCCGACGCACTTCCTCGGCCGGCCGCACCGGCGTCTGCTTCACCCAGTCGCGGTACTCGAACACCCGTGTTCCCATGCCGCAAGGGTAGGCCGTCGTGGCGCCGGTGCGCACGCCGCCCCGGGCATGAACGACGGCGGCCCCGGAGGAGAGTTCCCCGGGGCCGCCGTCACCTGGCTCAGTTGTCGAGCAGGCCCTCGAACAGGACGGTCGACAGGTAGCGCTCGCCGAAGTCGGGGACGATGACCACGATCGTCTTGCCCACGTTCTCGGGGCGGTTGGCGACCTCGACGGCTGCCGAGATGGCCGCGCCCGCGGAGAGGCCGACGAGGAGGCCCTCGTCGGTAGCGGCCTTGCGGGCGTACTCGACGGCCTGGTCGATGTTGCGGGGGAGGACCTCGTCGATGACGGAGCGGTCGAGGATCTCGGGCACGAAGTTGGCGCCGATGCCCTGGATCTTGTGCGGGCCGGGCTGGCCGCCGCTCAGGATGGGCGATTCGGCGGGCTCGACGGCGACGATCTTGACCTCGGGCTTGCGCTCCTTGAGGATCTGGCCGACGCCGGAGACGGTGCCGCCGGTGCCGATGCCCGCCACGACGATGTCGACCTGGCCGTCGGTGTCGTTCCAGATCTCCTCGGCGGTGGTGCGGCGGTGGATCTCGACGTTGGCCGCGTTGGCGAACTGGCGGGCCAGGACGCCGCCGCGCTCGGCTGCGATCTCCTGGGCCTTCTCGACGGCGCCGCGCATGCCCGCCGGGCCGGGGGTGAGCACGAGCTCGGCACCGAAGGCGCGCAGCAGGGCGCGACGCTCGAGCGACATGGTCTCAGGCATGGTCAGCACAACCTTGTAGCCGCGTGCGGCGCCGACCATCGCCAGCGCGATGCCCGTGTTGCCGGAGGTGCCCTCCACGATGGTGCCGCCCGGCTTCAGCTCGCCGGAGGCCTCGGCGGCGTCGACGATGGCGACGCCCAGGCGGTCCTTGACGGAGTTGGCGGGGTTGTAGAACTCCAGCTTCGCGGCGACGGTCGCGTTGTCTCCTGCGATGCGGTTCAGCTTGACGAGGGGGGTGCGGCCGATGAGTGCCGTCACGTCGGGGTAAATGCTCATGTCACCGGAAACCGTGTTCGCCCAGAGGATATTCCCGACCGGGCCAAGAATTTTCCGTGTCGATCCGGGTGGTGCGGGGTCGCTGCGCGGACGGCACAGGCGGCGTTGTGGTCTTTGGAGGCTTCTTCAATAGAATCACCCGCATGACTGCCCATCAGACGGTTCTCGTCGTCGATTTCGGTGCCCAGTACGCGCAGCTGATCGCTCGCCGCGTCCGCGAGGCGTCGGTGTACTCGGAGATCGTCAGCTCCAAGATGCCCATCGAGGAGATGCTCGCGAAGAAGCCCGCCGCGATCATCCTCTCCGGCGGACCCTCGTCCGTCTACGCGGAAGGGGCCCCGCAGCTCAACCCGGCCCTCTTCGAGGCCGACATCCCCGTGCTCGGCATCTGCTACGGCTTCCAGGCCATGGCCCAGTCGCTGGGCGGCACCGTCGCCCGCACCGGCCAGCGCGAGTACGGCCGCACGTCGCTGTCCATCGGTGACGGCGGCACCCTGCTCGCCTCGATGCCTAACACGCTCAACGTGTGGATGAGCCACGGCGACGCCGTCTGCAAGGCGCCGAAGGGATTCAGCGTGCTCGGTCGCACCGCCGGCGCCCCCGTTGCGGCCTTCGAGGACGTCAACCGCCGGCTCGCGGGGGTCCAGTGGCACCCTGAGGTGCTGCACACCCAGTGGGGCCAGCAGGTGCTCGAGCAGTTCCTCTACGAGATCGCCGACCTCACGCCCAGCTGGACCCCCGAGAACATGGTCACCGAGGCCATCGAGGAGATCCGCGCGAAGGTGGGCGACCGTCGCGTCCTCTGCGCCCTCTCCGGCGGCGTCGACTCGGCCGTCGCGGCCGCGCTGGTGCAGCAGGCGATCGGCTCCCAGCTCACCTGCGTTTTCGTCGACCACGGCCTGCTGCGCAAGGGCGAGGCCGAGCAGGTCAAGAACGACTTCGTGAAGGTCACCGGCGTCGACCTGGTCGTCGCAGACGAGGCCGACCGGTTCATCGGCGCCCTCGCGGGCGTCACCGATCCGGAGCAGAAGCGCAAGATCATCGGGCGCGAGTTCATCCGCACCTTCGAGGCCACCGCCCGTGACCTCGACGGCGAGCGCGGCATCGACTTCCTCGTCCAGGGCACCCTCTACCCGGACGTCGTCGAATCGGGCGGCGGCGAGGGCGCGGCCAACATCAAGAGCCACCACAACGTCGGCGGCCTCCCGGACGATCTGCAGTTCACCCTGATCGAGCCGCTTCGCCACATGTTCAAGGACGAGGTCCGCGCGGTGGGCCAGCAGCTCGGCCTTCCCGAGGAGATGGTCTGGCGCCATCCCTTCCCCGGCCCCGGTCTCGCGATCCGCATCGTCGGCGAGGTGACGCCCGAGCGTCTCGAGACCCTGCGTCAGGCCGACGCCATCGCCCGCGAGGAGCTGACGGCCGCCCGCCTCGACCGCGACATCTGGCAGTTCCCCGTCGTGCTGCTCGCCGACGTCCGCTCGGTGGGCGTCCAGGGCGACGGCCGCACCTACGGCCACCCGATCGTGCTTCGCCCGGTCACCTCGGACGACGCCATGACCGCGGACTGGGCGCGCCTGCCCTATGAGGTGCTCGAGAAGATCTCCAGCCGGATCACCAACGAGTGCGCCGACATCAACCGGGTCACCGTCGACATCACGAGCAAGCCCCCGGGCACCATCGAGTGGGAGTGACGTGAAGCGGCCCCGTGTGGATCAGATCCACACGGGGCCGGTCAGTTCTCAGCGGGTCGCTCAGTACGAGCCGCCGCCGTTGTTGGTGTTCTTGCGGTTGTCGTACCAGTCGCGGGCCTTGTGCAGGCCGTCCTCGGCGAGCGTCTCGTTAGCGCCCTCCTTGGGGATGACCGCCCACAGGATCAGGTACAGGAGCACGCCACCGCCCGCGAACAGTGAGACGAGCACGAACGCGATCCGGATCAGCGTCGGGTCCACGTTGAGGGACTTGGCGATACCGGCGGCGACGCCGCCGATCATGCCGTTGCTGCTTCGAGTGAGCTTCATGACAGTTCCTTTCGATTCTTTCTCTGTCGACGGCCACGGCTGAGTAGTAGTCCGATCGTCCCTGCCGCGGCCAGGATCAGGGCCAGGATCGGCTGGATTGCGGGTTCCGAGATGAGGTTGGCGAGGAACACGACGACGGCGAAACCAATGGCGGCAAGGCCGAGCGAGATCGTCGCCACATCGAGGGGAGCTCTATTCACGTGTTGCCTCCACGATATTGACCTTGGAGGCCATCGCGTCGACATTGACCGATACGTCGGGCCAGTCGAGCGACGCGTCGCCGGTGATGACAACCTCGCTGAAGGCCTGGTCCACGTCGATTCCGTCGACGGGGGTGCCGGGGAGGATGACGTCGACCTCGGAGCCGACGGCGATGATCTCGACGTGCTCGATCCCGGTCAGGTCCACCTCGCGGAGGTCGACGGAGCCGGACTCGGCGAAGTACTTCACGACGTGGGTTGCCGGATCGCCGTCCACAGTCGTGGAGGCCGCGGTGGCCAGCCAGCCGCACGCGACGATCGGCACCAGCATGAGGCCGAGGAAGGAGCGCGGGAGCCGGCGGTCGCGGGCGACCAGTGCGAACAGGACGGCCGCGAGGCCGAGCACCCCCGAACCGATCGCTATGCCGATCACGGGGCTGAGCCCGAGCAGCAGCACGGAGAGGAGACCGGCTGCCCAAGCCGCGAGGGTGATGAATAGGCCGGAGAGCCAGGCCGATTTCGCCGGTGGGCGGACAGGCTCCGGCAGCGGGTCGGGGGAGTAGAGGTCGACCACGGGCAGGGGTGAGGGGAGCGGGGCGGACGTGTGCGTCGCGGCACCCATGACCCGTCGCCACTGCTCGATCAGCGCCTCGTCGTCCAGGTTCTCCGCGACCCCGACCTCGCCCTCCTGGGCGAGGGTGCCGCGGTTGCGCATCAACCACCAGCCGAGCAGGCCGACGGCGAGGATCGCCAGACCCCACGGGAGCGAGGTGAGCGCCCCGACGGTCGCGACGAACATCGCGGTCGAGATGCCAACCACCGCCATCTGCGTCCCGTTGGACCAGGACCGCATCGAGGGGAGGATCGAGTCGACCGGGCGCTGTCCCTGGGGGCCGGGCGTGAGCACGGTGCCCCACGCGTAGAGGGCGACCCCGAGCCCGGAGCAGAAGGCCATGACAACGAAGGCGACTCGCACGATGACGACGTCGACGTCGAGCCGGGAGGCGATCGCTCGGCTCAGGCCGGAACCGAAGCCGGAGGTGTCACGACGCCACAGCGAGTCGAGGCTCTGCGTGAGCCAGCTCTCGTCGAGGTCGTGTGCCATGCCATCCAGTGTGGCGCGCCGACCGGGCCCGGGGTATCGGGAGAGTCCCTGATGGTTCCCTGGTGTTGGCCCCCGCGGCTGGTCTCGGGGGTGTGCGCGTGTCAGGCTGGAGCCATGAGCGACCTGCCCGTCCCCCAGGAGAGGCCTGCGCGCACGCCCCTGCGCAGGAGCCAGGACGGGCGGATGATCGCGGGCGTGGCCTCTGCGCTCGCGCGCCACTTGAATCTCAGCGTCGGGCTCATCCGGATGGCCTTCGTGATCGCCGCCCTCTTCTCGGGGGTCGGCGTGCTGGCCTACGGCGCGCTGTGGGTGCTGGTCCCCCGCGACCGCGGTGCGGTCGCGGAGGCGCCGGGGCTGGAGACGGCGAGCAGGCGTGGCATGAGGCCGACCCGCGTGGCCTTCCCCAAGCCTGACGACGGCATCCTCGTCTCCGGCGGCCTGATCGTGATCGGCCTGCTCTGGTTGTTCGTCTCGGGCGGCACCGTTCCCGCGGGCATCTTCTGGCCGGCCGTGATCGGCGGCGCCGGTGTCATCGTGATCTGGCTCCAGGTCGACGAGCGCTCCGAGACGGCCACCCCGCGCGGGAGCATCTGGCAGCGGCTGACCCGTGGCGGCGGAGCGATGAGCATCGTGCGCCTCGTCGGCGGCCTCGTCCTCGTCGTCGCAGGCATCAGCATGATCCTCGCCACCCAGGTCGGCATCGCCCAGCTGCCAGGTGTGCTCGGCGCCTCGGCCGTGCTGATCGCTGGTCTGCTCGTGGTCGCCGCGCCCTGGCTGTATCAGCAGCGCGCGCGGGTCAGGCGGGCAGAGGCCGACCGGCTGCGCGCCGAGGCGCGGGCCGACATGGCGGCCCATCTGCACGACTCGGTGCTGCAGACCCTCGCGCTGATCCAGCGCCAGGCAGACGATCCGGGCACAGTCGCGACGTTGGCACGCAGGCAGGAACGCGAACTGCGCACCTGGCTCTACGGGGAGACGACCCGCGCGGCCTCGCTGCGCTCCGCGCTCAGTGAGCTCAGCCAGGACGTCGAAGGACGCTTCGAGATCGACGTCGAGGTCGTGTGCGTGGGCGACGCCCAGGTCGACGACCGGCTCCAGGCGCTCATCCAGGCGACGGGGGAGGCCATCACCAACGCCGCGAAACATTCCGGCGCGTCGCGCGTCGATGTCTACGCGGAGGTCGAGGGCGAGCGGGTCGAGGTGTTCGTGAGGGACCGCGGGAAGGGCTTCGACCCGGAGGAGGTTCCTGCGGGGCGCATGGGCGTGAGAGAATCGATCACGGCTCGCATGGAGCGGCACGGGGGCAAGGCCTCCGTCCGCTCGGAGCCTGGCAGTGGCACAGAGGTGAGGTTGGAGATCGGGCAATGAGTGAGCAGAGCCTCGAACTGGCGCAGTTGCGCGTCGTCATCGTCGACGATCACGCGATGTTCAGGGCGGGGGTGCGCCACGAGATCGGCCAGCATTGCGAGGTCGTCGGTGAGGGCGAGGACGTCGCAACCGCCGTCGCCGTGATCGTCGAGACCGAACCCGACGTCGTCCTCCTCGACGTGCACCTTCCCGGGGGCGGTGGCGCCGAGGTGATCAAGCAGGTGCTGCCCGTCAAGCCGGAGGTCAAGTTCCTCGCGCTGTCCGTCTCCGACGCCGCCCAGGACGTGATCGGCGTGATCCGGGCGGGCGCCCGTGGCTACGTGACCAAGTCGATCAGCTCTGAGGAACTCGTCGAAGGCATGGCCCGCGTCGCAGGCGGGGACGCCGTGTTCTCGCCGCGCCTCGCAGGCTTCGTGCTCGACGCGTTCTCCGGCTCGGTCGATGTGGCGTCGATCGACGAGGACCTCGACAAGCTCAGCGCCCGCGAGCGCGAGGTGCTGAAGCTGATCGCGCGTGGCTACTCCTACAAGGAGGTGGCCAAGGAGCTGTTCATCTCCATCAAGACGGTCGAGACGCACGTCTCCAGCGTGCTGCGCAAGCTGCAGCTGTCGAACCGTCACCAGTTGACGAAGTGGGCGACGGACCGCCACCTCGTGTGAGCCGGCCCCGCCACCGGCGGGCTGAGGAGTCAGCGAAGCGGCGCCGATCGGATGATCGGCGCCGCTTTACTTGGTTGTTGTGGAAGGTCAGGCCTTGCGCTTGGTGACCAGTCCGTAGATGAACAGGACGAGGAGGGCGCCGACGACAGAGAAGATCAGTCCCCTGAAGGAGAAGATCTCGTTGTAGCTGACACCCAGGAGCGCACCACCCAGGAAGCCGCCGAGGACTGCCCCGACGATGCCGAGGAGGATCGTGGCGACCCAGCCGCCACCCTGCTCACCGGGCATGATGGCCTTAGCGATGGCCCCGCCGAGGAGGCCGATGACGATGTATCCAATGATGGTTCCCATGTGTTCCACAATGCCGTGAAATAGATGAGTTGTAAACAACATCCGGCCCTGAACACCCCTGATTTCACTGGCGTGTCTGGTCAGGGCATACCCCTAATGGGTATCGTGGGGTCATGGATATCCTGTTCAACATCCTGCTCTTTCTGCATCTGGTAGGGTTCGCCGCCCTCTTCGGCGGAGCCTTCGTTCAGATGAAGGGTCCGAACCGCGTCATCAACCCGGCGATCTTCCACGGAGCCCTCACCCAGCTCGTGACCGGCATCCTGCTCGTCGGGGTCAAGGAGATGGGCGACATCGGTAATCCCGTCAACAACATCAAGATCGGCGCCAAGCTGCTGGTGCTGATCGCCATCTTCGTGATGGTGTTCATCAACCGGAAGAAGGACAACGTCCCCGCCGGTCAGTTCTGGGCGATCTTCGCCCTCACGCTGATCAACGCCGGGATCGCCGTCTTCTGGTGACCTGAAAAACGGCAAGAGGGGGCGGCGCCACGCGGCGCCGCCCCCTCTTTCTGGCTCAGCCGGTCAGAAGAAGGGCCGCCAGGGGGAGAGGAAGGCCTCGGTTGCCTTCGCGATCCAGGATCGTGCCCGCCAGCGCTCCTCGTTCAGCTCGATGCAGTTGGACAGGTCGGTGCGGTAGATCTGCTCCATCTGCGCGGCCAGGTCCTCGTCTATGACCTCCAGGTTGATCTCGTAGTTGCCCCTCAGCGAGAGCCGGTCGAGGTTGGCCGTGCCGATCGTCGTCCAGTGGCCGTCGATGGTGCCGGTCTTGGCGTGCACCATCGCGCCCTGGTAGAGGAACAGGCGGATCCCCGAACTTAGCAGCTGGTCGTAGAAGCCGCGCGACAGCCAGTCGGCCACGATGTGGTTCGAACGCTGCGGGATGATGATGCGCACGTCGACCCCACGGTGCGCCGCCTCGCGCAGGGCCGCCACGAAGTCGTCGTCGGGCAGCAGGTACGCATGCGTGAGCCAGATCCGCTCCTGCGCCCGGTCGATCGCCTCCAGGTACATGTTGCGGATCGGATAGACCTGGATCCTCGGCGTGTTGCGGTGCAGGAGCAGGTAGTAGGCCCAGGTACGGGCGGGATTGTCGGTGATGGCCTTGCGCTGCCGCCCGAGGTTCTGGTTCCAGAAGTCGATGAAGGCGTTGTCGAACTCCGCCGCCTCCGGACCGACGATGCGGGCGTGGGTGTCGCGCCAGCCGGTCGCGTAGAGGTCACCGATGTTGTAGCCGCCGATGAAGCCGATCTCGCCGTCCACGCACAGCAGCTTGCGGTGGTCGCGTCCCCACGTCTTCGGGCGCCATGGCACCGGGAAGACGGGGTAGGAGAGGGTGTGCACCTTCTTCGAGATCCCTCGGTAGAACTTCGGGGAGACGACCAGGTTGCCGAAGCCGTCCCACACCGCGTAGACGTCGACGCCTCTGTCCGCCGCGCGGTTGAGGGCGTCGACGAACTTCTGACCCATCTCGTCCGACTTCCAGATGTAGGACTCGAAGTAGACGTGGTGCTGAGCGCCCTCGATCGCCTCCAGCATCGCCTCGTAGAGGTACTCGCCGTAGGTGTAGACCGTCACCTCGTCACGCTGCACCGGCACCGGGTCGTTGCGGGTGACCGGGAACTTGCGCAGCTTGCGCTTCTTTCTGCGCAGCGACTCGACCAGCGTCATCGTGGCCATCGCCAGGAGTTGCAGGATCAGCACCGAGGCCATGATCCGATTGAGTACCCGGCCGACCTTCGCGAGGGAGGAGCGCATGCCCGCAGCTTACCGATGCAGCCCGCCGCATGTGGGGAGGGCCGGCGCGGGAAGGTAGTCTTGGGCCTCGACATGAGCGACTCCCTTTTCCCTGACCTCTTCTCAGCATTCCAGCCGGACGAGGCCGCCCCGCCGCGCCGCGATCCGGTCACGGCGGTGCCGGAGGGCTCCGCGAAGAAGGTCACCGAGGAGGAGCTGCTCGAAGGCCTCAACCCCCCGCAGCGGCAGGCCGTCCTGCACTCCGGCGGACCGGTGCTGGTCGTCGCTGGTGCAGGGTCGGGCAAGACGCGAGTGCTCACCCGGCGCATCGCCTACCTGGTCGCCGAGCGCTCCGTGCATCCTGGCTCGATCCTCGCGATCACCTTCACCAACAAGGCCGCGGCCGAGATGCGTCAGCGCGTGATCGACCTGGTCGGCAACCGGGCGAAGCTGATGTGGGTCTCCACCTTCCACTCGGCCTGCGTGCGGATCCTGCGCAGCGACATCGACCGGTTCGGGATCAGCAAGAACTTCTCCATTTACGACGACGCCGACTCCAAGCGCCTGATGTCGCTCGTGCTGCGCGACCAGGAGGTCGATCCCAAGCGCTTCCCGGTGCGCGCGGTGATGAACGCGGTCAGCAACTACAAGAACGAGTTGATCGACCACGAGACCGCCTCCAGCGAGGCGACCTCGCCGCAGCAGGAGGTGCACGCGCAGGCCTACGCCGAGTACCAGCGACGCCTCGCCGCGGCCAACGCGCTCGACTTCGACGACCTCATCATGACGACGGTGTTCCTGTTCCGCGCTTTCGCCGACGTCCGGGAGAAGTACCGCCGGCGCTTCCGCCAGGTGCTCGTCGACGAGTACCAGGACACCAACCACGCCCAGTACGCGCTGATCCGCGAGCTGTGCGCGGAGGAGACCACCGGCGTCGTCGAGGGATCCCCGACGGTTGAGCCGGCCGAGCTGATGGTGGTCGGCGACTCCGACCAGTCCATCTACGCCTTCCGCGGCGCCACCATCCGCAACATCCTCGACTTCGAGCAGGACTTCCCCGGCGCCGAGACCATCGTGCTCGACCAGAACTACCGCTCGACCCAGAACGTGCTGACCGCGGCGAACTCGGTCATCTCCCGCAACCAGGGACGCCGCGAGAAGCGGCTCTGGTCCGATCTGGGCGAGGGCGACCTGATCGTCGGCTGGGTGGCGGACACCGAGCACGACGAGGCCCAGTTCGTCGCCGAGACGATCGACAAGCTCTCCGACGAGGGGGTCAGCCAGTACGGCGACACCGCCGTCTTCTACCGCACCAACGCGCAGTCGCGCGCCTTCGAGGAGGTGTTCATCCGGGTCGGCATGCCCTACAAGGTCGTCGGCGGGGTGCGCTTCTACGAGCGCAGGGAGATCCGCGACGCCATCGCCTACCTGCGCGCGATCGTGAACCCGGCCGACGACGTGTCGGTGCGACGGATCCTCAACGTCCCCAAGCGGGGCATCGGTGACCGAGCCGAGGCGGCCATCTCTTCGCTGGCCGCCGCCGAGCGGATCACCTTCTTCGACGCCCTGCAGCGCGCCGTCGAAGCCCCAGGCCTTGCCACGAGATCCCTGAAGATGATCCAGGGCTTCGTCGACGTGATGAACCTGCACCGCGGCATGGTCGCCGTCGGAAAGCCGGCCGACGAGGTGCTGACGTCGATCCTGAAGGAGTCGGGCTACCTGCCGGAGCTCGAGGCGTCGACCGACCCGCAGGACCTGACCAGGATCGAGAACCTCGTCGAGCTCGTCTCGGTCGCCGCCGAGTTCGTGGCAAGCGCCAACACCATCGACCTCGACGAGGAGCAGGCGAGCGGGCTGGCCGCCGGGATGCCCGAGCCGGACGACTCGCTCGCGGCCTTCCTGGAGCGGATCGCGCTCGTCGCGGACTCCGACCAGGTGCCGGAACACGAGGAGGGCAAGGGCGTCGTCACGCTGATGACCCTGCACACGGCCAAGGGCCTCGAGTTCGACACCGTCTTCCTGACCGGCATGGAGGAGGGCATGTTCCCGCACATGCGGGCGCTGACCGATCCGTCGGAGCTGGAGGAGGAGCGCCGTCTCGCCTACGTCGGGATCACCCGGGCGAGGAAGCGGCTGCACCTGTCGCGTTCGCAGGTGCGCGTCACGTTCGGCCAGCCGACCTACAACCCAGCCTCGCGCTTCCTCGACGAGATCCCGCACCACGTCCTCGACTGGCGCCGCACCGCGGCCGCCACCACCAGCTGGGCGGCGTCGACCGCGACGAGGAACCGACAGACCAGCGCCTCGCTGCACTCGTTCGGCAAGGGCTCGGCCCCCGCGAAGACGGTCACCGCCGTCGAGATCGGCGACCGGGTGCTGCACGCCAGCTTCGGCATGGGAACTGTGCTCGCCGTCCACGGCGTCGGCGACGCGACTAAGGCCGACGTCGACTTCGGGTCGGCGGGGACGAAGCGGCTGAGCCTCAAGCACGCCCCCATGGAAAAGCTCTAGGCCCCCTTGCCGGGAACACGAAAGAGCGGCGACCAGACGGTCGCCGCTCTTCGCGTTGTTCAGGGGGCTCAGCCGACGCCGAGCGACCTCAGGAAGGCCATCGGATCGGAGGCCTTGTACACGTCGCCTGGGGTGACACCCGGCTTGTAGTACTCCATGTGCAGGTGCGCGCCGAAGCTGCGGCCCGAGACGCCGACGTAGCCGATCAGCTGGCCCGCCTTGACGGTGGTGCCGGGCGAGACGACCTTGCGGCTCATGTGGGCGTACAGGGTGGCGCCGCCGTTGGCGTGCCGGATCACGACGTTGGTGCCCGCCCAGCCACCGGCGGTGGGGGAGGAGACGACGCCGGAGGCGGCAGCGTAGATCGGGGTGCCGATGGGGGCGGGGAAGTCCTGGCCGGTGTGCCAGCGCGACCACGAGCCGCGCTTACCGAAGTAGGCGCCGATCCGGTAGTTGCTCTTCAGCGGCATCGAGCCGCCGGTGGAGGTGAGGTTCTGCAGGTCCTCTTCGCTGATCTGGACGTCGGTGGTCTCGCCTGCCTTGGCTGCTGCGGCGGCCTTCTTGGCCTCCTCCAGACGGCGGGCGGCCTCCTCGGCCTCCTTCTTCAGCTTGTCGCTCTGCGCCTTGACGAGCTTGAGATCCTCGTCCATGAGGCGATCGCGCTCTTCGGTGCTCATGTCGAGGTAGGCCTTGACCGCAGCGTCGTTGGAGGCGCCCATGACCGCTGCGCGGTCCTTGGAGTTGGCCTCGGCTGCTGCCTGGCTCAGGTTCGTGCGGACCTTGTTGCGGCTGACCTCCTCGCTGCGGTCGGCGAAGCCCTCCTGCACGGCGGCTGCCGCTGCGGCGGGAACGGCGACGTTGGCGTCGGATGCCTCGTCAGAGTTCAGATCGGACCCGCGGCTGGTGAAGGCGAACGCGAACAGCGCTGCGGCCGACATGGCTCCTGCGACGCTGAGTGCGACCAGCTTCTTGCTGAATCCAAAGGCAAGGGCTCCACGGCGTGCGCGGCTCGGGGCGGTGGCTGCTCCGATCTCGGCAACGTCGTCAAAGTCGACCTCGGCTGCGCGCTTGGCGCTGCGCGATGGGGTGTCGTTCACCAGACTCCTGACGTAACGGTTATATCCGTGTGGGATCTTCCGTTCGGAACCTTAACAGTTCTCAGGATTCTCTCAAAATCGGGTCCGGTCAACGGGAGAACCGCGTTCAGCAAGCCGTTCCGGTGCCCCTGAACGGCGGGTAGTGTTGCAGCCGATCGTCACCAACTTACGCAAAGGAACACTGTGGATCTCCTGGAGTACCAAGCGCGTGACCTGTTCGAGCAGTACGGCGTGCCCGTGCTGCCCGGCAAGACCGCAACAACGCCCGACGAAGCTGTCGAGGCCTACAAGGAGCTCGGAACCGACCTGGCCGTCATCAAGGCCCAGGTGCGCACCGGCGGCCGCGGCAAGGCAGGCGGAGTGAAGCTCGCCCGGGGTGAGGAGGCGGTCGCCAAGACCGCGGCCGAGATCCTCGATCTCGACATCAAGGGGCACCCGGTCGACATCGTGATGCTGAGCCCCGGGGCCGACATCGCGGAGGAGTTCTACTTCTCCATCCTGCTCGACCGTGCGGCGGGTGGCTTCCTGGCCATGTGCAGCATCGAGGGCGGCGTCGACATCGAGACCCTCGCCGTCGAGCGGCCCGAGGCCCTCGTCAAGATCCCGCTCGACGCGGTGGAGGGGATCACCCCGGCCGTCGCCCAGAGGATCGTGGCCGAGGCAGGCTTCCTTCCCGAGGACCACGAGGCCGTCGGCGCCGTCCTGCAGAAGCTCTGGACGGTTTTCAACGAGGGCGACGCGACGCTGGTCGAGGTCAACCCGCTCGTCAAGACCGGCGACGGGCAGATCATCGCCCTCGACGGGAAGGTGACCCTCGACGAGAACGCCGAGTTCCGTCACGAGGACTGGAGCGCCTACGACGAGACCACCGGGGCCGTCGACCTGGAGAAGCAGGCCCGCGAGCTCGACCTCAACTACGTCAAGCTCGACGGCACCGTCGGAGTGATCGGAAACGGGGCCGGGCTCGTGATGAGCACCCTCGACGTCGTCGCCGCGGCAGGCGAGGACGTGGCAGGCTCCCCGAAGCCTGCGAACTTCCTCGACATCGGAGGCGGCGCGTCGGCCCAGGTCATGGCGAACGGTCTACGGATCATCATGAGCGACCCGCAGGTGAAGTCGGTCTTCGTCAACGTGTTCGGCGGCATCACCGCGTGCAGCGACGTGGCCAACGGCATCGTCAACGCCCTCGAGATGCTGGGCGACGAGGCCCGGCTCCCGATCGTCGTGCGGCTCGACGGCAACTCCGTCGACGTCGGAAAGGCGATCCTCGCCGAGGCCAACCATCCGCTGATCACCGTCAAGAACACCATGGACGAGGCGGCCCGTGCCGCCGCCCGTCTCGCGGCCGAAGGGAACTGAGCCACCGATGTCGATCTTCATCAACGCTTCCTCGCGGGTGCTCGTCCAGGGCATGACGGGCAAGGAGGGGCGCAAGCACACCCAGCGCATGATCATGTCCGGCACCCGCATCGTCGGCGGCGTCACGCCAGGTAAGTCGGGCGAGTCGGTGCTGTTCGAGGAGGACCCGGTACCCGTGTTCGGGTCGATGGTCGAGGCCGTCGCCGCGACCAACGCCGACGTCTCCGTCGTGTTCGTGCCCCCGAAGTTCGCCAAGGCCGCGGTCCTCGAGGCCGTCGAGGCCGAGATCGAACTGTGCGTCGTGATCACCGAGGGCATCCCCGTGCACGACTCGATCGAGTTCCTCGCCGCGGCGCAGGAGTCGGGCACGAGGGTGATCGGCCCGAACTGCCCCGGCCTGATCTCGCCCGGGAAGTCGAACGTGGGCATCATCCCCGCCCACATCTCCGGCCCAGGCAGGATCGGCCTCGTGTCGAAGTCAGGCACGCTGACCTACCAGATGATGTACGAGCTGCGTGACCACGGCTTCTCCACCGCCGTCGGCATCGGCGGCGACCCGGTGGTCGGCACCCGTCACATCGACGTGCTGCAGGCCTTCGAGGAGGATCCCGAAACCGACATCATCGTGATGATCGGCGAGATCGGCGGCGACGCCGAGGAACGGGCAGCCGAGTACATCCAGGCCAACATCACCAAGCCGGTGGTCGGCTACGTGGCAGGCTTCACGGCGCCTCCCGGCAAGACGATGGGCCACGCCGGCGCCATCATCACCGGCTCGGCCGGGACGGCCCAGGCCAAGAAGGAGGCCCTCGAGGCCGCCGGTGTGCTGGTGGGGGAGACCCCGTCGCTCACCGCCCAGTTGGCGCGCGACGCGATCGCCCGCCTGCGCGGAAGCCGCTGAGCCTGCACGACGAGCGAGCGCCCCTGATTCCGAAGAATCAGGGGCGCTCGCCCGTTTGGTACGGGTTGGCCTCAGGCCTGGCTTGCGCGCACGGCGATCCGGTTGGCGAGCTCGGTGAGCTGTTCGTCGGTGAACCTGTAGTCGCCCTCCGTGGTGATCACGGTGTAGGAGACCTTCGTGTCGACGACGCTGAGCAGCACCTGGAAGCTCGACGACGCCTTGCCTCCCTGGGACTGGGTGACCAGGAAGCCGACGGAGGAGCCCTGCGCCTCGACCGCGGTCGGGGTGGTCACCGCGACTGTCTTTTCGACCTTCGCCGTGTTGACCCGCTTGGCGCAGTCGGTGAGGTTCTTGCCGAGCCGGCTGCTGAACTGCGCCGCCGCCTGAGGCGTGTCGAACGTGTACAGGACCTGGTCGATGCCGAAGATCGCCGGGACCTGGTCGTCCTGGGTGAGCGAGAACTTCGTCTCCTCGCCCTTCGTGGGGCCCGTGGGGCTGGCCAGCGTCAGGTCCTCGCAGCCGGTGCCCGTGATGCTGACGGCCTGGGCGGGACGCGCCTGCCAGCGGCCCTGCCCCGGTCGGATCCGGGGGAGGTCCGAGGTGATCAGCCAGCCCTTCGGCTCAGCGGGGGGAACCACCGTCTCCGCCGCGGTGGGGGCGAGGGCGTCCTCGACGCCCTGGGCCTCGTTGAGCGCCGTCTGGGGGCGGACCAGCGCCGTTGCCACCGCGTCGGCGGCCACCGGCTCGTTCAGCCGCTTGGCGTCCACGAGCTGCAGCGCCGAACCTTCCTGGGTCAGCAGCACGGTGTGGTAGGTGTTGACGTCCTTGCCCTCGTGGAAGCCCTGCTCGAGCACGGTGAGCTGGAAGGTGCGCTCGGCGAGGCCGGAGATCTCGGCCGCGCGGACGATCAGGACCGGAACGTCGGAGCAGGCGGACAGCGCGGCGATCCGCGCGTCCATCACGGTCGTGGCAGACTCGGGGTTGGCGTACACGTCGATCCGGTGCAGGGCGGCGAGCTTGTCGTCAGTGGTGGTGCCGAGGGAGCGCTGGAGGCTGTGGGTCGGGTTGACCTGCTCGCCGACCTCCCCGGTGATGCAGATCGGGAAGCCTTCGTGCTCCGAGACCGACTCGGTGGTCGAGACCTCGGCCCATTCGGAGGCGGGGGCGAGCGCTGCGAGGTCCTCACCGGTCAGTAGGTCCGCGACCTGGGCGGGTGCCGCCGAGGGGGAAGCGCTGGGGGACGCCGTCGCGCTCGGCGAACCCGAGGGGTCGGCCGGCTGCGGGTTGAGGCCGCGCGAGATGAAGTAGCCACCGAGGCCGAGCACGAGCGCGATCACGAGGCCCGCCGCGGCGAAGCCGAACAGGCGGCCCCGGTGTGCGTCGAACCAGTGTTGCTGAGCCTGCGGCTCAGGTACCTCGTCCGGGGAGGTCGTCGACAGGGCAGAGCGACGCGGGGCCGGGCCCTGGAAGGTGGAGCGGGGGAGCACGGGAGCCGGAATGGGGGTGACCGCCGGTTCCTCACCCGAGGGAGCGGCTCCGCTGGTGGGGGCCGGTGCCTGGGCCGCGTCGCTGCCCGGGCGGGCGAACGGATTCGCCGACGCGCCGGTGTCCGGCTCGACGACCGACGTCGGATCGTCGTCGACGGGACCTCCCGCGACGTCGTCGGCCGCCGCCGGCTCGTCCCCGAGCCCGGCGTCTGTCGGATCCTGATCCGGCTCCGGATCAGCCGAGCCGCGTCGCGCCCGGTAGACGTCCTGGACTGGGGTATCGTCAATTTCGGACTCGTCGGGTCCCCAGGCGCGCCGGGCGCGTCCAGACTCTCCATCAACCATGTCGACACCTCCAATCGACCGCTTCATTCACCGGTGTCGTTTGTCAACACTACCGGTGGACCAAAACAACATGCGAAAACCTCAAGGGAAGATTCCAGGTGGCACGGAGCTCAACTAAGCCTCGAACCGTCGCGATCGACGTCGACGCGGTCGGCGAACCGCAGCCGCGTCAATGGCCGTGGCCGTGGTACGTCGCGGCTGTTGTCGGACCGGTCGCGGTGCTGCTAGCGGGCTGGATCGTGCTCAGCGGGCTCGCCGCCGTCGGCTGGCTCACCTCGCCTGACACCCAGCTGTCGTCAGCCCTGTCGCTCTCGACGCGGCTGCTCCTCCTCGCGCACGGCACCCCGGTCGACATCGGCGGCCTTCCCGTCTCGATCATCCCCCTCGGCCTGACCCTGCTGCTGGTCTTCCTCGCCATCCCCGTCGCCTCACTCGCTGCCCGCCAGGCGGCGGGCGCGAACGCCGACGCCGACGACACCGGAAAGCTGTGGGTCGACGGTGAGACGATCGTCGTGCGGGTCGCCGGGATCTTCGCAGGCGTGTACGCCGTCTGCGTGGTGCTCCTCGCGGCGCTGATGGGCTCCCTCGGCCTCCAGGCGGTCGTCGGCGGCATCGCCGTCGGGGCCGTCGCGGGGCTGTGGGGCGCGGCGCGCGGCGTCGGATTCGACCCGACCGAGCGCTGGCCCCAGTGGCTGCGCAGCGTCCCGCGCGCCATCGGTGCCGCCCTGCTCGTGGTCGTTGCCGGTGGCTCGGCGCTGCTGACCATCGCGTTGATCGCCGGACGCGAGCGCGTGATCGCCATCGGCGACCAGCTAGACGGCGGCGCCGTCGGGGTCGTCCTGCTGACCGCGCTGCACCTCATCTATCTGCCCAACTTCTTGCTCGCCTGCGCCTCGTGGGTTCTGGGGGCAGGCGTCACGGTCGGCGACGGATCCCTGCTGACGATCGCCTCCTCCGACGTGGGGCTGCTCCCGGCGCTGCCCATCTTCGGGATCGTCCCCGAGAACGGGGCCGGATCCGGGGCGAACTACTGGTGGCTCGCCGTCGGTGCGCTTGCCGGGGCCGTCGCCGCGCTCGTCGTCACGCTCAGCAGGCCGCGCGCCCGGTTCGACGAGACGGCCCTGGTCGGCGCCCTCCCGGGAGTCGTCGCGGGCGGTTTCGTCGTGCTCGCCTGCGCGCTCGGGTCGGGTGGGCTCGGCGTCGAGCGGTTGACCCACCTCGGCGCCCGGATCCCCGAGCTCGCGATCTTCGCCCCCACGATCCTCGGACTCTCGGGGATGCTCGTCGGCCTCGTGCTCGGCCTGCTGCGCAGGCCGGAGGCGCACGACGAGGCGCAGGAGGACGCGAACGCGTAGGGTTGGCCCGGTGAGAACCCACGTCGTCGTCCTCCTCTCGGGTTCGGGCACCCTGTGCCAGGCCCTCCTCGACGCCATCGACGCCGGTGAGGTCGACGCCCGGGTCGTGGCCGTCGTCTCCGACCAGGCGGATGCCAAAGGCCTCGACCGGGCCCGCGCGCACGGCATCCCCGCGGTGGCGCACCCCTTCACCCGCGGCGGCGACCGCGCCGCCTGGGACGCCGAGCTCGCCGAGATCGTCGCCCGGTTCGAGCCCGACCTCGTCGCCTCCGCGGGCTTCATGAAGCTGCTCGGCCCGGCCTTCCTCGAGCGCTTCGGTGGTCGCACCATCAACACCCATCCCGCGCTGCTGCCGAGTTTCCCCGGCATGCACGGCCCACGCGACGCGCTGCGCGCCGGAGTCAAGGTCTCGGGTGCGACGGTCTTCGTCGTCGACGCCGGGATCGACACCGGTAGGATCCTGCTGCAGGGCGCGGTCGACGTGCTGCCGGATGACGACGTCGACGCGCTCCACGAACGCATCAAGGTGGTCGAACGCCGCCTCCTCATCCAGGCTGTCTCCGAATGGAAGAAGGAAACCCAGTGACCGATCAGATCCCGCTGCGCAGGGCGCTCGTCTCCGTCTACGACAAGACGGGGCTGCTCGACCTCGGCCGCGACCTCGCAGCTGCAGGGGTGGAGATCGTCTCCACCGGATCGACAGCGGCGAAGCTGGCCGATGCAGGCATCCCCGTCACCCCCGTCGAGTCGGTCACCGGTTTCCCCGAGTGCCTTGACGGCCGCGTGAAGACGCTGCACCCGATGGTGCACGCGGGCATCCTCGCCGACCGCAGGCTGGAGAGCCACCGGTCGCAGCTCGAGGTGCTCGGCGTCGCGCCCTTCGACCTGGTGATCACCAACCTGTACCCGTTCGAGGCGACCGTCGCCTCGGGCGCCTCCCAGGACGAGTGCGTCGAGCAGATCGACATCGGCGGCCCGACGATGGTGCGCGCCGCCGCGAAGAACCATCCGTCGGTCGCCGTGATCACCTCCGCCGAGCAGTACCCGGCGCTGCGGGCCGCGCTCGCCGAGGGCGGCTTCACGCTCGACCAGCGCAAGCGCCTCGCCGCGGCAGCCTTCGTGCACACCGCCAACTACGACGTCGCCGTCGCGAGCTGGATGGGCAACGTGCTGACCGACTCCTCCGAGGGCTCCGGCTTCCCTGCCTGGGTCGGGGGGACCTGGCGAAAGGTCGCCGACCTGCGCTACGGCGAGAACTCCCACCAGAAGGCGGCCCTCTACCGCAACGGTGACGGCCACTCCGGGCTCGCGGAAGCCACGCAGCTGCACGGCAAGGAGATGAGCTACAACAACTACGTCGACGCAGACGCAGCCCGACGCGCCGCCTACGATTTCGACGAGCCCGCCGTCGCCATCATCAAGCACGCCAACCCGTGCGGCATCGCTGTCGGCTCCGACATCGCAGAGGCCCACCGCAAGGCCCACGAGTGCGACCCCGTCTCCGCCTTCGGTGGCGTGATCGCCGCCAACCGCCCCGTCTCGGTTGAGATGGCCCGCCAGGTCGCCGAGATCTTCACCGAGGTGATCGTCGCCCCCGCCTACGAGGAGGGCGCCGTCGAGGTACTGCAGGGCAAGAAGAACATCCGCATCCTGATCGCCGAGGGGGCCACCAACGCGGGCACCTCGCTGCGCGAGATCGACGGCGGCATGCTGCTGCAGCAGAGCGACGCGATCGACGCCGCGGGAGACGATCCGGCCACCTGGACGCTCGCCGCGGGCGAGGCCGTCGACGAGGCCACCCTCGCCGACCTCGCGTTCGCGTGGCGGGCCGTGCGGGCCGTCAAGTCCAACGCCATCCTGCTCGCCCACGACGGCGGCTCGGTCGGCGTCGGCATGGGCCAGGTCAACCGCGTCGACTCCTGCCACCTCGCCGTCGATCGCGCGGGGGAGCGTGCCGCCGGTTCCGTTGCCGCCTCCGACGCCTTCTTCCCCTTCGCGGACGGGCCGCAGGTCCTGATCGACGCCGGCGTGCGCGCCATCGTCCAGCCGGGCGGTTCGGTGCGCGACCAGGAGGTCATCGACGCCGCGACCACCGCGGGGATCACGATGTACTTCACCGGCACCCGCCACTTCTTCCACTGAGGAGCCGACCGTGACCGCCCAGAAGCTTGACGGCAAGGCCACCGCCGCCGCGATCAAGGCCGAATTGACCACCCGCGTCGCGGCCCTGCGCGAGCACGGCGTCGTCCCGGGACTCGCCACCGTGCTCGTCGGCAGTGATCCCGCGAGCCAGAACTACGTCCGGATGAAGCATCGCGACTGTGAAGAGGTCGGCATCGCATCGATCCAGGTCGAGCTCCCCGAGGACACCACCGCCGACCAGCTCCGCGAAGCCATCGAGGGGCTGAACGCCGATCCGGCGTGCACCGGCTACATCGTGCAGCTGCCCATCCCGCGCCACCTCGACGAGAACTGGGCGCTCAGCCTGATCGACCCGGACAAGGATGCGGACGGCCTGCACCCGATCAACCTCGGGCGGCTCGTGCTGAACGAGCCCGCGACGCTCCCGTGCACCCCGCGCGGCATCGTCGAGCTGCTGCGGCGTCACGACGTCGAGCTCAACGGGGCCGAGGTCGTCGTGGTGGGCCGCGGGATCACCGTCGGTCGCCCGCTCGGGCTGATCCTGACCCGTCGCAGCGAGAACTCCACCGTGACGCTCTGTCACACCGGAACCCGCGACCTCGCCGAGCACACCCGGAAGGCCGACGTCGTCGTGGCTGCCGCGGGCGTGCCGCACATGATCACGGCCGACATGATCCGCGAGGGGGCGGCGCTCGTCGACGTCGGCGTGAGCCGGGTCGACGGGAAGACCACCGGTGACCTCGCCCCCGACGTGTGGGACAAGGCAGGCTGGGTCACGCCAAACCCGGGAGGCGTCGGCCCCATGACGCGCGCGATGCTGCTCAGCAACGTCGTCGACCGCGCGGAAGGCCTCAATGCCCGATAAGCCGGACAGGCCGGCGGACTCGTACCCGTCGAACCCGTGGCCACTGATCATCGTGGTGGCCGTGGTGCTCGCTGCGGTCGTGTTCGCCGCGCTCGGCTTCTGGCGCCGCTCCGCCCTGCTTTTCGCGGCCGCGCTCGGCCTCGGCGCTGTGCTGCGGCTCGTGCTTCCCCGCCGGATCGCGGGCCTGCTCGTCGTGCGTCGGCGCTGGATCGACGTCACGGTGATGGCCGTCATGGCGATCGCGACGGCGGCGATCGCCTTCATCGTCCCCGGAAGCTGAGCCTCCGACCATGGGCGACGAGGCGCTGGACGGGCTCCGCGAGCGGCATCGTCGACTTGACGCTGCCCTCACCGCTGCGGCCGAGCGCTTTGACGAGTTCTCCCAAGCGGCGCGGGGTAGCGGGCTGACGGTCGACGTGATCGCCGCAGAGTTCGGCCTCTCGCGCGGGTTCGTGGCGGCGCTGGTGTCCGGTGCCGGGTTCGAGGAGGCGCTGCGCGCCCTGGTCGCGGAGCCGGCTCACGAGCGGGTCGATCAGGTCGTCACCAGGGACGGGGTGGTCTCCTATCTGACCACCGACGCCGACCTCGTCCCCGACGGCGCGGACTGGGCCGTCGGCTGGATCGAGACCGACCGGGACTGAGCGGGCAGGGCCGGGCCCCGGCGCCGCTGCGCCGGGGCCCGGAATCAGGGTGTGGTCAGGCCGACTTCGGCATGAACAGCACCAGGTTGTTGAAGACCCACTGGTTCTCCTGGCTGAACGTGTACCCACCCCCAGCCTTCGGGGTCGCCTTGTACACCGTCGCATTGACGTAGGAGCGGCAGCCGTCACGGCCGGTCGCGGGGGTGTCGCACTCAGTGCGCCACTTCCTGCCGTCCGAGGCGGTCCACGAGCCGGTCACGCCGAGCGGGTTGCCCGCCCACTGTTCCCGCTTCATGTACGGGAGGTAGGTCAGGTTGTTGAACGCCCAGTCCTGTTTCACGACGAAGGAGTCGCCGCTGCGCTGGACCGTCGTGGCCCAGATGCTCGTGCGGCAGCGCTGCGTCTGCGAGTAGGCCTCACACTCGGTGAACCAACGCCGCCCGTTGAGGTCGTGGTAGCCGGGAAGGGTGTAGGGAGCCGATGGCTCGAACTTCCACGGCTTGGACGGCGTGGGCATCGGGGACGGCGTCGGCTTGGCGGTCGGCGTCGGCTTCGGCGTGGGGGTCGGCTTCGGGGTCGAGGTGTCCTTGACCACCGGATACTGCCAGGCCTGGACCTTCCCGTCCTTGTCCTGGAACGAGACGAGCAGGGTGCCCTCGTCGGCGAGCGCCGCGAACGCCTCCTTCCCGAGCTTCAGCCTCACCTTGCTCGAGCCGACCTTCACCTCGGCCGTCGTGCTAGCGAGCACCCGTCCACCCATGTCGTCGCCCCAGGGGGCGGCGGTGATGTCGTCGGGTGAACAGGTCGAGAAGCCGAGCTCGTCGCCCTCGCAGCTGGTGATCCACACGGGCACCATCCCGAGGTCGCCGTGCCACGCGAATGCCCGCAAGGTTCCCGCGGCCGTGCTGGTCACGTCGAACGTGGCCTGGGCCTGGTTGAGCGACACGGAGTCGATCTTCAGGGCATGCGATGCGTCCAGACCGGAGATCGTCACACCACGGGTGGCCGACTGGTGGATCGTCTGCGGAGACTCGACCCCCATCAAGGCCGTGTCCGGGATGATCGGGTCGGACGGCGTGGTCGGCCGGTCGGCGGGCGCCGTGTAGCCGTCGAGGTAGGCGTGACCCCAGCGGTACGGCTCGGACTGCTGGCTGCCGAAAGGCGACCAGGCGGTACGGGTCTTGCCGATGTAGGTCGTCACGTCGGAGTCGTAGGGGGTCACGTTGAGGCCCAGGTACTTCGGGTCAACCTCGTTGTCCGCCTGGGCCCCGGTCGGAGCCTTGCCCGTCACGACCGCCGCGGGCAGGTTCGCCAGCGGGATCTTGGTCTCGACGGTGTAGCTGCCACCCTCGTAGGTGCCGTCGGAGGTGCGCGTGACCTTGACGCCGACCGTCTGGCCGGGCGAGTTCGGGGCGTCCTCGATGGTGTCGGCGAGCGGACCTGACGAGAAGCCCTGGTGGTTGTCGGCGTCGCGGCTCCAGCACGGGCCGTCCGGACCGTTGCCCGCGGCGCCGGACGCGTCGTCGGTGTAGGGCAGGATGCCCGACTTGAACGTCGTCGACGTGTCGCGCGAGCCGCCCATCGGATCGAGCAGCACCTCGACGGAGTCGACGAGCCAGTGCCCGAAGCAGCGCTCCGGCGGGGCGGCGGCGCTCACCTTGTCGTCGACGACGGTGGCCACGACGTAGAGGTCGTCCCCGTTCCACGACATGCGAAGCGTGCTTCCCTTTCCGCAGTCGGTCCCGTCCGGCGCGCAGTCGGCACCCTCCCACTTGCGGCCGATGTCGAGCGCCGGCCCGTAGGAGTCGTCGGCGACGCCGTCGACGGTTGGCGCGGTTCCGGCCTCCGGGATGACGGTGGTGGGAACGACGTAGAGCTTCAGCACCTCGGAGCTCGTCGAGCCGGGTGCCGTCGTGGTGATGGTGATGTTGGCGTTCACTCCGGCGGCTGCGGTCGGGTCGGTGTGGGTGACGACGAAGTCGACGGTGGTCCCGGCCCCGGCGGCGAGGTTGCTGTAGGGCTTGCTCGTCGCGTCGGCGGTCATCCCGGCGGGAAGGCTCAGCGACACCTCGCCCGACTGGGCGGCGTTGGTGCGGTTGCTGACCACGACGGGAACGGTGATCGACTCCCCGGCGCCGATCTGACGCTCGGCGTTGGAGCGGCCGCCGACGTTGGTGAACTCTTCGGCCCACTGGTCGTACTCCGCGTAGTTGCCCCAGCGCTGGAAGCGGCCCTCGACGCCGGCGACCAGCTCGATCCGGGTGTCGGTGTAGGCGGTGACCGATCCGTTGCTGAACGTCGCCGAGATCGGGTAACGCTTCAGGGCGCTGTCCGCGGCAGGGGTGACGGTCAGGGTGACCGACGAGGAGTCGGCCTCCGTGATCGGGCCGAGCTTGACGTCGCCGGAGACCTGCCAGCCTTCCGGCAGTTTGAGGGTGACGTCGCCTGCGGCGATGGTGCCCTTGCCCGAGCGGGCGGTGACGGTGACCTCGAAGGGGACCCCTGGCGCCTGGAAGTAGTCGTCCGTGGTCAGGGAGTAGGTCGACCCGAGCGGCATGCCTCCGGGGTCGGGCAGGACGGAGCCGTAGAGAAGTGCGTCGTCCTTGGCGTTGCCTGCCGAGCCGTTGGGCTGGAAGGGCACGACGGACTGGGCGATGCCGTAGCGCAGGCACTGGGGATCGTAGACGCCGGTGAACTTGGGTCGCGCCTGGGTGGCGTGGACCATGAAGCCCTCGCGGCCCGTCTGCGCCCACGTCATGGCCGACCCTGCGGGCTTGCCCTGGACGTTGCCCTCGAACCAGGTGTAGGGGGAGTCGTAGCCGCTCCAGGTGCCCACCACCGTGAACGGGTTCTCCGCCGCGGGCGTGTAGCCGGCGTTGCAGTCGGGGGCCATGGTGCCACCGGTTCCGGTGGTCACGCCGCCGGAGGTGATCGTCTTGACCTGCCAGGTGTCGACGGCGTCGGGCCCGGTCAGCTGCTCCGGGAACCTGGTCGGATCGGCCGCCATGGCCGCCGCCTCCCAGATCACGCGACCGGCGTACTGGTGGTTGCCGTGGCCGACGGCCATCGACGGCGAGAAGCCGACCAGCACGTCCGGCTGGGTCTGGCGGATCACGTGCACGACCTGGCGCTGGATGCGCTCGGAGCCCCAGACCTCCTCGGTGAGGGCGGCGCTGGTGTTGTAGAAGAAGTCGACCGCGTCGATGTTGTAGATGTCGAGGGTGCCCGACCGGTAGTGGGAGGCGCGGTCCTCGTTCTCGCGACGCAGGCCGAGATCCGGACCGGCCTCGTCGCCGACGGAGTTGGAGCCGCCCTCGCCGCGGGTGAGCATGATGATGCCGCACTGGACGTCGTACTTGTCGTGCCAGACGCCGCATGGTGTGATGAACGACGCGTCGTCGTCGGGATGGGCCCACAGGCCCATGACGTCGATCTTGCTCGGGTTCACCTCGGTCGTGACCGACGGTTCACCGACCTTGAGTCTCTGGTCGTCCGCCGACGCCGGTGTCGCCATCGAGAATCCGATGACGAGAGCGCCGGCGAGGGCGATCAGCCGTCTGCCGAGTGATGGGGCCTTCATGGGTGGTCAACCTCCGAACGCGGACCACTGTGTCCGCTGCGTTGCTTCCTGAGACATGCGTCAGCTTAAGCAGATCTGACGGGGTCAGCAACGCTTTGATCGGATTTGACGCAAACCTATCGGAGCGCTGCGGTGCCAGCAGCGGACGCGGGTCGTCTGCAGAGCCTGTGGCCGGCCATGGAAATGAGCATTTTTCCGGGCTCGTTGCCGATGGCAGCGTTCACATCGCCGCCAGGGCGTGATGAACTCAAACAGACACTCACTCAGCGGAGGCGGGGGCGGTCAGTCCCTCCGTGCGTCCGGGGCGGTAGCCGAGGTGCGAGGCGAGCGCGAACGTGCCCTCGGCGCGGCGGACTCCGTGCACCTCGTGGGTCGGGATCAGGTCGCCGAGGAAGGCGTAGTCGCGGGCAACGTAGGCGGCGCGCAGGTCCCCTTCCGCGGCCTGGCGCGAGACGGTGCGCCACCAGTCGGCGATGTCGCCCCAGCCGGGCGCCGCAAGCGATCCGCCGAAGCGACGCACGGCCATCGAGGAGCTGAGCGAGGCGAAGCGCAACCGGGTCTCCAGCGGCCAGCCGGCAAGGGTGCCGAGCACGATCGAGGCCGCGAAGACGTCGCCGGCGCCGGTCGGGTCGATCGCCTCGACCGGGACGGCGGGGCAGTACGCCTCCTCGCCGGTGCTGCCGTCGATGGCGTAGCTTCCTCCGACGCCGTCGGTGACGACGGCGAGGGGCACCAGGTCGGCCAGCTTCCGCACCGCCTCGGTCGGACGGTCGGTGCGGGTGTAGCGCATCGCCTCGACGGCGTTGGGGGTGAACGCATGGCAGAACTCGAGCGGCGCGAGCGTCGCCTGGTCCCAGCGGCCCGTCTCGTCGAAGCCGATGTCGGCGAACAGGAGCGTCCCGCGCTCGCGCAGCGCGCGCCAGTACTGCCCGGCCGAGCCCAGATCGATGGCGGCCGCGCGGGCGGAGGGTGCCTCGAGCAGGGCCGCGTCGAGCGACTCGGGGAGCTCGTGGGCGTGGGTGACCATGCCCCGGTCGCCGCTGAAGGCCATCGACACGGTGATCGCCGAGTGGAAGTTCGGGAACCGGCGGGAGGCGGACAGGTCGATGCGCTCGTCGTTGGAGAGCACGTCCCACATCCAGTCGGCGTAGGCGTCGTCGCCGAAGCCGGTGACAAGACCGGTGCGCAGGCCCAGCCGTGCCGCCGCCGTCGCAAGGTTGGCGATGCCGCCCGGGCACGATCCCATCCCGCTGGAGTACAGCTCCTCACCCGGCTCGGGGAGGCGGGGGAGCCCGGCGAAGATCAGGTCGAAGAACAGCGGCCCGGTGGTGAGCACGTCCAGCGGCGGACCGTCGCCCGTGCGGGTGGCGGCCAGCGGGTCCCAGCTCCAGCACTGGTCGCACTTGGTCTCGTCGTGCACGTGATCGGTCATTCCTTCGCAGCCCCCTCGAGCATGCCGTTGATGAAGTAGCGCTGCAGGAACAGGAACGCCACGATGATGGGTGCCGCGATGATGACGCCCGCGGCGGAGAGCAGCGCGTGGTCTGCGGTGTACTGGCCCTTGAAGATCGACAGGCCGAGCGGGGCTGTGCGCCACACCCCGGACGGGCTCATCACGAGCGGGATCAGGAACTCGTTCCAGGTCCACATGAACATCAGGACGGCGACCGTCGCGATCGAGGGCAGTGCAGGCGGGATCATGATCCGCCGCAGCGTCGTCCAGCCGCTGGAGCCGTCGATGGCGGCGGCCTCGATCAGGTTCGGCGGCATCGCCCGGAACTGGCTGCGCATCCAGAAGGTGCCGAACGCGACCGACTGGGCGATCTGGGGCGCCGCGACGGCCCAGATCGTGTCGGTGAGCCCCAGCGTGCGCAGATCGAAGAACAGCGGGATCACGATGGCCTCGGCCGGCACCATCATGCCGAGCAGGAAGAGGTAGAACAGCAGCGTCGAACCGGGAAACCGCATGGTCCCGAAGGCGTAGCCGGCCAGGATCGACAGGACGAGCGCGACGCTGACCACCAGCAGCGCGACAAGCACCGAGTTGGTCAGGGCAGAGCCGAACTGGCCGAGCTGCCACGCCTCGACGAAGTTCTCGAAGTGGAGGCCTTCGACGGTGACCCCGATCTTCGGGCCGAGCGCGGTGATGGCGATGGTGATGATCGGGAAGATCGCGTACAGCGCGAAGATGGAAAGGATGACGTAGTTGAGTGTGCGCTCAGCGGCGGAGACCTTCATCGCTTCTCCTCCCCGATGCGCGAGACGACGACGTTGATCAGGAAGACGAGCACCGTCAGGACGACGGCGACCGCGGAGGCCGAGCCGACCTCCTTCAGGTTGAACGCCCGGTTGTAGACCTCATAGCTCGGCACGGTCGTCGCCGTCCCCGGTCCGCCTCCTGTGGTGACGTAGACGAGGTCGAAGGTCTTGAGCGCGGCGATGATGGTCAGCACGAGCGCGGTGGTGATCTCGGCCTTGACGCTCGGCAGCGTGATGGCGAAGAACTCCGAGACGGGCCCGGCCCCGTCCAGTCGCGCCGCCTCGTAGAGGTCGTTGGGGATCCGGCCCATGCCTGCCAGCAGCAGCAGCATGACGAGGCCGGTCTGCAGCCAGAACCCGACCATGCCGACGGCGGGGAGCGCGAAGTTCGGATCGCCGAGCCAGCCCCTTGTCAGTTCGTCGAGCCCGATCGCGGAGAGGGCCCTGTTCAGGAACCCGTTCGGCGCGTAGATCTGGTACCAGGCAACGGCCACAACAACCAGCGCGATGACCTGGGGCATGAAGATGACGACCCGGAAGAAAGCGAGGCCGCGGACCTTCCCCCTGCGCAGGATCGCCGCGAGGACGAGGCCGACGACAAGCGGCAGGATCGAGTAGAAGATGATCAGGATCAAGGCATGTGAGATCGCGGCGAGGAAGCGGCGGTCGCTCAACAGGTCGACGTAGTTGCCGAGCCCGACGAACGTCGACGGGCCGAAGCCCGGCCAGTCGTACAGCGAGAACTGCGCGGCCCGCATCAGCGGGTAGAGCAGAAACGCGGCGTAGACGAGGAAGGCCGGGAGCAGGTAGAGGTAGGGCGTGAAGCGCCCGCGGACCACTGCCGAGGGCGCTTCCCGCCGCTTCCGCGCCGTGAAACTCACTGTCCCGTGAACTCCTTGTAGTCGGCCTCGAAGTCGCCGAGGACGTCCTCAGGCGAGCGCTGGCCGCCGAGGACCTCCTGCAGCCCCTGGCCCGCGGTGTCGGAGAACGACGGGGTCGCGTAGTCGAGGTACGGCAGCAGGGTGCCCTCCTGGGAGACCTTGTCGAACGCCTCGAAGATCTCCTTCTGGACGCCCTTCTCGGGTGCGAGCGCGGCGGTGTCGAGGACGGGGAAGCCGCCGTTCTCGGCGATCAGCTTCATCGCGTCGGAGGTGGTGATGAAGTCGATGTAGGCGGCGGCCGCGTCGACGTTCTTGGCCTTTGCCGGGATGGAGAACGGGATGCCCGTTCCGCCGGTGGTGGCGAGCTTGCCGTCCACCGCGGGCGGGGGAGCGATGAAGTGGAGGTCCTCGCCCATCACGGCCTCCATGTCGGTGCCGAGCCAGGAGCCGCCGGGAAGGAACACGCCGGTGCCCTTCGTGAAGTCGTTCCAGGCCGCGTCGTAGTCGGTGCCGTTGGGGGAGGATCCGAAGTACTTCTTGGCTCCCCAGTCCGCGAACTGGGTCATCGCCTGCTTGTTCGCGTCGTCCGTCCACGAGGCGCCCGCGTTGCCCATGCCGAGCTTGACGATCTCCTCGGGGGTGACGTACTTGGCCTGCAGCGGCCCGAAGACGTGCAGGGCGGGCCACTTGTCGACGTTGCCGAGCACCATGGGCTGCTCACCCTTGGCGAGCGCGGCGTCGAGCTGCTCGAAGTACTCGTCCCACGTGGTGGGCACCTTCAGGCCGAGCGAGTCGAGCTTCTTCTGCGAGTAGAAGATGCCGACGATCTCGCCCGTCTGGGGGAGGCCGTAGAGGTTGCCTTCGCCGAACGTCGTGGCGTCGGCGCTGTAGCGCACCTTCGACAGAACCGAGGTGGGGAAGCGGTCCTCCCAGCCGTAGGTGGTCGCGTAGGGGCTGAGGTCGGTTAGCTGACCGGCCTTGACGAACTGGCCCATGTCCGCGCGGGCGTTGTTGACCTGCACGACGTCGGGCACGTCGTTGCCGCTCAGGGCGAGCGAGACCTGGGCCTTCAGGTCGTCGAACGACTGGCTCTTTCGCTCGATCTTGATGTTGGGGTACTTGTCCTGGAACGCCTTGTTAAGCGCCTCCAGGGCGTCGTTCTGGCTGCCGCGGACCTCCTGGTCCCAGACGACGAGCGTGATGTCACCGAGCTGGCTCGGGTCCTTGGATTCGACGGCGCTGGGGCTACCAGCGGGTGCGTCGGTCGGTGCTTCCTCTCCTGGAGCACAGGCCGACAACACGCCCAGCCCGGTGACGCCTGCGGCACCGAGAACGAAACTGCGGCGTGAAAAGGGTCGAAGCGACATGGGTCCTCCTTGACTTACTGCGTGAGGGAGATTCTGCCATGTTTTGCGCGCGAATGCTCACATTTTTTCTTTCATGCTCAGAAATCGCTGTAGTGTCTGACGCATGCTGACGGATGTGCGCCAGCGCCGGACTACCGAACTGATCCTCCGCCAGGGATCGGCCTCGGTGCCGGAACTGGCAAAGACGCTGGGTGTCTCGGAGGCCACGGTGCGCCGCGACCTCGACCTTCTTGCGGACAGCGGGCTCGTGGAACGGGTCCGCGGCGGCGCGTGCCGCCCACGCGGGGTGCGCGCCGAGGTGGACGCCTCCGCGTTCGACGTGGTCGCGAGCCAAGAGCCGAGCGAGAAGCGCTCCATCGCCCGCGCCGCCGCGAAGCTGGTCAAGGACGGAGACGTCGTGGCCATGGACATCGGCACCACCGTATTCTCCATGTGTTCCTACCTGCGCAACCGGGAGATCACGGTCGTGACCGCCTCCCTGGCCGTCGTCCGCGAACTGGCCGACGCGCCCGGGGTCGACCTGATCGTGATGGGAGGGGTGCTGCGCCCCAGCTACCACTCGATGGTCGGGGTGCTGACCGAATCGTGCCTGCGGCAGGTGCGCGTCGACGTCGCCTTCCTCGGCTCGGCCGGGGTGCGCGCCGACGGCGCCGTACTGGACTCCACCCCGAGCGAGGTCCCCGTCAAGCGCGCCATGATCGACATCGCCACCCGGTCGTGGCTGCTTGTCGACCACAACAAGTTCCCCGGGACGGGTTTCCTCGAGATCGCCCCCGTTTCCCGGTTCGCCGGCCTGATCACCGATCGGCCGTTGACAACCGGACAGCTGCAACTGCCCGACGACTCGCCTGTGGAGGTAGTGGTTTCATGAAGCTCGTGATTCTCGGAGGCGGTGGCTTCCGGGTCCCCCTCGTCTACGACGCGGTGGCGGGCAACGCGCTCGCCGTCGACGGCGCCCCCGCCGTCAACATCGACGAGGTCGTGCTCTACGACAACTCCGAGCACCGGCTCGGCGCGATCGAACGCGTCGTCGGTGAACACGCGGCCGGCTTCGACAATCCGCCCGCCGTCGGCTTCACCACGGACCTGCGCCAGGCCCTCGAGGGGGCCGACTTCATCTTCTCGGCCATCCGTGTCGGCGGCACCGCGGGGCGCATCGCCGACGAGCGGGTCGCGCTCGAACTCGGCCTGCTCGGCCAGGAGACCATCGGCCCCGGCGGCCTCGCCTACGCGCTGCGCACCATCCCCGTGATGCGCGAGATCGCCAGGACCATCGCGGAGGTCGCGCCCGGTGCCTGGACGATCAACTTCACCAACCCGGCAGGCATCGTCACCCAGGCCATGCGCGAGTTCCTCGGCAACCGCGTCGTGGGCATCTGCGACACCCCGATCGGCCTGGTGCGCCGCGTCTCCCGCGTGCTCGGCGTCTCGCTTGAACACGAGCAGGAGCGCGTCTCTTACGACTACATCGGGCTCAACCACCTCGGCTGGCTTCGCTCGGTCACCATCGACGGCGTCGACCGCCTCCCCGACGTGCTCGACGACGAGGCGCTGCTCGATCAGATCGAAGAGGCGCGCGTGATCGGGAAGGACTTCGTCCGCGCCATCGGCGCCCTTCCCAACGAGTACCTGTACTACTACTGGCGCACCGACGAGGCCGTCGAGCACATCCTCGAGGCCGACGAGACGCGCGGGCAGTACCTCGCGCGCCAGCAGGAGGAGTTCTACCGCCGGGTCGCCGAATCGGACGGGCCGGGGGAGACCTGGAGCACGGCACTGCACGAACGCGAGGCCACCTACATGGCAGAGGCCCGTGAGTCCGACGAGGAGCGCCGCGAGGAGGACGTCGCGGGCGGCGGGTACCAGGAGGTGGCGCTCAGGCTGATGAACGCGCTCGCCACCGGACGACCGGAGCGGATGATCCTCGACGTCGCCAACGGAGGAGCGCACGGCCGGATCGTGCCTGAACTGCCCGACGACGTGGTGATCGAGGTCGGCTGCGTGGTCGATGCGGAGGGCGTGCATCCGCTGCCGGTCGCGCCGCTCGAGCTGAGCCAGCTCGGCATCATGGCAAGGCTCCGTGGATCGGAGCAGGCCATCGCCACCGCGGCCGCGACAGGCGACGCGCGGCAGGCCTGGATCGGGTTCTCCATGCACCCGCTCGTCGACTCGCCCCGGCTGGGGCGCGCCCTGCTCGACGGGTACGTCGCCGCGCATCCCTCGATCGCGGAACTGTTCGGGGGTCAGCCCGGGTAGGGCATCGTTCCCCAGTTGTCGCCCGGACGGGGCGTCATCGGCTGCCAGGGCCCGCCCTGGCCGAGCAGCTGGGCGGCCTGCGTGCGTCGCACCACCACAAGGTCGACCAGCTGCTTATGGGTCTGCAGCAGTTCGCTCGGCGGGCGAGCTGACTGGTCGGCGTCGAGCCTCTCCCGCACGAGGGCCAGCTCGGTCGTGTTCTGGATGAACTCGCTGAGCGCCCTGCGCTCATCCCCGTTCGTGCGGGAGAGCACCGCCTTGCGGGAGGAGAGATCGGCCAGCCAGCCCGCCTCGCTCGCCGTGATCCAGCCGAAGTGCACCAGCACCGGCAGTTGCCGCTGGACGGCGGCCTGCTCGCCCTTCCTCGAGAGCACCCCGATCACGATCAGGCCGGTGACCACGAGGATCTCGATGCCCGCGGTGACGAGGGAACCGGTGTCGCCGAAGAGCTGGTACGAGCTGTTGTGCACCCAGTGCAGGAACACCGCCAGGCACCATCCGGCCACGGGCCAGACGAGGCGCATGACGCCCGGTGCGCGGAAGCCGAACCAGATGCCGATCGAGGCGATGATGGTGAGGATCGGGTGCAGGAAGGCCACAAGCAGCAACCGGACGACCAGGACCTGCAGGCTCTCGGAGGCGGTCTCCGGGCCGAGGGCGTAGCTGATGTTCTCGATCCACGAGAAGCCGAGCCCCACCATGCCGCCGTAGACGATGGCGTCGGTGAGCGAGTTGAACTCGGCCCGGGCCCGCTTGGAGCTCAGCAGCAGCACGACCAGGAACAGGGCCTTCGTCGACTCCTCGATCAGGGGCGCGGAGATGCGCGTGGTCGCCTCGAACGAACCGGTCGAGCCGAGCACGACGGTGTTGACGATGCCGCTGACGAAGGCCGAGACGCCTGCGCCCCAGAGGAAGGCCCCCATCAGGAACATCGGCGGCTCGGGCTCCCATCGGTCGAGCCAGCGCAGGAACCAGAAGCCCAACGCGGCGACAACGGAGAAGACGAGCACCGCGATCATGGAGATCAGGACGGGTCGGAACAGGACGATCACCATGCCGAGGAGGGTGCCGAGGCCGCCGAGGATCACCACGATCAGCGGAACGACGAAGGCCTGCTCCTTTCGCCGGTGCCACGGCTTCGGCGCGGGCGCCGGGAACTGCACGGGTGAGCGCCCGTACGGAGCCTGCCCGGACGGATTGGCCCCGCCCGGAGGTGGGAACTGCTGCTGCGGGTATGTCACCGGACAAGCCTAGGGCGCATCCGTTCCAGTCAGCCCACGTTGGGCGCTTGGGGGTGGGTGTTTAGGATTGCGCCATGCAGACTGAAGCGCCAGGTGAGACCGCCGAGGGCGACGCCGCGGCCGTCGACCCACGCCCCATGCCCTCGGACCGCACGAGGTACATCCTGTTCGGCGAGATGCTGCTGTTCGCGGTGATCAGCCTCGTGGCCTCCTTCGTGCTCAGCTATGACGCGATCAAGCTCGCGGAGAACCCGGACCAGTCGCTGGCCTGCGATGTCGCCGTGTGGCTGAGCTGCTCGAAGGTGGGACTCTCCTGGCAGGCGCAGGTCTTCGGGTTTCCCAACGCCTTCCTGGGGATGATCTCGGAGCCCGTGGTGATGACGATCGCCGTCGCCTCGCTGTGCAAGGTGCGCTTCCCGAAGTGGTTCATGTTCACGGCCAACGTGGTCTACCTGCTCGGAGTGATCTTCGCCTACTGGCTGCTGTTCCAGTCGACGTTCGTGATCGGAGCGCTGTGCCCCTGGTGCCTCACCGTGACCGTCTCCACCACCTTCGTCTTCTGGTCCATGACCCACTGGAACATCCTCGAGGGCAACCTTTACGTCTCCGAAGGGGTGCTGGAGAAGCTGCGCAAGTTCGTCCGCGACGGCTGGATGACGATCACGCTGATTGCCTGGCTGGCCGTCGTGGTCGCGATCGAGGTCATGAAGATGGTGCTCAAGGTCATCTGAGCCGCTGCTCAATCCGGGGTGAGCGGTGAGCGACCCTCGAAGTGCCGCGCCGGGTGACGGGGGGTAGAGTCAGCCTCACGGATCCCTATGAGAGGAAATCAAGTGAGCACTGAGGCTCCCGTCAAGATCGCCGTCACCGGCGCCGCTGGCCAGATCTGCTACAGCCTGCTGTTCCGCATCGCGAGCGGCTCGCTGCTTGGCGATCGCCCCATCGAACTGCGCCTGCTGGAGATCACGCCCGCGCTCAAGGCGCTCGAGGGCGTCGTCATGGAGCTCGACGACTGCGCGTTCGGCAACGTCGTCAACATCGAGATCGGCGACGACCCGAAGAAGGTCTTCGACGGGGTGAACCTGGCCATGCTGGTCGGCGCCATGCCGCGCAAGGCAGGCATGGAGCGCGGCGACCTGCTCTCTGCCAATGGCGCGATCTTCACTGCCCAGGGAAAGGCCCTCAACGAGGTGGCCGCCGATGACGTCAAGGTGCTCGTGACCGGCAACCCGGCCAACACGAACGCCCTGATCGCCTCGAAGAACGCGCCCGACATCCCGGTCGAGCAGTTCAACGCGCTGACCCGCCTCGACCACAACCGCGCGCTGACGCAGCTCGCGCAGAAGCTCGGCGTATCGGTCAACGCGATCTCGCACATGACCATCTGGGGCAACCACTCGGCCACCCAGTACCCCGACCTGTTCAACGCGCTGGTCGACGGCAAGAACGCCGCCGAGCTGGTCGACGACCAGGCCTGGATCGAGTCGACCTTCATCCCGACCGTCGCCAAGCGCGGAGCGGCCATCATCGAGGCCCGCGGCCTTTCGTCTGCGGCCTCCGCAGCCAACGCCACCGTCGAGCACATGCGCGACTGGGTGCTAGGCACTCCCGAGGGCGACTGGGTCTCGATGGCCGTGCCGTCCGACGGCTCCTACGGCGTCCCCGAGGGCCTCATCTCGTCGTTCCCCTGCACCGTCAAGGACGGGAAGTACGAGATCGTCCAGGGCCTCGAGCTCAACGATTTCTCCCGCTCGAAGATCGACGCCTCGGTCGCCGAGCTGGTCGACGAACGCAACGCCGTCACCGAGCTCGGACTCATCTGAGCCGACACGCACCGTGAAAAGCGGCCCGCCCTGATCCGGGGCGGGCCGCTTCCACGTCTGGCTCAGTGGTCGAGCGCGGCCTCCGCGCCTCCACCGGTCATCGAGCGGACCTCCATCTCGGGGGCCTGGTCGGCGAACTTGCCGCCATCGGGCTTGAGGACGGAGCCGAGCCAGCCGAGGAAGAACCCGACGGGCACTGACACGATGGCCGGGGTGTCGACCGGGAACAGGGCGAAGTCCACGTTCGGGAACATCGCGGTGGGCACGCCGGAGACGGCGGGGGAGAAGATGATCAGCACCACGGCGGTGATCAGGCCGCCGAAGATCGACCACACGGCGCCCGCGGTGGAGAACCGCTTCCAGTACAGCGAGTACAGGATCGACGGCAGGTTCGCCGTGGCGGCGACCCGGTGGAAGTCCTGTGAATCGATGCTTGGCCTGGGGTTTTCCACTAGTGGATCGGACATGCGGGTGGTGCTTTCTGAGTGCGCAACGCTGCGCACCCGGTGCACGATAGCGCCTCGCGACCGCAGAACCGGCCGATTCCGTCGAAGCTCACCCTCCTTCGGTGATGCAGGGTGCCCGTGGAGGGTGGCGCTAGCATTGCGCCCATGCCGCAGCTCGTAGTGACCCTCGACTGCCCCGACCGACCGGGGATCGTCCACGCCATCACCGGGGCGATCGTCGCCGTCGGCGGCAACATCACCGAACTGCAGCAGTTCTCCTCTCCCGATTCGGGCAGGTTCTTCACGCGCATCGCCGTCGAGGGCGCAGAGGCCGAGGGTCTTGAACGTGCCGTGCGCGAGGCGACAGACGGCTTCGGGGCGCGGCTGAGGGTCGATGACGCCGAGCGTCCCGTGCGGACGCTGCTGCTCGCCTCCAAGGCGGGCCACGCCCTCAACGACCTGCTGTTCCGCTGGCAGGGAGGCGAACTCCCGATCGACGTGGCCAGGATCATGGCCAACCACGACGTCCTCTCGCCGATGGCCGCGTTCTACGGGGTGCCGTTCGAGAGCCACGCCGTCACCCCGGAGACGAAGGCCGACTTCGAGGCGCAGGTGCGTCGCGTCGTCGAGGAGGAGGGCATCGAACTGGTCGTGCTCGCGCGTTACATGCAGATCCTCAGCCCCGGGCTGTGCGAGTTCCTCGCCTGGCGGGCGATCAACATCCACCACTCGTTCCTGCCGGGCTTCAAGGGCGCCAACCCCTACCGCCAGGCCCACACCCGCGGCGTGAAGCTGATCGGCGCAACGGCCCACTTCGTCACGAGCGACCTTGACGAGGGCCCGATCATCGAGCAGAACGTGGTCCGCGTCGACCACACGATGAGCGTTTCGAAGCTCATGCGCAAGGGCCAGGCCCAGGAGTCGCAGACCCTCGCCGAGGCCGTGCGCCTGTTCGCCGAACACCGGGTGCTTGCCGACGACGACCGCACCGTCATCTTCCGGTAAGGGGCACTGACACCCGTGTGGGGCGACATAGCTCTCATCTTCGTCTTCATCCTGATCGGCGGCACCTTCGCCGCCGCGGAGATGGCGATGGTGACGCTGCGCGAGAGCCAGGTCAAGCAGCTCGCAACCAAGGGCAAGCGCGGACGGGCCATCGAGCGGCTGACCAGCAACCCGAACCTCTTCCTGTCAGCCGTGCAGATCGGCGTGACCGTCTCTGGCATGCTCTCCGCTGCATTCGGCGGTGCCACGATCGCGGAGGCCATCGCGCCGGTGCTCATCGGGTGGGGAGTGCCGGAGTCCGTGGCAGCGCCCGGCGCCCTCGTGCTGGTCACGGTGATCATCTCCTACTTCTCGATCGTCATCGGTGAGCTGACCGCGAAGCGGCTCGCCATGCAGCGTGCTGAGGCCTTCGCGCTCGGACTCGCCCCGCTCGTCTCCGGCATCGCCACCCTCGCCCGGCCGCTGATCTGGTTCCTCGACATCTCGACCAACTTCCTCGTCCGGCTCCTCGGCGGCGACCCGTCGCAGGCTAAGGACCAGGTCAGCGACGAGGAGCTGCGTGCCATGGTCTCGAGCTCCTCAACGCTTGGCCTCGAGGAACGCTCGATCGTGGATGAGGTCTTCGACGCGGGGGAGCGGTCGCTGCGCGAGGTGATGGTCCCCCGCACCGAGGTGGACTTCCTGCCCGCCGACATGCCGATCGGCACGGCCTACCGCGAGGTACGAGGTGCCCCGCACTCGCGTTACCCGGTGACCGACGGGTCGAACGACCGGATCCTCGGTTTCATCCACGTGCGCGACCTGATGGACGTCGAGGGCGCTGCCCGCGACGGGGACGTGCGCTCGCTCGTGCGCGAGGTGCTCTTCCTCCCGGAGACGGTCAAGATTCTGCGTGCCCTCTCCTCGATGCGCAGCGCCCGTGCCCACATGGCGATCGTGCGCGACGAGTACGGCGGCACGGCGGGCATCGTCACCATCGAGGACCTCGTCGAGGAGCTCGTCGGCGACATCACAGATGAGTACGACAAGGACGACGACGCCGCCCGTCGTGAGGTCGACGAGGTCGACGGGCTGACCACCATCGAGGAGTTCGCCGAACTCACGGGCTACGTCATGCCCGAGGGACCCTACGACACGGTCGCCGGCTTCTTCATGGCCGAGTCCGGTCAGGTGCCTGCCCTCGGCTCGACGACGACCTTCAGCCTCCAGCCCGAGGAGAACCCCGAGGGGCCGCACGCGCGCTTCACCCTCGAGGTCAGCGCGGTCGACGGGCGCCGGGCCTCCTGGTTCGCGCTGCGCCGCGAGCCGATCCTGGAAGGCGAGGACGATGCCTGACGACGGCGCCCGGCTCCTGACCGGGCCGCGGGTCGAGCCGCTGCTGCGCGCCGCTGTCGACCACCAGGGCGGTCAGCTGCTCAGCTGGTCGCTCGACCACGTCGACGCCGCCCCCGAGCAGTCGACGACCGCCACCTATGTGGCGCAGATCCTGTGGCCGCACGGCGAGCGTACCGAACTGCTCGGGGTCAGCGCCCGGATCGGCGAGCTCGTGCCGAGCGATGAGCGGGCGGAGATCTTCGAGGACGGCCACCGCCGCGTCGCCGTGTGGCTGTACCCGAACGACCCCGACCTGCTCGGACTGCCCCGTGCCGCCTTCCCGGACCGGATGGCCGAGACGCTGAACGCCGGCTCGGTGCTGGCGCGCCCGGTCACCGCGGAGCAGCTCTCGCTGTCGATGATCGCGTATCGTCCCCGCCGCCGCGCGGTCGTCAAGGTGGTGGTCAACGACCCTCACGAGGTGTTCTACGTCAAGGTGCTGCGCGAGCGGCTGTTCGAGGACGTCCTGAACAAGCACACGCTGCTGCGCGACGCCGGGCTGCCCGCCCCGGAGGTCGCGCTGACCACCCCGGACCACCTGATGGTCACCCGTGAACTGCCGGGCATGGCGATGGCGCGCGCGCTCTTCGAGCCGGGCGACCCGTGCCGCCCGGAGGACCTGATCTCCCTGCTCGACGCCATGCCGCCCGCGGTGGCAGGCCTCGAGCGCCGACCGCCCTGGTCGGACGCGGTGGGCCACTACGCCCGGATGGTCTCGGCGACGCTGCCTGAGCTGGCGGATGAGCTCAACTGGCTCACCAACCAGATCACCAGCGGCCTGGCCCAGTATCCGCTGGGCAACGAGCCGACCCACGGGGACTTCCATGAGGGCCAGCTGCGCGTGGCGGGTGGGCGTGTCGTGGGCATGCTCGACGTCGACACCATCGGCCCCGGGCGCAGGGCCGACGACCTCGCCTGCCTGATCGGTCACCTGTCCACCATCCAGCGGATGAACCGGGAGCAGGAGACCAAGGTGCGCGACATCCTCGCCCGCTGGGTGCCCGTCTTCGACCAACGCGTGGACCCGGTCGAGCTGCGGCTGCGTGCGGCGGCCGTGGTGATCTCGCTCGCGACCGGGCCCTACCGGGGCCAGGAGATCGACTGGCGACAGCAGACGATGGGGATGATCCGCTCGGCGGGAGCCCTCGTGCGTCAGGTTGTCTGAGAAGGCCCTTCGCGGGTCGGAGGCTGCCGCCTCGGGGAGCGCATTGTTGCGGATCTGTAACGATCAAGGGGCCGAGTCCACGTTCCGGACAACTGGGCGGTATGGTCATCGTTGCCCAAAGCCATTTCCAAGGAGGATCCTTCGTGAAGAAGTCCCTGCTGAGCATGCTGGCGCTGACCAGCGCCTCTGCCCTCGCGCTGGCCGGCTGTGCCGAGCCGCCGAGCACCACCACCACGTCGCCCGACGCGACGGCCGAAACCTCGGCGGCGACCGATCCGTCTGCCGCTGCCAGCGAGACCGCGGGAACCGGCGGCGAAGCTTCCGACTTCCTCGCCTGCATGGTCTCCGACTTCGGCGGCTTCGACGACAACTCGTTCAACGAGACGGCCCACGCCGGCATGATCAAGGCCCAGGACGAGCTCGGTATCCAGACCAAGCAGATCGAGTCCAACGCCGAGGCCGAGTACGCCCAGAACGTCCGGTCGATGGTCGACGCCAAGTGCAACGCCATCATCACCGTCGGATTCGCCCTCGCGAGCGCCACCGAAGCCGCCGCGAAGCAGAACCCCGACGTCGACTTCATCATCGTCGACCACGACTCCTTCGAGGGCGTCGACAACGCGAAGGGCCTCATCTTCAACACCGCCCAGCCCGCCTTCATGGCCGGTTACGCGGCCGCGGCGATGAGCACCAGCGGCACCGTCGGAACCTTCGGTGGCGCCAAGTACCCCACAGTGACCATCTTCATGGACGGTTTCGCTGAGGGCGTGGCCTACTACAACGAGGCCAAGGGCAAGGACGTCAAGGTCATCGGTTGGGACACCGCAGCGCAGGACGGCCAGTTCGTCGGCGGCAACAACCCCTTCGGCGACATCCCCGGCGGCAAGAACACCGCCTCGACGCTGATCGCCCAGGGCGCCGACATCATCATGCCCGTCGCCGGCCCCGCCGGTGAGGGCGCGCTGCAGGCCGCCAAGGAGTCCGGTGGCAAGGTCAACGCCATCTGGGTCGACACCGACGGCTACGTCTCCCTCCCGCAGTACGGCCCGCAGATCGTCACCTCGGTCGTGAAGGCCATGGACGTCGCGGTGTTCGAGGCCATCAAGGCCGCCATGGACGGCGAGTTCAGCTCCGATCCCTACGTCGGCACGCTGGAGAACGGTGGAGCGCGGCTCGCCCCGTTCCACGACTTCGAGTCGAAGATGCCGGAGGGCCTCCAGGCCGAACTCGATCAGATCAAGGCCGACATCATCAGCGGCAAGATCACGATCAAGTCGCCGGCACAGCCCGCCTGATAACCGGTAACACCGAGCGGAGGAGGGGCGCTGAAATCAGCGCCCCTCCTCCCATCTATCTGCCCGGCGCGGGCCGTGCGAAACCGCTACGCTGACCCCACGCCGCCGAAGGAGGGCATTCCCTGTGACCACCACCACAGAACCTGAGGTGAAAACTGGCTCAGAGGTGCTGTCGCTCAACGGCATCACCAAGCGATTCGGCTCGCTCACCGCGAACGACTCCATCTCCCTCGACATCGTGCCGGGCCGCATCCACTGCCTCCTCGGCGAGAACGGGGCGGGCAAGTCGACCCTGATGAACATCCTGTTCGGACTGCTCGAGCCCGACGAGGGCGAGATCAAGTTGGGCGATCGCACGCTCACCCTGACCAACCCGAAGCAGGCCATGGCGGCGGGCATCGGCATGGTCCACCAGCACTTCATGCTGATCCCCGTGTTCACCGTCTTCGAGAACATGGTGCTCGGCCACGAGCCGAGCAGGGCAGGCGTGCTCGACCTCAATAGCGCACGAAGGAAGGTCCGCGAGCTGAGCGAACGCTACAAGCTCGACGTCGACCCCGACGCCCTCGTGGAGGACCTCCCCGTCGGCATCCAGCAGCGCGTCGAGATCCTCAAGGCCCTCGCCAACGACGCCACCTACCTGATCTTCGACGAGCCCACCGCAGTGCTCACCCCGCAGGAGATCGACGAGCTGATGCTCGTCATGAAGTCCCTGCGCGATGAGGGAAGGGCAATCGTCTTCATCACCCACAAGCTCCGCGAGGTCCGCGAGGTCGCAGACGACATCACGGTCATCCGCCGCGGAAAGGTCGTCGGTGAGGCCGAGCCCGGCACCTCGGAGGGCGAGCTCGCCGCCATGATGGTCGGCCGTTCGGTCTTACTCCAGGTGGACAAGGAGGAGGCGAAACCCGGGGCGGAGCGCCTCGTGATCGACGGGCTGACCGTCGCCAACGCGTCCGGCGCCGTCGCCGTCGACGACCTCAGCCTCACCGTGCGCGGCGGCGAGATCGTCTGCATCGCCGGCGTCCAGGGAAACGGCCAGACCGAGCTGTCCGAGGCCATCCTCGGCACGACGATGCCGGTCTCGGGCACGGTCACCCTCGACGGGGTCGACATCACGACGGCAAAGCCTGCGCGCACCATCAAGGCCGGTCTCGGCTACGTTCCCGAGGACCGTCACCGCGACGGGTTCGTTGGCGAGTTCTCGATCGCCGAGAACCTCGTGCTCGACAACCTCGACGCCTACTCCCGTTTCGGCTCGCTCGACCTCCGCGCGATTGCGGAGAACGCAAAGGCCAGGATCGAGGAGTTCGACATCCGTTCCAGCTCCTACACCCAGCCGGTGAAGTCACTGTCGGGCGGCAACCAGCAGAAGGTCGTCCTTGCGCGTGAGCTCTCCCGCCCCCTGACGCTGCTGCTGGCCTCCCAGCCGACCCGTGGCGTCGACGTCGGGGCGATCGAGTTCCTGCACAAGCGCATCGTCGCCGAGCGCGACCGGGGCACCGCCGTGCTGATCGTCTCGACCGAGCTCGAGGAGGTCGAGTCGTTGGCTGACCGGATCGCCGTGATGTACCGCGGCCGGATCGTCGGGATCGTCGACCCGGACACACCCCGCGACGTGCTCGGCCTCATGATGGCGGGCGTCAGCTACGACGACGCCGTCGCAACCGTCCAGGAAGGCAGCACCAATGAGTGACAAGCGCATCCAGCCGCGTCCGGCATGGGTGACCTCGACCATCATCACCATCGCCTCCCTGCTTCTGGCCTTCGTCGTCAGCGCGGTGATCATGGTGATCGCCGACGCCGAGGTGTCATCCAAGTGGGCCTACTTCTTCTCGCGCCCGGGCGATGCGCTCGCCGCGTCCTGGGACAAGATCGCGCGCACCTTCCACGCGATGTGGGTCGGGTCGGTGGGCTCGGTCTCCGCCATCACCAACACCACCCGTGAGGCCGCACCCCTGATCTGCGCCGGCCTCGCGGTTGCGGTCGCCTTCCGCGCCGGGCTGTTCAACATCGGTGCCCAGGGCCAGGCGATGATGGGCGCGCTCTGCGCAGCCTACGTCGGCTTCACGGTCAAGGGGCTTCCGCTGTTCCTGCACCTGCCGCTCGTGATCATCGTCGGCATGCTCGCGGGCGCCGTCTGGGGCGGCATCGTCGGCATCCTCAAGGCCCGCTCCGGTGCCCACGAGGTGATCCTGACCATCATGATGAACTACGTGGCGACCAGCCTGCTCGCCTACGCCATGCTGCAGCCGGCCTTCCAGGCTTCGGGCCGCAACGACCCGATCTCGCCCGTGCTCGAGTGGAGCGCCACCATGCCGCGGGTCGCCGGGACGAGCCTGCACCTCGGCTTCCTGATCTCGATCATCGCGGCCGCCGTCGTCTGGTGGATCCTCGAGCGCACCAAGTTCGGCATCAACCTCCAGGCCATCGGCCTCAACCCCAACGCGGCCGCGGTCGCCGGTGCGAGCGTGCCCAACATCACCGTGATCACGATGGCGATGGCAGGCTCCTTCGCCGGACTCGGCGGCGTCATGATGGTGACCGCGCCCGACGTGCTGACCGGTAGCCCGCCGCAGATGACGGGCGCGATCATCGGAACCCTCGGCTTCGACGCGATCACCGTCGCGCTGCTCGGCCGCTCGCACCCCGTCGGCGTGATCCTCGCCGGACTCCTGTTCGGCGCCCTCAAGGCCTCCCGCCGCACCATGGTGACGATGGCTGAGACGCCCGACAAACTCACCGACCTCATCCAGGCGCTCGTGGTGCTCTTCGTCGCCGCGCCCGCCTTCGTGGCTTCGGTGATGCCCTTCCTGAAGGAACGCAAGGTGAAGAACCAGTCAGTCCCCGTTGCGAAGGTGGCCGAGGCATGAGCAGCGAAACCGTCCTGATCACCCCCGAGATCGCGGCCCCCGAGGTCGTCGAGTCTCCCCAGGCCCGCTCGCAGCGCATCGCGACCGGCAGCCTCGTCACCATCGTCGGCCTCGTGCTGTTCTGGATGGCGTTCACGGTGCACAAGGAGGGCGTGATCGCCCTGTCCGACGCGTTCGCCGAGGTCAAGCTGCCCGAGATCCATCTCCCAGGCACCGCGACGGTGCTGGTGTGCGCGATCCTGGTCATCGCCTCCGGGGTCGCGATCCTCTCCGGCAAGCTGCCGAAGTGGGCCCGCACCCTCGCCGGTCTCGTGGCGGGCGTCGCCCTTCTCGTCGGCTTCCTCGCCTGGGTAGCGGCAAGCTCCGAGCTTCCGTTCACCCTGACCAGCCAGCTGAACCTCACCCTCGAGTACGCCACGCCGCTGTTCTTCGGCGTGCTCGGCGGCGTGCTCGCTGAGCGCGCGGGCGTGGTCAACATCGCGATCGAGGGCATGTTCCTCACGGCGGCCTTCGCCGCCTCGCTGACCTTCTCGATGACGCAGTCGTTCATCGCCGGGCTCGTGGCGGCGGCGCTCGCCGGGCTCCTGATGGCCGGTGTGCTCGCCGTGTTCACGCTTCGCTACCTCGTCGAACACGTCATCATCGGCGTGGTGATCAACGTGCTTGCGAGCGGCCTGACCGGGTTCGTCTACCAGCAGCTCGTCGCAAAGGACATGGCGGCCTACGCCAACGTCCAGCCGATGCTGCCTGTCGCGATCCCGCTGCTCGACCAGATCCCGTTCTTCGGCCCGATCCTGTTCAACCTGCGCCCCCTGACCTACATGGCGTTCCTGTCGATCCCGCTCGTGTGGTTCCTGCTCTACAAGACCAGGTGGGGCCTGCGGGTCCGCTCGGTCGGTGAGCACCCCATCGCGGCCGACACCGTCGGCATCAACGTGATCCGGACGAAGGCCTCCGCCGTGCTGCTCGGCGGTGTGTTCGCGGGCCTCGGCGGCGCCTACTTCACCATCGGTTCGGTCGGCCCGTTCCAGGACAACAACCCGACGGCGGGCAACGGCTTCATCGCGCTCGCGGCCGTCATCATGGGTCGCTGGAACCCGATCCTCGGCGCGCTGACCGCGCTGTTCTTCGGCTTCCTGCGCGCTCTGGCCCAGACCACCAAGCCGATGCAGCTGCCCATCCCGAGCGACTTCATCGAGATGCTTCCCTACATCGCAACCATCGTGGCCGTCGCGGGTCTCGTCGGACGCGTGCGCGCACCCGCTGCCGACGGCATGCACTTCGTGAAGACGCACTGATGAACATCGACTGGGACCGGCTCAAGGCGGAGGCCGACCGCGTCCAGGTGCTGGCGTACGCGCCCTACTCGGGCTACCGGGTGGGCGCGGCCGCTCTGGTCGACGACGGCCGGATCGTCACCGGCTGCAATGTGGAGAACGCCGGCTACGGCGTCACGCTGTGCGCCGAGTGCGGGCTGGTCTCCGACCTGGTCGCCACGGGCGGCGGGCGGCTCGTGGCGTTCACCTGTGTCAACGGTGACCGGGAGCTGATCACCCCGTGCGGGCGGTGCCGCCAACTGCTGTACGAGCACGGCGGCGACGAGCTCGTGGTGCAGACCCCCGAGGGTCTGCGTACGATGGCCGAGATGCTGCCGCAGGCCTTCGGCCCCTCGAACCTGAACCCCTGACCCTGGAAGTGACCCGCATGCTCAGTGCCGACGTGATCCGATCTCTGCCGAAGGTCGCGCTGCACGACCACCTCGACGGAGGACTGCGCCCTGCAACGGTACTCGAGCACTGCGCCGAGGCCGGTCACCCCCTCCCGGCGGAGACGCCCGAGGAGTTGGCGACGTGGTTCTACGAGGCCGCCGATTCCGGATCGCTCGTTCGTTACCTGGAGACGTTCGATCACACCATCGCCGCCATGCAGACGGCAGAGCACCTCCGGCGCGTCGCCCGCGAGTTCGTCGTCGACCAGGCCGCCGACGGCGTGGTATACGCCGAGGCGCGGTGGGCGCCCGAACAGCACCTGAGGAATGGACTCACGCTCGACGAGGCGGTCGAGGCCGTGCGCGACGGCCTCGCCGAGGGCATGCGGGAGGCCGCAGGCAGGGGCAACAAGATCGTCGCCCGGCAGATCGTCACCTCGATGCGGCACGCCGAGCCGACCCTCGAGATCGCCGAACTCGCCCTGCGCTACCGCGACGACTCGGTGTGCGGGTTCGACATCGCCGGCGCCGAGGACGGTTTCCCGCCCTCGCGGTTCGCACCCGCCTTCGACTTCCTCAAGCGCAACAACATGTTCTTCACCATCCACGCGGGGGAGGCGTTCGGCCTCCCTTCGATCTGGGAGGCGGTGCAGGTCTGCGGGGCCGACCGGCTCGGCCACGGCGTGCGGATCGTCGAGGACATCGAGATCGTGGACGGGTCGGCCCGGCTCGGCCGGTTGGCCGCCTATGTGCGCGACGCGCGGATCCCGCTGGAGGTGGCCCCCTCGTCGAACCTGCAGACGGGCATCGCGGACGAGCTGGCCGACCATCCGGTCGAACTGCTCAAGGATCTCGGCTTCAACGTCACCGTCAACTGCGACAACCGGCTGATGAGCGCCACCACCATGACCCGCGAGTACGAGCGGCTGGTGGAGACGTTCAACTGGGACCTGGACGATCTCGAGCTGACCACGATCAACGCGATGCGCGCCGCATTCCTGCCGCACGATCAGCGCGAGTCGATCGTGCGTGAGGTGATCCGGCCCGCCTACGCCGCCGCCCGCGCCTGAGATGGCCGAGCCCCGGTTCCTTCCCGCCCCCGATGCCGAGACGCAGCGGATCAGCCTCCGGCGTCGTCGCGACGGTGGCGCCCTGAGTGACGTGGTCGGACACCTGATCGCGGCAAACGACGAGTGGATGGTCGTGCTCCCCGAGGACCGTGCCGAGGTGTGGATCCCGCGCGGAGAGGTCGAGAGCGTCCGCAAGGTGCCGGAGCGGGTCGTGCTGCCTGCCTCGGATGCCGACGGCCTCGAGCGGGTCTTCGACCGGACCTGGCCGGGGCTGCGCCGTGCGCGGTTGGGCGGCTGGATCCTGCGGGCCGGGCGCGGAGTGACGGGTCGGGCGAACTCCGCGCTCGCCGTCGGCGATCCCGAGCTTCCGTTCGAGGAGGCGGCGGCGGCCGTCGAGCGCTGGTCGAAGGCCCCCGCGAAGCTGCAGGCGGTCGTCGGGGGTCGACCGTTCGAGGAGGCGCTCGCCGCCGGGTTCGTCGCGGCAAAGGAGACGGTCGTGATGATCCGCGACGCAACCCAGCCCGGGAGCGTGGGCTACGCGAGCGGCGAGGCGCCTGACGAGGCGTGGATCCGTCTGTCCGGCATGGGGGAGGACCAACTCGCCGAGGTGACCGCCGCGCCCGCGTCCTACCTGCGCATCTCGGACGTGGCGATCGGCCGCGTCTGCGTCGCCGACCGGTGGGCGGTGCTCAGCTGCATCGAGGTCGCGGAGTCGGCGCGCGGGCTCGGCCACGGCAGGGCGATGCTGCACGCGCTGATCGTCGAGGCGTCCCGGCTCGGCGCGCGGCACCTCGGCCTCCAGGTCGAGGCGTCCAACACGATCGCGCGAACTTTGTACGACGCCGAGGGGTTCACCGAGCACCACCGCTACGCCTACCTGAGCCGCCCGTGAGCGGCGCCGCCTACGACGGCAGGGCCGCCGGCTACGACGCGCTCATCGGGTCGCGCTGGTACAACGCCCTCGCCTGGGGAACCGACCCTGCCGACTACACGGCCTTCGCCCGTGAGGCCGTCGGTTAGGCGGAGGGCCACTGTTGAGCGCGCAGCGGGAACGGTCGTCGCCACGGCGGCCCTCTACCGCGACAGCCGCCGTCCGATCACGGTGACGGCTCACCCCTTGAGGTAGGCCGCCAGGTGCTCGCCTGTCATCGTGCCCGAGCCGGCCAGCTCGGCCGGGGTGCCCTCGAAGACGACGAGCCCGCCGTCGTGCCCGGCACCCGGCCCCATGTCGATGATCCAGTCGGCGTGGGTCATCACGGCGAGCGAGTGCTCGATCACGATCACCGAGTTGCCCTGCTCAACGAGCCGGTCGAGCATGGTGAGCATCGCGTCGATGTCGGCCATGTGCAGCCCGGTCGTCGGTTCGTCGAGGACATAGATCCCCGCCCCCTCGCCCATCCGGATCGCCAGCTTGATCCGCTGGCGTTCGCCTCCGGAGAGAGTGGAGAGCGGCTGGCCGAGCTTGAGGTAGCCGAGGCCGACGTCCATCAGCCTCCCAAGGATCTTGCCCACGTTGCCGGAGGTGAAGACCTTCGCCGCCTCGGCGATCGGCAGGTTCAGCACGTCGGCGATGTTCAGGCCGAGCAGCGTGTACCGGAGCACGTCGTCGGTGTAGCGGCGGCCCTCGCAGACCTCGCAGGTGTTGGCGACGCCTGCCATCATGCCGAGGTCGGTGTAGACCACGCCCAGGCCCTTGCAGTTGGGGCAGGCGCCCTCGGAGTTGGCGCTGAAGAGCGCAGGCTTGACCCCGTTGGCCTTTGCGAAGGCGGTGCGGAGCGGGTCGAGCACGCCGGTGTAGGTGGCGGGGTTGGAGCGGATCGAGCCGCGGATGGCCGTCTGGTCGACCACGCGCAGGTCGCCCGCGCGGGCCATCGAGCCGTCCGCGATGGACCCGTGGATGAGGCTCGACTTGCCAGAGCCCGCGACGCCGGTGATCACGGTGAGGACGCCGAGCGGGACGTCGACGTCCACGTCGCGCAGGTTGTGCGTCGAGGCGCCCCGGATCTCGAGGTGATCCTTCGGCTTGCGGGGGTTCTCCCTGAGGATGGGGGTGACCTCGAGGTGCTCCCCGGTCAGCGAACCCGAGGCCCGCAGGCCGTCGACGTCGCCGGTGTAGATGATCCGGCCTCCGTGCGTGCCCGCACCCGGGCCGATGTCGACGATGTGATCTGCCCGCTTGATCACCTGCGGCTTGTGCTCCACCACGAGCACGGTGTTGCCCTTGTCGCGGAGGCGCTGCAGCAGGCTGGTCATCCGGTCGATGTCGTGCGGGTGGAGGCCGACGGTCGGCTCGTCGAAGACGTAGGTGATGTCGGTGAGCGCCGAGCCGAGGTGGCGGACCATCTTGACGCGCTGCGCTTCGCCCCCGGAGAGGGTGCCCGACTCGCGGTCGAGCGACAGATAGCCGAGGCCGACCTCGACGAGCGAGCCGAGCAGGTCGGCCAACGCGACAAGCACCGGCCGTGCGCGCTCCGCCTGACCGGAGTCGCGCAGGCGCTCCACCCAGACGAGCAGGTCGGAGATCTGCCAGCCGAGCGCCTCGGGCAGTGTCGCTTCCTCAACGGTCGCCGTCCTGGCTGCCTCGTTGAGCCGGGTGCCTCCACAGTCTGGGCAGGGCTGAAAGGTGCCGATCCGCTCCGCGAACTCGCGGGCGTGCTTCTGGCCGGGTGCCTTCTCCGGGTTGAGGAACATCCGCTTGACCCGGGGGATCACCCCCTCGTAGGTCATGTTCATGCCCTGGGCCTTCACCTTCGTGGGCTCCTGGTACATGAGGTAGTTGAAGCTTTCCTCGGGGAGGTCCTGCAGCGGCACGGTGGGGTCCAGGTTGGGGTTCTCGGCGTAGCCCTTCCAGTACCAGGTGCCGACTCCCATGCCGGGAACGGTGATGGCTCCGTCGTTCAGGGAGAGGGTGCGCTCGACGATCAGCGACTCGTCGACGGCCGAGACCTTCCCGTTGCCCTCACAGGCGGGGCACATGCCCTGGGGCGTGTTGAAGGAGAAGAAGAAGCTCGGCCCGACCTCCGGGGTGCCGAGACGCGACCAGACCAGGCGCATCAGGTTGTTCACGTCGGTGGCGGTGCCGACGGTGGAGCGGGAGTTGGCTCCCATCCGCTCCTGGTCGACCACGATGGCGGCGGACAGGTTCTCGAGCGCGTCGACGTCGGGGCGCGACGGCGAGGCCATGAAGGACTGCACGAAGGCCGGGTAGGTCTCGTTGATCAGGCGCTGCGATTCGGCGGCGATGGTGCCGAAGACGAGCGAGGACTTGCCTGAACCGGACACTCCGGTGAAGACGGTGAGCTGACGCTTCGGGATGTCGACGTCCACGTCGCGGAGGTTGTTGACGCGCGCTCCGCGCACGCGGATCTGATCGCGGGAGGTCATGCGCAGAAGTATGACACCCGCCACCCACCGAAGCGTGCCTCAGGCATCTGGGTCAGGGGCGCTGAGGTGGGTGTGGATGCGCGCCCCGTCGTCGTTGAAGATGCTGATCACCTGCGCGGGTCGAGGCCCGTCCGCCGAGATGGCGTGCGGGGTTCCCGTGTCGAACTCGGCGGCCTCGCCATGGGCGCGGGAAACCTCGCAGGCGCTGCGGCGAACGGGGCTCTGGTGGAGGAGGACGTGGCCGCTGCCCGCGGGTGAACCGTCCCGGCACACTATTGTCTACCTGTGATCGTTGCCGCCGCTGATGGTTCCTCCCTCTCCAATCCCGGCCCCGCGGGCTGGGCGTGGTACATCTCCGACGACGCCTGGGCGGCAGGCGGCTGGGAGCACGGCACCAACAACATGGGCGAACTCATGGCCGTGCTCGACCTGCTGCGCTCCACCTCGCACGTCGACGAGCCCCTGAAGGTCCTGTGCGATTCCCAGTACGTGATCAACTCACTCACCAAGTGGCTGCCCGGCTGGAAGCGCAAGGGGTGGAGGAAGGGTGACGGGAAGCCGGTCCTCAACGTCGAACTGATGAAGGAGCTCGACGCCGAACTGGCCGGGCGCGACGTGAGCTTCGAGTGGGTGAAGGGACACGCAGGCCACGCCATGAACGAGGCGGCAGATCTGCGGGCCAGGGCGGCCGCCACCGCCTACCAGGCGGGCAGGAAGCCCGACGAGGGGCCTGGCTTCCCGGACGTCGCCCGCCCGACGGCGCGCACCGACTTCTCCGTCGGCCAGGTCGACGAGCAGCCCGACCTCTTCTCCGGCGACTTCTCCGCTCCGGCACCGCAGGCCGTGGCAGGCAGCGCGGCACCCCGCGCGAAGGCGGCCGTGGTGAGGGCGGTCAAGGCGCTCTCCGGTGGGCAGGACGCCGTGCGCAGCCACCCGGAACTGGTGGTGCTCGCCGGAGGCTCGGAGGGCCGCTCACTTCCGTGGGAACCCGGCACCGAGCTCGCGCTGGTCAGCGTTGACGCCGTCGGCGAGGAGGCCTGCCTCGCGCGGGTCGTGGTCGACGGGAGCCCGGCCGCGCTGCTCTGGCAGCAGGTGCCCGGCGCCTGGGCGTTGCGCTTCGCCGCCGTCGGCTGAGCGCCGCATCTTCCCTGCCGGGTGGTTGCCGCGCAGGGGGTGGCGCGCGGCGGTGGCGCGCTGGTGCAGGTGGTCAATGGAACGCAACGACGAAGGGATCGCCTACTTCTGCGAGCGGGTGGAAAGGTGCCGCGACGACGTCGACCTCCTCCTGCTCTACGGCTCCTACCTGACGGGGGACGCGGGGCCCCGCTCCGACGTCGACCTGTGCTTCGTCCCCGCCACTGAGCGGGGCTGGCAGGTCGCCGAGACCTTCATACCAGCGGGTCGGCTACGACCTGTTCGGCAGGCATGGACTGGTCGCGCGTCGAGCGGATCACCCAGCTCACCGAGTCGTTGACGCCCGACTCGCGCATCCTCTACGCCCGCACGCCCGGGGCGGAGGAGCGGCTGCTTGATCTGCGGGCCCGCCTCGTGGACCGCCTCGGGCACCCGGCTGTCTCACACGCCCGCGCCGTCGACCGGCTCAACCTGGCGGCGGTCGAGCGCGACCTCGCGGCTGGCTCGCTCACCATGGCGAGGGCGCGGGAACACGCGGCGTTCGCCCTCGTCGCGCTCAGCGAGGCGGTGGCGCTGTCCCAGGGCCGCTACTTCATGCGGGGACTGAAGCGTCTGCACGCCGACCTGGCCTCCCTGCCGTGGCTGCCTGCCGGGATGCTGCAACGCTTCGACGATGTCATCCGCGCCGAGGACCACGCACGGTTGGAGGGTGGCCTGTGCGCCATTCTCGAGGCGGTCGCGTCGTTCCTTTCGGTGCGTGCGCCGTGGCCGCACGCAGATGGGAGGAGGATCGACGCCTCCGCCCGCTGCTCGACGGGGTGCTCGCCCACTGGTACGAGGAGGTCTCTTCTACCTTCCTGAAGCTGCGCACCTGCGCCGAGAGCGGCGACTGGCGGCTGGCGTTCCTCACGGCTGCGAACCTCCAGCGCTCGCTGCGGGTCGATGCGGGCGTCCCGTTGGAGGTCGAACTGCCGGGCAGCTACGTCGCCGACGACCTCTGGTCGATGGTGGACGCGTCCGCCGACCTCGCGCTGGCGATCGAGGTCATGCTGGAGCGGGCGGGGAGGCCGCCGCGTCGCTTCGAGTCGGCCGACCAGTTGCGCGCCGCCGGTTGACGGTGCAGGCGGGCGTCTGCCCTTTCGAGACGGCCGACGCCGACCATCAGAGACGCTCAGCGCCGTCGGTAGAGCTGGCGTGCAGGCGTCGCATGGCGGAGGCCCGGCCCAGCGGCGGTAGTCTGACCATGCCCCACCCGTGAAGGAGAGCCGATGATCGAGATCCTCAGCCCGGCGAAGGTGGCCCGTGCCAGGGTCACCGGCGCGCTTGTCGCAGAGATCCTGCAGACCATGAAGAGCCGTGCCGTCGTCGGCACGAACCTGTTGGAGATCGACGGCTGGGTCCGGGAGATGATCGAGGCTGCGGGCGCCGAGTCCTGTTACGTCGACTACGCCCCGTCGTTCGGCAACGGCCCCTTCGGGCACTACATCTGCACGGGGGTCAACGACGCCGTCCTGCACGGTCTCCCGCACGACTACGCGCTCGCCGACGGGGACCTCCTCTCGCTCGACCTCGCCGTGCTCAAGGACGGCGTGGCCGCAGACGCCGCGATCAGCTTCATCGTGGGGGAGTCGCGCCCGGCCGAGAGCGTCGCGATGATCGAGGCGACCGAACGTGCCCTTGCCGCGGGCATCGCCGCCGCCGGTCCCGGGAAGGCGATCGGCGACATCTCGCACGCGATCGGCAGGTCGCTGCGCGACTCGGGCTACGAGATCAACACCGACTTCGGCGGCCACGGCATCGGCTCGACGATGCACCAGGACCCGCACATTCCCAACGCTGGCCGGGCAGGACGCGGCTACCGGATGCGCCCCGGCCTGATGCTTGCCATCGAGCCGTGGGTGATGCAGGACACGGACGAGCTGGTCATGGATCCCGACGGCTGGACGCTGCGCAGCGCCACCGGCGCCCGCACCGCGCACACGGAGCACACGATCGCGATCACTGGCAAGGGCGCGGAGATCCTGACCCTTCCGCCTCAGTAGGTGCCGTCGTAGTAGTACCAGCGACCGTCGTCGAAGAAGAAGCGGCTGACCTCGCGTAACTCGCCCCGTCCGTCGGGTGAGGTGAAGGATGCGGTGAAGGTGACCGTCCCCTCCGTGTCCCACGCCTTCCCGTCGCTTGTCGCGTCGATCCGCAGCCCGGTCCACTCCGTGTCGGGGTCCAGGTCGAGCGTTTCGGGCCGGGTGTCGGGATGCCAGGTGTCGAGGAGGTAGTCGCCGAACTCCAACGCGAATGCCGTGTAGCGCGAACGCATCAGGGCAAGCGCCGTCGGGGCGGGGCGCCCCGAGTGCCACCTGCCGCAGCAGTCGTCGTAGAGCTTGCCGGTGTTACAGAGGCAGGTCGTCGTCATGGTGAGAGCAGTCTAGGCCCGGTGGTAGGGGATCGGCTCGCTTCGGGGGTCACGCTGGAAGAGGCGCGCCTGGTTACGGCCTGGGCGGTCACTGCCAGCGGGTTGAACCGGCCCCGCGCATCGTGGTCAACCCGGCGACACCAAGACTGGCAAGTGCAAGCCACCAGTGCTGTGGCCGGACCTGCAAGGCCCTTCCCGTGATGTCGGCAAAGCCCAGGGCAGTCGCCAGAGTGTCGCCAGCCAGGAGCCAGAGCACCGAGATCAGCGACGCTGTCAGCACACCCGACGCCTGCCACAGTGAGACTGCAAGGACGGAGCAGGTGAGCAGCACGCCGACGATGAAGGCCTCATACAGGCCCTTGACCAGCGGCTGATCCGACAGGAACCACGCCATGGCCATCGGCGCTAGGACCCCGAAGGCCATCGCCATCCGCAACCCGAGGTACACGGGGCGAGCCCTCGGAAGCGTGGCTGTGATCTCCGGAGTGGGATCGATGAGCAGCACCCCACCCAGGACAGGCAACCACGCGACGACGAACTGGCGAGCGTAACGGCGACCATCCGCGCCCGGCAGATACATCGAGTCATTCCTGAAGGCGAGCAGGCACGCGACCGCCACCAACATGATCACGATGAAGACGGGCCACCGCCATAGTCGTGCCGATGCGGTGATGCTCATCCGAGTGGCTCATAGGTGTCCATGGCATCCGCCAGAACGAAAGGCAGGTAGATCGCAAAAGCCGCGCCGATTCCTGCGATGCACACGAGCAGTGCCCACCAGGGGCGATGCCTTCCACGATGAGTCACGAAGATCAGCCCGGACCAGATCGCCACCGCTGTGACGATGTTGAGCCAGGTGGTGGCGGCGAGGAATCTGGGGATCGGCCTACCGCCCGTGACCATCCACGTGGCCATCTCGGTGGTGAACAGTTCCGGCCAGCCATGCCAGAAGAAGATCCTGTGAGCCAGGAACAACGCGAACAAGGTTCCCGGGATGCTCCAGAAGGTCGGGAGGAGCAGGGCGACGGCTGATCCTACGGCGATCCCCGCGAGCAGAGCGAACGGTGCTGTCAACAGTTGCCACGGCAACGTGACGCCGCGTGGGTCGGCCTGACATAGCCAACACACCAGAGCGCAGATGCCAAGTGCGACCAGCTGAACTGCGAACCCTTGGACAGCCACCGCTGCCGAGATGTGCGCCACCGGCCTCCATCTCTGTACGTGGGCAGGTAGGCCCTGTTGGACCTCGCCGTTGACATTGATCAACACCAACGCCACGACACCCGCAGCGGCCACGGGCGACATCAGCAGTGTCGCGCCGCTCCAGACCGACAGCATCCACGACCAGTCGACCCGCCACCCGAACGGGACCCCGTCAACAGGCTGCACATTGTACAGCACCATCAACTGCGCAACTGCGAGAATCGGCAGGATCACCTTCCAGGACGCCTTGATCCACATGAAGACAGCGCTCATTCCTCGGGGTCTCCGATCAGGGAGAGCAGCCAGGATTCGTTGACCTCCGATGTGAGAGGCCCCTGATGCACGACCCGCCCTTCACGCAACACGACCACCGAGGTGGCAAGAGACAACACGTCTTCGATGATGTGGCTTGACAGCAGAACCGTGCCCTTTGCTCGCCCCCGGATGAGCTCTACCATCGTGGCCCGTTGTCTGGGGTCGAGGCCCGTGCTCGGTTCATCCAGCAGCAGCGTGCCGGCTTGCGCCGCCAACGCCTGCGCGAACCAGACCCTTCGCACCATGCCGCCAGAGAGCTTCTTCAGTTTGTCTTCGGCCCGGCCGGCCAGCCCGACAGCGTCAAGCGCCTGCATGGCCTGGGACCTGGCTTCACTTCGGCCCTTGCCGCGCATCCAGGTGAGATACGCAACGAAGTCCAGTGCGGTGAGGTCCCTCGGCACTGCCGCTGTCTGTGGCATGAAGGCGATCCTGTTGAGCGCGCTCTTGCGCTCTCTCCTGGCATAGGGATTCAGATCGTCGATCGTCACGCGACCTGATGTGGGGCTCAGCGCTCCCGACACGGCTCTCAGCAGTGTCGTCTTTCCGGCGCCGTTTGCCCCAAGCAGCGCGGTGACTCCCTCGGTCAACTGAAGGAAAACCTCAGAGACCGAGGGAGTCGCTGTCCTCGGATACCGGACGGTGAGGGCGTTGACCTTGATCAACTAGATCCGGCCCTGCGACTGGGATCCGCATGGATCGATCGCCCACGCGACGTCAACGCACACCAGTTGGCGCACCGTAGGACACCTTATTGGCGACGCTCTTGTAGGAGGTGCTCGTGGTGTTAAGGCTCCGCACCCCCACGACCTGGGAATAGTTCCAGGCAGAGGCTTGGACGTAGATACCCCTCCCGTTGTAGACACCCGCCTTCGCTGTGGCATTGTTTCGGACGTACAGGATGTCCATTGCGGGCTCTTCGTACTTGCGGTGGGGTCGGGGGCGACACGCCGGGTGAGCGGGGTGGGCTGAGGTAGGGGTCGGGGCCCTCAGGATCAGGAGTTACCAAGCTTCTTATCCACCGAGGACCCCGACTGTGTCTGAGCCTACGACGTGTGCTGCGCGCTGCCCCCATGACGACGCCTACTGCGACAACTGTGACCGTCTGGTCGGCTTGCCCGGCGTGCACGTCATCGGAGTGGACCGGCGACCTGCCGGGCTGGTGGTCGAGGTCGAGTCCCCACCAGCGATGATGGGCTGCCCGACCTGCGGGGTGGTAGCCCGCAGCCATGGCCGACGGACGGTCACCTTGGTCGACATCCCCTGCTTCGGAGCCCCGACACGCGTGCGTTGGCGCAAACGCACGTGGACGTGTCCCGAGCCGTCCTGTCCCGTAGGGGTGTTCACCGAGCAGGACGAACAGATCGCCAAGCCACGCGCGATGCTCACCACCCGGGCGTGTCGCTGGGCGACCGAGCAGGTCCGACGCGAGCACGCCAGCATCGCCGGGCTGGCTCGGCAGTTGGCCACCACGTGGCGGACTGTGTGGACCAGCATCGAGCCGATCCTGCAGCGTGCCGCCGCTGATGAGTCCCGGTTCGCCGGCGTGACCACGCTTGGGGTGGATGAGCACCTGTGGCACCACGTGAGCCCCCGCAAGCGTGGCCCCAAGGAGCTCACCGGCATGGTCGACCTCACTCGTGACAAGGACGGACGCGTCCATGCCCGGCTGCTCGATCTGGTGCCGGGACGTTCGGGCACCGTGTACAAGACGTGGCTCGACCAGCGCGGGAAGGGGTTCAAGGCCGGGGTCGAGGTCGCCACCCTGGACCCGTTCCGCGGCTACAAGAACGCCATCGACGACAAGCTCGCCGACGCCACCGCCGTCCTTGATGCGTTTCATGTGGTCGCTCTGGCCAGCCGGGCCGTAGATGAGGTCCGCCGCCGCGTGCAGCAGGAGATCCACGGCCACCGGGGTCGTTCCGGCGACCCGCTCTACGGGATCCGTAACATCCTGCGTTGCGCGGCCGAACGGCTCACAGACAAGCAACACGCCCGCCTCGCCGCGGCGATCGCCGCCGATGACCGCCACGACGCCGTCCACGTCGCCTGGCAGTGCGCCCAGAAGGTTCGAGCCGCCTACGCCCACCCCGACCCAGCCAAGGGCCGCCAGATTGCCGAGCAAGTCGTCGACGGGTTCCCCTCCTGCCCGATCCCCGAGATCGCCCGACTCGGCCGCACCCTCAGACAGTGGAAAGACGCCTTCCTGGCCTACTTCGACACCGGCCGCGCATCCAATGGCGGCACCGAGAGCATCAACGGGCTCATCGAGCTCCACCGACGCATCGCCAGAGGCTTCCGCAACCGCGAGAACTACCGACTACGCATGCTCCTCATCGGCGGCGGACTCAACCTCGACCCACCGCAGGTATGAAGAGCCCCATTGCGACATTCCCATATGCCGTGCCCGCCGTTTTACCCGACTGCACCACGGTCTTGCCTGAGTAGCTGTATGCAGCATCTGCGGTTGGAGCGAGTACGCCGTAGGCGAGACACCCGACGACTGCCGCTCCGATGAGGTTCTTCTTGAGGGACATTCTTAGTTCATTCCGTTGGGTGGTCAGAAACTACTGCATATGGAGCCGACTAGGGTCGAAATCGGCTGAAGTACTGACATTCGGCCTGGATTGGTCAATTAGCGCGCGTCAAGTGCTCGCATCGCTTCGGCCCTGGAAATACCCACGCCCTGCGGGGTGCAGGTCGCACGGATGTGGGTGGAGCCTTGGATACACGCCGGCCGAGGTCGGCCTTGATGGCGAGTGACCCAAGACCCGATCAGGAGCTCGACCCCCAGTCGAGGCTGAGGGGGTGGTCGCGCTCGGCCGCGTACTCACCGCCCAACAGGAGGCAGTCCTGGGTGAGGTCCAGCTCGGAGCCGGCGACGTCGATCAGGAGCCGCTCGACCCCGCGTTCGCAGCGACCGTTGTTCGCCCAGCTGATCAGCAGGCCCGCCCCGTCGCCGGGCTCGAGGGTGGGCGCCGTGCCGAGCGTGTCGTAGCTGAGGCCGTGGACCGTCGCGTCCGGGTCGACTCCTGTGAACACCGCGCCGCTCAGATCGACCGCGGCCTCGGAACAGTTGATGAACCACACGCTCATGAACTGGGTCCCCGTCGCCGCGTCCCTGCCAGTGACGACGGCGTCGAGGCCCTCGCGCCCGGTGCAGTCGGTCGGCGGTTCGGGAAACGGATCCTCCTCGACCGGATGCGCCGACGTGGTGGCGCTCAGAGTCGGGGTCGGCGTCGGTGCGGGCTCGTAGGGGACCGACGCCACCTGGGTCGTCGTGCAGCCGCCCGCGAACGCCGCCAGCAGGATGGCGGCCGCGATCTTCCTCATGGGCCGAACCTAGCGCTGGGCCTGCGTCGCCGCATCACCCCGCGGTGGGTCGCCGGAGGGCCTCTGGTCGCATGCCACCAAGAGCCACTTTTCCGGACTCGTTGAGGCCGAGTCGACGTTGTCTGCAGTCGATGCGTTTCTCTCATGAACGAACCCGGAAAAGTGGCTCTTGTTACCGATGTGTGGGTCGGGGGTGAGGGACACGCCGCTTCTGGCTAGGTTCTTGTTTGTCTAGGAACAGGACCTGAAAGCGAGAAGCGGCGTGCTTGGTTCCAGGGTATGTGCCCGGCTGGTTGGTGTCGAGAACACGGTCGTCGAAGCGATGGACTTCGATGAGGTATCGGGAGATCTGGTGGTGCGGGTCAGGCCGTTCAAGCGGTGCATGAACCGGTGCGGGATATGCGGGAGCCGGAGCCCTCGGTTCGACAGGGGCCGGGGACGTCGTCGGTGGCGCAGCCTGGACGCGGGAACTACTCGGGTGTTCCTTGAGGCCGACGCTCCGCGGGTGTCGTGTCCTGCCCACGGGGTGGTCGTCGCGCAGGTTCCGTGGGCTCGTCATGGAGCCGGTCACACCTGCGAGTTCGACGCGCAGGTCGCCTGGCTGGTCACGCAGTGCTCGAAACGTGGTGTCAGTGAGTTGATGCGGATTGCCTGGCACTCGGTTGGAGCGATCATTGAGAGGGTCTGGGAAGACACCGCGTCAACGTTTGACCGGTTCGCTGACCTGACCAGGATCGGTGTCGATGAGATCAGCTACAAACGCGGACACAAGTACCTCACCGTGGTGGTCAACCACGACACCGGGCGCCTGGTCTGGGCCGCTCCTGGACGTGACAAAGCGACGCTGAACCAGTTCTTCGACGAGCTCGCCGCGTCCGGAGACGCTGCTGGCCAGGACCGGGTCGCGATGATCAGCCACGTGAGCGCTGACGGGGCGAACTGGAGCAAATCAGTGATCCGGAACCGCTGCCCCAGGGCGGTGCTGTGTGCTGACCCGTTCCATGTCGTGAAATGGGTCACCGAGGCCCTCGACACGGTCCGCAGACAGGCCTGGAGCGCAGCGACCGGACGCCGCCGTCACGACCCTGAAACAGGGCAGCAGCCCCGCTCTGTCGGGCAGGCTCAACGCCTTCAGCATTCCCGGTTCTCGATCTGGAAGAACCCGGAGAACCTCACTGCTAACCAGCAGGTCCAACTCGACTGGATACGAACGTCTCACCCCACCCTGTTTCGGGCCTACCTGCTGAAAGAAGCCATGCGCACCTTGTTCAAACTCTCCCCCCAGGAAGCCCCGGCAGCGTTCGATCACTGGATCAGTTGGGCCCGCCGCTCACGCATCCCCGCGTTCGTCGACCTACAACGCCGGATCATGAAACACCGCGACGAGATCCTCGCCTCGATCACCCACGGTCTATCCAACGGACTGATCGAATCAGTCAACACCAAGATCCGACTGATCACCCGAATCGCGTTCGGGGCTCTTCACAGAAGTGAGTGGATCAGGGGTCTGAACCCGCCAGCGTCGAGTAGGCATCTGGCGACGTAGTTGACGATGCTGCGGAAGCCTCGGGCTGTGCCGCGGAGGTGTTCGAGCAATCCGTTGATCGCTTCGGTGGGGCCGTTCGAGGTGCCGGGGTGGTCGAAGAACGCGAGGATGTCATCGCGGCGCCGTTTCATCGTCTGCCCGAGCGAGCGGAGCTCGTCGAGGCCGGCGGGAACCCCGGCCTTGATGGCGTCGATCACCCGAGTCATGATCTTCTTCCCCTCGGCTGGGTCGGGGGCCTGGTAGGCGTCGATCACGTCCTGGTAGATGCTCCAGGTGACCTCGAACGCGACATGCCGCTCGTCGGCGAGGACCTTCGCGAGCCGGTGCTGCTGCTTCTCTGTGAGCAGCGAAGCGCGGGTGCGGGCGACGCGTCGGATGCCGTAGAGCGGGTCACCGGAGCGGCCCCGATGCCCCAGTGTCTCTTGCTGGATGCGTTGCCTGCAGCGGTCGAGTTTGTCACCGACCAGGGCCACGACATGATACGGATCCATTACGGTGGTGACGGTGTCGATGGCTTCGACGGCGGCGCTCTTGTAGCCGGTGAATCCGTCCATCGCGACGATCTCCACTCGGTTCCGAAACGAGTCGGTCTGGGCTTCGAGCCAGGTCTTGAACGCCTGCTTCGAGCGGCCCTCGACCACGGCCAGCAGGCGTGAGGGACCGGTTCTGGTCCTTGTCGGGGTCAGGTCGATGATGACGGTGACGTACTTGTCGCCGTGTCGTGTGTGTCGCCACGCGTGCTCATCGACGCCGACAATGGTGACCCCATCAAGCCGGTCTGGGGTGTCGATGAGCAGTTCGGTGCCGGCGGCCAGGATCGCGTCCGAGGCGGTGTTCCAGGCGACGCCGAGGTTGGCCGCGACCCGGGCGATCGACATCCGGTCGACCACGACCTGCTTGACCGCCAACATGATCGCGTCACGCGACAGCTTCCCCTTCGACGGCGCCGCCGCCGTGATGCTGTGACGCCAGATCCGTCGACACGGTACGCACCGGTAGCGAGGGACGACCACCTCCAGGATCGTGGGCTTCCACCCGAACGGCACATGCGCCAACCTGCGCAGCACCGCATCGTGCCGGACGCCCGGCCCGGCGCAGCCCGGACACGGCGATGGCGGTGTGGTGGGGCGGCAGCGCAGCACTGTGTGGTCGGGTTCGACGCGCTGGGCGGTCACGGACAGCCCGAGACGGTCCAGCCGGCAGAACGTATCGAGGCAGGGTGGGGTAGCGTTTCGCACAAGGGCCCTTGGGTTTTCAGATGTGGCTTAGACACCTTCATCCTGCCAACCCGAGGGCCCCCACTACCAGCCCGACCCTCCGGAGCGCCTCCGAGCCGGGTCGCTCAGATGCCGCCCTTGGCTCCACTGCCTTCTGTGAAGAGCCGCGTTCGGCTTCCACGGACCCGAACCCCTCATCGCCCTCGCGATGCTGAACCTCGCAGGCCCCAAACCCAGCCTCCCAGGCCGCCCACGACCCACACATCCATGAATAGAGCCGGAAAAGTGCTCAAGTTCGCCGCCCGCGGCCTGCCTGCTGATCGCCCTCGGGTGGATCGCCTTCCGCAGGCAGAGCGTGTGGAGGGTCGGCCGTCGGGTCAGGGACGACGGCGCAGCGGCGATAGGATGACGCCCATGAGTCGTATTCTTGCCGCGGTCGCCTGGCCGTACGCCAACGGTCCTCGTCACATCGGTCACGTTTCCGGTTTCGGGGTTCCTTCCGACGTGTTCGCGCGCTACATGCGCATGGCAGGCCACGACGTCCTCATGGTCTCCGGCTCCGACGAGCACGGCACCGCCATCCAGGTGAAGGCCGACTCCGAGGGACTCACCGCCCGCGAGACCGCGGACAAGTACCACGGCCAGATCGTCTCCGACCTCCAGGGACTCGGCCTCAGCTACGACCTCTACACGCGCACCACTACGCCCAACCACTGCCACGTGGTCCAGGAGATGTTCACGGCGCTCTACGAGAACGGCTACGTCTTCGCGAAGACGCAGATGGGCGCCATCTCCCCGTCGACAGGGCGCACGCTTCCCGACCGCTTCATCGAGGGCACCTGCCCGATCTGCGGCTACGACAACGCCCGCGGCGACCAGTGCGACAACTGCGGCAACCAGCTCGACCCCGCCGACCTGATCAACCCGAAGTCGAAGATCAACGGAGAGACGCCCGAGTTCGTCGAGACGGAACACTTCTTCCTCGACCTGCCGAAGGTCGCCCCCCAGCTCGCCGCGTGGCTCGACAGCCGCGAGGACTGGCGGCCGAACGTGCTGAAGTTCTCGCACAACCTGCTCAAGGAGATCCGCGAGCGCGCCATCACCCGCGACCTCGACTGGGGCGTTCCGATCCCGCTCGACGGGTGGCGCGACGCCCAGATGAAGCGGATCTACGTGTGGTTCGACGCCGTCATCGGCTACCTGTCTGCCGCCGTCGAATGGGCCAAGCGCAGCGGAGATCCCGACGCGTGGCGCGCGTTCTGGAACGACCCCGCCGCGAAGTCCTACTACTTCATGGGCAAGGACAACATCGTCTTCCACTCCGTCATCTGGCCGGGCATCCTGCTCGGAGCCAACGGCCAGGGCGAGGTCGGCGGCACCGTCCGCCCCGAGCTCGGCGAGCTCCAGCTCCCGACCGAGGTGGTCAGCTCCGAGTTCATGACGATGAAGGGCTCGAAGGTCTCGTCCTCGCGCGGCGCCTCGATCTTCGTCGGCGACTTCCTCGCGGAATTCGGCCCCGACGCCCTTCGCTACTACATCGCGGTTGCCGGCCCCGAGAACCAGGACACGGACTTCACCTGGGAGGAGTTCGTGCGCCGCACCAACTTCGAGCTCGCCAACGAGTGGGGCAACCTGGTCAACCGCTCCGTCTCGATGGCGCACAAGAACAACGGCGGCATCCCGCTTCCCGGCGAGTTCACCGACGAGGACAGGGCCCTGCTCGAGGCCTCCGCCGCGGCGTTCGACGTGGTGGGTGAGCACATCGCCGCGCGCCGCTTCAAGGCGGGCATCACCGAGGCGATGCGGATCGTCAGCCTGGCGAACAAGTACCTCTCCGACATGGAGCCCTGGAAGCTGAAGGACGATCCGGCCCGCCGCGACACCGTCCTGCACGTCGCGCTCCAGGTCGTCTCCGACGCCAACACGCTGCTCACCCCCTATCTGCCGCACTCCGCACAGAAGGTGTTCGAGCTGCTCGGCGGGGAGGGCGTCTGGGCGGCCCAGCCGCAGATCGTCGAGGTCACCGACGGCGACCTCACCTACCCGACGCTGCAGGGCGACTACGCGGCGCAGCAGGCCACCTGGGCCTCGCGGCCCATCGAGCCGGGCACCCCGCTGTACAAGCCGACCCCGCTGTTCGCGAAGCTGGACGAGAAGCTCGGACAGACCGGCCCTGACTGGGCGCCCATCGCCGAGAAGTGAGGTTGGACCCCCCGACCACCAGGGTTCCCGGGTGATTATCTGGCGTGGTTGGGGGATCGTCACGGTCGCGTTCATCGCGGCTGCGGGCATCCTCGGCATCGGAGTTCCCTTCAGCTTGTGGGGCGAGTCGGCCAAGTGGGTCCTGATCCCGGTCGCCCTCCTCGCTCGACGAGGCACGCGGGCAGGCGACGAGCTACCTCGCCTTCCTGGAGGCGGGCGCTAGGGTCCAGACGAACAGGCACACGCTGTTCTTCATCCCCGTCCAGTACTGGGGCATCCTGATCGCCGTGCTTGGCACGGCGCTGCCCTTCCTGCTGCGGTAGCGGCTCAGCCGGCAAGCGTCGCCAGCGCGGCGCGCATCGAGGTGGGGCGGAACCCCTGCCGCATCGCCTCGCGGCGCAGCGCCGGCTCTGCCCGGTACAGGGCCGCGCCGCGGCGCAGCAGCACCGGGGGAGTCTTGCGCTTCTCGCGCAGGTCTCGCGCGAGGCGGCGGGAGAAGTTGGCTGCGCGACGGCGGTCAAGCCACCAGCCCTCGGCCTCGATGCCCGCGTCGATCGCCGGCTGCAGCGCGTCGATCGCGAAGATTCCCTCGGCGACGACGATCCTCGCGTCACCGAGTTCGACGACCTTGGAGCCGACGCGCCGCGAGAGCGAGATGTCGTACTCCGGGACCTCGCAGCGTCCAGTGCTCAGCAGCGTCGAGATGGCAAGCAGTGCCGCCTCGAGGTCCCACGTCTCCACGCGGTCCCAGTCCGGGATGCCCATGGGGGTCATCGGGAGGTCGGGGTGGTCGGCGTCGTGGTAGAAGTCGTCGAGGCTCAGCGGGAGCGCGGAGGCGGCCTCGGCGGCGAGCCGGGTCAGCCGCGACTTGCCACTGCCTGAGGGACCGGCGATCAACAGCAGGCTCCGACTCATGCGGGACAGGATAGTACGAACCGGCCGAGCCTCTCGACGGGTTACCAGCTGCTGCCGCCGCTGCCGCCCATCCCCCCACCGCCGCTGCTGCCTGACCCTCCGGAGGAGCCGCTCGTGCCGCCGCCGACTCCGCTGCTGACGGCCGATCTGGTCACCGAACTCAAGGACGTCGACAGTGATGACATGGAGCCGGCGAAGCCGCTCGCCCGGGATATGTCGCTGCCGTGGTACCACGAGGTGTCTGCCCGGTAGACGCCCTCGCGGGCAAGGGACTCGAACAGTCCTGCCCACCGGTCGGCGACCCCGAAGACCATCGCGTAGGGAAGGTATCTGGAGAAGATCTCCACGCCCTCCTCGAAGCGCAGCGTGTCGCGCTCCGCGGTGGAGAGGTAGAGCTTGAACGCTTCGGCCTGGGCCCGGACGGCCGAGCCCTTTGCCTTGTAGGAGGCCCGCTTGAAGGAGAGGGCGAACAGCCCGACCCCGAGCAGCAGGATCGGCAGGCCGGCCAACGCGAAGCCGAAGGCCGCGACGAAGGCCGTGAACATGAGGCCCAGCCAGGTGATCATGACACCAGCGCCACGGAGGCCGACGCTGCCCGTGCGCCCGTGCCTGATCATCCAGCCCTTTGCCCGGACGGCCTCGTCGAGCAGCTTGACGAAGCGCTGGCCGGCCTTCCGGTTCTTGTTCAGCTCCGCCGAGGTGACGACGGTTCCCGAGCCGAACATGGTGGCAAGCAACGAGCTCTCGTAGTTCTTGAGCCGGGTGCCAGGAGGCTGCTGGAGCAGGGTGAACCGGAACCCGGACCCGGTCGACTCGATGGCGATCAGCCTGCGGGCGGCGAGATCGACGAGGGTGCTGGAGAGTTCGACGGCGTCGACGCGTCCATCCATGAGCACGCCGATCTCGGCCGGTGAGGCATCGGGAGGGGTGAAGGCGACCGCCACCACGGGTCGCTTCCTCGGCGCGGGTCCGATCCGTCCGGACGTTCCTCCCGCCGGGAGCATCCCCGGTGGCAGGTCCACGAAGACCTCGTCACGCTGCCCGCGGCGCACCGCGTAGAGCACGACAAGCGCCACCGCCGGCAACGCGCCGCCAAGGCCGAGCGAGGCCGGGGTGGGGCGGAACCACGTGCGCGGCCCTGGACGATCAACCAGATTCACATCCACGCCGGGGAAGGTGCCGCTGGGATAGCTCGCCGTCACCTGGAACGCCTCGTGGGGTGCGAGGTCGGGGGACGAGAAGGTCGCGCCCGTTCCGGAAGGCGTCGCTTCGCACGGGTCGTCGAGCGTGCGGCCGTGATGGCAGTAGGCGGCCTCGATCGGGGCGGGGCCGTGCACCTCGGCCGACACGTTCGAGATCGGCAGATCCCACCCGGTGCCGATCGCGTCCCAGTTGAACTCGTCGAGCCCACTCTCGGCGTTGTCCGTGTCGATCAGTCCCCTGACGGTGTAGGTGAGGGTGTAGTCCTCGGGCGTGTCATACCAGGTGTTCTCCTCGCCGACGCGCATCGCGATCGTCCTCGCTTCGTCCTCCCGGTGCACCGTGACGTCTGCACCTGTCGGGGAGGTCCAGAGGAAGCCGACATAGTCGAAGAGCAGGTCATTCGACCGTCGCATGGAACCGGGTGATGGGCGTCTTGTCGTCGGCCCGCGCCGCCACCGGCGTCAAGAGTCCCACCACCACGGCGAGCATCATGGCTAGAAGAAGGCGTATGGCTCTGGACATTGGTTCAGGCTAGCCGTCGGGGGGACCAGTCAACGCGGGTGCGGGCGGCGGGCAGAGACCGGCCCGGGTGCCGATGCGGGCACCCGGGCCGATGGGATCGTGACCTACCAGGAGCCGCCGCCACCGCCGCCGAAGCCGCCGCCGCCGCTGAAGCCCGAGCCGCCGGAGGAGCCGGCGGTCGAGGCCGCGACACCGGCCGCCTGCGCGGCCTGCATCGCGCTGGACATCGACTCGGTGAGGTTGTTCATGGCATTGGCGAAGGCGAAGCCGTGCATCAGGTCGGCACCGACGTACCAGGAGGTGTCGGCGCGGTAGACGCCCTCCGCGCCAAGCTGGGCGAACAGGTTGGACCAGCGGTCGGCGATCCCGAAGATCATCGCGTACGGCAGGTACTTCGAGAAGATGTCCTCGTTCTCCTCGAACCGCAGGGTGTCCTTCTCCGCCGTCGCGAGATACAACTCGAAGCCCTTCGCCTGGGCGAGATAGGCCGAACCCAGCGCCGTGCGCTTGCGGAACTTGCCGGAGATGACCATCAGGCCCGCGCCGAAGATGATCAGCGGGACGGCGATCAGGCTCCAGCCGCTCCGGGCGAGGAGGAAGGCGGTGCCGAGGCCGGCGAGGATCACGATGAAGCCGAGCACCATGGGTCCGGCCTGTGCGGAGATGGGGTTCGACTTGAACCAGCCCTTCTGCACGACGGCGTTGTACAGAGCGGAGCGGGCGTTCGCGAGCACCGACTGGCGCGAGACCCCCCGCAGCTCGGCCGCGGTCACCCGCGAGGAGCCCTGGAACAGATCCTGGAGCAGCTTCGACTCGTAGTCGGCCAGCTTCTCACCTTGCGGGGGAGGGGTGGCGTGCAGGGTGAACTGCTTACCGCCGTCGGACTCGATCTTGAGGAAGCCGCGCACCGCGAGGTCCACGATGGTGGCCGAGACGTCGACGTCGTCGGCCGTCGTGTCGAGCAGCGTTCCGATCTCGCCCGGCAGGGCGCCCTTCGGGGGATGGAACTGGACGGTGACGGGGGCCTTGCCCGAAGCCTGACCGATGTTGCCCTTCTCGCCTGGGGCGGGGGTGAGGCCGGGCGTCAGGCCGAGGTAGACGTCGTCGCGGCCGTGCCTGCGGCGGATCGCGACGAGGCCCGCGATCGCGGCGAGCGCGCCGCCGCCCGCGACGGCTCCGGTCGCGGGATTGATGTCGAACGCGTTGCCGAGCGTCAGGCGCTTCTGCTTGATCTGCTCGACGCCGCCGAAGGTTCCCGCCGGGAAGCCGGCGACGACCTGCATCGGCTCCCTGCGGCCCAGGCTGTCGAGCGTGTAGGCGGCCGTGTTACCGGAGATGCTCGCCTGGCACTTGTTCTGGTACTGGCGGCCATAGAAGCACGCGACATCGGAAACGGCGGTCGGGCCAGTCACCCTGACCGAGATGTTCTGGAAGGTGGACTCCCAGGCCGGGCCGATCACGTCCCAGTTGAACTCGTCCAGGCCGGACTCCGGGTGGTCGGAGACGATCAAGCCCTCGACATCGTAGGTGACGGTGTAGTCCTGGGGCGTGGAGTAGACGCGGTCCTCGTCGCCGATGCGCAGCAGGGTCACGTCGCCCTTCGACTCGCGGTGAACCCGGGTCGAGGCGCCGGTAGGGGAGTCGACGTCGATGTTGGAGTAGCGGAACACGTACTCCTCCTCGGGGTTCGCCCCGTCCTTCTGCGTGGTCGGCAGCACGAAGTAGGGCCCCCGCCCTCGCACCTGCGCGAAGTCCATGGTGAAGTCGATCTGCACCTCGGCCACGCCCTCGGGCGTGAGGTTGACCTTGACGTCATAGTTCGTGATCGGGGCGCTGTCGTCGGCCTGGGCGGGCAGCACGAGCAGCCACGTCGACAGGAGGGCGAGCAACAGTGCGGACAGTCCGGCGCGCAGCTTCGTCATGCACTCCAGAGTAACGCCGCAGGGGGCTACCAGGTGCTGCCTCTCCACGATGAGGAGTGCTGGAACCGGGGCGCGGACATCAGCGAGGAGGAGAGGGTCGAAGGGTGAAGATGATGCCGTGCCCGTCGTCGCTGGCGAAGTCGACTCTCAGGTCGATGGTGACCTCCGCCACCCCCTCGGGGGTGAGGGTGACCGCGACGTCGTAGTTGGTGATCGGGCCGCGTTGTCCGCGGCCGCGGGCAGCGTGACCAGCCAGGTCGTCACGAGCTCGGTGAGGGCCGACGCGAGGCGTGCCCATGTCATGCGGGAAAGAGCAGACGCCGGAGGGTCACGTGACCCTCCGGCGTCTGACAGGCAGGTTCAGGCGTCGACCCCCAGGGCGGCCGCCATCTCGGCGCGGAGCTGACCGAGCAGCTCCGCTCCCCGCCGCTGCGCGGCCTCGAGGTCCTGGGACTCCTCGACGGGAAGGCGCACCTCCAGGTAGCACTTGAGCTTCGGCTCCGTGCCCGAGGGACGCGCCACGACGTGCAGGCTCGGCCCGGTCAGCTCGACGGCGTCGGTCGGGGGCAACGCCTCCGAGCCGGCGGACAGGTCGGTCACCGTCACGGGCTCGCCGAGCAGCGTCGACGGCGGGTTGGCGCGCAGCCGGGCCATGGCGTCGGCGATCAGCGACAGGTCGGCCACGCGAACCGAGAGCTGCGACGTCGCGGTCAGCCCGTTGGCACGGAAGATGTCGCCCAACCGGTCGGCGAGGGCGCGGCCTTCGGCCTTCAGCTCGGCCGCGATCCGCAGCACGGTCACCGCGGCGGTGATCCCGTCCTTGTCGCGGACCGCGGAGGAGTCGACGCAGTAGCCGATCGCCTCCTCGTAGCCGAAGGCAAGATCGGGGACCCGGCCGATCCACTTGAAGCCGGTGAGGGTGGTCCTGTGCTCGCGCCCGGCGGCCTTGGCCATCCGTCCGAGCAGGGTCGACGACACGACGGAGTTGGCGAACACGCCGGGCACGCCGCGCCGGATCGCGTCGTCGCCGAGCAGCGAGCCCAGTTCGTCTCCGGTGAGCATCCGCCATGTGCCGTCGACGACGGCAGCGACGGCGCAGCGGTCCGCGTCAGGGTCGTTGGCGATCACGACGTCGGCACCCTTCTCCTCTGCGAGCGCGAGTGCCAGGTCGATCGCGCCCTTCTCCTCGGGGTTCGGGAAGGCGACGGTGGGGAAGTCCGGGTTCGGCTCCGCCTGCTCGGCCACCTCGTTGGCCGCGGGCAGGCCGATCGCTTCTGCGACCGCGCGGACGGTCTCGGCGCCGACTCCGTGCATCGCGGTGTGCACCCACACGAGATCGCGTGGGGCCTCGGCGGGGTAGAGCGAGGCGGCGCGCGCGATGTAGGCCCGGAGCAGGTCTGCGGTCACGTCGGTGCGGGCCTCGGAGCGGGGCAGGCCCGCCCAGTCGCCTTCCGCTACGCCCGCGATGTGGGCCGCGATCTGGGCGTCGGTCGGCGGCACGATCTGCGAACCGTCGCCCAGATAGACCTTGTACCCGTTGTCCTGCGGCGGGTTGTGCGAGGCCGTGACCACGACGCCAGCGACGCAGCCGAAGTGCCGGATGCCGAAGGCGACGACCGGGGTGGGGATCGGGACGTCGGTCCAGAGCACCTCGAAGCCGGCGCCTGCCATGATCTCTGCGGTGTCCTGGGCGAACTCGTCGGACTTGTAGCGGGCGTCGTGGCCGACGATCACCTTTCCGCCACCGAGTCCCTGTTCCTTCAGCCAGGCGGCGAAGCCGGCCGCGGCCTGAGTCACGACCACGCGGTTCATCCGGGACGGACCCGGACCGATCTTGCCGCGCAGCCCGGCGGTGCCGAACTCGAGGGGCCCGGCGAAGGCTGAGGTCAGTTCCGCAAGGGCCTCCGAGCGGAGATCGTCGTTGTTGGCCTGGGCCTGGACGATCAGGTGGTCGAGTTCCTCGCGCGTGTCCGGGTCGATGTCCGCGTCGCGCCAGGCGGTGGCGAGGGCGATCAGGTCGCGCATCACAGCTCCCCGACGATCCCGGCGAGCAGGGCCGCGAGCCGGGGCCCGGCGTCCTTGCCCGCCTGCAGGACCTCGGTGTGGTCGAGGTTGGTCTCGCTGAGCCCGGCGGCGGCGTTGGTCACGAGCGAGAGCCCCAGCACCTCGAGGTCCGCCTCGCGCGCGGCGATCGTCTCGAGGGTGGTCGACATGCCGACGAGGTCGCCGCCGAGCACCCCGGCCATGCGTACCTCGGCGGGCGTCTCGTACTGGGGGCCGCGGAACTGGACGTAGACGCCCTCCGGGAGCGAGGCGTCGACGCCGTGGGCGAGGTCGCGCAGCCGCTTGGAGTAGGCCTCGGAGAGGTCGATGAACGTCGCTCCGCGCAGCGGGGTGTCGCCCGTCAGGTTGATGTGGTCGCTGAGCAGCACGACCGTGCCCGGCGCCCAGGCGGGGTCGAGGCCGCCGCATCCGTTGGTCAGGACCAGCGTCTGCGCGCCCCAGGCGGCCGCGGTGCGCACGCCGTGCACGACCGGCTCGACGCCCCGGCCCTCGTAGTAGTGGGTGCGGCCCGTGAAGATGGCAGCGATCTTCCCACCCGCCGTGCGCACCAGCTTCAGGGCGCCGCCGTGGCCGCTGACGACCGGCTTGGAGAATCCCGGCACCTCGCCGAGCTCGATCTCGCCGAGCGGCTCACCCAGCTGATCTGCGCCGGAGGACCAGCCCGAACCCAGCACCAGCGCCAGGTCGATGCGGTCACATCCGAAGTGGGAACGGAGGAAATCTGCGGCCTCGGCCGCGAGGTCAAATGGTGTCTGGTTCACGACCTCAGCTTACTGAGCCCCGCCTGCCCGTGTGGGTCTGTGGGAGGATGGGGCCCGTGACCAAGGTTGTGATCATCGGTGGTGGACCAGGCGGATACGAGGCGGCCCTCGTCGGCAGTCAGTTGGGGGGAGACGTCACCCTGATCGAACGCGACGGCCTGGGCGGCGCGGCGGTGCTCAGCGACTGCGTCCCGTCGAAGACGCTGATCGCGACCGCGGAGGTCATGGTCCGCATCGAGAATGCCCGTCACCTCGGCCTGCACATCGAGGGCGAGGAACTCGCCGACGTCGTCCGCGTCGATCTGGGCGAGGTCAACGAGCGCGTGCTCGCCCTCGCGAAGGCGCAGTCTGGCGACATCCGGCAGCGGCTCCTCCAGGAGGGCGTGCACCTGGTCGACGGCCAGGCCCGCCTCGACGGGCCGCACCGCGTCATCGCCACCACCGAGACCGGCGAGCAGGCCTTCGACGCCGACATCGTGCTGATCGCCACCGGAACCACCCCGCGCGAGCTGCCCGACGCGCCGACCGATGGTGAGCGGATCCTCAACTGGAAGCAGGTCTACAACCTGACGGAGGTGCCGGAGCGGCTGATCGTCGTGGGGTCCGGCGTCACCGGAGCCGAGTTCGCCTCCGCCTACGACGCGCTCGGCTGCGACGTCGTCCTCGTCTCCTCGCGCGCGCAGGTGCTGCCCGGTGAGGACCAGGACGCCGCTGCGGTGCTGCAGAAGACCTTCGAGGGCCGCGGCATGCACATCATGAGCCAGTGCCGCGCCGTCGCCGCCCGCAGGGAGGGTGACGGCGTCGTCGTCACGCTGGAGGACGGGCGCACCATCGAGGGTTCGCACTGCCTGATGGCGGTCGGCGCGATCCCCAACTCCGCGGGGCTCGGCCTCGAGGACGCAGGCGTGACGCTCACCCCGTCCGGTCACGTTCAGGTCGACCGCGTCTCGCGCACCAGCGTGCGCAACATCTACGCCGCTGGCGACGTGACGGGCGTCTACCCGCTCGCCTCGGTCGCCGCCATGCAGGGCCGGGTTGCCATGTGGCACTCGCTCGGCGACGCCGTCACCCCGCTCGACCTGCGGCTCGTCTCCTCGAACGTGTTCACCACACCCGAGGTCGCGACCGTCGGCGTCTCCCAGAAGGACGTCGATGCCGGCGAGGTGCGGGTGACCTCGGTCCTGCTCCCGCTCGCGCCCAACGCGCGGGCGAAGATGCAGGGCTTCCGCGAGGGCTTCGTGAAGCTGTTCTGCCTGCCCACGACCGGCATCATCATCGGTGGTGTCGTGGTCGCCCCCCGCGCCTCCGAACTCATCCACGCGATCTCGGTCGCGGTCTCGCAGAAGGTGACGGTCGACGACTTCAGCCACGCCTTCACGGTGTACCCGTCCATGTCCGGCTCGCTCGCCGAGGCGGCCCGCCGCCTGCACAAGCGCGACGTGGACGTGCTGACCAACTAGCCCCGGCTAGCCGCGCAGCTCGGGGAAGCTCTCGTAGCGGAAGTCCTCGACCTCGACCGCGGGATCGTGTTCGCGCGCCCGCAGCACGACGCGGCGGACCTTCCCGCTGACCGTCTTCGGCAGCTCCGCGAACTCGATCCTGCGCACCCGCAGGTACGGGGCGAGGTTTGCCTTCGCGTGGCGCAGGATCGACAGCGCGGTCTCGGCCGTCGGCTCGAACCCGTCCGCGAGCGCGACGTAGGCCTTCGGCACAGCGAGCCGCAGCGGGTCGGGAGCTGGGACGATGGCCGCCTCCATGACGGCGGGATGCTCGATCAGCACCGACTCGAGTTCGAAAGGGGAGACCTTGTAGTCGGAGGCCTTGAACACGTCGTCCGTGCGGCCAACATAGGTGAGGTAGCCGTCCTCGCTGATGGTGACCAGGTCGCCGGAGTGGTAACGACCGTCGGCCTGGGCGGTGGGGGAGCCGCCGAGATAGCCGGGGGTGAGGTTGAACGGCCACGGGTCGAGCGGAAGGGTGATCTCGCCCTGGTTCGACAGTTCTCCGGTGTCCGGGTCGACGATCTCGATCCGCACGCCGGGCATGATCCGCCCCATCGACCCTGGTCGCACGTCCTCGCCGGGAGCGTTGCCGATCGTGCAGGTCGTCTCCGTCTGGCCGTAGCCGTCGCGGATGGTCAGGCCCCATGCGCGCTGCACCGACGAGATCACCTCCGGGTTCAGCGGTTCGCCGGCGCCGACCGCCTCGCGCAGCGCCGAGGGCTTCTCGCCGAGGTTGGCCTTGATCATCATCCGCCACACGGTGGGCGGGGCGCACAGCGTCGTCACCTTGCATTCCTCGAGCTCGCGCAGCAGCGTCGCTGCGTCGAAGCGCTCGTAGCGGTAGCTGAAGACAGTCGCGCCGACCAGCCACGGCGAGAAGAAGCTCGACCAGGCGTGCTTGCCCCAGCCGGGGGAGGAGATGTTCAGGTGCACATCGCCGGGTCGCACGCCGATGAAGTACATCGTGCTCAGATGCCCGACCGGGTAGCTGAGCTGGGTGTGGACGACGAGCTTCGGCTCCTTCGTGGTCCCGGAGGTGAAGTAGTACAGGCAGGGGTCGTCGGCGTCGGTGACCACCTCGCGCGGCGTCGCGGGGAGGTTCTCCGCCTCCCGCATCGAACGCCAGCGACCGTGTGGCTCACCCGTGGTGAGCGTCACGATCTGGTCGATGCCGTCGAACTTGGCCTCGTCCTCCGGGTTGGCGATGACGGCCTTCACCCCGGCCCGCGGCACGCGCAGCTCCAGGTCGAAGTCCTGCAGCGCCTGGGCCGTCGGCAGGACGACGGCGCCCAGCTTCATCACCGCGAGGACGGCGTCCCACAGCTCGACCTGGTTGCCGAGCATCAACATGACCGGATCGCCCTTAGAGACGCCCTCGGCCTCCATCCAGGCGGCGAGGCGGTCGGAGCGCTCGACCATGTCGTTGAAGGTGTAGCGCTCCTCGGAGCCGTCCTCGTCCCGCAGCCAGAGGGCCAGCTCGTCCGAGCCGCGACCTGTCTCGTCGAACCAGTCGATCGCCCAGTTGAAGGGCCCCGTGATCTCGGGCCAGGCGAAGCCGGCGCACGCCTCGTCGCCCTGACCACGCAGGGCGAGCAGGCCGTCTCGGGCGGATCGGATCGCGTCGGTCGCAGTGCTCATCAGTCTCCCAGGTCGAAACCTACGCAACCGTAGGTTCGTTTCCACGCTACTCCCGTCAGCAGTCAATGCCCTCGCGCGTGCGTGACAAGATCGGCCGTCGGGATTGTGGGAACCCCACATGCGCCGCAGCCGGAACGGAACTTCGCGGTGCCAGATCCGCGACCTGACAACAGGCGATGTCCGCCGGGCGACCGCAGGCGGCGCCCGCACCGGTGGCCGCGTCGTCGCGATCGTCCTGCTCAGCGTGGCCGCCGTGGTGCTCGTTGCCGCGCCCACCTGCGCCCTCGTGCTGCGGGCGATGCTGGCCCGGTCGACCCCTCTCCCGGCGAGGGGCGCGCAACGGATCATCCGATCCTGGCGCCCGGGGAGCGCTTCCCCCGGGGCCCGAACCCGCCCGCGAATCTTGGCGACTTCAAGCCGGTGCTCGCGACGATCCCGCCGACCTTCCTCGGCATGGAGGCGAGGTCCGGGACCTGGAACGCGGAGGAGGGATATCACGACCCCTCCGGACGCGGAGGCTGCGCGATCGCTCGCCGCGGAGTCGCTCCCGTCCGAGGTGGGCAGTGGACCAGTTCGGGTTCGAGCTCGGGGACGACGGAGAGCTCCGGGCCGACTACGAGTCGGCGGGCGATCGGGTCAGCGTCACGGTCTCACCGGAGATGTCGCGCTACCTCGGCAATCTCCTCGGCCAGTGGGAGGTGCGGCCCACACAGGTCGGGCGCGCCGGCTGCGGGGTCACCAACATGGAGACCGTCTGCGTGTCGATCGGCAGGGTCGAGATGATGCTCGTCGGCTCGGACAGCCTCGATCCGGCGGCACTCGGCGCGGTCGCAAACGAGATGTACGAGAGCGTCTGAGTCAGTCGTCGAGCAGGCCCATCAGCAGCGAGAAGCCGCCGATCATCAGCGCGCCGTGCGTGATCGAGCGCAGCGCGGGATCGGCTCCGTAGCGGCCGTAGTACCCCTGTGCCCATGCGGCGTGCTGCTGGTCCTCCCAGTAGGGGACCTGGCGCTGGCCCGCGTTGACCATGCGGATCGACGGGTCGTTTCCGGTTCGCACCCGCTGCGCGTCGGCCGCGCAGGCGGGAACCTCACGGGGCGCGCCGCCGGGCGGTGCCCAGGAGACGTTGGCGACGGAGACGCCGTGCGAGGGATCGAAGAAGCAGGGGGCGCGGTGCTCGGGCACCGGCTCGCCCTTGACCCGGGCCTTGACGCAGGCCACCGCATAGCGGCCCTCCTCCATGATCTGGGCGATGCGCTTGACGTCGGCGTTCGAGCTCGCCGTCGAGAGCTGCTGCTTCGCGCCGTCGTAGGAGTCGAGCGCCTTGGTGTAGTCGGCCTGGGCGGCGTCGTCGAGGGGCATGCCGACCACCTCGAGATCGAGGTCACGCAGCTCCTCACCGAAGCTCGTGATGTCACGGTCGATCGCCTGGCGCGAGCCCTGCGACATGGGCTGATGGGCCGAAGGGTCGAACGGCTGGGCGCCGAAGCTGGCCGGCTGTCCGTAGGGGGTCGGAGGCTGCGCGTAGCCTCCCCACTGGGTGATCTGGGGGCGCTGCTGGTACGGGTTGATCGGCGGCCTCGGGGGGATCCCACCGTCGCCGAGCCGTGGCCTGCCCGCGCGCGTGACGCTCAGCACCACCGAGATCATCACGAAGATGAACATCAGGGTGAACAATCCGCCGAACATCACATCACCTCACAGTTACCGCAGTACTCCAAGGATATTCGGCCGCACAAGCGTGCGGAACGTTACCACCGGCCATCGACGCGCAGGCGTGTCGTGGCACAGGGTCAGTCCGGATCGACGATCTCGCACAGCACCTGGCCTGCTGTCACGGCGTCCCCGGCCGCAACGGCGAGCGACGCGATGACGCCGCCGCGGTGGGCGTTGAGCGGCTGCTCCATCTTCATCGCCTCGATCACCGCGACGGGGGCTCCCTCCTCGATGCTCTGCCCCTCCTTGACGGTGACCTTGACGATGGTGCCCTGCATCGGGGTGGTGAGTGAGTTCCCGCTCGGCGCCGAGACCTTGCTGCCGCCGCGGTCGCGCCGGGTCGGGCGCTTCGCGGTCGTCTGGGACTTCGTCCTGGCTCCCAGTCCGCCCGGCAGCTTCACCTCGACCCGCTTGCCGTTGACCTCGACCGTGATGATCTCCGGATCGGGCAGGTCCTCGTCCTCCCCGAGCGCTCCGGAGTAGGGGGCGATGTCGCCTGAGAACTCGGTCTCGATCCAGCGGGTGTGGACGTCGAAGCTCCCGTTCTCGGCGGTGTAGGCCGGGTCGCGCAGCACGGCCACGTGGAAAGGCACGACCGTCGGCATCCCCTCGATGCGCAGCTCGTCGAGGGCGCGTCGCGAACGCTCGATGGCCTGCTCGCGCGTCGCGCCGGTGACGATCACCTTCGCGACGAGGGAGTCGAAGGCTCCTGGCACCGTCATGCCGGAGTGGTACCCCTCGTCGACACGGACGCCAGGACCGCTCGGGGCGTGCCACTTCGTCAGGGTGCCGGGGGCGGGCATGAAGTTGCGGCCGGGATCCTCGGCGTTCAACCGGAACTCGATCGAGTGGCCGCGGACCACCGGATCTTCGTACCCCAGCTCCTCACCCTGCGCGATGCGGAACATCTCGCGGACCAGGTCGAGGCCGGTGACCTCCTCAGAGACGGGATGCTCGACCTGGAGCCGGGTGTTGACCTCCAGAAAGGAGATGGTGCCGTCGAGCCCGACCAGGAACTCGCAGGTTCCCGCGCCCACGTAGCCTGCCTCCTTCAGGATCGCCTTGCTCGACTCGTAGAGCCGCTGCCGCTGGTCGTCGCTCAGGAACGGGGCTGGGGCCTCCTCGACCAGCTTCTGGTGTCGCCGCTGGAGGGAGCAGTCGCGGGTGGAGACCACCACGACGTTGCCGTGCTGGTCGGCGAGGCACTGCGTCTCCACGTGTCGCGGCTTGTCGAGGTAGCGCTCCACGAAGCACTCCCCGCGACCGAAGGCCGTCACGGCCTCACGGGTGGCCGACTCGAACATCTCGGCCACCTCGTCGATCGAGCGCGCGACCTTCAGCCCCCGGCCACCGCCGCCGAACGCGGCCTTGATCGCGATGGGCAGACCGTGCTCCTCAGCGAACTCGACGACCTCTGCCGCGTTGGCGACCGGGTCGGCGGTTCCCGGCACCAGCGGTGCCCCGACCTTCTGCGCGATGTGGCGGGCGCGGACCTTGTCCCCGAGCGCCTCGATGGCTGCGGGAGGGGGTCCGATCCAGATCAGCCCGGCGTCGATCACTGCGCGGGCGAAGTCGGCGTTCTCGGCGAGGAAGCCGTAGCCGGGATGGACGGCGTCCGCCCCTGCCCGCTCGGCGACGGCGAGCAGCTTGTCGATGTTGAGGTAGGTGTCTGCGGGCGTGGCGCCATTGAGGGCGAACGCCTCGTCGGCCAGCCTGACGAACAGCGACTCGGCATCGGAGTCGGCGTAGACGGCGACGGATCCGATGCCTGCGTCCCTCGCCGCGCGAATAACGCGCACCGCGATCTCTCCACGGTTGGCGATCAGAACCTTCGAGATGGCCTCGTTGCCCACTGTTCCTCCTGGCTTCGCACTGGTCGCGAGTCTATCGGCCACCCCGCCGGGTCACGCCGGTTGGTCCAAAAGGCTGTGCCACAGTTGGGTGCATGCCGACCCCTCCGTTCATCCTCCAGCTCCGGCGCCACGTCGGCAACGATCCCCTGTGGCTGATGGGAGCAAACGCCGTAGTGGTCCGCGACGACCATGTGCTGCTGGTGCGGCGCTCCGACACGGGGGAATGGGCGCCGATCAGCGGCATCGTCGACCCTGGTGAACACCCGGCCCAGACGGCCGTGCGCGAGGCGCTGGAGGAGGCAGGCGTCGAGATCGAGATCGAACGCCTGCTGTGGACCGCGGTGATGGACGAGATCGTCTACGACAACGGGGACCGTTGCCGCTTCCTCGACCACGGCTTCCGCGCCCGCTGGGTCTCAGGTGAGCCCTACGCCGCCGACGAGGAGTCGACCGAGGCCGCCTGGTTCCCCATCGACGACCTGCCGTCGCCGCGCCAGGCGAGGCTCGACGCGATGCTGCGGATCGTACGGGAGGATCCCCGCGACGTCGTCTTCGACCTGGCCTGAGGCTCAGTCCTCGATCTTTGGCAGCACCCGGGTCTCGGTCAGCCGCTCGGTCCTCCGCTGGCTCGACGCGCGCTCGTCCTCACGGGGCGGATCGTCTGCGTCGATCTTCGGCTGTTCGTCGGTGCGCAGCCGGCGTTCCGCCGACTTCTCGCGCTCAGCCATGTCCGCCGCACTGGGGCCCGACATCTGACGGTTGCGTTCCTCGGCCTCGGGCGAGCCGGAGAACAGGCGCGCCTCGGGGGAGGTCGACGAGAGCGTCGTCTCGGCGGGGGACTCCTCCTTCGGCAGCGCCGCGGGCTCGGGGGACTCCCCCTTCTTGCGCTGGACGAGCCACGACTGCAGCCACTTCGGCAGCGCCCCCTCGTCCTCGTCTGGGACGGTCGGCACGGGCTTGTCCATGAGCTGGGTCTCCTCGACCGCCTGCTCGTCCTCCCATTGACTGACCACGCGCTCGACGAAGTCCTGACGCTCCTCGACCGACGGGGCTGTCGTCGTCTCCGGCTCGAGCCTCGTGCGGGGAAGCGCGTAGACGGCGTTGCGTTGCAGCCAGTTGATCATCTCCTCGCGCACATAGCAGCGCAGGTCCCAGAGTTCGCCGGAGGTCGCGGCGGAAACGACGGCGCGCAGTCGCACCACCCCGCCGGTCGAATCGGTCACCTGGAGGTTCGCGGAGCGGCCGTCCCACAGTTCGCTCGCCCGCACGAGCCGGACCAACTCGACGCGCATCGCCTCGACGGGCGCCAGCCAGTCGAGGTCGAACTCGACGGTGCCGAGCAGCCGCGGCTCGCGGCGCGTCCAGTTCTCGAAGGCCTCCGAGGTGAAGTGGCTGCTCGGGACGATCCAGCGCCGGTCGTCCCAGGTGCGCACCACGACATAGGTCAGCGTGATCTCCTCGACCGAGCCCATCTGCTCGTTGAACACGACGAGGTCGCCGACCCGCAGCGCGTCGGAGAAGGCGATCTGCATGCCCGCGAAGATGTTCGACAGCGACGACTGCGCGGCGAGGCCCGCGACGATCGACAGCAGGCCTGCGGAGGCGATCAGTGAGGTGCCGACGGCGCGGAACGCAGGGAAGGTGAGCAGCGCCCCCGCGAGCGCACAGATCCACACCACGGCGATCAGCACGCGGGCGATGACCTGCATCTGGGTGCGGACCCGGCGGTAGTGGGGGGTCTCCTCCGCGTCCTCGGCGTCGGCCTCGGCGCGGTGCAGGATGTGGTCCTCGATGGCCCGGATCAGGCCGGTGAGCAGGAAGGCGCTCGCGAAGACCATCACGATGATGAAGACCTGGACGTAGATCTCGCGCCACGCGGGGGCAGGCCCGTAGACGCTCGGCGCGGACGCGATCAGGACCGCGAGCCCGGCGCCGAGCAGCAGCAGGAACACCCGCTGCGGGGTACGCATGCGGCGCGTCAGGAGTCGCATCCGGTCGCGCTTGCGCACGATCAGGCGCGCGGTCAGCGACACGAGGATGGACACCACAGTGCCGATCACGAGGCCGAGCGCGCCCCATGCGATGACGGTCAGGGTGTCGAGTGCGACGTCTTCCGGCATGGACCGAGCCTACTTGCAGGGTTCACCTGTCGGTGCGAAGCGTGACCGCCGAGAAGCCGCTGCTGACGGTGAAGGCGCCGTCGTAGCCGCCGCCCTCGAACAGGAGCGAGTTGCGCTCGTCCGCGGTGATCCGGAAGCCGAGCTCGGGCAGCACGCGCCGGTAGTACGCGGCGACGGTCAACCCGTCGGGGGAGGTCATCACGACCGTGATGTTGTTCGGCGAGTCGATCTGGTCGGTGATCGCGGCGTCGCGCGGGACGGAGAACCCGTCGGGCCCGTTGACGAAACCGAGGTCCCTCAGCGAACGGCCGTCCTCGGGCACCGCGCTCGACGTGAGCTGAGGGGCAGCGCTCGGCTCCGGAGCGGAGGCGGCGCCCGCGCAACCGGTGAGGGCGAGGACGGCGACGAGGCCGCTCAGGAGGCGATGCACGGGGCCAACTCTAGCCGTGGAACCCGCGGCCCCGATCCGGACATTCAGGGGTGAGGAGAGAGCAGGAGGACGAGGATGCACGCTCACGCCCAACCAGCCCCGCCGGACGAGATGATGGGGCGCATGGACGACGACGCGCTCTGGCAGGCGCTGCGGGCCGCTGACGAGCAGGCCTTCCGGATGCTATTCCAGCGACACAGCAGGGCGGTGTACAACCACGCCTTCCGGCACGCCTCATCCTGGGCGACGGCCGAAGAGGCGACGCAGGCCTGCTTCAGCGGCATCTGGCGCCGAGCGGCCGCGGGCACGCTGCCGGAGGTGGCGCACGGGGTGGTGCGGGCGTGGCTGTGCGCGGTGGGGCGCAACGAGGCGAGGAACCTCGTGCGCTCTGACGGACGGCGCCTCCGCCTCGTCGGCCGGGTCGCGCAGCAGCCCCGCGAGGACCGGCACGACAACGTCGAGGACTGGGTCGCGCACGAGGAGTCGATGCGCAGGATCAACCAGGTGCTCGCCCGGATCCCGGACGGCCAGCGCATCGTCGTGGAACTGGTCGCCTGGGGCGGCCTGACCATGGACGAGGTCGCGGCCGCGCTCGATCTGCCAACCGGCACCGTGAAGTCCCGGCTCTCGCGCGCCAGGAAAGCCCTCGCGACCTCTGAGGTCGCCCACCTGCTCGGCAAGGAGAACCCGACATGATGACGCTTCCCCCCGAACGCGACCTGCCGGGAGGCGACCGGATGGCAGACGAGATCCTCGCGGGCGTGGAGCCCGCTCGCCCGGCGCCCGGGAGGAACAGGGCACTGCTCGCGGTGCTCGTCGCGGCTGCCGCGGTGGTGGTCGTTGCCCTCGTGCTCGTCCAGCTGCTCTGGCTTGGACGCGAGACGGCGCCGGCCGAGCCGTCTCCCAGCCCCGTCGTGTCGGCCGAACCAGGAACCGTCGCAGACCTGGATGGAGGCAACGCCGCGACGGTGAGCTCTGCGATGGTGCTCGAGTCGTACCCGGTGCAGATCGCCTACGTGGGTGAGGTCTGTGGTCCGCAGGCCTCGGACGCGGTCTGGGAGCACCGGGTCGACGACGGGCAATGGACGTCGGAAGCCGCGACCACGCCCGCCCAGCCGCAGGAGGCAACGCTGAGGGGCTGTGAGCCGCTCGAGCTGACCCCGCTCGGCACCTTCACCGACGGCACCGTCGTCGAATTCCGGGTGAGCCTCGGCGAGGTTGAGGCGACCTGGGGTCCCGCGCCCACGCAGCTCGTCGACCCCGCCCCGACGCCCGCGCCCGATCCGAGCCCCGAGGCGTCTGAGCTGGCCTCGCCGGCCACGGCGCCGTCGCCGCCCGCGACGCCGCAGGTCGTGTCCCCGCCGCCGGCTACGCGCAGCGCGGAACCGACGTCCAGCGGTGCGCAACGGCCGAGCGGCCCCGTGGAGCTGACCGCAGAGGTCGGACAGACGGTCTCGACCCGCTACTTCGACGTCACGGTGACCGAGCTCGCCACCGACGACTCCGGACTCGCCTGGGGGGCGAAGGTGCAGGTCTGCTACGCGGCCCCGCATCCCGAGCAGAACGCTGACGCGACGACCCGCACGAGCCTCGACCCGTGGTCCTTCTCCGTCCAGGACGGCGAGGGGCCGGGTACCGGGCCCCAGTGGATCAAGGCCCGAGACCTGCCGCCGTCGACGCGCTGGTCGCCGGGGTACGCCACGAAGCTGCTGAAGCTGGGGGAGTGCAACCGGGGCTGGGTCCAGGTCGAGCCGGGGAACCCCGACCTCTTCCTGCCCACCCTTCGCTACGCGCCCGCCGACTTCGACGACGACGTGCGGTGGGAGTTCAACGGCTGACCGGGAAACGAGAGCGCCCACACCTTTCTGAGGTGCGGGCGCCGGGGTTTCTCGGACGGCCAGGCGTCGACCCGCTCGGGGGACACGGGGGTCGTGCGACGCGAGCCGATCAGCCGGTCGACGGACCAGGCGCCTGCGTCGGTCAGGGCGAGGGCGGCGCCGATCCCGGCGAGCACGAGCACGAACTCGTAGCCGTCTCCGACGAAGAAGCCGGCGGGGAGGTGGACGATGGCGGCGGCGCCGAGCATGACGAGCGTGTAGATCGCACCGACGATGCGGGTGCCTGCGCCGAGGATGATCAAGGCGCCGCCCACGAGTTCGATGATCGTGGTCGCGGGTCCGGCGACGGCGGGGCCGGGAACACCCATCGACTCGAAGGCGGCCTGGGTTCCCGCGAGCCCATCTGGGCCTTCTGGACGCCGTGCATCACCATCGTGACGCGAGCACGAGGCGCAGGATCAGCCGGGGGAGGTCGGTCTTGCTGGTCGTTTCGTCAGTGGCCATGTCGTCAGGCTACGAAGCATTACTTGTCGATTCACGTGATTAGACAACTAAAGTCGATGCTCACGCCTGTCCGTTCGCCCAGAGCGAATGCCAGGCCACCCCCAGGTCGATGGTCATCTGCCTGACGAGGGGGAGCGACAGGCCGATCACGTTGTACGGGTCTCCGGTGATGGAGGTCACGAAGGCGCCGCCGCGGCCGTCGATGCTGAAGCCGCCCGCGACCTGCTGCGGTTCGCCGGTGGCGGCGTAGGCGGCGATCTCCTCGTCCGAGATGTCGGCGAAACGCACCGTCGTCGACCCGATGGCCGTCTGGCTGCGCAGGTGCCCGCCCGTGCGGACGGCCACGAAGTGGCCGGAGTGGAGCAGCCCCTCGCGCCCGCGCATCCTCTGCCACCGCCGGATGGCGGCGGCCTCGGAACCCGGCTTGCCGTGCGCCCGCCCCTCGAACTCCAGCACCGAGTCGCAGGCGATCAGGAGGAAGTCGCCCTCAAGTTGGTCGATCACCGTCTCGCCCTTCTTCTCGGCGAGGCGCGCGGCGAGCGAGGTCGGGACCGGGTCCTGGACGAGGTGCTCGTCGAAGCCCGAGACGATGACCTCGGGGTCGAGGCCTGCCTGCCGCAGGACGGTCAGCCGGGCGGGTGACTTGGAGGCGAGGACGACGCGCACGTCAGAGCCGGTGGTAGGTGCGCCAGGCGTCCCGGCCGCCGATCAGCGGGGAGCGCAGCGTCCTGTAGTACGACTTCCACCCGCCTGCGAGCGGGCGGTCGTCGGCGGAGCGGAGCTTCTCCTCGCGCAGCGTGATGGCGAGCGCCGCGGTGACGGCGGCGATCTCCTCCTCGCTGAGGTCGGCGCGCGCGAAGGACAGGCGCGGTTCGTCGGCCGTCACAGCGGGATGTTCCCGTGCTTCTTGGGCGGGAGGGCGCCTCGTTTCGTGCGGAGCAGCCTCAGCGCCCGGATCACCTGGGCGCGGGTCTCGTGGGGGTAGATGACCTGATCCACGTAGCCGCGGTCCGCCGCGACGTAGGGGTTGGTCAGCTCGTCGTCGTACTCCTGGACCAGCCGTGCGCGCTCCGCCTCCGGATCCTCCGCCTCGCTCAGCTGCTTGCGGTACAGGATGTTGACCGCGCCCTGGGCGCCCATGACGGCGATCTGCGCGGTCGGCCAGGCGAGGTTGATGTCTGCTCCGAGCGACTTGGACCCCATCACGAGGTAGGCGCCCCCGTACGCCTTGCGGGTGACCACCGTCAGCAGCGGGACGGTCGCCTCCGAGTAGGCGTAGATCAGCTTCGCGCCACGCCGGATGATGCCGTTGTGCTCCTGCCCGACGCCGGGGAGGAAGCCTGGGACGTCGACGAAGGTGAGCACCGGGATGTTGAACGCGTCGCAGGTGCGCACGAAGCGGGCGGCCTTCTCGGCGGAGTCGATGTCGAGGCAGCCGGCCAGCACCGTCGGCTGGTTGGCGACGATGCCGATCGAGCGGCCCTCGATCCGGCCGAAGCCCACGATGATCGACCCGGCGAAGAGGGGCATCACCTCGAGGAACTCATCGTCGTCGAGCACGTTGCGGATGACGTCTCGCATGTCGTATGGCTGGTTGGCCGCGTCCGGGATCAACTCGTCGAGTCTGCGGTCGTGGTCGGTGATGGTGAGGTCGACCTCGGCGTCGTCGTAGACCGGGGGATCCTCGAGGTTGTTCTGTGGAAGGTAGCTGAGCAGTTCGCGCACGTACTCGATGGCGTCTGCCTCGTCGGCGGCGAGGTAGTGCGCGTTACCCGACTTGGTGTTGTGCGTGCGGCCACCGCCCAGTTCCTCCATGGAGACGTCCTCGCCGGTGACCGTCTTGATCACCTCGGGGCCGGTGATGAACATCTGGGAGGTCTTGTCGACCATCACCACGAAGTCGGTGAGCGCCGGTCCGTAGACGTGGCCGCCGGCGGCCGCGCCCATGATCAGCGAGATCTGGGGGATGACGCCCGAAGCGAGCGTGTTGCGGCGGAAGATCTCGCCGTAGAGGGCGAGCGAGACGACGCCCTCCTGGATCCGGGCGCCGCCGCCCTCGTTGATCCCGATCAGGGGCACGCCCGTCTTCAGCGCGAAGTCCTGGATCTTGACGATCTTCTCCCCGTAGACCTGGCCGAGGGCGCCGCCGAAGATGGTCACGTCCTGGCTGAAGATGCACACGGGACGGCCGTGGATCGAACCGGTGCCGGTGATCACGCCGTCGCCGAACGGACGCTTGGCCTCCATGCCGAAGGCGTGCGAGCGGTGCCGCGAGAACTGGTCGAACTCGGCGAAGCTCCCCTCGTCGAGCAGCGCCATCACGCGTTCGCGCGCCGTCATCTTGCCGTTGGCATGCTGTTTCTCGACAGCGGCGGCAGATCCGGCGTGGATGGCCTCGTCGATTCGCACCCCGAGATTGGCGATCCGACCGGCGGTGGTGTGGATGTCGATCTCCATGCGGCTCACCCTAGCGCCGCGAGGTCGCGCCCAACCCGATGCTTGTCAAATGGCCGTCACTAGACTGTCGCCCGTGAACCACCCCCTTCCAAGCGCCGGCGCCATCCACGGCCGGCTCGCCGCGGACACCATGTTCGGCCGGATCGTCGTGGACCGAAGCACCGGATCGACCAACGCGGACGTCGCGGCGATCGCCCGCGGCGGAGGCCGGGAGGGCCTTGTCCACATCGCCATGGAGCAGACGGCGGGCAGGGGACGGCTCGACCGCAGTTGGGTCAGCCCGCCCGGAGCCTCGATCTCCATGTCCCTGCTGCTCAGGCCGAGGCCCGAGTTCCCTCAATGGGGGTGGCTGTCGATCCTCGCGGGCATGGCGGTCTCGTCGGCGCTGATGGAGTTCGCGCCCGCGCCGGGGCTGGTCACCCTCAAGTGGCCCAACGACGTCCTGATCGACGGGAAGAAGGTGTGCGGCATCCTCTCGGAGCGGGTCGAGCAGCCCGACGGTGCCCGTGCGGTCGTCGGGATGGGCATCAACGTCGCGCTGACCCGTGAACAGCTGCCGGTGCCGAACGCGACGTCGCTTGCGCTCGAGGGTTTCCCGCTCGACGTCGAGGCCATCATCGCGGCGGTGCTGCGCCACTTCGAGCAGCATTACCGCAGCTGGTCGCTGCGCGGCAGCCTGCGCGAGGAGTACGAGGCCCGCTGCGCCTCGATCGGCGCACCCCTGACGATCACCCTCGACGGCTCGCACCGCGTCTCCGGTACGGGCCGCGGCGTCGACGCGTACGGCAGGCTCCAGGTCGAGACGGCGACCGGGCTGCAGACGTTCGCCGTCGGCGATGTCGTCCACGCCCGGCTCGGCCACCACGCATGACACACTGTCTCCATGGCGATCAGTAAGGACCAGCTCGGGTCGGACGAGACCATTGTCACCTCAGTGCGCACCCACGCGAAGGCGCTCATCGCGCCAGCGATCATCCTCATCGTGCTCGGTGGCGTCGTCGGCCTCGGGATCGCGTTCTTCCCGCTCGACTGGCAGCCTTGGGCCAACTACGTGCTGATCGCGCTCGCCCTGATCGTGTTCATCTGGCTCGTGCTGATCCCGTTCCTGCGCTGGATGACCTCGACCTACACGATCACCGACCGCAGGATCATCACGCGCAAGGGGATCATCAACAAGGTGGGCCACGACCTGCCGCTGCGCCGGATCAACAACGTCAACTACGAGCGCTCGCTCACCGACCGGATGCTCGGCTGCGGCACCCTCATCCTCGAGACCGCCGCGGGTCAGCCCCTCACCCTCCCGGACGTGCCGCGGGTGGAGCAGGTGCACGTCACCATCACCGAGCTGCTGTTCGCCGTCCACGAGGGCGACGAGGACTGAGCGCTCGCGCGGCCACCCGGCGTGCGCTTGGTACGCTGCACCGGTGACGCGCCGCTACTCAGTTGCCATTGCCGGAGGTGGGCAGCTCGCCCGCATGATGCAGCAGGCCGCGATCCCGCTGGGGATCGACGTGCGGCTGCTGGCCGAGGGCCCTGACGTCTCCGCGGCCCAGGTCGTTCCGGACACCACGGTCGGCGACTACCGCGACCTCGCCACCCTCACCGACTTCGTCGACGGTGCAGATGCGCTCACCTTCGACCACGAACACGTCCCCACCAGGCACCTCGACGCGGTCGGCGCCTCCGTGGCCGTCCGGCCCGGGCCTTCCGCGCTCGTCTACGCGCAGGACAAGGCCCTGATGCGCGAGAAGATGAACGAGCTCGGCATCGCCTGCCCCGACTACGCCATCTGCGACGGCGAGGACGAGCTCGTGGCCTTCGCAGAGGCGCAGGGCTGGCCGGTGATCGCCAAGACGTCTCGCGGCGGCTACGACGGAAAGGGCGTCTGGAAGCTCGACGGCCCCGACGAGGCGGGCCTCCCGTTCGAGAACCTCGCCGAGACCTCGGCGGGGGAGCGGGTGCGGATCGTCGCGGAGGAGTTCATCGACTTCTCGCGCGAACTGTCAGCGATCGTCGTGCGCTCGCCCTCCAACCAGGTCGTGGCCTATCCGATCAGCGAGACCCGCCAGGCCGACGGGATCTGCGTCGAGACCATCACGCCCGCCCCCGGACTGCCGGAGGCGGAGGCGACCGCGCTGCAGGAGATGGCGATCCGGATCGCCACGGAACTCGGCGTGGTCGGCGTGCTCGCCGTCGAGTTGATGCAGGCGCGCGACGGTCGCATCGTCGTCAACGAGCTGGCCATGCGCCCACACAACACGGGCCACTGGAGCATCGACGGGGCCCGCACCAGCCAGTTCGAAAACCACCTCCGCGCCGTGCTCGACCTCCCGCTCGGCTCCCCGGAGCTGCGCGACGATGTGGTGGTCATGGCCAACGTCCTCGGCGGCGCCGAGGAGGACCTCACCGGCGCCCTGCTGCACGTGTTCGCCCGCGACCGCGCGGCCCGCGTCCACCTGTACGGCAAGGGGGTCAAGCCGGGCAGGAAGGTCGGGCACGTGACCTGCGGCGGGACCGACCTCGAGGACGTCAGGCGCCGCGCCTGGCATGCAGCCAACTACCTGATGGGGGATCCAGATGCCTGAGCCACTCGTGTCGATCGTGATGGGGTCGGACTCCGACTGGTCCACCATGGAGGCGGCCGCCGACGCCCTCGCCGAGTTCGGCGTCGCATATGAGGCCGACGTGGTCTCTGCCCACCGCATGCCAGAAGACATGGTCCGCTTCGGCCGCGAGGCCCACGAGCGCGGCGTCAAGGTGATCATCGCAGGAGCCGGGGGAGCTGCCCACCTGCCCGGCATGCTGGCCGCGCTCACCCCGCTGCCCGTCATCGGCGTGCCCGTCGCGCTCAAGTACCTCGACGGCATGGACTCGCTGCTCTCGATCGTGCAGATGCCCGCGGGGGTTCCCGTCGCGACCGTCGCGATCGGCAACGCCCGCAACGCAGGCCTGCTCGCCGTGCGGATCCTGGCCGCCGCTGACGACTCGCTGCTTGAGCGGATGCTGGACTTCCAGGAGTCGCTGCGCGACGCGGCCCACGCGAAGGGCCAGATCGTGCGCGACGCAGCGGCGCGGTAGCCGTCCCGAAACGCAGAAGTGCCCGGTGGCCGAAGCCACCGGGCACTTCCTCAGTTCGAACTCAGTCGAACGTGACGTGGATGAACGCCTCGGTGTAGTGGTCGTCGACCGCGTTGGCGGTCATGCCGATCGCGTTGATCGGGTCGAGCACCTCGGAGACGGTCGTGTCACCGCTCTGGATCATGTCCTGGAAGAACGAGCGCTCCTTCAGTCCTGCGACGTTGACGAACAGGATGCTCTGCGCCTTGCCGTCGACGACCTGCTTGAAGCCGTCGAGGTCGCCGAGCTTCGATCCCGGGTTCAGCACATCGGAGGCGCTCTGCCCAAAGGCGACGATGCCGGTGTTGCCGTCCTGGGTGATCTCGAGGCCCTCCATGCCGGAGCCCTGGGCGAGCATCTCGTTGAACTTGTCGAGGATCTGCTTCTGCTTCTCGGCGTTCTCGGTCTCGAAGGTCGCGCCGATGACGGGCATCTGCGAGTCCTCGTCCCAGTCGAGGGACATGGTCATCTGCTTGCCGAGGAGGGCCTTCAGGTCGTCCGGGGTCTCGATGCCGAACTGCTTGAGCGACTCGACCATGTCGGGCTGCGACTCGAGCATGTCCCAGGCCTGGTTGATGTCGCCGCCGACGCCGCTGGAGAAGGCGACAAGCGAGTCACCGGAGATGTTCTTGGCGACGCCGGAGGTGTCGGCCGCGTCCTTCAGGTCGGGGGCGTTGGGGGTCTGGACCTGGATCTCGACCGAGAGCTTGTTGTCCTTGACCTTCACGCCGGCCGCGCCGTGCATGCCCTGCATGGTGGAGGTGTCCACGGTGCCGGTGTCGAAGCCCTGCTCCTCGATCTGCTGGAGGCTGGCGTCGATCATGCCCGAGCAGAACCAGACGGAGGCGAGGCTGTCATCGCCGAGCTTGGCCATGTCGGCCTTGTACTGCTCGGAGTCGGCGAGCGAGGCTTCCTTGATGCTGTCGGCCGAGAGCGAGGAGGCCTCGTCGGTGACGATCATCAGGTTGTCGATGAACTGCACCTTCGCGCCGTCCATCTCCTTCTTCGCGAACTCCTCGGCCTTGCCCTTGTCGGTGGTCTCGATGGCCATGATCATGTTGGTGTTGTCGGAGAGTTCCTCCTCGGTCGTGCCGGTCGAACCGACCGCGATCGAGTCACCGAGCCACGGCTTGATCTCCGTGTCGTAGTCGGGAGCGTCCTCGTCGTTCTGCGTGAGGGTGCTGTAGAGCGCCTTCTTGTAGTCGTTGCCGAAGTCCTCGTCGGCCTTCAGCGACGGGTACTTGTCGAGGATGTTCTTCAGCGCGAGCTTGTCCGCGTTTGCCGGCGCGAGGTTCAGCTCGGCGGCGAACGACACGTCAGCCGGGAGTCCCTTCGCGGCGGCCGGGGTGGCGCCGCGGAAGAAGAACATGGCGAGACCGATGCCCGCGGCGATGATGGCGACGCCGAGGACGGCTGCCACGATCACCTTCGTCTTCGACTTCGGCTTCGCAGGGGCGTCGCCTGCGAAGTTCTGCGGCCCGTTCGGTCCGTAGTTCTGGCCCTGGTTGAACTGGCCCTGCGGCCCGTTCTGGTTGTACTGGCCCTGCGGGCCGCTCTGGCCGAAGTTCTGGCTCTGCTGGCCGAAGTTCTGGCCCTGCTGGCCGAAGTTCTGACCCTGCTGGCCGAAGTTCTGGCCCTGCTGGCCTGGGCCGCCCTGGGGCTGCTGGCCGAAATTGTTGCCCTGGGGGCCGGAGTTCTGCGGACGGCCGAAGCCCTGGCCCGGCCCTCCCTGCGGCTGGTGACCCGGCTGGCCCTGGGGCTGGCCGGCGTTCCACTGCTGGCCGGGGCCCTGAGGGCCGCCCTGCCAACCTGAGTTCGGTGGGGTCTGGCTCACGTCGATGCCTCCTTAGAAACGCGATGTCTTTGCCCCACGAGCTTACGGGCTGCCCGGCTCACACCACTGCCGCTGAAGCCGTGATCAGGTCACACTTTGGTATCGGATCCGGGTCACTTCCGGTACTTCTCCAGTGCACCCGTGTCGCCCGCCGCGATCGCGGCGAAGACCTCACCCGAGGCCTCCTCGTCCCAGAGCATCGACGAGCCGACCTCGGTGCGCGCGTTCGGGTCGGAGACGGGGACGGTGATGCTGAGCCCCTTGCCCGTCATGACGCTGAGGAAGCCGGTGGCCACCTGGGTCAGCTGCCCGATCCCCGTCCCCTCGCCGCGGGCAAGGGACTTGGAGGCGGCCATGTTGAGCTGCCAGTAGCGCACCGGGTTGAGCACGCTCATGGGGCTGGCCACCCTGTCGACGATGGCCCCGATCACCTCGCGTTGGCGTTCCATGCGGCCGAGATCGCCGCGCGGGTCGGCCTTGCGCATCCGGACGTAGCCGAGTGCCGTGACGCCGTCGACCTCCTGGCAGCCCTTCGACAGCTTGAGGTGCGAGTCGCGGTCGTCGATGTCGAAGGTGGGACACACCTCGATGCCGCCGACCGCGTCGACGACGTCCACGACGCCGAGGAAGCCGATCTCCAGGTAGCCGTCGACGCGGATGCCTGTGTTGTGTTCGATCGTCTCGACCAGCAGCGGCGCCCCGCCGAAGGCGTAGGCAGCGTTGAGCTTGTTCTTACCCCGGCCGGGGATCTCGACATAGGAGTCGCGCGGGAGTGAGAGGAGGACGGGCTCACCGCTGGTTGGGGTGTGCAGCAGCATCATCGTGTCGGTGCGACGACCCTCGGTGCTTCCGGTGCCGAGCCTTGAGCGGTCCTCGGCGGAAAGGTCCTCGCGGGCGTCCGAGCCGACCAGCAGCACCGTCGTGCCGGGCTGCTCGGGTGGACGCTCACCGGAGGGGAAGGCGTCCACCTTCGTGCCGGTGAACCAGGCGTAGATCGGCGTGCCGATCAGGAACAGCACCCACGCAAGCACCAGGATGCCGATCGTGCGCAGGACCGGACGGCCCTTGCGGCGCCGCTTCGTCTTCGTGGCTGCCGGTGGTGGGGGAGGTGGCCCGGCAGGTGCGCCAGGCGCAGGTTCGGGCCCGCGCTGCGCGCGGCCGGACGGGGTCTCAGCTGCGTACGGGGCAACGGCCGGGTAGCCGGACTGCCCGGGCTGCTGCGCACGCCGCGAGTCGGTGTGCCGGATCCGCTCCACCTCGTCCGGGCGCAGCACCGCCGTCGGCTCTGCCTGCTCCGGCTCGTCGCGGTACAGCCAGTCCATGTCCTCTTCGCGTGGCGCCATGATCGCCTCCTTACGCGGCCAGATTACCCAGAGCGGTGCGGTCCGGCCGACCAGACGGCGCCAGTTCGGGGTGTGGGCGAGACCGGGGACCGACGACATCGCTACCTGGGACCCACCCGACAAGGGGTGGCCGGATGGCCCGACGATCCGCCCGCTTCGGCGTGGCGCTCCCCGTATCCGGTGCTGCCATCGGAAAAACTGAGGGGAGCCTTCCCCCAAGGAGCCGACACGTGTCAACCACACAGCCGACCGAGGCGCAGCGCGTCCACCTGCGACGCGCCGTGGGTTTCGTCCTGATGTCCGCGATCCTTCCGGGCTCGGTCCAGAGTTTCGCCGGGAACCGCCGCATCGGACGCCTGGCCATGCGCGTCTACGGCGCGGCGCTCGTGCTCATCCTGATCACCGGCTTCGGCCTGCTCGTCGCCCGCGGGTTCACCGCGGGAGTCCTGCTGGAACCGTGGGTGACCATGGTGCTGCGCGTGGTCCTGTGGATCCTGTTCATCGGGTGGGCACTGCTCCTGCTCGACTCCTGGCGGCTCACCCGGCCGCTCGGGCTGCGGCAAAAGGGGCGGCTGGGGCTCAGCATCACCGCGCTGCTGCTGATCGCGGGCATCGGGGGCGTCACCGGCCTCGCCGCCAGCGCGCTGACCGGCGTGTCCAACGTCGGCGAGGTGTTCCAGGGTGGCGGCGACACCGAGAGGAAGGCCGGTCGCTACAACATCCTGCTGCTCGGCGCGGACGCGGCCGCCTCGCGTGAGGGGCTGCGACCCGACTCCATCAACGTGGCCTCCATCGACGCTGAGACGGGTCGCACCGTGCTGTTCGGCCTTCCCCGCAACATGCAGCGCGTCCGGTTCCCCGAGTCCTCCCCGCTGCGGAACCTCTATCCCGACGGCTACGTCTGCGATGAGGGCGCCTGCATGCTCAACGGCCTGTGGACGCTCGGTGAGGAGCACGCGGACCTGTACCCCGAAGACAGCGAGCCCGGTCTCGAGGCGATGAAGGAGGGGGTCAGCGAGACCCTCGGCATCGAACTCAACTACTACGCCATGGTCGACATGGGCGGCTTCAAGAGCCTGATCGACGCGATGGGCGGGATCCGGCTCGACATCTCCAAGCCCATCCCGATCGGCGGCGGCAGCACGAAGATCTCCGGGTACATCGAACCGGGTGAGGGCGTGCTGCTCGACGGCTACCACGCACTGTGGTTCGCCCGCTCGCGCGCCGAGAGTAACGACTACGAGCGCATGGTTCGTCAGAAGTGCGTGATGTCGGCGATGGCGAAGCAGCTCGACCCGATGACCGCCGCGACCAAGTTCGTCGACCTCTCCCAGGCAAGCAAGGACATCCTGAGCACCGACGTGCCCCGCGCCGAGGTCGCCACCCTCGCCGAGCTGGCGCTCAAGGTGAAGGACCAGAAGATCGCCTCGGTGAACTTCACCCCGCCGATGGTCAAGTCCGCCGACCCGGACTTCGACCTGATCCGCACGACAGTCAGGGCAAACCTCGACGAGGCAGAGGGCCTCGACGAGGCCGCCCCCAGCCCGGCGCCCACCAGCGCCGCGCCGAGCAGTGCGGCACCCGAGCCCGAGGCGCCCGCGACGTCGGCAGCGGCCAAGCCGTCCGAGACGAAGCCGAGCGGAGAAGCCACCCCGGCGGCCCAGAAGCAGGCAACGCCCAAGCCCGAGCAGACGAAGGGGGCGGAGGACGACGCCCCGTACACCCAGACCGAGGACCTCGAGGCGGTCTGCTCCGTCAGCGCCTGAGCCGATACAGTTGCGGTCGCGACACGTACCGCCCCCGAGGAGGAACCGAGTGCATCCGAGCGTCAGCGTCGTCATGCCGATCCGCAACGAGGAACGCCACCTGAGGGCCGCCGTCGACCGGGTGCTCGACCAGGGCTATCCGGGCGAGTTGGAGATCCTGCTCGCGGTGGGCCCGAGCGAGGACCGCACCCGCGAGATCGCAGACGACATCGCCGCCGCCGAGCCGCGCGTGGTGGTGCTGGACAACCCGACGGGGTTCACCCCCGCAGGCCTCAACCTCGGCATCGAAGCCGCACGCCACGACATCATCGTCCGTGTCGACGGGCACGGCGAACTCAGCAGGGACTACATCGCAACGGCCGTGCGCCTGCTCGGCGAAACCGGAGCCGCCAACGTCGGCGGCCTGATGGACGCCCAGGGCACCAGCCCGCTGTCCGAGGCCGTGGCGGCCGCCTACAACTCGAAGCTCGGCCTCGGGGGAGGGGGCTTCCACCTCGCCGAGACACCGGCCGGCCCCGCGGACACGGTCTTCCTCGGCGTGTTCCGGCGCGAGTCGCTGCGCTCGATCGGGGGCTTCGACGAGTCGCTGCACCGCGCCCAGGACTGGGAGCTCAACTACCGGCTCCGCAAGGCCGGGCACCTGGTCTGGTTCACCCCCGAGCTGCGCGTCGTCTACCGCCCACGCGACAGCTTCCGGGCCCTCGCGCGCCAGTTCTACACCACGGGTCAGTGGCGTCGCCTCGTCATCGAGCGTCACCCCGACACCCTCTCGCTTCGCTACCTCGCGCCGCCGACTGCGGTGGCGGGCATGGCGGCGGGCCTCGTCGGGGGAGCCCTGGGTCTGCTGCTGCGCAGCCGTCTGCTCACCGCCATGTTCCTGCTCCCGATGCTCTACCTCGGCTTCCTCACGGCCGCCACGACCACCATCAAGGGGCTCAGCCCGGCGGCCCGGCTCCGGCTCCCGATCGTGCTCGCAGTGATGCACATCGCGTGGGGCGCCGGCTTCCTGAACGGCCTCCGCGCCGACCGCTGAGCACGTGAACGGTCACCCGTCAGGTGAGGCTTTCCCGACGGGGGACTGGCCGGTGCGCCTGTCCGGGGTTCGTGCCAAGATGGGGGCATGGAACCCCAACTGCCGCCGGTGAACGGAGCGACCGGTGGGGCTTCTGCGGCCACGGACATCCTCTTCCAGGCCCAGCGCCTCGCCGACCGCCTACGTGACGAGGCAGAGGCCGACGCGGCACGCATCCGCGAGACGGCCACGGCGGCAGAGCGCCAACGCGACGACGCCCTCGCCGAGTTGGAGTTCGCGCAGAACCGTCTCGACGAGGCGCGCGCCGACGTGTCGAGGATGCTGTCGGAGGCCGCGGACCACGCGGGCATGATCACCGAGTCCGCCGAACGCAACGCCGACGAGCTGGTCGCGGATGCGCGGCTCGAGGCGGAGGCGGCGATGCTGCGCGCCACAGCGGACGGCGACCGGATCCGGCAGGAGGCAGGCGAGGAGGCGGAGCGCCTGCTCGCGGAGGCCCGCGAGGCGGCCGCGCGTCAGTCGGCCGAGCTCACGGCCGAACGCGCCCTCCACGACGACGAGATCGCGCGCGAGACGAGCGCGCACGAGCAGAGGATCGAGGCGCAGCGGCGCGAGACGTCCACGGAGACCGAACGGCTCATGGCTGAGGCGGAGGAACACGCCGCGCGGACCCGGGCCGACTCCCATGCCGAGCGCCTGGCCGTCGAGGCCGAGCTCGCCGACCTCAGGGCAGCGGCCGCCGAGGAGGTGGCCCGCCTCGAGTCCGCGGCGAAGGCCGAGGCGGAGACCCGGCTAGCCGAGGCGGCCGAGCAGTTGGAGTGGGCCCAGGCGACGGTCAGCAGGCTGCTCGACGGGGCGAAGGCCGATGTCGCCCGCACCACCCGCGACGCCCACCTGGCCAGCGCCACACGGGCCAGCTCGCTGAGGGCAAAGCTCGGCGCCACCATCGAACGCTGCGTCGATCTCGCCCGCACCCGGTTGCGGGCGGCGGAGGTCGAGGCCGCCGATGTCCGCGCCCGTGCCGACGCGGAGCTCACCGCGGCCACCGAGCATGCGGCAAGGACCCGTGCGACGGCCGAGGAGCAGGCCGCAAGCGTCGTCACCCGGGCCGAGCGTGAGGCTGAGGCGATCACCCGCCGGGCGCAGGAGCGCATCCGCGATGCGGAGGCCAACGCCGCCCTCGTGCGGGAACGCCTCGCCACCGACCTTGAACGCTCGCAGCGGGCCTCCTTCGAACGCACGAAGGCGACCCGCGAGGAGGCGATGTCGCTGCTCGCCGAGGCGAGGACCGAGTCCGATCTCCTGCGCAGCCAGGCCCGGCAACTCCTGGACGAGGCGAGGGCAGAGGTTGCGGGCCTCGCCCAGCGCCGCGACGACATCACCTCGCAACTGAACAATCTCTCCGGCGTGATCGAAGCTCTCGCCGTGCCCGGAACAAACACACCGAATGAGGAAACATGATGGCCCCCACTTTCCGCACCGTCCTGCGTGGCTACGAACCCGCCCAGGTCGACGCCGAACTCGGCACCCTCCAGCAGGCGCTCTACGCAGCCCGCGCCGAACTGGGGGAGCTCACCGTCCAACTGAAGGAGTCCCGCCAGGGACAGCTCGAAGCTGAGGCCCGCCTCACCGAGGCCCAGGCGCGGGCCGAGGAGGCCGCGCGCGCCCGGACGATGGCGTCGCGCCCCACCTACGAGGACCTCGGGGAGCGCGTCGGTCAGATCCTCAGCCTCGCCGAGGAGGAGGCGACGGAGCTGGTGCGTACCGCCCAGGAGGATGCCGCCCGCCTGATCGACGAGGCGTCCCGCAAGGCCCAGTCGGCGGCCAGCGAGGCCGACCGCTACGCCGTCGACACCCGCGCGGCCGCAGACGCCGACGCCGAGGCAAAGCTGGTCGGAGCCCAGCGTCGTGCAGACGAGCTGATCGACCACGCCGACCGTGAGGCGGCGGCCCGCCGTGAGGAGGCCGAGGCCGTCTACGAGTCGCAGCAGGCCCGTGCCGCCCAGGCCGCGGCCGACTTCGAGCGCACCCTTGCCGAGCGGCGTGAGGCGGCCGCCGCCGACTTCGCCGTGGCGATGAGCCAGCGCGAGGACCAGCTCAACGCCGCAGAGGAGAACCTGCGCTTCGCGGAGAACGAGGCGCAGCGCGTCATCTCCGACGCGACCAGCCAGGCGGAGTCGCTCAAGGCGAAGGCCACCCGCGAGGCGGAGGAACTGGTGGGCGACGCCCGCACGAAGGCAGAGCGTCTCCGCCGCGACTCCGAGCGCGAGCTCGCCGCCGTCTCCCAGCGCCGCGACTCCATCACCGCGCAGCTGTCCAACGTCCGCCAGATGCTCGCCACCCTCGGCGGCGGGGCCGCCATGGTCGGCGCCGACCTCGATCCGGTCATGGCAGCCGAGCCCGCGGCGGAGCCGGTCTCCGAGCCGGACACCGCCACGGAGCTCGAGCAGGAGTCCGAGGAACTGCTCGTCGACGACGTGCCCGAGACGGGCGAAGAGGCCGAGGCCGAGCAGGCCGACGACGTGGACGCGAGGGCCTGAGCCTCGGCGCGATCCCGGTCAGCTGACCAGGATCGCGTGCTCCGCCGTCGCGACCGAGATCAGCTGGTCAGGGGTGCAGCCCACCGTCACGACGCTCGAGCCGGTGCCGAGCACCGGGGTGACGAGTATCTCGAGCAGCGGCTCGACGCCCCTGTGCGGATCCGGAAGCAGGATCCGCGTGTCGCGGCCCTGCACGTTCGGCAGCGGCTCACCGTCGAAGATGTCGTGCCCAGCGAAGACCGACGCGTCGTGGATGTCCGGCTGGGCGAAGACCTCGACGTAGTCGACGGCGTCGGTGGGAGGAGTTGCGAACCCGCGACCAAGCGGATGCAGCGAGCAGGCCACCGTCTGCTCCGCCCTTCGTTCGTCCTCTGGGCCCACCACGAGCAGATCGGCCCCGGTGACGCGGGAGTTGACCGGGCAGCCGCGCTGCCAGGCGGCGGCGATCCAGACGAGGGTGACCCAGTGGCCGGGATGGGTGGAGGCCAGCAGCACGTCGATCGGCTCGCCGTCCTCGTGCCCGAGGTCGGCGATCAGGTTGGCCGTCTTGTCCACCCAGTTGGAGAACGTCGCCCCGCTCAGCTCCGTCCGTGTGTCCGCGGCCCCGTCGTAGTAGGTGAGCAGCGGCTGCGCGCCGTTGGTGGCGGTCCTCGTTCTGAGAGCTGAGATGAACATCCCACGATGCTAGCCGCGCCGATCGTCGTGGGCGCCCCGAACGACCGACGCTGCGGCGGGGCCACCCGCACCTGGGCTCCGGCTCAGTCTGACAGGCGGTAGCGTGCTCCCATGCGCTACGTGGTGATCATGGCCGGCGGTTCCGGCACCCGACTCTGGCCCCTCTCACGACAGGGTCGCCCGAAGCAGCTGCTCGAGATCTTCGACGGGCATTCGCTGCTGCGGCTCGCCTACGAGCGACTCGACGGGGTGGTGCCTCCCGAGAACATCCTCGTGTGCACCGGCCGCGCCTACGCCGAGGATGTGGCACGGCAGCTTCCCGAGCTGCTGCCCGGCAACATCTTGGGCGAGCCCGAGGGCCGCGACTCGCTCAACGCCGTCGCCTGGTCCGCAGCGGTCGTGGCCGACCGCGACCCCGACGGCGTCGTCGCCATGGTGACCGCCGATCAGGTGATCACTCCCGTTGACGAGTTCCAGGCCTCCCTGTGGACGGCCTTCGAGGTGGCGGAGTCGGTGCCGAACGCGCTTGTCACCCTCGGCGTCGTCCCCACCTCGCCCCACGTCGGTTACGGCTACCTGCACCGGGCAGAGGAGCTCGACGGCTTCCCCGGGGTGCACAGGGTGGTCGAGTTCAAGGAGAAGCCGACGCGCGAGGTCGCGGAGGGGTACCTCGCCTCGGGCGAGTACTGGTGGAACGCAGGCATGTTCGTGTGGCGGGCCGCGACGCTGCTCGACCAGCTCGACCAACTGCTCCCCGAGACGGCGGCCGCCGTGCGCGAGATCGTCGCGCACCCCGAGCGGCTGGACGAACTCTTCCTGACCCTCGAGAAGATCTCGGTCGACTACGCCGTGATGGAGCCCGCCTCCGTCGGCAGGACAGACGGCCAGGTGGTCAGCGTCGGGCTGCACATCGACTGGAAGGACGTGGGCGGCTACCTCTCGCTCGCCGACCTGCTCAGCCGCGACGACGCGGGCAACGCGGTAGACGGCCGGACGGTGACCCTCGACTCGTCCGGCTGCGTCCTCGTCAACGGTCTCGGCCCCGACCACGTGATCGCCACCATCGGGATCACCGACTCGCTCGTCGTCGCGACCCCGTCGGCCACCCTCGTGGCGAGACTCGCCGACTCCGAGCGGGTCAAGGAACTCGTCGCGCTGGTGCGAACCCACGTTGGGGCAGAATTCGCCTGAACGACATCTGCCACCACCGAAAGGAGCTGCGGATGGGTGCGGCCCGAACACACGGTGCCCTCGTCACGATCCTCACCGGGATCCTGCTGCTGGGGGGCGCCCTCGAGACCACGGGCGCGATCCTCGACGTGTCCGCCAACGGCGTCGGAGCCGGCGCGGCACACAGCGGACCCGGCGCACTGCTGCCGTTCACCGCCGCCGCCCTGCTCGGTTCGGTCGGCGGCAGGAGCGCCAGGATCGTTGGCTTCTTCGGCGCGATCGTCGCGCTGGTGGCGCGGCTCGTGCTCGTCGCCCTGCTGCTCGTGCCGGGATGGACCCTTGTCACGCATCAGCTGTTCACCGCGGCCGCTGGCATCGTGACGGGGATCGCCGTCGCCGGCTTCGCGCTCTACCTCGTGCTGCGACACCGCGACCTCTCCAACGCGCCTGCCGCGGCTGAGGTTCCTTCCGCGCAGCAGACGACGCAGCGGCAGCAGGCGCAGCCGAGGCAGCAGCCCCGTCCGGCGCCGGTCCCTGCACAGGCCTCAAGCCCCGCAAGGAGGGGGCCGGAATCGCCCGCGACCCCGGTCGACGAGGGGCTGCGTGCCCGCACGGGCAACCCCGGGGCCTGGGCGACCGCCAGGACGCCATGGCCGCGGGCGAACGAAGAGGACCCGAACGGAACCCTCATCCGCCCGCCCCGCCGCTGACCTCCGCGAAATCGCTGCGAAACCGCCTGTTAGCACCCGCATGGTATGGGCAGGGCGATTTGGAGGACGGGTTTCCCGTTTCCACTTGACCGATCAAAATCACTCGTGTGTAATTCTGGCCAGGAAGGAGGGCGCATGGACGACAACATCTGGGATCTGCTCGACGACGACTCGTCATTCGCATGGCAGGCTGAAGCACTGTGTGCCCAGACCGATCCTGAGGCTTTCTTCCCTGAGAAGGGTGGGTCGACGCGGGAGGCCAAGCGCGTGTGTCAGAGTTGCACGGTGCGCACCGAGTGCCTCGAGTACGCCCTCGCCCATGACGAACGTTTCGGAATCTGGGGCGGACTGTCCGAGCGCGAGCGCCGGAAGCTGAAGCGCGCTGCCGGCTGATCCGCTGGTAGCGTCGGTGCCTCACCATCGGCAGCTGGAGGACTCGTGACCGACGGACCGCAGCACGGGCAGGAGATCAACGACCTCTGGGCCTGGATCGACCAGGACGACGAGTCTCCAAACGTCGATGAGATCCCCGCCTCGGACGTGGTGGCCGTCATGGTCGTCCACGACGCAGAGGAATGGCTTCCTCGGCAACTGCTCTCACTCGCCCGGCTTGACCCCCGCCCCGGCCGGATCATCGCCGTCGACACCGGTTCCGAGGACGGTTCCGCCCAACTGCTGGACAGCGCGCACGCCGAGGGCGTCGTCCACGAGGTGCTCAGGCTCGACCGCGAGACCTCCTTCGGCGCGGCGGTCGCCGCGGCCCTCGGCGACAGTGAGCCGGCCTGGATCTGGCTGCTGCACGATGACTCCGCCCCGCACCGCGACGCCCTCGGCCACCTGCTCGAGGGCGCAAGACACAGCGACGTCGTGGTCCCGAAGCTGCTCGAGCCGAAGCGCCGCAACTATCCCGAGACCCTCTCCGAGATCGGCCAGGCGATCACCCCGGGCGGACTGCGCGTGCCGTTGGTCGAGACGGGTGACATCGACCAGCACCAGAGCGAGTCGCGCGATGTGCTCGGCGCCTCGACGGCCGGCCTGCTGATCCGCGGTGAGACGTGGCGCGAGGTGGGAGGCATCGCCCCCGAGGTCGAACGGCACCGCGACGGGGTCGACTTCGGCTGGCGGGCCAACGCCATCGGTTACCGCGTGCTGACGTGGCCCGAGGCCGCCCTCAACCACCACCGGGCAGGCTCGACGGGGCTGCGGCCCTCGAGCGAGCACCCCCATGTCTCCGACCAGCTCGCCGCGCTGCGCGTCGCAGGCGCGCGGGGCGCCAGCGGTCTCGGCCTCGGCGCCGCCTCTCTGGCGAGGGCGCTCGGCTTCCTGCTCGCCAAGTCGCCTTCCACCGCCGCCGCGGAGTTGAAGGCGCTCGGCCGGTACCGCAGCTCGCGCGAGGCGACGCGCTCGCTCGCCACCCGCCTCCCCGACGAGGACATGACCCCGGACGACCTGCTGCCGAACCGGTTCTGGCCGGTGCGCCATGCCGTCGACCGGCTCGGTGCCGGGCTCAGCGAGCGCTACCGCTCGCTGACCGACACCTCCCCGGACACCTCCATCGACGAGCTGACCAGCGACGAGTTCTCCGGCCGGGAGAACCGCGGCCGGGTCTTCTCGCCCGTCACCCTGCTCGTCGTCCTTCTGATCCTCGCCTCCGCCGTCTCGGCGCGCTCCCTGCTGGGTGGCGACGTCTCCGGTGGGGGGCTGCTGGCCGCCCCGGCCTCGCTCGGATCGGCCTGGGAGGCCTATCTCAGCGGCAGGTCGCCGTGGCTGGGCTTCGCTGCGGTCACGTCCGTGGTCGGTTTCGCAAGCCCCAACGGCTTCGCCATCCTCGCGCTGGTCCTGACGCCGCTGCTTGCGGCACTGTCCGCGCTCGCCCTGCTGCGCAGGCTCGGCGTCGAGCTGCCGATCGCAGCGGCCGCCAGCGCCGCCTGGGCAGGCGGAACCATCCTGCTCGGGCTCGTCACAGCAGGCGACGTCACCGGCATGGTGCTCGCGGTCACGGCGCCGCTGCTCGCGCGGTCGATCCACTCGGTCGTGGTCAACGCCGCCACCGGTGCCGAACGGCTGAGGGCCCCCGCCGGCGCCGCCTTCTGGCTGGTCGTGGTCGCGTCCGTGTGGCCGGCCGCTCTCCTCGCGCTCACCCTCGCCGGTGTGGTGTGGGCGGCGCGCAACCGCGACCGCATCGTCGAGGTGGCCGTCGTCACCGTGCCCGCCTGGCTGTTCCTGATCCCTGCGCTGCCCACCCTCGCGCGGTACCCGGGACGGCTGCTGACCGGGGTCGACCCGCTCGCCTGGCCCGACTATCCTCCTGCCTCCTATGCGCTCGTCGTCGGACGCATCCTCCCCTCGGGGCTGCCGCTCTGGACGAACCTCGTGTTCTTCGGTGTGCTCGGCCTCGCGGCCGTGGTGTCCATCGCGAAGCTGCGTCGCCGCGCCTGGGTCTGGTCGGTGCTCGCGCTCGCGACGCCCCTGATCATCGGAACCCTGCTCTCCCGGCTCACGGTCGCCGTCGACGGGGGAGTGGCGCGCCCGCTCCTGTCGCCCTGGGCACTGCTCGTGCTCGCCGCGTTGCTCGCCCCGGTCGTGTGGCGCGAACGCGATAGCGAGACCCTGCGCCGCATCGCCGCCGTCGCAGTCGGAGCCGTTGCCCTGCTCGCCGTCGTGGTCTGGGCCGTCGTCGGGTTCGCGGGCCCCGTCCAGGCGAGGGAGAGCGTCCTTCCTGGCTTCGTCCGCGACGTGCTCGCCTCGCAGCGTGACCCGCGCGCGCTGGCCCTCTCGGTCTCGAGCGAGAGCCGCGTCACCTGGAACGTCATCGACCGACGGCAACCGCAGTGGGGAACGGGCGAGCGCAATCCGGTCGGCTCGTTCGACCGGCAGTTGACCGCGCTTGCCTACTCCGTGGCCGCGGGAGACCCTCCCGCAGACCTGGCGGAGCGGCTCCAGCAGATGGGTGTGTCGCACCTGTACCTCGGCGACTTCGAGGCCAACCAGCGCGCAGCCCTTGACAACCTCGAGGGCCTCGTCGGCAACCCCGCAAGCGAACGATCCGCAGTCTGGACGGTCAGCGGACTCGTCTCGCGCGCCTCGCTCGGTGACGAGTTCCTTCCGACCGACGAGCTTCCCGCAGGCGAGCAGGGTCGTCGGCTCACCGTCGCAGAGTCGGCCTCCGCGGACTGGACGGCCACCGTCGACGGCGAGCGCCTGCCGCGCGGAGCCGACAGCGAGCGGCCACTCATCGAGGACTCCGTGATCACCTTCGACCAGGTGCCCGCAGAGGGCGGCACGCTGGAGTTGGCACCGACGAGACACTGGTGGCAACTCTGGCTCCATCTGGTCGTGATGGCGGCGCTCGCGCTGCTCGCGGCCCCGACCCTCGGCGGATCCACCGTCGCACGAAGGGGGCAGTGATGCTCCGCAAGCTCGCCGCGACGCTGGCCGCCGTCGCCGTGACGGTCGGCCTTGCCGTAACGCTCTCCCTGATCAGCCCCCTGCGCACGCCTCCGGCCGAGACGGTGGAACTCGTGCGCGCCACGAAGCTCGCCTGCGCCACCGCGGGTCGCGTGCTCGGCCTCGGCGAGGGCGAGATCGTCTCCGCCCCGCTCGACGGTGGAGACGCGACAAGCGGCACCGGACAGGTCGACGCCGCCACCCAGGGGCCCAGCACCCTGAGCGCCGCGGCGCCGCTCGTCGGTGGGGTGCTTGCCGAACAGCCGACCAGGTCGTGGACGCGCTGCGAGACCCCGAGCCCGGAGGGGATGGTCCTTGTCTCCGATCCGGGCAGCACCGAACTGGTCGTCGTCAACTCCGACGCGAACGAGGCGGTCATCGACCTCGCCCTGCTCGGTGCCGACGGCGAGATCGCGGCCGTCGGGGCCCGCGGGATCGCGGTCGCGCCGGGTGTGAGCCGCACCGTCGCGCTCTCCGTGCTCGCCCCGGACGGACCGGTGGGCGTCGTCTACACCGCCAGCCAGGGAAGGGTCGCCGTCGTGGCCAGACCGGTCGAGGGACGAACCGGGGCGACCGTCGGGTCGGCCGCCGCGCAGACCAGCCAGACCGTCGCCGGGATCCCCGCCGGCGCCACCAGCACCACCCTGCTGCTGTCGAACCCCTCCGAGGACCGCGTCGAGGTCGGCGTCGAGGCCCTCGGCGCCTCGTCCGCCTACGAGCCCGCCCCCGCGGCAGGCATCTCGCTCGCGCCCAGGTCGACCCAACGGATCGACCTCGGCGCCTCGCTCGGAGGCGAGGCGAGCGCCCTGCGGGTCACCTCCAGCGTCGCCATCGGGGCGGCCGTCCAGGTGAGCGGGGCCGATGCGGTGGCCTCGAGCCTCGTGGCCGGTGTACCGGGCGAGCGCCTCGGCGCGTTGGTGCCACAGGCGGAGGCGGTGCAGGTCACCAACCCCGGCACCGCGCCAGCGAAGGTCGAGCTCACCGTCGCAGAGGCGCCCGTGGAGGTTGAGGTCGCCGCAGGCACCACCACCGCCGTCAACGTCACGGCGGCGGGGCTCACGGCGCTGCGCGTCGAGGCCGACGTGCCGGTGCTGGCCAGCGCCCTCTCCGGTGGCACGGTGATCCCGCTGGACATCGTCGTGGAGGACGAGTCCTCTGCGGGTGTCGTGGTGCTCGACCCGAGCCTCAGGTAGCCCGGCCGGCTAGTCGTCCCAGTCCTCGAGGCCGCCGAGTTCGTCGATGCTGCGACCCGTCAGTGCGCTCAACTGCTCGACGATGGTCTGGTGCACCAGCGCCCGCAGCTGGCTCCGCGAGACGGCGCGATGCTCGAGCGGGCGCTCGAAGATGACGATCTGTGCCTTCCGCCCCCGGGTCGGCTCGAGGGCCGCCGATAGCGGCACCCTGTCGCCGGACCACGCGACGTTGAGATGGGGCACGTCCTCGACCCCGACGATGACGTCCTGCAGAGCATCGGGCGCGACCGCTGCGATGTCCGACATGGCCGCGGTGACGCAGTCGTTGAAGAACGCGACGCGGGAGGGGCGGGCCAGCGGGACCGGACGCCCGGTGAGCGGGTTCGGGGACGCCAGGGGGCCGCGGATCCCGCGGCCGTGACGGTCTCGTCTGCGTGGCATGCGGCCAGGATAATGCCCCGTGAGCTAGTGTCGCGTGTCGGAGGTTGGTTGATGTCTGGCGGTGTAACCAGTGGAGTGCCCTCGAGGTCGGCGCGCGATGACGCACGCGGCTGCCCGATGACGGCGTCAGGCGCGAGCCTCGTCGGCCTGCGGCCATAGGCCCCCTCGTGCGCACCTGTTCCCGAACCGCCTGCACGGCCACGGCCGTGGCGACGATGACCTATGTCTACGCCGACTCCACGGCCGTGCTCGGCCCCCTCTCCATCCAGCCGGAGCCGGGTGCCTACGACCTCTGCACCCGCCACGTCGAGCGCACCAGCGCCCCGAAGGGCTGGGAGGTCATCCGGCTCCCGCTCGACGGCGTCACCCCCGAACCCGAGGCCCCGTCCGACGACCTGATGGCGCTCGCCGACGCGGTGCGGGCGATCGGGATGCGGGAGGACGATCCAGAGCCCGGACCCGTGCAGCGGCTCGTCGAACCCGAGCCGGCCGGCCGCGGCGGCCATCTACGCCTCGTTCCCACCGCCGAGTAGCCGACGGGGGCGATAGGGTTACCCCGTGCTCGACCCAGTGATCTTCAAGGCCAACGACATCCGCGGCGTGGTCAGCGGTGACCACCCCGAATGGGATCTCGACGGTGCCAGAAACCTCGGCGCCGCCTACGTCGACCTGCTCGGCGTCACGGAGTTCGTCCTCGGTCGCGACATGCGACAGTTGGGCCGCGAACTCTCCCTCGCCTTCGCCGAGGGCGCCCGCCGCGCCGGGGCCTCCGTCATCGACATCGGTCTGAGCTCCACCGACGAGCTGTGGTTCGCCTCAGGCTGGCTCCGGCTGCCTGGCGTGCAGTTCACCGCGAGCCACAACCCCTGGAACTACAACGGCATCAAGTTCTGCCTCGCCGACGCCAGGCCCGTGCCCGCCGACTTCATGACCCGGCTGCGTGACCGCGCGGCCGAGGTCGAACACGGCTCCGAGATCCTCGGCGGTTACCGCGAGGTCGACGCCCTCGACTCCTACGCCGACCGGCTCGACGAGCTCGTCCCGCAGCGCGGGCAACGGGGGCTCAAGGTCGTCGTCGACGCGGGCAACGGCATGGCCGGACACACCGCGATCCCCGTGCTCGGCGGACGGGGCCTCGACATCGTCGGTCTGTTCCTCGACCTCGACGGGACCTTCCCGAACCACCCGGCCAACCCCCTCGAACCGGAGAATCTCGTCGACGCCCAGCGCGCCGTCCGCGAACACGGGGCCGACCTGGCGCTGGTCTTCGACGGAGACGCCGACCGTTGCTTCATCATCGACGAGCGGGGGGAGGTCGTCGACCCCTCAGTCGTCACGGCCATGATCGCCGTCGCGGAGCTCGCCAAGCATCCGGGCTCCACCATCGTGACCAACACCATCACCTCGCGCTGCGTGGCCGAGGCGGTCGAGGCCAACGGCGGCACCATCGCGGTGTCGAAGGTCGGCCACACCTACGTCAAGGCGTTGATGGCGGCCACCGGAGCCGTCTTCGGAGGGGAGCACTCCGCGCACTACTACTTCCGCGACTTCTGGTCGGCCGACACGGGCATGCTCGCCGCGCTGCACGTCCTCGAGCTGCTGCGCGAGGGCGACCGGCCCCTCTCGGAGCTCGCAGCGGTCTACGACGGCTACTCCCGATCCGGCGAGATCAACTCGACGGTCGAGGACGCGCAGGCGTGCATCGACGCCGTCGCACAGGCCTTCTCAGGACGCGGGGAGATCGACCTCGGGGACGGGCTGAGCGTCACCAACGCCGACGAACGCTGGTGGGTCAACCTGCGCCCGAGCAACACGGAGCCGCTGCTGCGGCTCAACGTCGAGGCGGCTCACGACACGCAGATGGCTTCGCTGCGCGACGAGGTGCTCGCGCTGGTGCGCCGCTGATGGCTGCTAAGGTTTCGCGCCGGCCACTCTTTGGCCAGGCGATAGGCTCGACCCATCCGTACCTCAGGAGGACACATGGCTGAAGATCAGATGGCTCTCTCACCGGAATTCCTGGCGATCGCCGCCTGCCCGTCCTGCCACGCGAAGTTCGCCGTCGACTACGACGCGCAGGAGCTGGTGTGCACGAATCAGGCCTGTGGGCTCGCGTACCCGGTGCGCGACCAGATCCCCGTGCTGCTGATCGATCAGGCCCGAAGCACGCTGTGAACGGTCCCCAGTTCGACGACTCGCTGCTCGAAGACGCCAGCCTCGAGGGCAACGAGGAGTTGCGCTGGCTCGCGCTCGCCGGGTCGCGGATCCGCAAGGCGGCGCTGACCAAGCCGCAGGGCCACCTCGAACACGGCGAGCGGCCCCGAGGCATCCTCGCCCTCGGCTCCGAGGCGCGCCTCGTGCGGGCCGTCCTCGAGCCCGCCTGTCCCGTGCCGTTCATGGCCTGGCCGGGCCCAGGGCTTCCTGCCTGGGTCGGCCCGCTCGACCTGGCCGTCGTCCTCGGCGGCTACGACTCGCCCGAATGGGTGCTGCAGTGCGCCGCGGAGGCCGCCCGCAGGGGCGCCTCCCTGATCGTGGCCGCCCCCGCCGACTCCGAGCTCGCGGCCGCCTCGTCTGCGAACACGACCAGCCTGATCCCCACCTTCGAGGACGACCCGATGGCTGCCGCCGTCGCGGTGCTCGCGCACCTTGGCGAGCTTGGACTCGGCCCGCTCGTCCATCCCGAGCACGTCGCGGACGCGGCCGACCTCGTCGCCGAGGCCTGCTCGCCGCGGCTCGACCTGTCCAACAACCCGGGCAAGGAGCTGGCACTCGAGCTTGCCGACGGCCTCCCGCTGATCTGGGGAGGCACCGTGCTCGCCGCGCGTGCCTCGAGGCGTATCGCCGAGTCCCTGCGCAGGGCCTGCGGCCGTCCGGCACTCGCCGCCGACGCATCCGAGCTGGACACGCTGCTGTCGGCCGTACCTGCGCGCGACCCCTTCGCCGATCCGTTCGACGACGTCAACGACGTCCGCCCAGTGGTTGTCCTGCTCGACGACGACAAGCTCCATGACCGCCTCTCCGGCACCGCGATCGGACTCCAGGCGAAGGCGGAGGCCGTCGGCGTGCGCGTGTCACGGATCTCCTCAGGCGACGCCGAGCTGCGGGCAAGCGACGTCGAGCGCTACGTCACCCTGCTGCAGAAGGGGCTCTACGGCGCCGCGTACCTCGAGATCGGTCTGGGCGCGGGCGCCTGAGCGCTGGCACACTGATCACCATGAGCAAGGTCCTCGTCCTCAACGGAGCAAACCTCGGGCGTCTCGGCAGCCGCCAGCCGGAGGTCTATGGCGGCACGACCTACGCCGAACTCGCCGAGCACCTCGTCGAGACCGGCCGCAGGCTCGGGCTCGACGTCGAGGTCCGCCAGACGGAGTTCGAGGGCGAACTGATCCAGTGGCTGCACCAGGCGGCGGACGCCGGCGCGGACGTGGTGCTCAACGCAGGTGCCTGGACGCACTACTCCTACGCCATCGCCGACGCCGCCGCGCTCGTCGGGCGCTACGTCGAGGTGCACATCTCCAACGTGCACGCCCGCGAGGGCTTCCGCGCGCACAGCGTCCTTTCAGCGAAGGCCGCCGGCATCATCGTCGGCTGCGGCGTCGGCGGCTACGATCTGGCGCTTGCCCACCTCGCCTCCCTTCCCCACTGACCTGGCGAGGACCGATGCGGTCCGCAAGGGCTGGCGCGGGTAGCATGGCGCCGTGGATTTTCGCGTAGCTGACCTGTCCCTCGCCGACTTCGGGCGCAAGGAGATCACCCTCGCCGAGCACGAGATGCCCGGCCTCATGGCCATGCGGGAGCGCTACGGCGACTCCAAGCCGCTCAAGGGCGCCCGGATCGCCGGTTCGCTGCACATGACCGTGCAGACGGCCGTCCTGATCGAGACGCTCGTCGCGCTCGGCGCCGAGGTGCGCTGGGCCTCCTGCAACATCTTCTCCACCCAGGACCACGCAGCAGCTGCCATCGCGGTCGCCGGGATCCCGGTGTTCGCCTGGAAGGGCGAGACCCTCGAGGAGTACTGGTGGTGCACCCGCCAGATCCTCGAGTGGCCCGATGGTGGGCAGCCCAACATGATCCTCGACGACGGCGGAGACGCCACCCTGCTCGTCCACCAGGGCGTCGCGGCCCAGGCGGCCGGCGAGGTTCCCGCCGATGAGGACGGCGACTCGCACGAGTTCCGCGTGGTCAAGGCCACGCTGCGCGACGCGCACGGCACCGTCGACTGGAAGGCGCTCGCGGAGTCCGTCCGCGGCGTCACCGAGGAGACCACCACCGGTGTGCACCGCCTCTACGAGATGGCCCGCGACGGCTCCCTGCTGTTCCCGGCCATCAACGTCAACGACTCGGTCACCAAGTCCAAGTTCGACAACAAGTACGGCTGCCGCCACTCCCTGATCGACGGCATCAACCGGGCCACCGATGTGCTGATCGGCGGAAAGGTCGCCGTCGTGTGCGGCTACGGCGACGTGGGCAAGGGCTGCGCCGAGTCGCTTCGCGGCCAGGGTGCCCGGGTCATCGTGACCGAGATCGACCCCATCTGCGCGCTGCAGGCGGCCATGGACGGCTATCAGGTCGCCACCCTGGACAGCGTCGTGGAGACGGCAGACATCTTCGTCACCACCACCGGCTGCTGCGACGTCATCTCCAACGAGCAGATGGCGAGGATGAAGCACCAGGCGATTGTCGGCAACATCGGCCACTTCGACAACGAGATCGACATGGCCGGTCTCGAGGCCCGCGGCGACGTGACGAAGGTCGAGGTCAAGCCGCAGGTGCACGAGTGGCGCTTCGACGACGGTCACTCCATCATCGTGCTGTCGGAGGGTCGCCTCCTGAACCTCGGCAACGCGACCGGCCATCCGTCCTTCGTGATGAGCAACTCGTTCACCAACCAGGTGCTCGCCCAGATTGAGCTGTTCACCAAGCAGGACGAGTTCCCCGTCGGCGTGTACGTTCTGCCGAAGCACCTCGACGAGGAGGTCGCGCGGCTCCACCTCGCCGCGCTGGGAGTCGAGCTGTCGACGCTCTCGCAGAAGCAGGCCGACTACCTCGGGGTCGACGTCGCCGGTCCCTTCAAGGCAGACAGCTACCGCTACTGACCACAGCCGCGGCGCCCGGGTGTTCCCCGGGCGCCGTCGTCGTCTCCGGGTGTCGGTGGACGCCCGGTTCAGCCGGTCGGCCTCACTGGCCGGCGTTCATCGATTCCCAGATCTCCTTGCACTCCGGGCACACCGGGAACTTGTCCGGGTTCTTCGTCGGGACCCAGACCTTTCCGCACAGCGCCACGACGGGCGTGCCGTTGACCATGGCGGCCATCAGCTTGTCCTTCGGCACGTAGTGCGAGAAGCGGTCCTGGTCGCCGTCTTCGAACAGTTCGGTGCGTTCATCGATGACTGTCTGGGATCCGGGGGCCAATTCGCTCATGGGACGATTCTACGCGTGCGGACCGTCACCGGGTCGGGCACGATGGGTTGGTTGGGGTTGGAGGAGACATGGACGGGTCGCGGCGCGGGGCGCTGATCGTCGGCATCATGCTGTCGGTGTTCACCGTCGCCTTCCAGTCGATCGGCCTGGCGACGGCGTTGCCGACGATGATGAACCACTTCGATGCGGCGCACCTGTATCCATGGGCGTTCACGACGATGGTCTCCGGCATGCTGCTCGCCACCATCCTGACCGGCAGGATCGCCGACCTGCGTGGCCCGGCGCCGCCGATGTACCTCGGGTTCGCGCTGTTCGCAGTCGGCCTCGTGCTCGGCTGGCAGGCGCCGTCGGTGTGGGTCGTGCTCCTTGCACGGCTGGTCCAGGGGCTGGGAGCAGGGGCGCTGAACCTGACGCTCTCGGTGGTCGTCGCGCATGGCTTCCCGCCGCGGGACAGGCCGAGGGCGATGGCGCTGGTGTCGTTCTGCTGGCTGCTTCCCGCCTTCGTCGGCCCGCCCTTCGCGGCCTGGCTGACCCACTACTCGTGGCGGCTGGTGTTCGCGAGCATGATCCCGCTGGTGGTGGTGGCACTGCTGATCACCCTCCCCGGCGTCCGGCACGTTCAGACGCGGTTCGAGCAGGGCGAGGACGAGGTGCCTCCCGTCGCCGTGTGGCCGACGGCGGCGGTCACCCTCGCGCCCTCCCTGATCCTGCTTGCGGGGCAGGGCCTCGGGGTGTGGAGCGTCGTCTGCGCGGTCGCGGGCGTGCTCGTCCTCGGCTGGGGGCTTCTCCGGATCCTCGCGCCCGCCGCCCGTGGCTTCGGGCCCGGCGTGCCGAGCGTCGTGCTTTCGCGGGCCATCCAGGCAGGCTCGTTCTTCGCGGCCGAGACGATCCTGCTCGTCACCCTGCAGGACCTGCGCGGCTACACCACCTTCCAGGTCGGCTGGGCGCTCACCGTCGGCAGCATCGGCTGGACCATCGGGTCGTGGCTGCAGTCGCAGAGCTGGATGCGGATCGACCGGGACACCTACGTCACCCTCGGTGCGGCCTTCTCGACGACGGGCATAGCGGGGCTGGCCGCCTTCGCCTGGATCGACCAGTTGCCGATCTACTTCGCGCTCGGCGCCTGGATCTTCGCGGGCATCGGGATGGGGTTGACCATGCCGAGCAGTTCGGTCGCGGTGATGAGCCTGTCCTCTCGCTACGAACAGGGCCGCAACCAGTCGTCGATGCAGGTGGCGGAGTCGGTGGGCAACTCGGTGGTCACCGCCCTCGCGGGAGGCATCTACACCGCGCTGCTCGCCGTGCCCCCACAGCGGCTCAGCTACGCGGCTGCCCTCACTGCGACGCTTGTGGTGGCGGCGTGCGCGATCGTGATCTCGCGCCGGATCGGGCGCATCCCCAACGAGTTGCTCGAGCCGGCGCAGGGCTGATCGCCCTCACCGGCCGAGGGTGGACCGCTCAGTTGGTCAGGACGTAGATGGTCAGGAAGATCGTCGCGCAGAGCAGCAGGACGGCCGACGCCGTCACCCAGGCGTAGAACCAGGGGGAGTGCGACTCCTTGGCCTTCTTCGGCTGGTACCTGCCGCGGCCGATGTAGTTGTCCAGCATGGAGACGGGCGTCTCGCTGTGCGGGGTCAGGCTCGAGTTCTGCCTTCCGCCGCTGATCAGGGATCCCATCGGCGGGGGAGCAACGGGAAGCGAACTCAGCGACGTCGCCGTCGCCGAGGAGGAGATGGGGCGCGGCTGGTACGACTCTCCCCCGGGGAGGGTGTCCGCGAGCCGGTCGAGCACCTCCGCGAACTGGGCGGCGGTCTGGGGGCGGCGGTTCGGGTCGGGCGACAGCGCGGAGGCCATCACCTGGTCGAGGAGTTCCGGGGCCCCGATCTGGGCCGCGATCGCTGCCGGACCGATGGAGTGGTTGCGGCTCAGCAGCTCGGCAAGGGTCTTCACCGGGAACGGGGGGCGCCCGGTAAGCAGCGCGTAGGTCACGCACGCGAGCGAGTAGATGTCGGAGCGCTGGTCCAGTTGGGTCGAGTTCGCCTGCTCGAGGGCCATGTAGGCGGGGGTTCCCGCCGTCATGGTGTCGCGGTACTCGTCGAGCAGCGACTTGGCGACCCCCAGGTCGGCCAGCATGACCCGAACGCCGGTGGGGGTGTTGGTCAGCAGGATGTTGCCGGGGGTGACGTCGCGGTGCACGAGCTGGTTGCGGTGCAGCACCTCGAGCGCTCGGGCGGCCTCTGCGGCGAGCCTGAGCGCAAGGCCGGGAGGGGCCATGCGTTTGCGCAGCTGCTCCAGCGATCCGCCGTTGGCAAGGTCCATCACGAAGTAGGGCTGGCCACGGTCGGTGGTGCCGATGTCGTAGACGCGCACCACGCGCTCGTCGGAGAGGCGGCGCAGGAGACGGGCCTCGGCGAGGAACCTGGCGCGCACGTCGTCGTTGGTCGCCCAGTTGTCCGCGAGCACCTTGACTGCGACGGGCACGTCGAGGGTGTCGTCCTGCCCCTGGTACACCGTCGCGAAGGAACCCGAACCGATACGGCCGGTGATCCTGTAGCGCCCAATCATCTCCATTTGTGGCCAATTGTCGCCCAAAAGTGTCCGATCCGTGAATCCGGCCCATCTCTGGCATCCTTGACCCCATGACCAGTGCGCCCCAACAGCCCCCTGCAGGTTGGTATCCGGATCCCGCCGGATCCGGAGGTGAACGGTACTGGGACGGCATCGCGTGGTCGCAGGCCACCCGCGACTGGCCGACCCCCACCGCCACCGATCACAACCCCATCGGCGGGCCCCAGACCTACGGTTCGCCCCAGGGCGGCTACGCCCGACCCATCGGCGCTCAGGCGACGCAGGGCCAGCCAGCGGGATTCTGGTGGCGTCTCCTCGGCTACGTGATCGACACGATCCTTGTCTCCATCGTCGGCTCGATCCTCTCGTCGGCGACCGGCCTCAGCACGCAGGTCCAAGGGGAGCTGGACCGCTGGGCGCGCGAGCTTCTGCTGTGGTCGGAGGCCCCGACCGGCGACATGCCGATGCCGGCCGACGCCTTCTGGAGCGCGATGCTCTATTCGACGCTGATCAGCATCATCGTCTACGCCGCCTACCGCACCATCCTGCTCGGAACGCTCAGCGCGACGCTCGGCCAGCAGGCCGTCGGGCTGCGCACCGTCAAGGTGGGAGAGCCGGCCGACTCCAAGCTAGGCTGGGGCACCGCCGCCGTCCGCGGCATCGTCGGTGCCCTCCTCTACGAGTCCATCGGCTTCATCAACGGGATCTTCGCTGCGTTCACGCCGCGCAAGCAGACGCTCTCGGACATGATCTCCAAGACCCAAGTTCTCAAGATTCGCTGAGGTTCCCGTAGTGACTGACGTGTTCCCTGGACTCGCCCTCCTCGCCGACCGGTTCGGCATCGCCCAGGAGTTCTGGGACTGGAAGGGCAGGCACGTGGCCATCCCCGCCGAGACGATCATCGAGGTGTTGCGCGCCTTCGACATCGAGGCGGCGACCCCCGAGGCGGCCGATGCCGCCCTGACCAGGCTCGAGGACGACCGCTGGCAGCGCACCCTGCCCGCGTGCACGGTGGTGGAGGAGGGGCAGGGAGTCCACGTCGACGTCCACCTTCCCGCAGGCACGCAGGTGCGCGTCCACGTGTGCCTGGAGTCGGGCGAGACCCGGCCGGCCTGGCAGTCGCACAACGACACCCCGGACCGTCACGTCGACGGCCGCGCCATCGGCGAGGCAACCTTCTGGCTCGGCGCCGACCTTCCGACCGGCTACCACCGGATCGTGGCGCGCACCGTCGAAGGCGAGTCGACCGCCTCGCTGATCGTCACGCCAGGCTTCGTCGGTTTCCCGGCCTCCATGCGGGACCAGCGGATCTGGGGCTACGCCACCCAGCTCTACTCCGTGACCTCTGACGAATCGTGGGGGATCGGCGACCTCACCGACCTCGCCGACCTGATCACCTGGTCGGGCACCCGGCAGTTCGCGGGCTACGTGCTGATCAACCCGCTGCACGCCGCAGAGCCGGTGCCCCCGCTGGAGCCCTCGCCGTATCTGCCGGCCAGCCGCAGGTTCATCAACCCGATCTACATCCGCCCCGAGGCGATCGACGAGTACGCGACCCTCGGCAATTCCGAGCGCAACGACATCCACGCGCTGCGGGCGCGTGCCCTCGTCGCGGCCGAATCGGGAAGCGTCGACCGCGACGCGGTGTGGCCGCTCAAGCTCGAGGCGCTGCGGATCATCCACCGTGCGGGGATGCGCGCCGCCCGCCGGATCGCCTACGACGACTTCCGACGCCGCGAGGGCGTCGGGCTGCGCAACTTCGGTGTCTGGTCGGCCCTGTGCGTGATCCACGGCCAGCGCTGGTCCGAGTGGCCCGAGGAACTGCGACGGCCCAGCTCGCCCGCGGTGGCGGCCTTCGCCGAGGAGCACGCCGAGGACGTCGACTTCTTTGAGTGGCTGCAGTGGATCGCGCAGACGCAGGTCTCGGCGGCACAGTCCACCGCCGGGCAGGTCGGGATGCCGGTGGGCATCATCTCCGACCTGGCCGTCGGCGTGCACCGGCAGGGAGCCGAGACGTGGATGATGCCCGACGTGTTTGCCGCAGGCATGAGCGTCGGTGCGCCCCCGGACCAGTACAACCAGGCCGGACAGGACTGGGGACAGCCCCCGTGGCGTCCGGACAAGCTGGAGCAGCTGTCTTACGCACCCTTCCGGGCTATGGTCTCCGCGGCACTGCGTGGCGTCGGCGGCGTCCGGGTCGACCACATCATCGGGCTCTTCCGCCTGTGGTGGGTGCCTCAGGGCGGCGGCCCGACCGTCGGGACCTACGTGCGCAACAACCATGAGGCCATGGTCGGCATCCTCGCGCTCGAGGCGCAACGCGCCCAGGCCCTGGTCGTCGGCGAGGACCTCGGCACCGTCGAGCCCTGGGTGCGCGACTACCTGTCGCGCCGCGGAATCCTCGGCACCTCCGTGCTGTGGTTCGAGGCCGACGAACACGGGCAGCCGCTGCCCGCGCACCGGTGGCGCGAGTACTGCATGGCCTCGGTCACCACCCACGACCTGCCGCCGACCCTCGGCTATCTCGCGGGCGACCACGTCCGGCTGCGCGAGAGCCTCGGCCTGCTGACCGAGCCGCTCGAGGCCGAACTGGAGCACGCCAAGCGCGAACAGGCCGAATGGATCGCGACGCTCGTGCGCTACGGTCTCCTCGCCGAGGACCGCACCGGCGACCCGATCGAGGTCATGCTCGCCCTGCACCGCTACCTCCTGCACACGCCGTCGAAGGTGCTGCTCGCCAACCTCACCGACGCCGTCGGTGAGCGCCGAGCGCAGAACCAGCCGGGCACCGTCGACGAGTACCCCAACTGGCGCATCCCGCTCGCGGACCGCGACGGCGCCCGGATCCAGCTCGAGGACATCTTCGAGGCCGAACTGCCGAAGCGTCTCGCCGCGGTGATGAACGGATACGACGAGCAGCCCGTCTCCCGCTGGGACTGACCGTGGACTCAGCACAGGTCTACTCCGCGGAACTGGACACTCTTCTGCTGGAGGGTGAGCGTCTCGCCTCCGCGGTGATGGTCACCTACGTGTCGGGCCAGGAGCTCGGCACGCCGCTTCCCGGCATTTCCAGGTCGGCGTCCACGTCGTCGAGTCGCTCCGAGATCGACGAGAGCTTCGCCAACCGCTAGGAGATCAGGCCCTGCTGCACCAGCGACTCGCGGTACTTCGGGTCCTCGTCCTCGAAGATCTCGTCGCCCTCGAGCATGTAGGCGCTGAGCAGCGCGTCCGTCGCCTGCTTCGCATTGCCGAGTTCGAAGGCAGACTGGCCGAGCCGCAGCCACACGAACGGGTTGCCCGTTCCGCCGATCTTCAGCGCCTCCTGCTCTGAGGCATAGGCGGCCGAGTAGTCACCGAGCTGGAACTGGGCGTCACCGATGCTGGCGTGCAGCCAGAAGGCGAGGTCCTCGTCGGCGGGGTCGGCGGCGGCCAGTGCCTGCTGCCAGAGGGTCACCGCCTTCGCGAAGTTGCCCGCATCGCAGGCCTCCTCGCCCTGTTCGGCGAGTTCCTGGGCCGACGAGCCACCGGCTGCCGGTGAGGCGGCACCGTCGAAGAAGGCCTTGTACTTCGGGTCCTCCTCGTCGAAGGCCTTCGGACCGGTGACGGCCACCGCCTTGTCGAAGAAGGCGCGGGCCTCGGGCAGCCTTCCCTCTTCGAAGGCGATGGTGCCCGCCACGAAGTCGCACTGCGCCTGCCCGCCGGTGCTCCCGGCGTAGGCCTCGCGAGCGCGTTCGAGCCATCGGGTCGCGTCGCCGGTCGAGACGGGCACGGCGCGGCGCGCGATGATCAGCGACAGCTGGGCGGCGAGCCGCTCCCCGTCCGTCTGCGGTGGCTGCGGGACCCGGTCCCAGAACTCCTCGCCTGCGCTACGCGCGGCCTCCACATCGCCCTCCCGGTAGAGGGCCATCGCCTTCTCCGCCAGGGGGGTGAGCTGGTCGAGTGTTTCCATTCCAGTCAGCATCAACGTCAGCCCTTCTACGGCGTCGGGACTTGGTACTGGACGCCGAGTTTAGCGCCCTCTGAACGGTTGTACCAGGATGGTTGGAGCTCGTAGTTGTCCGGGTCGAGCATCCACTTGCGGACCGCCTCGGACTTGGGTCCGTGCTTGATCCCCTCGGTGTTCCAGTAGGTCACGGCGTCGACTGGGTAGTGCCCCATGTCGGTGTCCTTGAGGGGGTAGAACTCGGTCTCTCCGGTGCGCGGGTTCTTCCAGATCAACTGGTCCTCGCCGTCGATCCTGCGGATCTTGCCTTCCTTGCGCATCCGCTCGATCACCTCGCGCCCGGTGCGCGTCGTCTTGCCCGGCGTGCTGCCCAGATACTTGCGCCGCTTCGAGACGCGCTTGACCTTCTGCACGATCTCGTCGCTGGACTTCTTCAACTGGCTGGAGGCGCCCTTTGCGAAGTCTCCGGCGTTGAGCTTGTCACCGACCAGCTTTCCGATCCGGCCCGCGGCGGGGCCCATCAGGTGCTTCTTCTTGCCCATCAGCCCATCAGCTCCTGCACCGCGATCTCGAGCGCCGCGTTGATCGCCCGCCTGGCCGCCTCGCGTGCCGCGACGGCCGCGCCGGAGGCGAGGCCGAACGAGGCGACGGCCGCCGCGATGGCACCGGCGAGGATGACGAGCTGCCCGATCACGGCGATCTTGAAGGTCACCACCAGGCCCGACGCGATGTCGAAGCCGCCGGCGATGATGCCCGCCGCGTCCGTGAAGTCGTGCAGGGAGGAGAGGTTCGACTCGTCGCCACGCATGTAGCCGAGGAAGGCCTCGGAAGCCTCGCCTGCGTTGTTGGACTGGATGTGGCTGAGCGCCGCCTCGATGTCTGCGATGATGCTGTCTGCCTCGCGGCCTGCATCCCGGAACGCCTCGGCGTTCGCGTGGAGGATGTCCTCGTTGCTTGTCGGCCAGTTGTAGCCGAGGTACTGCAGGGCCTCGGTGAGCCAGCCTGGGAGCATCATCGCCATCAGATCTCGCCCTCCATGAAGCCGCCGAGCTCGGTGGCCGCCTCTTCGACGGCGGCGTACGCGTTGCCCGTCTCGATCAGGGCGTCACCCTCCAGGCCGAGCCCCGTCGACATGTCGGCCAGCGCGCCGTCGACCGCCTCCATCACGGCAGGCACGATTCCCGCGACCAGCTCGTCGAGCAGGGTCAGGCCTCCCTCGCCCGTCAGCTGCACCGAGCCGAGCCTGCTGCGGATCCGTGACGCGACGTCGCCCCCGGCGTCCTCGACCGCTCCGCCTGCCTTGCGCCAGGAGTCGGGCGTGAAGATCTTCGAGCTCACGGCCGCAGCCTCTCGATGTCGTTGCGGTAGGCGGCATGGATGTCGGCCTGGAGCCCCCCGAGCTGGCGCATCACCTGACCGAAGTCGGAGTTGACCTTCTCGAGCTGGGCGAGGTTTGCCCGCTCGAACTCACTCAGCGCGCCGTTGACGGCGTCCCGCAGATCCGTGATCATGTCGGCGCCGCGTGCGTCGCCGAGGGCCGGATCGATCGAGATGGACTGGACGCGTCCGTCGTCGACGGTGACGGTGATGCCGCCCGAGACGTGCTCGACGACGATCCCCCTCGGAGGTTCCGGGGTGTGCTCGGTGCGGTCGACGAGGTTCTGCACGCCGCCCATGGAGGCGACGATGCGGTCGAAGACCTGTGGCAGTGATTCTCCGGCTGGAGTCTGTGTCATCGGCTGACCTTTCCTGTGTCGGACGGTTTCAGCCTAGGAGCGCGGGTGGGTCATCTTGCCTGGTATCGGATGCTCAGATATTGGTCACGACCGGGGCGGCCTGGTACGGGTTGGTCGTCACGTCGCCGCCCTCGTCGAGGATGATCGTCTCAAGGGCGGGGTCGCCCTTCGAGATGCGTCGCGCCGACAGGGGGAGCTCGGCAAGCGAGTCGGCGTGCCGCGTCCGCGCGTCCTCGAGGCTCGCCTCGTACACGCGCCTGCCGTCGGTGATGATCGGCACCAGGAGATCGCGGTCGTTCCCGTCGTTGACGGGTGCCGCGCCGAGGCCGATCACCTCGGACTCGGCGCGGCCGTCCTCGCCGAGGCGACGCATGGCGAACTTGCGACCGCCGAGTGTGTTCTTACCCTTCGACTTCTTGCCCACAGAGATCCATTCGGCGTCCGGCTCGTCGGAGGCGGCGCGGGCGACGAGCTTGTAGACGAAGCCGCAGGTCGGGTGACCCGAGCCCGTGACCAGCGAGGTGCCGACGCCGTAGCCGTCCACCGGGGCGCCCTGGAGAAGGGCGATCTGCCACTCGTCCAGGTCGGAGGTGACCATGATCTTCGTGTCGGTGGCGCCGAGGTCGTCGAGCAGGTCACGGGCCTGGCGGGCCATGATCGCGAGGTCGCCGGAGTCGAGCCGGATGGAGCCGAGCCTTCCCTCCGTCAGCTCGACCCCCTTACGGATCGCGGCCTCCACGTCATAGGTGTCGACAAGCAGGGTGGTGTCCTCGCCGAGGGCGGCGAGCTGGGCCTTGAAGGCGTCCTCCTCGGTGTCGTGGAGGAGGGTGAACGAGTGGGCCGCGGTACCGATCGTCGGGATCGAGTAGGTGCGGCCGGCCTCCAGGTTGGAGGTGGAGGCGAAGCCCGCGATGTAGGCGGCCCGGGCGGCGGCGACGGCGGCCCATTCGCTGGTGCGGCGCGAGCCCATCTCAGCGCAGCGGCGCTCTCCTGCCATGGCGGTCATCCGCGAGCCTGCCGCCGCGATCGCGGAGTCGTGGTTGTAGATGGAGAGCAGCACCGTCTCGAGGATGCAGGCCTCGGCGAACGTACCCTCGACCGAGAGCACCGGGGAACCAGGGAAGTAGATCTCGCCCTCGGCGTAACCCCAGATGTCGCCGTTGAACCGGTAGTCGGCCAACCAAGCGGCGAGGTTCTCGCGGATCACGCCCCGCTCGAGCAGGAAGCACAGCTCTTCCTCGCCGAAGCGGAAGTTGTCGATGGCCTCAAGTGCCCGGCCCAGCCCGGCCACGACGCCGTAGCGCCGTCCCTCGGGCAGCCGCCTGGTGAACAGGTCGAACAGGCTGCGACGGTTCGCCGTTCCGGCGTCCATCGCCGCCTGGACCATGGTCAGCTCGTAGTGGTCGGTCAACAAGGCTGCTGTCATGCGACAGACTCTAGTGGCGCAGTGCCGCGCAGCGTCGGCATGGCCGCCACGCTGGCACAGTTTGGCCCGACGGGGCAGAGTAGGGCCCATGAGCACAGCACCGGCAGGAGGCGCCCAGACGATCGAGGCGCCAGTGGAGACCCCGGCTGCCGTTCAGCAGTGGGTCACCATCGTGTGGGACGACCCCGTCAACCTGATGAGCTACGTCACCTACGTCTTCCAGGAGTACTTCCGCTATCCCAAGGCCAAGGCGGAGGAACTGATGTTGCGGGTGCACAACGACGGCAAGGCCGTCGTGTCGACCGGCGGCCGCGAGGAGATGGAGCGCGACGTGCTTGCGATGCAGGGCTACAACCTGTGGTCGACGATGGAGCAGGCATGAGCCTCGAACCGGAAGACATCGTCTGGGCATTCGACGGGCGTGACGGCCGCGACGGCGGCCTGCGCGCCATGATCGGCTTCTACGTCAACCACCTGCGGACCCTGCTGCCTGCCGACGACGGCGCCGACGACCCGTTCGACCAGATCGTCGCGGAACTGCAGGACGACCCGACCAACCGGATGCTGTCAAACCCCCGGCTCGCCCGGCTCTTCCCGCCCGCCTTCGGCGAGGAGCAGGAGGCCGACGAATTCTGGCGCGACTCCATCCACAATCAGTCGCGGGAGCGGATCAGGGCAGCCGACGTCGTGGTCGCCGACCTCGACGGCTACCTGGGGTTCGTCCCCGTCCGCCTCGACGCGGTCGACGACTGGGCCAAGACGCTCGGCGCGTTGCGGCTCTTCTGGTACGCGGAGGTGGCGGGAACCGAGCGGCTGGCCGAGCCGGTACAGGCGATCATCGACTCCAACCCCGGCCTCGTCGACCTGATCGAGTGGCTCGGCTACCTGCTGGAGGACCTGATGGAGTCGCGGGCGGCCTGCCTCGGTGTCAGCGAGAGCCTCGATCCGGACCAGTTCACGCCGGTCAGGTAGCGCGTCGGCAGTAGAGTGGCCGGTTGTGACTGACCTGATCGACCGCCCCATCGGAGTGTTCGACTCCGGGTTCGGCGGACTGACCGTGCTGCGATCGCTCGTCGAGCAGCTTCCCAACGAGGACTTCGTCTATCTCGGTGACACCGCGAGGGCGCCCTACGGGCCGCGTTCCATCGCCGAGGTGCGCCGCTTCGCGTTGCAGGGGCTCGACCATCTCGTCGAACGCGGGGTGAAGGCGCTTGTGATCGCCTGCAACTCTGCCTCGTCCGCCGTGCTGCGCGACGCCCGCGAACGCTACGACGTGCCCATCACCGAGGTGATCCTTCCCGCGGCCAGCCGGGCCGTCTCGGCGACCCGCAACGGCCGGGTGGGGGTGGTGGCGACCGAGTCCACCGTCAACTCCCGCTCCTACGACGACGCCTTCGCGATCGCCCCGAGCATCACGCTGACCGCCCAGGCGTGTCCCCGCTTCGTCGAGTTCGTCGAGGCGGGCATCACCGGAGGCGAGGAGCTGCTCGAGGTCGCGGAGGAGTACCTCGCACCGATCAAGAAGGCCCAGTCCGACACCCTGATCCTCGGCTGCACCCACTACCCGCTGCTCGCAGGCGTGATCGGCTACGTGCTCGGCAACGGGGTGACGCTCGTCTCGTCTGCCGAGGCCTGCGCGCAGTCCACCTACTCGCAGCTGACCCAGGCCGGTCTGCTGCGCCACCACCCGCGCGAGGCGAGGCGCGAGTTCCTCACCACGGGAGACGCGAGGAACTTCCAGGGAATCGGACGTAGATTGTTGGGTGAGTTCGTCACCAACGCGACGACAGTGGAGATCGACCGAGAGGAGTCTGGCCATGTGCCGGAAAGTGACCTGTGACACGTGCGGTAAGCCGACCTGGGCCGGGTGTGGAGAACACATCGAGGAGGCGCTTGTCGACATCGCGCCCGCGGAGCGTTGCACCTGCCCGCGCTGACCGGGTGAGACGCGGTCGGTGGGCGCTGGTGGGGTAGGTTTGGCACCATGACTTCGCCCCGCATCGACGGCCGCCGACCGGACCAGCTTCGAGAGGTGCGGATCACCCGCAACTGGCTCGACCACGCCGAGGGATCGGTCCTCGTCGAGTTCGGTCGCACCCGCGTGCTCGTCGCCGCCTCCGTCACCACCGGGGTGCCGCGCTGGCGCACCGGATCGGGTCTCGGCTGGGTCACCGCCGAGTATTCGATGCTCCCGCGCGCCACCCACACCCGCTCCGACCGCGAGTCGATCAAGGGCCGGGTGGGTGGCCGCACCCACGAGATCTCCCGCCTGATCGGCCGGTCGCTGCGCGCCGTCGTCGACTACAGGGCGCTCGGCGAGAACACGATCGTGCTCGACTGCGACGTGCTCCAGGCCGACGGCGGCACCAGGACGGCGGCCATCACCGGCGCTTACGTCGCGCTCGCCGACGCGGTTGAGTACCTGCGCGGACTCGGTGCACTCGCAGGCGAGCCGCTCAAGGATTGCGTCGCGGCGGTGTCGGTCGGCTTCAACGCCGAGGGCACGGCCCTGCTCGACCTGCAATACGAGGAGGACTCGGCGGCCGAGACCGACATGAACGTCGTGATGACCGGATCCGGCACCTTCATCGAGGTGCAGGGGACTGCGGAGGGAACCCCCTTCAGCCGCGACGAGCTCGGTCAGCTGCTCGACCTCGGATCGCTCGGCTGCGCGGAGCTGACCCGTATCCAGCGGGAGGCGCTGGCGTGAACCTGCCGGAGCGCGTCGTGCTCGCCACGAACAACCCGAAGAAGCTCTCCGAGCTGCGCCGCATCGTCGAGGCGGCCGGGCTGAGCGTCGAGGTGCTCGGCCTTGGCGATTTCCCGCGCTACCCGGAGCCGGAGGAGACCGAGCGCACCTTCGAGGGCAACGCGTTCCTCAAGGCCGCGGCCGCGGCCCGCGAGACGGGTCAGGTCGCAGTCGCCGACGACTCAGGTCTCGAGGTGGACGAGCTCAACGGGATGCCAGGGGTGCGCTCAGCGCGCTGGTCGGGGCCCGCCTGCGACGACGACGAGAACAACGCGCTGCTGCTCGCCCAACTCGACGGCGTCCCGACCGAACGGCGGGGTGCCAGGTTCGTCTGCGCGCTGGCGATGGTCAGCCCCGACGGCGAGCGTCGCGTCTGGCACGGCTACATGCCCGGTCGGATCACGGAGTCCCCGGCCGGGGAGAACGGGTTCGGCTACGACCCGCTGTTCGTGCCTGCCGGGCTCGACGTGACGTCGTCCGAGCTCAGCCCCGACGAGAAGGACTCCATCTCGCACCGCGGCAACGCCGTGCGTGCCTTCGTCGACCATCTCCGGAGCCTCGCATGAGGCAGTACCACGATCTCCTGCGCCACATCATGGACAACGGCGTGGACAAGTCCGACCGCACAGGGACGGGCACCAGGTCCGTGTTCGGGCACCAGATGCGCTTCGACCTGCGCGAGGGCTTCCCGCTGATCACCACGAAGAAGGTGCACACCCGCTCGGTCTTCGGTGAGTTGCTGTGGTTCCTGCGCGGCGACACCAACATCGGATGGCTGCACGAGAACCGGATCACCATCTGGGACGAGTGGGCAGACGAGAACGGCGACCTCGGCCCCGTCTACGGCTACCAGTGGCGCACCTGGCCGACGCCGGACGGCCGCCACGTCGACCAGATCGCGAAGGTGATCGAGTCGCTGAAGGCCAACCCGGACTCCCGCCGCCACATCGTCTCGGCCTGGAACGTCGCCGACGTCGACGACATGGCGCTGCCGCCCTGCCACACAATGTTCCAGTTCTACGTGGCGCCTGCCGACGATGGTGGACCGGGCATCCTGAGCTGCCAGCTGTACCAGCGATCGGCAGACGTCTTCCTCGGCGTCCCGTTCAACATCGCGTCCTACGCGTTGCTTGTCCATCTGATCGCCCAGGTGACCGGGCTGCGGGTCGGGGAGTTCGTGCACACCTTCGGCGACGCACACGTCTACTCCAACCACTTCGACCAGGTCGCCGAACAGCTGTCCCGCGAGCCACGCCCGCTCCCGAAGCTCAGCCTCAACTCCGACGTCACCGGGATCGACGCGTTCGAGCTGGCCGACATCGAGGTCGTGGGCTACGACCCGTACCCCGCGATCAAGGCGCCGATCGCCGTCTAGGGCCGACCCGTCACTGCCTGATCGCCATGGGTGGTGACTTCCCTCGCAAGCCCCACACCAGGTCCGAACGTGACGAGTATCTGGACTGGCTCAAGGTCTCCTATGCCGATGGCCGCATCGACGACGCCGAGTTCCAGGCCCGCAGCAGGGGAGTGCTGGCCGCGGTGACGCACCGCGACGCGCTCGCCCAGTTCGAGGGGCTGCCGAGGCCCCACGTCTTGTCCCTGCCGCCGCCGACGCCAAGGCCGACGCCCAACGCCCTGACTCGGCAAGCAGAGCCGTCGCGGGCCGAGTCGGAGATCAACCGACGAAACGCCCTGATCGGCCTCGGCGTTCTCGCCGGGTTCGCCGCGGCCGTCATAGGAGTCGCGCAGTCGACGACGCCCAGCTGGGTGGAAGTCTCGGAGGCGCCGCTCCCGATGCTCGAAGGGGCCGACCTGGTGGTGGCGCGGGCGGAGCTGGAGGACCGTGGCCTTCGGAGAACTGCAGGTCCGCGACACCACGCAGAGCGCTGAGTCGAGCAGGTCGTGACGAGCGTCGAGATTGCCGCCGCCAACGCGGTCGGCCACGTCAGCGGAGACATCGAGCGCGCGAGGATGCTGTTCCTGCCGGACGGGAGGCTCGCCGTCGAGGTGATCGTCAACGAAAGAGCAAGGCGAAGGAGCTAGTCTTCCTCGAAGACGGGAACGCTCGAATCCATGGAGGACGCATGAGGGTGGTCGCGATCGCGGCCGTCGCCGACAACTCGGTGATCGGCTCAGGCGATGACATGCTCTGGCACATCCCCGAGGACTTCAAGCGGTTCAAGCGGGTCACCACAGGCAACACCGTCATCTTCGGCCGCCGCACCCAGGAACAGATCGGGCTCCTCCCGGACCGGCGCGTCATCGTCGTGACCCGCGACACCGACTGGAGCGCCGAAGGGGTCGAGGTGGCCCACTCGATCACCGAGGCGCTCGACCTCGCGGCCCAGACCCCTGAGAAGGTGTGCTTCGTCGGTGGCGGGGGAGAGATCTACCGAGAGGCCTGGCCCTACCTGACCGAGCTCGACATCACCATCGTGCACGAGTCACCCGAGGGCGCGGCCACCTTCCCGATGATCACGGCCGACGAGTGGACCGAGGTCTCCCGCGAACCCCACGGCCGGTTCGACTTCGTCCAGTACCGGCCCACCCCGACCGCCTGAGGCGGACACCCGGCTCGAGCCGGACTTCGGCCGCCTCGACGTGCTGATCAACAACTTCGGTTGACCAGCGCCGAACGCTTCGACGAGCGCGACGTCGCGACGATCAGGCTCGAACTCGAGGTCAACCTCATCTCGCCGCCTATCTGCGCCGGCTCGAAGCCGAGGGACACGTCCGTCGTGGACCCGACGGGTGGGAACTGGCCGAGGGCCGATGACGGCAGGGTCCCCGGCCTCGGCGGGCGGCTAGGCTCTACGCCGTGACCCGGCGAATCCTGCACCTAGACCTCGACGCGTTCTTCGCGGCGGTCGAGCAGCGCGACAAGCCGTCGCTGCGCGGGAAGGCCGTCGTCGTTGGCGGGTCTGGCCCGCGGGGAGTGGTCGCGACCGCCTCCTACGAGGCCCGGCGCTTCGGGGTCCGCTCCGCCATGTCCGGCACCGAGGCGAAGCGACACGCACCCAACGCGGCCTTTCTCGGGGGCCGGTTCGACGCCTACCGCGAGTCGTCGCGGATCGTGATGGGACTGCTCCGGGAGATCTCACCGGTCGTCGAGCCGCTCAGCCTCGACGAGGCCTTCGTCGACCTCGGTTCGAGCGGGTGGGCCGACGGCGACCTGGCCGAACGCGTCGGCTGGCTGCGGGACGAGCTCACCCGCAGGACCGAGGGGCTGACCGCCTCGGTCGGGGTCGGCTCCGCGAAGTTCCTGGCGAAGCTCGCGAGCGAGGCAGCCAAGCCGGACGGCGCCCGGATCCTTGACCCGGCGGAGGAGCTCGACTTCATCGCCCCGATGGCCGTCCGCTCGATCCCCGGGGTCGGGCCCGCCACCGAGCAGCGGCTGATCACCATCGGGCTCTACACCGTCGAGGACATCCGAGGGGCAGACAAGGCAGAACTGATCCGCGAGCTCGGGCCCTCCTCGGGCGAGTCCCTCGCGGCCCTCGCCTGGGCCCGCGACGAGCGCCCTGTCGAGGCGTCGCGCGAGGCGAAGTCGATCTCCACCGAGGACACCTTCGCGGTCGACCTGACCGACCGGACCCAGTTGCAGGCCATCCTGCGCAGAGACGCCGCCCAGGTCGTGGCCCGACTGAACAAGGCGGGCCTCTTCGCGCGGACGGTGACCCTGAAGGTCCGCTTCGCCGACTTCACCACCCGCACCATCGCCCGGAGCCTCGGTGGCGCCACCGGCAGCCGCGATGACGTCACGGCCGCAGGGCTCGCCCTCCTCGAAGAGGTCGACGTGCGCGAGGGGGTCCGGCTGCTCGGCATCGGCGTGTCCGGGTTCGCCACCTCCGCCCAGGAGAAGCTCTTCGGCGACGAGCAGCCCGAGACCCATACCCAGACCGACGAACCCGACGATGCCGTCGAGCTGAGTGGGGTGCGCGGCCGCGGCGGGTACTACCCGGGTGCAGACGTCCAGCACGACGAACTGGGGAGGGGCTGGGTGTGGGGGGCAGGTCTCGGCCGGGTCACCGTCCGTTTCGAGACGAGGAACTCCGGGCCGGGGCCGATCAGGACCTTCCCCGCCGACGACCCGCAGCTCAGGCAGGTCGGGATCGACCCGTTGCCGCTCGCGGTGCGCGACGAGGACGACTAGACCGAACCCCGCTCGACGAGCCGGGCCTGCAGGACAGTCAACGGCTCCGCCGTCCGGTCCTCGATCAGGCGGATCAGCTGGCGCGCCATCTCGGCACCGAGTTCGATCATCGGTTGGCTCATCGTGGTCAGGGGCGGCTCCGAGGTCTCGCTGAACGGCGAATCGTCGAATCCCATCACCGCGATGTCGTCAGGGATCCGCAGGCCTGCCTCCCGCAGCACAGGGTAGCCGCCGAGCGCCATCTGGTCGTTCGCGGCGAAGACCGCGTCGAACGCCTCGCCGGAGGCGAGCAGTTCCCGAGCGGCGCGCGCACCAGACAGCGTCGTGAAGTCGCCGTAGGCGACCGGGCCGGGCGTGAGGCCCGCCTCCTCGATCACGGCGCGCCACCCCTCGAGCCGGTCGATCCCAGGCCGCATGGTCTGCGGGCCCGCGATCGTCGCGATCCTGCTGCGCCCGTGGTCGATCAGGTAGCTCACGGCCGCCCGGGCCGCCGCGAGGTTGTCGACGTCCACGCAGGTCGCCCCAGTCGGGCCCTCGACCGGCCGACCACCGAAGACGAGCGGCACCTTCTCGCTGAGCTCGCCGTAGGAATGGTCGCCGGTGTGATGGGAAACGATCAGCGCGCCGTCGACGTTGCCGTCGGTGAGGTAGCGCCTCGTCTTGTCCGCAGTCGACTCTGACTCGATGATCATGGTCAGCGTGAAGTCGGTGTCCTCCATGACCGAGGCGATGCCCTGCACGACAGACCCGAAGAACGGGTCCGTGAAGACCTTGGACGCCGACTCGGGCACGACCAGCGCGATCGCCCCCGAACGGTTGGACGCGAGCGAACGGGCAGCCCGGTTGGGCACATAGTTCAGCTCGTCGATCGAGCGCTTCACGCGCGAGGCGATCGTCGGCTCGACCGTAGGGGTTCCGTTGACCACCCTCGACACCGTCGCCCGCGACACGCCCGCGTGCGCCGCGACCATCTCAAGCGTCGGCTTCTTCATCTCTCGTGGCCCCATTTCCCGGTTCCTGCCGATCCGCACCGTCGCGCAGTGCGGCGATCAGGGCAGCATAGTTCCTGGCGCTCATTTTAGGTGTCCTCGCTGGCTTGACGGAAACATAGGCCCCGGCCTCCGAGAGAGTCAAGAGAGCGCTCTCTCATCGTTACCCAAACGAGATCGATGCCGATATCTTCTGCAGATGACGCCTTCAGGGGGGTCGGAACAGCGGTCCCCCGGGCGTGCCGATACTCTCGCGGGCGCGAGGCCCGCGGCGCCTCGTCGCCCGGAGTTGACCTAGGCGCGCTTGGTGACGTTGATGCCCCAGGTGACGCCGAACCGGTCGGTCACGTCGCGGTATCAGTCGCCCCAGATCTGCTCGGCGAAGTCCATGTTGACCTGTGCCCCCTCCGCGAGCGCGGCGAACCAGGCGCGACCCGTGTCGACGTCGTCTCCCCAGAGACAGATCGTCACGTTGCCCGGGCCGCGAGGGCTCGTCCTTTCGGGATTGTCGGAGGCCATCAGGACAAAGCTCGAGGTGGTGGGCTGGCCGTGCATGATCTCCTGCTCGGACCCGGCGGGGCCGCCGAACTCGGAGAACGTGGTGGTGTGCAGGTCGCCGCCGAAGACGGACTGGTAGAAGGTGAGTGCCTCACGTGCCTCGCCGTTGAACACGATGTAGGGGCTCATGGACAGCATGGGTTGGCCTTTCGTCTGACTCCCTGGACGGGGAGCGGTTACCATGCTGGTTCGCAGGGAGGACAGTTCTGGGCGGATACGCTGGATCCATGGGTTCACGGATGTTCACCGCCGTCCTTCCGAGCGCCGCCCTCGTCGCCGATCTCGACGAGTTGCTCGAGTCGCGTCGAGACGTGGAACCCGCGCTTCGCTGGTCGCGGCCGGAGGCGTGGCATCTCACCACGTCGTTCATGGCCGACGTGCAGCGCGACAGCCTCGACGACCTGGTCGCCAACCTCGCCGACGTGGCTGGCAGGAGCGCGCCCTTCCCGCTGCGCGTCGAGGGCGGCCTGGCGTTTCCGAACCCCTCCCGCGCAAAGGTGCTCGCCCTCGGGGTCAGCGACGGAAATGCGGAACTGGGCGCGCTGTCCGCCGGGGCGCGGCGCGCGGCCTCGCGGGCAGGCGTCGAGGCGGACGGGACGCGGTTCGTCGGGCACCTCACCGTCGCCCGCAGCCGAGCAGGGGTCCAGGCGTCGAAGTGGATCGGTCTGCTCGACTCGTTCCCCGGCTGGTCCTGGCAGGCGGAGGAACTGTGCCTGGTCGAGTCGCACCGGCTAGGAAGGCACTACGAGGTGCTCGAGCGGTTCGCGCTGGGGGCTTCGGCCTAGGACGGTGCTGAATAACCCGCGCGTCGCGGGGTGCTGATCGGGGTGGGCTTGCGATCCTTGTTTCATGCAGGGTGAGGCTGATCGGCAGCGGGAGCTGTTGGACGTGGAGGCGTTGGCGGGACATCTGTTGGTGCCGGGGAGCGTGTTCGCGTTCCTGGCCGAGCACCGGTTGCGGTTGTTCCCGCCGGAGCTGTTCGCCGACCTGTTTCCCTCGGGGCGGGGTCGGCCCTCGATCCCGCCAGAGGTCATCGCCTCGGTGCTGGTGCTGCAGTCCTTGTACGGGCACTCTGACAGGGAAGCGGTCGAGGCGCTCACGTTCGACCTGCGCTGGAAGGCCGCGTGCGGGTACGCGGTCGACGGGGCCGGGTTCCACCCTTCGACGTTGACGTACTGGCGTAAGCGGCTGGCCGCCAGCGAACGTCCGGACCGGATCTTCGAGGCGGTCCGCGAGGTCGTCATGGCTACCGGTGTCCTGTCGGGCAAGACGCGGCGGGCGTTGGACTCCACGGTGCTCGACGACGCGGTCGCCCGGCAGGACACGGTCACCCAGCTGATCGCCTCGATCCGCCGGGTCGGCCGCGACGTGCCGGGCGCGCACGCACTGGTGGTCCAGGAGTGCACCCGGTTGGCCGAGGTCACCGGCGGTGACTACACGGTCGCTGGCAAGCCGCGGATCGCCTGGGAGGACGAGGCCGCCCGGACCGAGCTGGTGAGCGCACTGGTGGGCGACGCCCTGGCCCTGCTGGCAGCTCTCGACGCCGCCCACCACGACGAGCACGGCGACCCGGACGGCCTGGCGCTGCTGTCCGAGGCGGGTGGGAAACCGGCCGAGGCCCTCGCGCTGCTGGCGTTGGTCGCCGGGCAGGACGTCGAGCCGGCGGAGGGTTCCGACGGCACCGACGGGCGGTGGCGCATCGCCCGCAAGACCGCGCCGGACCGGATGATCTCCACCGTCGACCCCGATGCCCGGCACGCGCACAAGACCCGCGAACGGCGTCAGGACGGGTTCAAGGCCCATGTCGTCGTCGAGCCGGACACCGGGCTGATGACGATGGTGAAGCTGACGAAGACCAACGGGGCCGAGCACTCCGACGCCGCGGTGGGTGCCGACCTGGTCACCACCGACTCCACCCTCACCGCCACCCCTGACGCGCCGGTGCAGGTGCTCGGCGACTCCGCCTACGCCTCCGGTGACATGCTGGCCACGCTCGATGCCCGCAAGTGGGAACCGGTCCTCAAACCCTGGCCGCTGCGGCCGGCTGTCGAGGGCGGGTTCACCCTGGACGACTTCATCCACGACCCGGTCGCCGGGACGTTGACCTGCCCGGCCGGGCTCACCCGCGGCGTCAGTGCCAAGGGCAAGGTGACCTTCGGCGCCGCGTGCGCCGGCTGTCCGCTGCGGCAGCGGTGCACCACCGCCGAACGTGGCCGCAAGGTCACCCTGGGTGAGCACCACCAGCTCCAACGACAGCACCGCGAACGAGCCACCGACCCGGACTTCCAGGCCGTCTACCGACGGCACCGGCCGATGGTCGAACGCTCCATCGCCTGGCTCACGCGCGGAGCACGCCGCGTGCCCTACCGGGGCGTGGCCAAGAACGACGCCTGGCTGCACCACCGCGCCGCCGGTCTCAACCTGCGACGCCTCCTCAACCTCGGGCTCACCGTCCAGGACGGGACCTGGGCCATCGCCTGAGGGTGGGACCGGGGGCCGCTGGGCCCTTGCCACGCCGCCCCGATCGAGCGCAGGATGGCCTCAGGCGGGCGGAACGACCCCGACTGTCGCACCCCAGGGTGCTGACCTCACTGCCGCAAAGACGGCCTTGGCGGCGCTCCGCCCGCCCCCCTCACGCCATACCCGCCTCAGATCACACCTTGTTCAGCGCCCTCCTAGCCGGTGCCGCCCTGCAGGAAGCCGAGCTCCTCAAGTGCATCGAGGGTCGAACCGACGCCGTCCTCCGCCCTGCACTGCCTGCCGATCTCCGCCGCCCGGTCGTCGTAGACCCCGCTGGTCAGGTCGTCGAGCAGGCCCGCGAGCCGGCGCGCGGTCAGGCGGGACATGCGCACGGATGCAGGCCCGACGCCGAGGCTGTGGATCCTGGCTGCGTGGTAGGGCTGGTCGACGCCGAAGGGCGCGGCGACGGACGGGACTCCCGAGCGGAGCGCGGCGAACGTGGTCCCGGCGCCGCCGTGGTGCACGATGCCCGACATCCTGGGCAAAAGCGACGAGTGGGGGACCGGTCCGGTGGCGAAGGTCAGCTCGTCGATTCGGCCCGGCGCCCAGCCTCCGAGCGCGGGCGTGACGATTCTTGTCCCACTGCGCATGGCGGCCTCGCGGATCAGGTCGAGGTCTCGCGCCTCGAGGCCGTGGCCCATGCTGCCGAACCCGACGTAGACGGCGTCTCCGTCGGCCAAGAACTCCTCCAGGTCGTCGGGCAGGGGGGCGGTCTCGTCGTCGACGATGGTGCCGCTCTGTCTGGCGGAGGCCGGCCAGTCGGGTGCCGGGGGGACGAGGATCGGGCTGGCCGCGATGATCGCGGGCAGGTCGAGCGCGTTTCGCGGGCTGAGCCTGTGTCCTGCCTGGCCGGCGAGGGAAGGGCCGAGGATGGCGGTGACGGGCCGGCTGAGCCGTTCGATGGTCTCCCAGCTCAGGTCGATGCCCGGTCGGTTGAGCCAGTCCCACGGGCTGTAAAAGTGCCCGAAGTAGTGGCTCTCGCGGTGTGCGGTCGGGAGTTGGCCGGAGAACAGGAGGGTGCCGACGCGCCGTCCGGTCGCCTCGATGGCCGGGCCGAGGGATACGGTCAGCGACGACGTCAGCACTGAGTCGTGGTCCTCGAGCGCGCGCAGCGTGGCGTCTGCGATGGCGGGGGCGAGGCGCTTCATCCACCGCTGCAGCATCCACCCCTGGGTGACGAGCAGGTGGGCGAGCGGCCGGGTGAGGCGGTTCTTCGCCAGGCCGAGCGAGTCATCGATCCGCCCCTCGATGCCGATGAACCCTGCTCCGTGGCTCCGGACGAGGGGGCCGTACTCCTCGACGGCCAGCACGCTCGACGGGGTGCCTGCCCGGGTCGCGGCGCCGGCGAGGACGGCGGCGGGCTGGACGTCGCCGCGCGACCCGATGGCGATGATGAGCATGGGGGTGAGCCTACCGATCGCGAGTCGTGAGTGGAGTTGAGGGCGTTGTCATGACGCTAACTCAGAAGACGCTCGGCGACGTGCTCAAGATCGGCCTGACGGCTGAGGCTTTGGGGCTGGCCACGGAGCGACCTAGCGTGGGCAGGCCGAGACGTTGCAGCGCATCCTCGATCGCGTCTTCGTTTGACCTTGGGTTGACCGAGGAGCAGAAGGCACGCTTCCCGAGGGCGCTCACGGATGCGCTGACGGCAGAGGGTCTGATCGAGCGAGAAGGAAGCGGGGCCGCATCGCCCACCTGTTTGAGGTGGGGGCTTACCCCGCTTCCCTAGACACGTTACCCGGTAACGCACAGATAGAACAGGACGGTCTTGGGATGGATCCGCAGTAGGCGAGCGGCCTCGGCGGTGCTCATCTCGTTGGTGGTGTCGGACATCGTTCTTGGGCGCCTTCCCAACCGAGCTTGTCGCACGTGTGTTGCATGACTCGCAGACGGTTTCGCTGTCGGGAGGCGTTACGTTAAGTCAGATCATCTTTGACCCGGTGCCGAAGAAGGGACTTGAACCCTCACGCCCGAAGGCACAGGAACCTAAATCCTGCGTGTCTGCCAATTCCACCACTTCGGCCCGCCCCGATGGGGCCTCGCCATTCTAGGGCCACGACCGTGCGACCCGGCCAACCAGCCGACGCGCGTCCGCCGAAACTTAATCAACCAGATGGTTGACAAGAGCCCGTGGAGGGCGCAGGCTTGTATTCAACCAATCGGTTGAGAAGGAAGTCATGGCGGACGAACTGTCGAAGGTCTTCGCGGCGCTGGCAGACCCGACCCGGCGCGACATCGTCGCCCGGCTCGCAGCGGGCGACGCGACCGTCGGCGAGCTCGCCGAGCCTTACGACGTCACCGTCCAGGCCGTCTCGAAGCATCTCAAGGTGCTCGAGGGGGCAGGGCTCGTCACGCGGGGCAGGGACGCGCAACGCCGTCCCGTCCACCTCGAGGCCAACGTGTTCGACCTCATGACGAAGTGGATCGAGCGCTACCGACGCGAGGCCGAGGCCCGCTACAGCCGTCTCGCCGACGTCCTCGCCGAACTCAACGATGCCCCCGGTGAGGCCGGGGGACTCCAGGAAGGAGCGGTGTCATGAGCACCACCACGCGCTATCCCCAGGCATCGAATGGGACGCCCGCGACGGCGGAAGCTGGCGCTACATCCACAGGCGCGGCGACGAGGAGTACGGCTTCCGTGGCTGCTTCCACACCGTCCGCGAGGACCGCATCGTCCAGACCTTCACCTGGGAGGGCATGCCCGACGCCGTCTCGCTGGAGACGCTGCGCTTCGAGGACCTCGGTGACGGCACCACGCGGCTGATCGGCGAGTCGCTGTGCGACAGCTTCGAGGCCCGCGACGGCTGGCTCGCCTCCGGGATGGAGACCGGCGTGCAGGAGGGCTACGACAAGCTCGAGGCGCTGCTCGCCGAGGATCAGGGCTGAGCCGGGGTCAGCTGCGGACCAGCTTGTAGTGCAGGCGCACCACCGTGCGGCGCCAGAGCCTCAGCACGTGGTTGGTCCGCAGCACCCCCTCGCCGTCGAGATAGAGGTGGAACGACTCGTGCAGCGGCACCCGCGCCGCGAAGTGACGCCCGCCGAAACGCACGAGGACGTAGGCGCCGTCCTCACCGAAGCCGCCAGGGGGCGAGTCCAGCAAAGGAGACGCGAGACGAGTTCTCCTGCGGGCCAGAACAGCGGGCTCCATTCGGCCCACACATCCAGGTGCCACCGCGAGGTGTGCTCGTAGAAGTCCTGCACCGGCGCCAGCAACCGCGAGACGTCGAGGCCCGGCCCGTCGAGCGCCTCCATGGCCGGAATCAGGCCGGCGTCAGACCCACCGAGCACCGCCGTCCCGCCGATCCGCTCGGCCCATTCGGCGATCCATGCCTGGTCGTCGACGTGGCTGGTGCGGCTCGTGGGGCGTCGAGCCAGGCGTGTTCCCCGTCCAGGTCGACGGGTCGTCCGACGATCCGCCACCACCGGCGGGTCAGGGGATCCAGGGACAACCTCACGCGGAGACCCGTCCGACGTCGGTCCACCGCTGGTCGACCGGGACGGCGGAGAGGCTGCCCGCGGAGAGGCCGGCGAGCGCGGTGTCGAGTTCGCCGACCGAGTTGGAGGGGACGGCGACCCGGATGTGGGCGCGATCCGACCACTCCACACCGTCCACGACGAGGGCGGTCCCTGACAGGAGCACGAGGCCGCGCAGCTGGTCCTCGATCGCCCCGGCCGACGCGAAGTCGACGTCGATGCGCAGGATCGTGTTGAGCCGGACCTCGCGGAGGCCTGTGGCGTCCATCGCCTGGGCGACGGCGTCGGTGTAGGCGCGCACGAGGCCGCCCGCCCCGAGCTTGACGCCCCCGAAGTAGCGGGTGACGACGGCGACGACATCGGTGAGGCCGCCTCGTTGCAGCGCCGTCAGCATGGGGATCCCTGCGGTTCCGGCCGGCTCCCCGTCGTCGGAGCTTCGGGCTGTGCGGCCGTCGGGCCCGAGGATGAAGGCGGAACAGTGGTGGCGCGCGTCGAACAGGGTGGAGCGCCGCTCCTCGATGACGGCGCGGGCCTCGTCCTCGCTCCTGACGCGTCGGATGCGGGTCAGGAAGCGCGAGCGGCGGATCTCCAGCTCGACGTCCGCCCCGGCTCCAGGGGCGGCGTCAATGGTGAGGAACCGGTCAGACACCGAGCTCGCGGCGGAGCTTCGCCACGTGGCCGGTCGCCTTGACGTTGTACTGGGCCACGCGGACGGTTCCGACGCCCTCGGCGTCGACGTCGATCACGAAGGTGGAGCGGAGCACGCCCTCGATCTCCTTGCCGTAGAGCTTGCGGGGACCGTATGCGCCGTAGGCGTTCAGGACGTCCTTGTCAGGATCGGCGAGCAGGGTGAAGCCGATGCTGGAGTGCTCGGTGAACTTCGCCAGCTTCTCCACGGGGTCGGGGGAGCAGCCGAGCACCTGGAAGCCGGCCTCCTGGAACGCGGGCAGCGCCTCTGAGAAGTCGACGGCCTGGGTGGTGCAGCCCGGCGTCATCGCGGCCGGGTAGAAGTAGAGGATGACGGTGCGGCCTGCGAAGTCCGCGAGCGAGACATCCTTGCCGTCCTGATCGGGCAGCGTGAAGGCGGGCGCGGTGGAACCGGTCGTCAGTCGTGCAGTCATGGGGGCAAGTGTATCGGTGGTGGAACCGCTGGTAGTGCGGGGTTGCTGGCGTGAACTGGCGGGGGTGAATAGGCTGGGGGCACGAGAGTTCGAAGGAGATTGCCATGGGCAACCGATCCGTGGAGCAGATCCGCGCCGACCTTGCGGCCAACCGGGCGAAGCTGTCCGAAGCCACCGCAGACCTGGTCGAATCCATGAAGCCTGCCAACCTCGCCCGGGAGGGCGTCGAGCAGGTCAAGCAGTTCGTGAAGACCGAGTTCGAGTCTGTCACAGCGCCGCTGCGCGACGAGGACGGCGGGTGGGATCTCAACAAGCTCCTCATCGTCGGCGGAGCGGTGCTCGGCGTGATCGCCTTCGCAGTGACGCTCAACTCCGTCGCCAACCGGCGCGTACTGACGACGGCCCAGCGCCGGGCCCTCGAGAAGTGAGTGACGCTGGCCTGCCCATCCGGATGCTGCACGACCGCGTCCTGGTCGACGTGGACGCCGCCGCGGGCGAGCGCAGGTCCTCGAGCGGCATCCTGATCCCGGCGACCGTCCAGATGGGACGACGTCTCACCTGGGCGAAGGTGGTCGCGATCGGCCCGAATGTGCGGGCCGTCGAGGCCGACGACCGGGTCCTCTTCGACCCGGAGGAGCGCGCAGAGGTCGAGCTCCAGGCGAAGACCTACGTGCTGCTTCGGGAGCGCGACATCCATGCCGTGGCGTCTGACAACGTGGCAGACACCGGAACCGGCCTGTACCTGTAGGAGGAACCAGAAGTGGGCGACGTCGTCGTAGTCGGATCCCTGAACGTCGATCTGCACCTGTTGCTGCAGCGTCACATCCTTCCCGGAGAGACGCTGCTCGCCGGCGGCGGAACCTTCTCTCCGGGCGGCAAGGGCGCGAACCAGGCCTGCGCCGCCGCGCTCGCCGGTGCGGACACCGTCATGGCTGGAGCCATCGGTGACGACGCCGCCAGCTCGGTCGCGACGACCCGGCTCGAGGACGCCGGGGTCGACCTCTCGCACGTGCAGCAGGTGGCGGGCCCGACCGGCCTGGCCGTCGTGAGCGTGGATGCGGAGGGGGAGAACACCGTCGTCGTTGTCCCGGGCGCCAACGCTGAGGTGACGCCAACCATGGTGGAGGGCTGGGCCGACGTCATCGCAGCCGCGTCGGTGGTCGTGCTCCAGGGCGAGATCTCCGCCGAGAGCAACCTCGCAGCCGCACGCCTGGCCACGGGCCGGCTCGTGGTGAACCTCGCCCCGGTGATCGAGGTCGATCCGTCCGTGCTGCTGGGCGCTGACCCGCTCGTCGTCAACGAGCACGAGGGCGCGGCCGCGCTCGTCCAACTGGGCGGCGCCGAGCTGACCGAGCCGCGGGAGATCGTGGCCGGGCTGAGGGCCGCAGGTGTGGCGACGGTCGTCATGACGGTCGGCTCGGCCGGATCGCTTGTCGCCGAGGGGGAGTCGGTCACCGAGGTGCCGTCCCCGAAGGTCAGGGCGGTCGACACCGTCGGCGCAGGCGACGCGTTCTGCGGCGCCCTTTCCGCGCGTCTGGCGGCCGGGGACGCGCTTCTCGACGCCGCGGCCTACGCCAGCCGGTTCGCGGCCTACACGGTCCAGTACGAGGGCGCCCAGGCCTCCTACCCGGCGGTCGGTACCGAGCTGCCCCAGGTGTGACCGCGTGACCCGGCGATGCCGGGAATGGCACAGGCCCCGACGTGGTCGTCGGGGCCTTGCTTCGTACACCACCAGGGACTCGAACCCTGAACCCGCTGATTAAGAGTCAGCTGCTCTGCCAGTTGAGCTAGTGGTGCGCGCGAGAGATAACTTTAGAGTGCTCTCGTGCCGCTTGTCCAATCGTCGAGTTGACTCACGCTAGATGCCCGCGTAGGTCGATTCGTTGACTCATCTCAACATGCCCGCGTAGCGGCACGCTACGAGGATGGAGTTGACGATGGCCCAGCGCAAAGCGATCACCACGGCCCAGGCGAAGGCATGGACGAAGGCGACCAAGGCGGAGAAGGCCGCGATTCTGGACGCGGTGGTCCAGGTCACCGGCTGGCATCGCGATCATGCCCGCAAGATGCTGCGCCGCGCCGCGACCGGTCAGATGCCCGGGCCCCGCAAACCCCGAGAGGCGATCAGGCGCTACGACACACACGTCACCGAAGCATTGGTGCGGTGCTGGGCCATGCTCGACGGGATCGCCTCGAAACGTCTCGCAGCCGCCTTGCCACGGTTGCTGGCCGCGCTGGAACGCCTCGACCGACTCGACATGAGCGTCGAGGTCCGTGACCAGCTCCTGGCCATGTCACCGGCCACCATGGACCGGCACCTGCAGCCCTACCGCACCGGACTGATCGCTGCCAAAGGCATCGCCCACACCAAACCCGGCTCGTTGTTGAAGTCCTCGATTCCGCTCAAGACCTGGGCCGAGTGGAACGACACCGAACCCGGGTTCATCGAGATCGACCTGGTCGGCCACGAAGGCGGCGACAACAACGGCACCTTCCACTACAGCCTCAACGCCACCGACATCGCCACCGGCTGGACCGAAACCTGCACCGTGCGCTCCAAAGGCGAACGCATCGTCGCCGCTGGCCTCGACCAACTCATCGGCCGGTTCCCGTTCCTGATCCTGGGAATCCACTCCGACAACGGATCCGAGTTCATCAACCACCACCTCTCCCGCTACTGCAACCTGCGCCAGATCACCTTCACCCGCGGCCGGCCCTCCCACTCCAACGACCAAGCCCACATCGAGCAAAAGAACTGGTCGATCGTGCGCCGCGCCGTCGGCTACTGGCGCTACGACACCGCCCGCGAACTTGACCTCCTCAACCACCTCTGGCCCGCCTGGAACACCCGAAACAACCTGCTGATGCCCAGCCAGAAACTGATCTCGAAAACCCGCACCGGCGCGAAAGTCACCAAACGCCACGACACCGCCACCACACCAGCCGACCGGCTCCTTCGCGACCACCCCGACACGCTCACCCCAGCCGAGCACGCTGCCCTCCACGACCGCCTCGACACCGTCGACCCCATCGAACTCGGCGACCAGATCGCTGTGATCCAAGGCAACCTGCTCGACCTCGCCAAACGCCGCGGAGCCGTCCAGCGACGCGCGAAACGCAACCACGTCTACCTCTCCCGCACCAAAATCACGCGGGCATCTTCAGATGAGGCAACGACTCAAACCAAGCGGGCATCTTGACATGAGGCAACGGGATCGTCGACGACACTCATACATAGTCCCCGCGAACGAAGGGGCCGTACCTCACATACTTTTCCCCGGGAAACAGTGACCGGCCACGATGGGGTGTGGAGGTTGGAGAGAAGCTGTCGATGGCAGCCCGAGTCGAGATCACGAAGAAGTACGCCAAGGCCTATGCCGCGGCCCCGAAGAAGGGCAAGTCCCAGATCCTCGACCACGTGGTCGAGATCACCGGCTGGAACCGTGACCATGCCCGCCAGCAGTTGGTGGCCCGGTTGAAACAGGCCCCGGGACGGGCCACCGCGACGGTCGCGGTGATCGATCGGCGCAAGACCAAGGCGTGTAAGTACTCCTACGACGCCAGGCTGATCCTGCAGCGGGTATGGGCGGCCTCGGGGGGCAGCTGCGGGCAGTACCTCGCCGCATCCATGAGCGATCTGATCGATGCGATGGAAGCCGAAGGCGAACTGGTGCCTAGCCAGGACCGTTACAGCGCCGAGGTCAGGGCCGAGCTGGAATCGATGTCGGCGGCCACGATCGACCGGTACCTCGCACCGGCGCGGGCGAAGGACCCGATCCGAGGAAAGACCGCCACCAAGCCCGGCAGCCTGCTACGAAACTCGATCACCGTGCGTAAAGCCGGTGACGAGGTCGAAGCCGAACCCGGGTTCTTCGAAGTCGACACCGTGGCCCACTGCGGCCCCACGCTGAAGGGCGAGTTCGCCCGCAGCGTGAACTTCACCGACATGCACACCGGCTGGAGCTTCACCTACTCCATCCGCAACAACGCCCACCTCCACATCCGGACCGCGTTCGACCACTTCATCGCCCAGGTCCCGTTCGCGGTCACCGGGATCGATTGTGACAACGGCTCGGAGTTCATCAACCACGACCTGATCGGCTGGGCCGGCCAACGAGAGGTGTTCTTCACCCGGTCGCGGCCTTACAAGAAAAACGATCAAGCCACCATCGAATCGAAGAACAACCACCTCGTGCGCCGCTACGGCTTCTACCACCGCTACGACACCGCCACCGAACTCGCGTTACTCAACCAGCTATGGCCGCTGGTCAACGACCGGCTCAACTTCTTCACCCCCACGAAGAAACCCGAAGGCTGGGCCACCGACACCGTAGGGCGCCGCAAACGCCTCTACGACAAGCCACGCTCCCCCTACCAGAGGCTCCTGGCCGCCGGGGTCCTCAACCCCGCCCAGGAAACAGAACTAGCCGCCTACAAGGCCACCCTCAAACCCGTCGCAATGCAACGACGCATCACCGAGATCCAACAGGAGCTCACCCGACTCGCAGGCCGAAAGACAGCCCGTCTCGAACAACACATCGCATGGAAGGCACCCGACCCCGCCGGCCTCAAAACCCGGGCCAGCTAACCCTTGTTTTCACGGGGAAAAATATCTGAGGTAAGGCCTACCATTTCGCGGGGACTTGACAGTGAGGTACCACGATCGTCACTCTGTGGCCTTGCGGAGGCGCTCGATGATGAGGGCCTCCTCCGTCTCGGTGAGCTCGAGCAGGGCGTAGTGGGTGGGCCACATGTTGCCCTCGTCGAGCCTCGCGGCCTCCTCGAATCCGACCGTGGAGTAGCGGTAGTCGAACTTGGACGCGGGCTGCAGGAAGATCACGTTCTTCCCGTGGGCGTTGGCCCAGGCGGGCATCCCGTAGTAGGTCTTGCCGACCAGCTGCGGGGCGACCTGCTTGACCAGTTCATGCAGGCGAAGCGCGATCGCGCGGTCGTGCTCGGGCAGTTCGTCGATCTTGGCGAACATGGCCTTCTCCGAGGCGTCGGCCTTCTTCGACGCGCGCAGCTCGGCCGCGCGTTCCTTCATCGCCTTCTTCTCCTCCTCGGAGAAGCCGGGGTTTGTCTTTGCCATGGTGCTCCTCAGATCGTGGGAGGTCGATCATCCCACGAGGGGATCGTCCGGAGAAGGAGAACCGCCCCCGGATGGCCGGGGGCGGTTCGTCGGTCAGTCAGCTCAGCGTCCGGTGGACGGCAGTCCGGGCTTGACCGGGGGACGGCTCGGCGACGGGGTCGGCGAGGGGCTCGGCGACGGCGTGGGCACGTCGTTGATGGTGTTGGTCACGACGACGTCGGTGGTGTCGCCTGCGGCGACGGTGAAGTTGACGTTGTCGATGACGATGTCGCCCCAGACGGTGCCGGTAATGGCGACCGGGGTCTTCTCGCTGATCGACACGACAGCGCCCGCGGGAAGCTCGGGGCTGGTCGCCTTCTCGCCGGCCTTGACCTCGAGCGAGCCGGAGCCCGCCTCGAAGCCGTCACCGGCGGGGAAGGAGTAGTCGATCGTGAAGGTGGTGTCCGCGGGAACCTTTGACGCGGCGTCACCGGCGAGCAGCTTGCTGACCTCGAACTGGCCCGTCTTCAGGGCGAGCGGGTTGGTCAGGGTGATCTCGGAGAGGGTGCCGCCCTTGAGCGTGAACTCCGACTCGGAGAACACCGGGGTGCCCCACGAGGCGTTCGGCAGCGCCGACGGCGTGGCCTCAGACAGCTTGACGGTCGAGTTGCGGGGGAAGTCCTCGCTCGTCCAGGTCTGGCCGGCCTTGAAGGTGAACGTGTCGGTGACAGGCTCGCCTTCGCCCTCGGGCGGGGTGACGGTGTAGGTGACTGAGAAGTCGACGTCGTCGACGTTCACGTCCGGACCGTCGACGGTCTTGGTGACGGCGAAGCGGCCGACGTTCTCGCCGATGCCGGTGGCGGAGCCGCCGACGTTGCGCTGCTGGGCGGTGACCGTCTTCTCCTCCTCGGTGCCGACCGTCGCTTCGTTCTCGTAGGTCTCAAGCGTCAGGTCGGTGGGCTGGGTCACGAACTTGATCTCGTAGAAGTAGCCCTTTTCGGCGACGATCGTGACCTGGTCACGGGCGGCGTTGATGGTGTACTCCGACTCCGGCTTGACCTGCCAGTTGGTCGGGCGCCAGTAGCCTGCGCTGTTCGGGCGGACCTCGTTGGTCTCGAAGACGACGGCGGAGCGCGCGGGGATCAGGTCCTGCCCGGCTCCCGGGGTGTCCTTGACGATGATCGTCTCGCCGCCCTCTGCGCCGTTCGGGCCTGCCTCGACGGCAACCGTCCAGACGATGGCGTTGGTCTCGTAGTCCCAACCGCCCCACTTGCCGTTGCCCCGGCCCGTGAACTCGCAGTTCTCGGGGCAGGTGCCTCCGGTCTTGGGCGGAACGACGGTCAGCGTCGCCTCGACGTCGTCGAACGTGTAGGTCACCTGGGTGTCGGTCGTGGTCTCGGTGGTGACCTGGACCCAGAACTTGAACGTGCCCCGCAGGTTCAGCGGGTTCTCGGCGATGTAGTCGTCGTCGATGTCGCAGAACAGCCTGGTGTCCTCGACGTAGCACGTGCCCATCTGGACCGAGGGCGTGGTGCCCTTCGCGTCAGACATCATCGGGAACGACGTCTTCACGCCCCGCAGACCCTCCGGGAGTTCGACCTCCAGGCCGGCGGTGGGCGCCGGGTTGTCGGGGAGCGACCAGGTGCCGACGAGCTCTGCCCGTGACCACGTGGTGGCGCTCTCCTGTGTGAACTTCATCGAGGTGATCGTCGCCTCCGTGGTGTAGGGCGGCGCGCGTTGGCTGCGGACAGCCCGAGCAGCGCGAGCAGCCCCACCAGGGTGGTACCGATCACGGTGAGCACGCTGATCCGGCGCGTGCCCTTTCCTGAAAACATGTTTTCTCCCCCTATGTGGACGTCTCGGGGACGTCAGCGCCCCGAGGGGCTCAGCAGGCGCGTCAGAGCGACAGGCCCGTCTTGCCAGATGGATAGTTTACCCGAGGGGGGCATTTTCAGCAGTTCGGGAACATCTTCTACTACGAATGGTCGGAGGCCGGTCGGCTCCCCGCGTGGAAAGGTTGTTTCTAGCAGAAAACGGACAGTTACGCGTCTGTGGATAACGTCGCCGCTGGCAAGATCGCTTCCGTGTGACCGTCCGGCGACGGTGCTCGATCCGTGAAATCTGGACCCGAGGTGTCGGGGTCTACCTGTCCCGTGAAGCAGTTCCCTGGGAACCTCGTGCCAGCGCAGGCGCGGCGCTGTGGGTGAACCCGACACCAGGAGCCCGGAGCAGGCGCAGGCCAGTACAGAACTGGCAATCCTGCGCGGAACCCCGCCACGGCCTCCTGGGTGACGACGGCTGTCTCAATGGCTGTCACAGGTGTGGGCTGGGCAACCGTCAACCCGCTCCCGCAAGGCGCCCCAGGCAGGACTCGAACCTGCAACCGACGGATTAGAAGGCCGTTGCGCTATCCATTGCGCCACTGGGGCTGGGCCCCAACAGTGTAGCCCGCTGGCACGGGTGGCTCCGCGACGCCTAGATTGGTCGCCATGACAGAGAATCTGGTGTGGATCGACTGCGAGATGACCGGGCTTGACCTAGTCAACGACGCGCTCATCGAGGTTGCGGTGCTCGTCACCGACGGTGACCTCAACGTGCTGGGTGACGGAGTCGACGTCCTCATCAAGCCGAGCGACGAGCAGCTCGCCAACATGGGCGACTTCGTCCGCGAGATGCACACCAACTCCGGCCTCCTCGACGAGCTGTCCGAGGGGGTCACCATGGAGGAGGCCACAAGGGCCGCCCTCGACTACATCCGCGAGTTCGTCCCCGTCGCGCGCAAGGCGCCGCTGGCAGGCAACACGATTGGCACCGACCGTGCCTTCCTCGCGCGCGACATGCCCGAGCTGGAGGAGTGGGTCCACTACCGCAACGTCGACGTCTCCTCGCTGAAGGAGCTCGCGAAGCGCTGGTTCCCCAAGATCCAATACCAGGCGCCAGCCAAGACGGGCAACCACCGGGCGCTCGCCGACATCCAGGAGTCGATCGAGGAGCTGCGCTACTACCGCGAGGCGATGTTCGTGGCGCCCCCCGGCCCGACGACCCCGGAGTTGCGGGCCATCGCCGCCAAGCACCGCGGCGCCCTGACCGGCAACACGGGAGAGGCCCCGGCCCAGGCCTGAGCGCACCCCGCGGGGCCCGGAAACCTCGATTTTCCACCCCCGGCAACCGTGCGCTATTCTTCTCAGGTCATCGACTCAGGTCGACGACGATGGTGGGTATAGCTCAGCTGGTAGAGCACCTGGTTGTGGTCCAGGATGTCGCGGGTTCAAGTCCCGTTACTCACCCCAAACGGGTCAGGTGTGAACTTGCGACCAAGGGTCCTCCGCGGCCCAGCTCAGTGCGTCGGCATGGAGGCCAGACAGTTGAGGATCGCGACGGCCTCGGACGCGGCGCTGGGGTCGAGGGTCCACCTGAACAGCTCGGCCGGTGGACGACCGTCGAGCGCGGCGGCGTGCAGCAGGCTTTGGAGTGCGGTGCGGGTCTTGCCTTCCCAGAACCCGCCGGACTCGACTCCTCCGGCGCTGAGACCGGTGGCGGCGGCGAGTCCGTTGGCGCGGATCATCGCGGTCAACGGATCGTCGCAGCCGCGGATGGGTGACCAGCGCAGCCCTGCCGGGATGCCTTCGGCGAGGTGTTGGGGGTCGAACACGGCGACCGGCCCGCCTTTGCGGCGTCGGGCGCGAAGGGTCGCGGTGAGTGCCGAGTGCGGTCGCTCCGTTCTGCCGATCAGCGTGGGACACGCGCCTTGAGCCAGGCGGTCACTCCGTTCTGCCACCGGTCGGGGTCGGTGTTCCAACAGAGGGTGTGGGCGTCATCAACGCGATCCTCGACGCACCCGGCGCGGTCGTGACCACCAGCACCAGGCCCGACAACACCATATCGTCCGGCCACGCCCAGAGAGACCCGACTCAAGCCGTACGTCCGCCGGTATCATCGGGAGTGTTGGCCTGCCTGGGCCATAGAGCGAGGGAGGAGCATCGTGGCTGAGCCGTGGCTGTCCGCAGACGACATCGCCGCCCACCTCGGGGTCACCAAAGACACCGTCTACACCTGGATCGCCGAGAAGGCCATGCCCGCCCACAAGGTCGGACGCCTCTGGAAGTTCCAAGCCAGCGAGATCGACGACTGGGTGCGACGAGGTGGCGCTGCCGCCGACTCCGAACCCTCCCCGCCCGGGTGAGCGCATCGCTTGCTTCGCGCCGCCGTCGACACTTTGTCAGTGGCACCCCATATCCTGATTCACTGCCCAAAATCGGAAGGAGGCACCTCGTGACAGAAGCGACGACCGACGCAACGTTGACGCTCGCGACGCTTCGCGCGGGCCAGCGCCTCCGGGGCTTGGTGCCGGGGCAGACGGTCACCCTGATCGCCATCGACCCTATCGACGCCGAGCTGTTCGAGGTCTTCTACCGCGACGACTCCGGTCGCAGCGGAGCACGCGCGATCACCGATGCCGACGCGGCACGGTTCGAGGTCGCGGGCGACTTTGACTCCGCCCCCGCCTACGATGCCGATCCGGACGAGTTCCGGCTCGCAGCCGAGGCGCTCCGGATCAAGTACGCGGCGCTGTATGACCCGATGGTCGCGGTCAACAGCTCGGACGTGGACCCGCTGCCGCACCAGATTCGCGCGGTCTACGAGGAACTGCTGCCGCGCATCCCGCTGCGGTTCCTGCTGGCCGACGACCCCGGCGCGGGCAAGACGATCATGGCCGGGCTGTACCTGAAGGAGTTGATCCTGCGCTCGGACTGCGAGCGCGCGATCATCGTCGCCCCGGGTGGGCTCGTGGAGCAGTGGCGCGAGGAGCTCAGCCAGAAGTTCGACCTGCGCTTCGAAATCTTCAGCCGCCAGATGGTCGATGACGCCCAGGGCCGCAACGTCTTCGCTGAGCACCCGTTCCTGATCGCCCGCATGGACCAGCTCTCCCGTAGCGAAGACCTGACCGAGCAACTCGGCGAGGTCACCTGGGATGTCGCCGTCGTTGACGAGGCCCATCGCATGTCTGCCCACTACTCCTCGTGGGCGGGCGAGGTCGATGAAACCAAGCGCTTCAAACTCGGCCGCCTGCTGTCAGAGACGGCACACAACTTTCTGTTGATGACCGCGACCCCGCACGCGGGCAAGGAAGAGGACTTCCAACTGTTCATGTCGCTGCTGGACCGCGACCGCTTCGAGGGCCAGTACCGGCAAGGCGTGCACCGTACCGACACCCACGGCCTGATGCGCCGCATGGTGAAAGAAGACCTGCTCACCTTCGAGGGCAAGCCACTGTTCCCCGAACGCAAGGCCTACACCGTCGAGTACGAGCTGAGCCCCGCCGAGCGAGACCTCTACGAACAGGTCACCAACTACGTCCGCACCGAGATGGGGCGTGCTGAGCGGATCGCCCAGGCCGGGGACAAGAAGCGCGGCAACAACGTCGGGTTCGCGCTCACCGTGCTGCAACGCCGCCTCGCCTCCAGCCCCGAAGCGATCCTGCGATCCCTGGAACGACGCCAGCAGCGCCTCGACACGAAACTGCGCGACATGCAGCGCATCACCGACGATGCCCGCTTCCGCACCTCTATCGCCTCACACATCGACGAATGGACCACGGGCAAGACCACGCTCGATTTCGGAAGCGACGCACTACCCGCGTTTTCGGTCGACGACTTCGAGGACTTCGAAGAGGAAACGACCGACGAGGAACGCGCCCAGTTCGAGGAACAGGCAGACCAGGGCTCTTCACAGAAGTGAGTGGATCAGGGGTCTGAACCCGCCAGCGTCGAGTAGGCATCTGGCGACGTAGTTGACGATGCTGCGGAAGCCTCGGGCTGTGCCGCGGAGGTGTTCGAGCAATCCGTTGATCGCTTCGGTGGGGCCGTTCGAGGTGCCGGGGTGGTCGAAGAACGCGAGGATGTCATCGCGGCGCCGTTTCATCGTCTGCCCGAGCGAGCGGAGCTCGTCGAGGCCGGCGGGAACCCCGGCCTTGATGGCGTCGATCACCCGGGTCATGATCTTCTTCCCCTCGGCTGGGTCGGGGGCCTGGTAGGCGTCGATCACGTCCTGGTAGATGCTCCAGGTGACCTCGAACGCGACATGCCGCTCGTCGGCGAGGACCTTCGCGAGCCGGTGCTGCTGCTTCTCTGTGAGCAGCGAAGCGCGGGTGCGGGCGACGCGTCGGATGCCGTAGAGCGGGTCACCGGAGCGGCCCCGATGCCCCAGTGTCTCTTGCTGGATGCGTTGCCTGCAGCGGTCGAGCTTGTCACCGACCAGGGCCACGACATGATACGGATCCATTACGGTGGTGACGGTGTCGATGGCTTCGACGGCGGCGCTCTTGTAGCCGGTGAATCCGTCCATCGCGACGATCTCCACTCGGTTCCGAAACGAGTCGGTCTGGGCTTCGAGCCAGGTCTTGAACGCCTGCTTCGAGCGGCCCTCGACCACGGCCAGCAGGCGTGAGGGACCGGTTCTGGTCCTTGTCGGGGTCAGGTCGATGATGACGGTGACGTACTTGTCGCCGTGTCGTGTGTGTCGCCACGCGTGCTCATCGACGCCGACAATGGTGACCCCATCAAGCCGGTCTGGGGTGTCGATGAGCAGTTCGGTGCCGGCGGCCAGGATCGCGTCCGAGGCGGTGTTCCAGGCGACGCCGAGGTTGGCCGCGACCCGGGCGATCGACATCCGGTCGACCACGACCTGCTTGACCGCCAACATGATCGCGTCACGCGACAGCTTCCCCTTCGACGGCGCCGCCGCCGTGATGCTGTGACGCCAGATCCGTCGACACGGTACGCACCGGTAGCGAGGGACGACCACCTCCAGGATCGTGGGCTTCCACCCGAACGGCACATGCGCCAACCTGCGCAGCACCGCATCGTGCCGGACGCCCGGCCCGGCGCAGCCCGGACACGGCGATGGCGGTGTGGTGGGGCGGCAGCGCAGCACTGTGTGGTCGGGTTCGACGCGCTGGGCGGTCACGGACAGCCCGAGACGGTCCAGCCGGCAGAACGTATCGAGGCAGGGTGGGGTAGCGTTTCGCACAAGGGCCCTTGGGTTTTCAGATGTGGCTTAGACACCTTCATCCTGCCAACCCGAGGGCCCCCACTACCAGCCCGACCCTCCGGAGCGCCACCGAGCCGGGTCGCTCAGATGCCGCCCTTGGCTCCACTGCCTTCTGTGAAGAGCCAGTGATCTGAGCCGGTAGTTGACGAGGTTGCGGAAGCCGAGCGCGATGCCGCGGAGGTGTTCGAGCCGGCCGTTGATGGCTTCGGTGGGTCCGTTGCTGGAGCCGGGGTGGTCGAACCACGCCAGGATGTCGTCGCGTCGCTTTTCGAGTGTCCTGCCGAGTTGGGCGAGCTCTTCCAGCCCGGCCGGGACAGCGGTCTTGATCCGGTCGATCACCGAGGTGAGCAGCTTCTTCCCGACGTCGGCGTCGGGGTGTCGGTAGGCGTCGATGATGTCTTGGTAGGTCAGCCAGGTGACCTCGAGGGGGACTGCTTCATCGATGGCCCACAGTGCTGACAGGCGGGCCTTCTGCTTGTCGGTGAGTAGCGCCCGGCCGGTGCGCAGGGTACGTCGGGCCTTGTAGAGCGGATCATCGGCTCGGCCGCGGCCGCCGGTGAGTTCACGTTGGACGCGTTGTCGGGTGGCGTTCAGCTTGTCGCCCGCCAACGCGACCACGTGGAAGGGGTCCATCACGGCGGTGGCGTCGGGGACGGCTTCGGCGGCGGCGGTCTTGAAGCCGGTGATGCCGTCCATCGCCACGATGGCGACCCGGGCCCGGAACTGGTCGGTCTGAGCCTCCAGCCAGGTCTTGAACGCCTTCTTCGAGCGACCCTCGACCAGGTCCAGCAGCCGGGCGGGGCCGGTGTCGTCCCGGATCGGGGTGAGGTCGATGATCACGGTCACGTACTTGTCGCCCTTGCGGGTGTGTCGCCAAGCGTGCTCGTCGACGCCGACGACCTCGACGCCGTCGAGCCGTCCCGGGTGGTCGATGAGGAGCTGGGTCCCGACGTCGGTCACGGCCATGTGGGCGGTGTCCCAGCTGATGCCCAGCACGGCGGCGACACCGCTGATCGGGGTGTGATCGAGCACGACTTGGCACAGGGCCCACCAGTCCGCGGCCCTGGTCAGCTTCGACCGCGGTCGGGCCACCGTCTTCAGCGAATGCCGCCACACCCGCCCACACCCATCGCAGCGGAACCGGGGCACCCGGACCGACAGCCACGTCGGCCGTCGGCCCACGGGCAGGTGGGTGAACCGGCGTAGCACCTGGTCGTGCACCCGGCCCCCAGCGCCGCAGCGGGGACATCGGTCATCGACGGTGACGAGCGAGCAGAACAGGATCGCCTTGTCCGGCCAGATCTGCTGGGCGTCGACCCGCAGCCCGAGGGCGTCAACCCGAGCGAAGGTGGTCAGATCCGGGCTGGTGACCGGCGGGCAGGCGGGCGTCGTTGAGGTAGCGTCAGACATGGGCCTTGTTGTTGCTGGATGGGATTCGACACCCACATCCTCGCGGCGACAAGGCTCCTCAACGCTCAGCCCGCGCCGTCACCCACCCACCCTCGATTGGGAAGAGCCGTGTTACTCTTTGGGCATGGTGGTACGCCGTTTGGAAAGCCTTGGTCTGATTATCGGACCCTTGCTGTTCGCCCTGTCACCGCTCTTCTGGATCGACGGACACTATGGAGTGACCGGCGGGCTTCTCATTGCCATAGCCGCCGTGCCCTGGGTGTACGGACTCATTGGGGAATACAACGCCCTCCGCCCCCGGTTTCCCCTTCTGTCGGGGCTATGGATGCTTCTGGTGCTGATCGGCATGTTCGGCACCGTCGCGTTCGGGCTGCAAGGCGTGTTTGAGAGTGTGTTCGGTATCACCGAGTTTCGCTCGCTAGCTACTTTCGACATCTACCCACTCCCGGTGGCTATTGTGCTGATTCTGGCCGGACCGCTCTTTCCGGTCGCGCTTTTGTCCTTGGGCGCAATGCATTGGTGGACCGGGCTCACGCCCCGCTGGAGCGCTGTGTCGTTGGTATTTGCGGCGGCTGCGTTCCCGGTTGCGCGGATATCTCGATCTGTCCCAGTTGCGTTCATCGCTGACCTCGTCATGCTCGCAGCCTTCTGTGTGGTCGCCTGGTTTGCCTGGCATCGAAGGGACGAGGAATCCATATAACTTGCGGCTTGCGCTCAATGATGCAGAACTCTGACCCTGATTTCCAGAACATCGCAAGAAAGGTGCGCTCCCATGACCACCCACTTCTATACTGCTTCAAGCCTCGACTGGTTCATCGCCACCCCCGAGCATTCCCTTGAGTGGCTGTTCAAGCAGGACTTCGATTTCGAAGGCCCCATGGCATACCCAGAGTTCGTGAAAGGAATTGGCGCTCTCTTCATGGGTGCTTCCTAGTATGAGTGGCTACTGAGCAACCAAGATGAGTGGGGCTACGAGCAGCCGGTCTGGGTATTCACTCATCGCGACCTGCCCGTTCCAGAAGGCGCAGATATCCGCTTTGTTCAGGGTTCAGTGACGCAGGCTCACGCAGAGGCCGTCCTAGCTGCGCAGGGAAAAGATATTTGGGTGGTGGGCGGTGGCGACCTTGCTGGCCAGTTCGCAGATGCTGAGCTACTCGACGAAGTCTGGGTACAGTTCGCGCCGGTAACACTTGGTTCCGGCCAGCCTCTCCTTCCGCGAAATCTGCAACTCGAAATCATTGACCACGCTCGCAATCGCGATTTCATTTGCATTCGATACCGGGTACTCCGAGAGACGCCTCACCCGTAGATCTTGAAATCCGCCGCAGACTCGCGCGCAGGCAGGAAGTGATCCACAGAATCGATCACTTGACAGACTGGAAAGTGATAGCTTAATCGGCTCTTCACAGAAGTGAGTGGATCAGGGGTCTGAACCCGCCAGCGTCGAGTAGGCATCTGGCGACGGTATGTCGACCTCGGGGTTATGTTGACCGACGTCGTGGGGTGCCTGTTCCAGTGCGGGTTGGGGCCTGATCCGGTCAACATAACGATGAATGCTCGGGTCGGGGTTCGCTTGATCTGACCGGGCGATCGTTGGGATCGCCTGGCTTCGGGTCAGGAGGACCAAGATGGTGATTCATCGTGATCAGTGCCGCGCTGACGCGCGGGACGTGCTGGACGAGTTCGAAGCGTGGCTGCTGCGGGAACGGTCCACGCAAGAGGGCACCGCTGCTGCCTACGCCGACACGTTCCGGCTCCTGCTGACCTACGCCCAGCAGGCCACCGGGATCGCCCCGTCGGCGTTGACCCTGGCCGATCTGGACGCGGACCTGATCGGCGGATTCCTCCAGCATCTGGAAACCGAGCGCGGCAACTCCGCCGCGACCCGCAACGCCCGCCGGGCCGCGCTGCGGTCGTTCTTCAGCTACGCCAGCTACCGGGCACCCGACGCGATCGCAACGATCAGCCAAGTCCTCGCGATCCCCGCGAAACGCACCAAGACCACCCTCGTGTCGTTCCTGACCGCTGCCGAAGCCGAAGCCCTCATCGCAGCCCCGGACACCGGCACCTGGCTCGGGCGCCGAGACCGGCTCCTGCTGCACCTGGGCATCCAAACCGGACTCCGCGTCAGCGAGCTGACCAGCCTGCACATCGACAGCATCCAGATCGGCCCGCACAGCCAGCTCGAATGCATCGGCAAGGGCCGCAAGCAACGCGTGATCCCACTCCAGAAGAACACCGTCCAACTCCTCAACGCCTGGTTCGGCGAGCTTCCACCCGTACCGGACGGGCCACTGTTCCCGACCCACGCCGGGACGCCACTGACCAGGGCTGCGGTCGGCAAGCTCATCGCCCGTCATACCGCTGCCGCGGTCGGACGGTGTTCTTCCTTGGCCGAGAAGAACGTCACGCCCCACACGCTGCGGCACACTTGCGCAATGAGCCTGCTGCACGCCGGGATCGACACCGCGAGCATCGCGCTCTGGCTCGGGCACTCGAACATCCAGACCACGCAGATCTACCTCCACGCCGACCTCGAACTCAAACGACGAACCCTGGAACGCGTCCCCGCCGTCGATGAGCGGCCACCGGCCCGCTACCAAGCCTCGGACGCTCTCATCGCGTTCCTCAAGAACCGCTGAACCCCGCACGGTTATGTTGATCGGCTCAGGCCCCAACCCGCACTGGAACAGGCACCCCACGACGTCGGTCAACATAACCCCGAGGTCGACATACCATAGCTTATGCGGAATTCCGCATAAGCGACGTAGTTGACGATGCTGCGGAAGCCTCGGGCTGTGCCGCGGAGGTGTTCGAGCAATCCGTTGATCGCTTCGGTGGGGCCGTTCGAGGTGCCGGGGTGGTCGAAGAACGCGAGGATGTCATCGCGGCGCCGTTTCATCGTCTGCCCGAGCGAGCGGAGCTCGTCGAGGCCGGCGGGAACCCCGGCCTTGATGGCGTCGATCACCCGGGTCATGATCTTCTTCCCCTCGGCTGGGTCGGGGGCCTGGTAGGCGTCGATCACGTCCTGGTAGATGCTCCAGGTGACCTCGAACGCGACATGCCGCTCGTCGGCGAGGACCTTCGCGAGCCGGTGCTGCTGCTTCTCTGTGAGCAGCGAAGCGCGGGTGCGGGCGACGCGTCGGATGCCGTAGAGCGGGTCACCGGAGCGGCCCCGATGCCCCAGTGTCTCTTGCTGGATGCGTTGCCTGCAGCGGTCGAGCTTGTCACCGACCAGGGCCACGACATGATACGGATCCATTACGGGCTCTTCGTACTTGCGGTGGGTCGGGGGCGACACGCCGGGTGAGCGGGGTGGGCTGAGGTAGGGGTCGGGGCCCTCAGGATCAGGAGTTACCAAGCTTCTTATCCACCGAGGACCCCGACTGTGTCTGAGCCTACGACGTGTGCTGCGCGCTGCCCCCATGACGACGCCTACTGCGACAACTGTGACCGTCTGGTCGGCTTGCCCGGCGTGCACGTCATCGGAGTGGACCGGCGACCTGCCGGGCTGGTGGTCGAGGTCGAGTCCCCACCAGCGATGATGGGCTGCCCGACCTGCGGGGTGGTAGCCCGCAGCCATGGCCGACGGACGCTCACCTTGGTCGACATCCCCTGCTTCGGAGCCCCGACACGCGTGCGTTGGCGCAAACGCACGTGGACGTGTCCCGAGCCGTCCTGTCCCGTAGGGGTGTTCACCGAGCAGGACGAACAGATCGCCAAGCCACGCGCGATGCTCACCACCCGGGCGTGTCGCTGGGCGACCGAGCAGGTCCGACGCGAGCACGCCAGCATCGCCGGGCTGGCTCGGCAGTTGGCCACCACGTGGCGGACTGTGTGGACCAGCATCGAGCCGATCCTGCAGCGTGCCGCCGCTGATGAGTCCCGGTTCGCCGGCGTGACCACGCTTGGGGTGGATGAGCACCTGTGGCACCACGTGAGCCCCCGCAAGCGTGGCCCCAAGGAGCTCACCGGCATGGTCGACCTCACTCGTGACAAGGACGGACGCGTCCATGCCCGGCTGCTCGATCTGGTGCCGGGACGTTCGGGCACCGTGTACAAGACGTGGCTCGACCAGCGCGGGAAGGGGTTCAAGGCCGGGGTCGAGGTCGCCACCCTGGACCCGTTCCGCGGCTACAAGAACGCCATCGACGACAAGCCCGCCGACGCCACCGCCGTCCTTGATGCGTTTCATGTGGTCGCTCTGGCCAGCCGGGCCGTAGATGAGGTCCGCCGCCGCGTGCAGCAGGAGATCCACGGCCACCGGGGTCGTTCCGGCGACCCGCTCTACGGGATCCGTAACATCCTGCGTTGCGCGGCCGAACGGCTCACAGACAAGCAACACGCCCGCCTCGCCGCGGCGATCGCCGCCGATGACCGCCACGACGCCGTCCACGTCGCCTGGCAGTGCGCCCAGAAGGTTCGAGCCGCCTACGCCCACCCCGACCCAGCCAAGGGCCGCCAGATTGCCGAGCAAGTCGTCGACGGGTTCCCCTCCTGCCCGATCCCCGAGATCGCCCGACTCGGCCGCACCCTCAGACAGTGGAAAGACGCCTTCCTGGCCTACTTCGACACCGGCCGCGCATCCAATGGCGGCACCGAGAGCATCAACGGGCTCATCGAGCTCCACCGACGCATCGCCAGAGGCTTCCGCAACCGCGAGAACTACCGACTACGCATGCTCCTCATCGGCGGCGGACTCAACCTCGACCCACCGCAGGTATGAAGAGCCACATTACGGTGGTGACGGTGTCGATGGCTTCGACGGCGGCGCTCTTGTAGCCGGTGAATCCGTCCATCGCGACGATCTCCACTCGGTTCCGAAACGAGTCGGTCTGGGCTTCGAGCCAGGTCTTGAACGCCTGCTTCGAGCGGCCCTCGACCACGGCCAGCAGGCGTGAGGGACCGGTTCTGGTCCTTGTCGGGGTCAGGTCGATGATGACGGTGACGTACTTGTCGCCGTGTCGTGTGTGTCGCCACGCGTGCTCATCGACGCCGACAATGGTGACCCCATCAAGCCGGTCTGGGGTGTCGATGAGCAGTTCGGTGCCGGCGGCCAGGATCGCGTCCGAGGCGGTGTTCCAGGCGACGCCGAGGTTGGCCGCGACCCGGGCGATCGACATCCGGTCGACCACGACCTGCTTGACCGCCAACATGATCGCGTCACGCGACAGCTTCCCCTTCGACGGCGCCGCCGCCGTGATGCTGTGACGCCAGATCCGTCGACACGGTACGCACCGGTAGCGAGGGACGACGATCTCCAGGATGGTGGGCTTCCAGCCGAACGGCACGTGCGCGAGCCGGCGCAGCACCGCATCATGCCGGGCGCCGTCCCGGCCGCACCCGCGGCATGGCTCGGCGGTGGTGGTGGGGCGGCATCGCAGGACGGTGTGATCTGGTTCGACGCGTTGCGCGGTGACGGTCAGGCCGAGACGATCCAGTCGGCAGAACGTATCGAGGCAGGGTGGGGTAGCGTTTCGCACAAGGGCCCTTGGGTTTTCAGATGTGGCTTAGACACCTTCATCCTGCCAACCCGAGGGCCCCCACCTGCCCCCGACCCCGCCGAGTCCAGCGGGTCGGGCCGGTCACCCGCACCCCTTCACTCCACCGCCATCTGTGAAGAGCCGCATTATCGCGATCACCGGTATCTCGGGCCTCATCTCTGGCGCGATCTCAATGGCGCTTGGCGAATACACCTCCGTGCGGACGCAGAACGAGCAGCTTCAAGTTGAGATCGACACCGAGCGCGACGCCCTCACTCGCAATCCAGAAGGCGAGGAGGCCGAACTCTCGATCATGTTCGAGTCGCTCGGCATGCACCCTAGTAGTACAGCTCGCGATGCCGCTTCACAGGTGCACGCGAACACCGAACAGGCGCTCAGAGTGCACCTCGCGCACGAACTTGGCTTGAGCCCCGACGAAAAGCAATCGCCGAGGGTGGCGGCAATCGCATCTCTTGTCTCCTTTAGTAGCGTGGGTGCGATTATCCCGGTCCTTCCGTTCCTGATCGGCTTCGGAACCCTCGGGTGGGGGCTCCTCTTCGGCGGAGTGGGTCTTCTCGCTGCGGGCTTCGCTGCCGCAAAGTTCACTGACCGCAACCCCTTCGCGAGCGCGGGCCGCCAGCTGCTCTTCGGCGGCATCGCCGTCGCGGCCACCTATGGCATTGGTACGCTCCTCGGGGTCTCACAACTCGGTTAATCGGCGAAGATCGAGCCCACACTCTTCAGCAGCGCCCAATTGGCTTGGTGATCCTCAAAATCACGCGATCCTCGCAATTCGAATCTCTGCTGTGGCCGTAGGCTTAATAACGCATGCCAAGCCCGGAGTTCGTCGACGCAGTGCTCGACGTCATCAGGCGCATCCCGCCAGGGCGCGTCATGACATACGGTGACATTGCGCACGCACTTGGGTCCAACGCTCCGCGGGCAGTCGGTCGAGTGCTCGCCTACTACGGCCACGCCGTCACCTGGTGGCGAGTCGTGCCGGCGAGTGGACTGCCACCGCAGGGACACAGTCGTCTCGCCCTTCCCCGCTACCTTGAAGAGGGCACACCGCTCAGGTGCCAGGTATCGGAGGACGACTACCGCATCGCTCTGTCATCGGCCCGACTCAGCTACGATCATGAAATTTACTCGGAGGTTGCCCCTTGAACCGTAATGCCCCACGACGAGGCGCATCAAAAGGCAGCCCTCTGAGGTCGATCAAGCGACCGCAGTCAGCTGGCAAGAAGGCCGGGGCCGCCTCGAAAAAGCAGGCCGCTGCCAAGGCAACGCCCAAACCGGAACGGGTGGAGCTGCCGACGCTGCAGCTCGGCTTCGTGCGCGGCGTGGCCCCAAGCAAGTGGGCCGAGCGTTGGGCGCGAGCAGTGCGAGAACAACCGTTGGAACTCGTGCCTGTGGACCTGCACGAGGTTGAGAACGCCCGCACAGAGTTCGATGTATTGCTAGAACGAGTTGCACCCGGAGCTATTCCCGCGGGAAGCGAGGCGGCAGCGCGCACCCGGCACGCGATGCACCTCTACAACGAGACCATCGCTCTTGTGGTTCCGGCAGATCACGAGCTCGCGAAGCTGGGAGAGATTGATCTCGAGGATCTCTCCTTATTGACGCTCCTCGCACACCCGGATCACTTCGCCGAGTGGCCCGAACCCCAGGAGTGGAAAGACCCTTCTTGGACGCCACGAAACGCCAAGGCAACACTCGAGCTCGTAGCGACTGGGCTCGGCGGCGCGCTCATGGCGCAGCCCCTGGCCAGGCACCTCTCTAACAAGCGTGTGCACGCCGTGATTCCCTGAGTTCCGCAGCTGAGTGACTGCTTGGGGGCGCGGTTGTGGGGGTTGACCTGCGGAAACGCGTGTTTGGCCGGTGACACGGCGTGTCACTAGCCCTGTCCCGGCGGGAGGATCAGCCCGCGGTGGCGAGGTCCAGGATCCGGGGCGGGGCGGTGATGTCGAGCTGGGCGAGGATCTTGGCCTGCTCGCTGGTGAGGTCGGTGCTCTGCTGGTAGGTGCCGGCCGGGCCGGTGAAGGTGCCCACGTACAGCCGCTGGAGTTCGGCGCGCAGGTTGTTCCAGGTGTCGCCGGTGGTGGTCTCGATGATCCGGATCAGCAGCAGCGCGAGCCAGCACAAGACGACGTGGGCGCGGATGCGGTCCTCGAGTCGGTGGTGGACCGGGCGTAGGTCCAGGATCTGTTTCATGTCGCGCCAGCCGCGTTCGACCTCCAGCAGCTGCTTGTAGCCCAGCGCGATGTCTTGCGCGGAGAGGTGGGGGTCGCTGGAGCGCAGCAGGTACTTGCCGTCCAGCTTGGCCTCCTCGGCGATCGCGTCCGCGTCGATGCGGAGTAGCCCGCTGGGGGTGACGCGCAGGTAGCGGTTCAGCCCGGGCTTGGTGGAGATCACCCCACGCAGCTCGGCCCGCTTGGTCTTGGTGAGCTTGTCGGAGTTCTTGATCATCTCGGTGAGCCGTGCGAGCAGTGCCGTCCGCACCAGGGCGTCGCGGTCGGCGGCCTCGGGGTTGTGACAGATGACGAACCGTTCGCTCTCGCTGATCCGTACTTCCTTGACGCGCAGGTTGTCGGCGACGTCTTGGTAGCGGCCGGCCCGCCCCAACGCGGCAGTGGCTTCGGCCGAGCCGGAACGGAGCTTCTCGCCCAGGATGTAACCGCCGCCGGCGCGTTGGAGGTAGCGGCGGTTCTCCGCTGAGGTGAACCCGCGGTCGGCGACCCACACCACCCGGGCCAGGTTCCAGTCGCGCATGTCGTCCTTGACCTGGCGGATCAGCGCCGAGTCGGAGGTGTTGCCCGGCCAGCACCACACCCGTACCGGGATCCCCTCGCGGGTCACGGCCATCCCGACGACGACCTGCGGCAGGTCCTCGCGGTGGTCCTTGGACTTGCCGTAGGTGCGGAACCCGGCCTGCTTGACCGCACCGCTCGGCAGCTCGCCGCCGTCGTCGTCGCCGTCGCCGTCAGCGGTGGTGTCGATGGTGGTGGCCACGGGGTTGCCCTTGACGTCGCGCCAGAGGGGTTCGTCGCCGGTCTCGGTTTCGAAGTAGGTGGAGGTGGTCTCGAAGAACAGCAGGTCGACCTGCAGGTTGAGCAGGTCCGCGGTCGAGGCGTACACGTCCTTGGCCAGGGCTGGTTCGACGGCCAGGAGCCAGTCCATCGCCCGGTAGCAGGCGTCGTCGCTGACCTCGGACAGGCCAGGAACGTGCACGTCACGGTTGACCCAGCCCGCGGCGGCCAGCTTCGAGGACGGTGCCAGTGCACGGTTGGCGACCAACGCGAACAGCACCCGCTCAACGGTGGCGTCGCGGCGGGTCCCGCTCAGCAGGGTGCGCATCGTCTTGGCGATCCCGAGCCGGGTCCACAACGCGTCCAGCACCCAGGCCCCGCCCAGCGGCCGGGACTCGATGAAGCCCAACCCGGGCAGCCCACCGGCCTGATCCTCGACCTGGCTGCCTCTCGAGGTCTCGCCGAGCAGCCGGGACAGCGACCCGATCAACCGCTGCACCGCGGCCCGGTCCAGCTCCTCGGCCCGGCCGAAGTTGTACAGCACCTTCATCCGCGCGCTCTTCGCAGCCGGATCCCACTCGTTGTGCGCCAGCTGCAGCAGGGCCCAGTGCCCAGCGATGAGGTCCGGTGCCTGCCGAGTCGGCAGCATCTGGGCGAAGATCATCCGCGAGTACCCCGAGACCATCACCAGCACCGGCGGGTGACCGGTGTGACCGAAGCCGAGCGGGACCGATGCCGGCGGGAACCACAGATCGCACTGGACCCGCTGCCCGGGGTCATAGGCGGTGCGCGTGGCCGGGTCCGGCGGCAGGTAGTACGGGCGCAGCTCCCGCACCCGGTCCTTCAAGACCGTCAACGACCGCTCCCACCCGACCCGCTCGGCGATCACCGTCGCCGGCATCCGCGGATGCTCCCGCAGCAACTCCCGGATCGCTGGCTCCACCGCGTCCACGATCGAGCCCTTCGGCGCCCGGACATACTTCGGCGGAGCATCGCGCGCCAACGCCCGCCGCACCGCGTTTCTCGACACACCCAGCCTGCGAGCGATCGCCTTGATCGCCACCCCTTCGACCCGATGCAGTCTGCGGATCTCAGCCCAGTCCTCCACGGTCATCACCCTCCCCAGCGTGGCCGAGGGGGTCCGTTTTCGGCCGTCGATACAGGGTCATTTTTCAGGCGACGCTGACAAATGCTAGTCATCTGGCAGGGCGTCGGCGCCCGCGGGGAGCATGCAGACTCGTCCATCACTCCGGCGCCGGGGGCCTCAGGTCCGGGGCGCGACCGCCGAACTTGGTCAGATCGGCGTCGCGGATCGATCGGCACGATGGGCAATGCGCTGGACAACACCTCCTCCACTCCTCAATCGAGCAGCACCTGCACCCATTGAGTTCGACCTCGGTCAGTGGCAGGCTAGGACTGTGACCCCGCCTCGGGGGCCGCATAATCAACCAACTCTCCGAGAGATCCAGGACAGTTCAATGAGGCGCTCCCATCCGTCGCGCGCTACCGCCTGGGTAGCCGGCTACCTGGTGTTCGTCCTGGCGCCTCTCTTCGCTCTGCTCATAGGGACCGTCGGGCCGGCCCGGGACTTCTGGACCGAGTTCTCCGCCGCAATCGGCTATGCCGGGCTCGCGATGATGGGACTGCAGTTCGGTCTCACTGCCCGGTTCCGGCGAGTGACCGAGCCGTGGGGCGAAGACGTCCTCTATCACCTGCACCGCCAGCTCTCGTTGGTCGCCGTCGCCCTGGTTATCGCCCATCCGGTCATCCTGTTCATCGTCCGGCCAAACCTGATCGGACTCCTCACCTTCGTCGACGCGCCCTGGCGCGCGCGCTTCGCCGTGCTGTCCGTGGTGTCACTCCTAGTGCTCGTGATGACGTCGCTGTGGCGGGCGCGTCTGCGGATGCGCTACGAGACGTGGCACCATCTGCATGTCGTCCTGGCCGTCGCCGCGGTGGTCACCGGCCTGGCGCACATGGTGAGCTGGGGCTTCTACCTAGCCGATCCGTGGAAGAGGGCGCTGTGGATCTCTCTGACGGTGTTCTGGATCGGACTGCTCGCCTATGTGCGCATCGTCAGGCCGCTGTTCATGCTCCGCAGGCCCTACACGGTCACACAGGTGCGTGCTGAACGCGGCGACACCACGACGCTCGTGATGGAGCCCGACGGGCACGACGGCTTCCACTTCGAGCCCGGTCAGTTCGGCTGGCTCACCGTCTGGGGCGGTCCCTTCCGCATCACGGGTCACCCGTTCTCCTTCTCCGGCAGCGCTGAGGCCGGCGAGGGATCGGTCGAGATGTCGATCCGCAGGCTAGGGGACTTCACCGCTACGGTTGGGACGATTCCGGTCGGCAAGCGAGTCTACGTGGACGGACCCTATGGGGCGTTCACGATCGGAAACCCGGCCGACATGCACATCCTCATCGCTGGCGGTGTCGGCATCACACCGATGATGAGTATCATCCGGACCCTGGCCGACCGACACGACAACCGGCCTGTCATCCTGCTGTACGGGGCTACAGACTGGGAGTCGATCACGTTCCGCGAGGAACTCGACAAGATCGCCGGCCGGCTGGCGCTGACCACCGTCTACGTGCTCACCGATCCGCCCGCCGACTGGACCGGCGAGCGAGGCTTCATCACCGCTGACATCCTGCGGCGCCACGTCCCGCCGCCATACGACGAGCACGAGTACTTCATCTGCGGACCACCCCCGATGATGGACTCGATGGAGACCACCCTCAGCACACTGGGCGTACCGATGTCCAAGTACCACTCCGAGCGATACAACTTCGCCTGAAGGAGGCCTGAATGCGCCGTACACTCGCCGATCGGCTCGCTATCGCCACCGGCATCCTCATCGTTCTGATGTCCGCCATGTTCGCCCTCGCGCGCGTGGCAGCCTGACGCTCAACCAACGGAGGTAGTGGTTCGGTCCGGCACAGCGTCGTCTGGCGGGTGTTGCTGGACGTTGGTGATGTCCCGATCGGTAAGCCCTGGACCATGTCGCTGACCGCGACCCGGGACCGCTGCACGGATAAGTGACATCTGATCTGTGGCGCTGAGGGTGCCGCTGGAAGGATGTGCACTGTGCCGAAGCGGGGAGACCCTCGGAGTCGTGCGCGATGAGCTCGTGGTGACCGGCGCAGGGCGTGAGTCGCGGCTGCGTGACGCGCTGGCGACGGTGGCGGACCGGTATGACCTGGTGCTCATCGACTGCCCGCCCTCGCTGGACCAGCTGACGATCAACGCGTTGGTGGCCGCCGATGCCGTTCTCATCGTTACCCAGAGCAAGCAGGCCAGTATCAACGGACCACCTATGTAGACGCGTAGACGTCGAAGCTACCTTTGGTGACGCTCTGTACGTACGACGCTGCGCCAGCGATCAGCCTGAGCTGTTCGTCTGAGGATGCCTTGATGCTGAGGCCTGGTTGGGCGATGACGGTCGAAATGCGGGGGAACAGTTGGGGGGCTTGCTGCCGGATGCGGAACAGCGCTTCTCGATCGCCGATCTCAAAAGGGCTGAGACCAGTGCGCATGGTGTACGCCTTGGCGCGGCGGTCAAGATGCTCCAGCAACGGAAGGGCTCCGTTATCGCGCCATCGCGCACCTCGCATCGCTTGCCCACATACCTCGTACAGGTCGCTGAGGCGTGAGCCGGCTGTGGGCTTCGATGAGTACTTGCAGTGCACCAGCGTGACAAGAAGATCGCCCTTGTCGACGCGGATACCAACAAGGTCGGCGGCTTCGCCAGCGCGGTCGTCGTCGATGAGGATATCGAAAGTCTGGTCGAGGAATGATCAAATCCTGTGGATGGTCCCCGGGGGCTGGGGTGCGAGGGACGCACCTTCTCGGGGATGATCTTTCAGTAACAGAGATTCTGATCATGGGCCGACGTTGGAAGCGTTGGTCCGGGAAGGTGCGTCCATGTCCAATGTAGTTCCCGAGGGCTGGGAGGCCAACCAGGGGCAGCCGACCGAGGCTCGAGAGGGAGACGGGCCGGTGCTTGATGAGATCGTGACGGTGCTCAGCGAATTTCCCCAGAGTTGCTCGTCGAAGTTCCTCAGGTCGCGGGGTTAGGTTAGCGCAGGTTGGTGCCGGTTGTGGCGCGGCGTAGTTCGTCGGCTGCGGCGTGGTGGTTGCGGAGTCGGTAGGAGGGGCCGTCGAGGGTGATGACGACGGAGCGGTGGAGGAGCCGGTCGAGCATGGCGGCGGCGACGGTGGTGTCGCCGAGGATCTCGCCCCAGGCTCCGACCGGCCGGTTCGTGGTGATCACGATCGAGGTCTTCAGGTAGCGCTGGTTGATGACCTGGAACAAGGCTGAGGCGGCCTCGCCGGGCAGCGGGAGGTAGCCAAGCTCGTCGATGATGAGCAGGGTCGGACCGGCGAAGAAACGCATCATGGTGGACCACTTGCCTTCGATCGCGGCGCGGTGGCAGCGGGCGGCGAGGTCGGCGGCGGAGGTGAAGTAGACGCGGTAGCCGGCGGTGACGGCGGCGTGCCCGAGGCCGGTGGCGATGTGGGTCTTCCCGACGCCGGGTGAGCCGATGAGGAGGATGTTGGTGGCGGTGTCGAGGTAGCGGCAGGTGCCGAGTTCGGTGAGCAGGTTTCGGTCGATGCCGGAGGCGTGGTCGAGGTCGAAGTCGTCGAGGGTGGCGCCGGTGGGGAGGTTCGCGAAACGGAACCGGCCGGCGAGGCGTCGGGCTTCGGTGGCGGTGACCTCGATGCGCAGTAGGTGCTCGAGGGTGTGGGTGAGGCTCCAGCCCTCGGTTTGGGCTTGGTCGAGCACCTTCGGGAGGGCGTCGGCGGCGTCGGCGAGTTTCAGGTCGGTGAGGTGGTTGCGCAGCTGTTGGTAGACGCTGGCGGCGGTGTTCGTGGTGGTGGTCATGGGAGGGTGTTCCTGTTCTTCGCGGCCTGCTCGTAGGCGGCCAGGCTGATCACGGTCGAGAGCGGTTCCGCGGCGCCGGTGAGCACGGCGGCGGCGCGCAGGGCGGTGGCGCCGGGTGGGATGCGTTCCTTGCGGCGGTGGGAGCGTCCCGGCGGTGCCGAGGCGAGGGCGATCGTTTCGAGGGCGGTGACGTGTCCGGTGTCGCGGATCGTGACCCCCAGGCCCGGTTCGGCGACTCGGTGTCGGGCGAGGACCGCGCCGGAGAGGGTGGCGATGTCGATGGTGTCGCTGCCGTGGCGGTGATGGACGACGACCTTCCCGGCAGCGAGTTCGGGTGGGACGGAATACCGGTTGCCGCGCCAGTCGATCAGCGCCTGCCGGGTGGCGGTGCGTTCCTCGGTGAGGATCACCGGGAACACCGTCGGTGGCAACGCTCGGAGCCGTTCGGCGGCGAACATCGCCTTCGCGGTGCTCCACCCGGACACGTCTTCCCGGCGTCGCTGGTCTTGTCGGCGGGCGAACGCCTCGACACCGGCCTGGGCCTGCTCGAGGGTGAGTTCGTCGGGCAGAGTCCGCCACCAGCGTTGCGCGGCGGTGTGGTTATTCTTCTCGACCACGCCCTTGCGGTTGCCGGAGCGGGGCCGGCAGGCGACCACCTGGACGCCGTGGTGCTTCGCGAACCCGGCGAACATCGCCGTCAGATCCCCCGTGACCGGGTCCAGCACGGTGCGCATCCGATCGAAGCGCCACACGCGAGTGAGCCCACCCAGCAGACGCAGCAAGGTGCTCATCGCGGCCAACAGGTGCGGCAGATCCATCGACGGGGCGAGCACCGCCCGCCAAACCCCCGAGTGGGCCAGCGAGCCGACCAGCAGGAACGCCTTCTTCGTCGGGAACCCCCAGTGCGTGGGCGCATCGGGCAGCTCGAGCCAGTCGAACTGGGTCTCCTCACCCGGCGGATGCTCGATGACCGCGTTCGGACGCTTCGTGACGTGCGCGCAGGCGGCGCAGGCCGGCCGCAGCCCGCGGTCACGGATCTGTCGGGTCAACGTCGGATACGACCCCGCGTAGCCCAGCGGGCGCAGCTCGTCGAGCAACGTCGCCGCCCACAAATGCGGGTCCTCCGATAGGCGCGCGCTAACGTAGTCGACGAACGCCTCGAACGAGTCCGGCACGGCGCGTTGCCGCCGCCCCGGGACCCGGTCCCCGTTCAAGTACGCGCGGATCGTCTTGCGGTCATGGTTGGTGCGGCGGGCGATCTCGCTGATCGTCATCCCCTGCCGTTTCAGAGCGTGGATATCCACGCTGCTGCTTTCTGAGAGCATAAGAACAAGGGCCTTCCTCGAGGTGGTGTGTGGTCAGAGACCACCAGTCTCGGGGAGGGCCCGCCTCATGCGGCGGAGCGACCCAGGGTGAGGAATTTCGATGAGCAGAACTGGGGAATTTCAGTGAGCGCCGTCAATCGTGCGTGATGGTGCCCGGCGGATGCTGGCTGCGGCGTTGCAGGCCGAGGTCGACGCTTACATCGAGCAGTTCCAGGCGGAGGTGGACGAGCAGGGCCGCCGGCTGGTGGTGCGCAACGGCTACCACGCCCAGCGGCTGGTGACCACCGCCGCTGGCGCGGTCGAGGTCCGCCAGCCCAGGGTCAACGATAAGCGCGTCGATGAGGCCACCGGTAAGCGGGCAAGGTTCGCTTCGGCGATCCTGCCCAGGTGGGCGCGCAAATCGGCCCAGGTCGCCGAGGTGCTGCCGCTGTTGTATCTGCACGGCCTGTCGAGCAATGACTTCGCCCCCGCGTTGGAGCAGTTCCTGGGCACCGGCAAGGGCCTCTCGCCGGCGGTGATCACCCGGTTGACCAGGCAGTGGCAAGACGAGGCCCGGGCCTTCAACGAACGGTCCCTGGCGGGGTCGGACTACGTCTACATGTGGGTCGATGGGATCCACCTGAAGGTCCGTCTGGACCAGGACAAGGTCTGCCTGCTCGTCATGATCGGCGTCCGCTCTGATGGCCGCAAGGAGCTGATCGCCCTGGCCGACGGGTTCCGGGAATCCTCGGAGTCGTGGGCGGACCTGCTGCGGGACTGCAAACGCCGCGGCATGACCGCCCCCACCCTGGCCATCGGTGACGGGGCGCTCGGGTTCTGGAAGGCCGTCAGGGACGTGTTCCCGGCCACGAAGGAGCAACGGTGCTGGTGGCACAAGACCGGCAACGTGCTGGCCGCGCTGCCGAAGTCTGCCCAGCCGGGTGCGTTGGCCGCGATCCGGGAGATATGGCAGGCCGAAGACAAGCCCCACGCCAAGGCCGCTGTGAAGGCGTTCGCCGCCGCTTACGGCACCAAGTGGCCCAAGGCGGCTGCCAAGATCGTCGACGACACCGACGTGCTGCTGGCGTTCTTCGACTACCCCGCCGAGCACTGGGTCCATCTACGTACCACGAACCCGATCGAGTCGACATTCGCGACCGTCAGGCTCCGTCAGCGGGTCACGAAAGGCCCAGGCAGCCGGGCCGCTGGGATCGCGATGGCGTTCAAGCTGATGCAATCCGCGCAGAACAGGTGGCGAGCGATCCGGGCACCCCACCTCGTAGCCAAAGTCCGAGCAGGCGCCACCTTCAAAGACGGCAAACTCGTCGAACCAGACCCCTCCGACCAAGCCATCCAGCAGGCTGCCTGAGAAGGCTCATCCACAGGATTTGACAATACCTCAGCTCGGGAGCGATGCGTGAGTAGAGCTCATGAACTTCATCCGCCCTCGCCTTCGACCCCACCCGTGCCAGAAGCAGATGCTCGTGGCCGGCGACCAAGTCATCTCGAAGCCGCGAGACTGCGGCGAGTGCCAATGCCTCATCGTCATCATCCAGATCGAGTACCGCAGTGAAGTCGATGGTGCTGAAGTATCCCTCCTTCTGAGCTTCCCGTAGCGGGAAGCGGAAGATGACGCGGCCGGGCAGTGTCAATCCGTCGCGACGGAACGGTGTCGCCGTGAACAGAAGCGTTGGCCGGTTCGCGAATACACGGATGATCTCTGTCCATGTTCGAGCCGGCGCATGGTGCGCCTCGTCGACGAGCAGGTGTGTGAAGCTCTCGAAGAAGGCTGCGCGCACGTCAGGCTCGTTGGCGTGGATCGCGTTGGGTGTTGCAACGACGACGTTCGCTGCCTCGACGAAAGCCCTCGCTTCGGCACCATCGGTGAACCGGCCCTCTACCCGGCCGACTCTGGGGCGCAACGCGCGGTGGTCGACGATGCCTTCGACCTGAAGGATGCCCAGGGTCTCGAACTTGCTCGCTATCTGATCGCGAAGTGCAGTGGAGGGAACGACCACCAGCACACGTTCGGGCCGTTGTGCCACGAGCCACGCCAGCATCGTCTCTGTCTTGCCTGTGCCTGTCGGCATGACCACGATCCCGGGCTCAGACAGGCCGGACGACTGGTAACCGACGATGGAGTGAAGCGCTGCGATCTGCGGTCGTCTCAGGCTGCGGGGTAGGTCATGCGCAGTAAACCCAATGGCACCTTCGAAGGATTGGATGACCTCGCTCGCCTGAGCCGCCTCTCGACTACCGCCCCATTCGATCTGGGCGTTCGGGGAGTGATCTCCAGGGAGCCTCGCCGCGAGCAGCCCATCAGTCGGAAGATCAGCAGTGCACGTTGTAGGCCACTGTCCGAAGGGTGTCTTCACCACTTCGATGCCTGGCTCGGTCTCAAACACCTCAATGTCGTCGCACGTCGGGACCAGCAGTTGACGGACTACGTTCTTGCCCGCGACGTGCGGCGTCGCCCAGACATCCTCGGTGCGGTACTCCACGTCGAGCCTCTCTCTTCTTCGCCTATCCAAGGAACGCGACTGCCAACAAGTGCGCCGCGATCACCCCTTGGATGACCTCGGGCGTTCCCAGGTGCGATCGTGTCTTGCGCGCGGATCGTCCCCTTGAGCGAACGGACCTGCAACTCGCCCCCTCCGTCGTTGCCGAGGATCGTACGGGCGCGTTGAATGCCTTCGACCTGTGTGGAGGTTACGGCGCTGGCACGATCAGCTCTTGGCTTCCGTACGTCCCAGTCGCCGTCGCTTCGGCGCTGGACTACTCGCTTGTTGGGTTCTGTCATGATCTTTCCTCTTTCTCGGATGGGACTGCTGCCCACTACTTCCTGTTGTCTGGGTGGTCTTTCACCAGCGTCAGCTTGGGCTGGGGATCGTCGATGCCAGCTAGCCGTCGTATGTGACGAGGCGTCATCTGGAGGTCCTCCGCGACCTGAGTCAGTGGCACACCTGCCTGGTCAAGCAGCTCAAGCGCGGACTTCAGGAGTTCGGGTCGCTCGCCGGGATAGTCGTGAACCGGCATAGGTCGCCGAGCGATCCCATTCAGCGTGATGTACGCGCGACGGGCTGTGGACTCCGAGATAAGATCAAGCTCCCGGGACCGGAAGATCAGAGAGTTGATGGAGACCCCCCAAAGCTGGCTAAGTTCCTCGTACCGGTTGAAGTTGATGCGCCGAGGCAACTGGTCACGGATCGCATCGCGAGGAGTGAGGAACTCGGCCGCGAACATGTCTGCCTGCCGCTCAAGTTGGCTATCTGTTCCTTGCCGGCCGTGATGAAGGACGATGTGTCCAAGTTCGTGCGCGGCCGAGAACCGATGCCGCATAACATCGTTGGCCTTGTCTGGGGTCAGCACGATCATGGGACGTGGCAGTGCGGTGGTCGAGAAGGCGTCGATCCGGCTCTTCTCGTCAAGTGCGAGGTCTTCCTTCATGGAGAAGAAGACTGTCAGGATGCCATGCTGTTCAAGCTCGTACACGAGGTGATTGATTGGCACGGTCCCGAGCATCCAGTGTTGACGCATGGCTCGCGCTGCTGTCACGGGGTCGGGCACATCCGATGAGTCGACCTGCGCCCAGGTAGGGAGGTCTAGATCAGGGAACTCCACGCTCTCTTCGAGGTAGCAGCTGAGTTCCCAGGCTTGTTCGACATACGCAGTCGCTTGCTGCTGTTGCGTGACAGTCGTTGAACGGAGTCGACGGAACGACGCTTCAGCGATGTCCACCTGGACGCGTGGACGCCCGAGCGCGAAGAAGCCCGGCGGAACACCGAGCGCCGTGGCTAGGGCAGCGACCGTCTCTGCGCGGGGACGCACCTCTCCACGCTCGTACTGCCCGATCGCGGCGGCCGATACGCCAACCTTGCGATGAAGGTCAGCCTTGGACATCTTGCTGATCCGACGAGCCTGAGCTAGCCGCGCTGGGTCAAACATCCTGGCAACCGCCGCTAGGTCAGCGTCGCCTACGTACTCAGTCGGCATGGGTCAGTTGCCTTCCTGCTCGGACCGCCGCTGGCGCAGCTTCACCGAGGTACGCGGACGCTCGCTGCCGTTGAACCCGGCGACAGGCTTCAACATGGTGTGCGGAGCATCGACCGAAGAAGGCGTGCGCTCATAGGTGAGCCGCTCGGGGTCTGCAAACTCCAGGTACCGGCCGTTCAGTCGCGCAGGTGCGAAGTAGACCGTTCCCACACCCTGCGGCGTACTGCTGTAGTAGGGAACGAAGAGCGTAGTGCGAGGCACAGCCAGTTCGACGTGGCTGAGCGCATCCTCAAGCGATGCAGGCTGATCTCCTTCGAGAACGTCACTGATGTCGAAGAGCCCGGGGTCCGAGTACTTGACGTTGCTCGTCTTCGAGAGGAGTTCACGGCGCGAGTCAGGCAAGTAGCTGAGCCGAACACGGCGAACGTTGCGCGGCATCTGCTTGCCCACCCGTTGCGCGAAGATGAGTGTGTTGCCGACGAAGGTCAGCATCCGTCGGGTCGTCGGGACCTTTGCCTCCCGATAGGTAGGTAGGTCGGACAGAAGTGTGCGGAGCTCCTTCTGCACACCACGGGCCATGCCAGCCCCGTACACGTCCTGGTCCCCATCGGGATCGTCATATGCTGCCTGAGCGCGGGCCGAGCGATCCTGGCTGCGCTGGATCGCGGTCGGGATTCGTTCGCGGAGTGCCGCGAGCTCTGCTGGCTGGAACTCGCTGCGCCAGTCGTCGCTGTCGTGTTGCTGAGCCACCGGGGCCTCCTTCGTCGTCACGAAGGACTCTAGCACACAACTTTAGTATCACGCGGCAATCCGTCAGAGTTAGCACCAACAGGATGGCTGCCGAGGTCACTCTTCACTCGGCTCAACACCCTCAGTCTGTCAGATCGGACCCGGCGAGTCGGTCAAGACGCGAATCGTCGGTGTCATCCACGATGAGTCCAGCCTCGACCAGCGCTGCACGTACTGCCTTGCGGTCCACACCCATCCGTCGACCGATCGCTCGCATCGAGACGCCCGCTCGGGTGAGCCGCACGGCCTCCGCCTTCTCGTCGAGGCCCAGCCCCGGGCGGCGGCTCGGCACGTTGCGGCGACGCAGGTGGGAGAACACCGTTGCGCGGTGGATGCCGTACCTCTCAGCGAGCGCCTTGACGCTCATCCCGGCCAGGTAGTCGCCGACGAGGGCGTCCGCCTCGGAGGCGGTGAGAAAAGTTTGAGCCGTCTCGACAGTCCTCACAACAGGGCCACGATCGTCCTTCGGAGCGGCATCCTGGGGACGTCGAGAGACCTCGTAGACCCCACGATTCATGCGGTTGACTAGGGTCTTTGTCTTCGGGGAGGAGTTGCCGAACGTGCTACCCAGGCACCCCGAACCGAAGCGGTTCTGGCCCGTGGGATCTCCCGCAGACCAGGGCCGCTTCTCTCGTTTCAGGGCGATGGCTCAACCCAGTTCCTCGGCGAGGCCGATCAGGAGCGAACCGGGGCCGCGGAGGTAACAGAGGCGGTAGGCGTCCTCGAAGCGGACGACGTCGCCGACGAGGACCCCGCCGACCGCGGAGAGCCGGGCGAGCGTCGAGTCGAGGTCATCCACGGCGAACATCACCCGCAGGTAGCCCAGCGCATTGACCTGGGCCCCGCGATGGTCGGAGACGACGGCGGGGGAGAGGAAGCGCGACAACTCGAGCTTTCCGTGGCCGTCGGGTGTGCGCAGCATCGCGATCTCGACCTGCTGGTCGCCGAGTCCGGTCACGCGGCCGGCCCACTCGCCCTCGACCATCCCGCGGCCCTCGAGTTCCATCCCGAGGATCTCGAAGAACGCAACGGCCTCATCCAGGTCGTCGACGACGATGCCCATGTTGTCCATCCTGAGTGCCATGGGGCCAGCCTACGAGCCTGGCTGGACGCCTCCTGTGCTCAGTGGAAGGGCGCCAGAATGCCCGGCGCGTCGACAACTTTCGACCATTGCGCTCACCCGCAACGCGTGCAAGTGGAGCGAAACGATCGCTCCTTGTGATCGCTTTGCTGAGCACCCGATCCCTTGTCGCCGCTTCGACGGGGCGGGCCGCCGTGCGCATCGGGGAGGCGGTGCCGCGCCCGCGCGGGCGATCCTTGCCCGCTGCAACTGCAAACGCGGGCCCCCAGCCCGATCAAAGCCTGTGCGCGATCACAGCTGGTGTTCGTGAAGGGCGGTGAAAGGTCCTAGGAGGTGCCCGTCGAATCATGAAAGTTCGCGACACGTCGTCTAGAACCGATTACAGTGAGCTCAGGGATGGCTGAGTAGCGCTCATGCAGCCCTGGGGAGCGCCGGCAGAGTGGCTGTCGCACAGGGTGGGCGACTCCTGATCGATGTCATGGACAAGGTTCGACTCTGACCGCTCAACCCTGGCATCCTGACTCACATTGAGCCTCACGCCTGGGCCCGAAAGGACAACGATGCCGACACAGACAGGCCAGCCGGACCGCACGAAACGCTCGGACCGCCGCCCGACGATCGATGACGTCGCGCGTGCAGCCGGTGTCTCCCGCGGAACGGTATCGCGAGTCCTCAACGGTGGCCACTGGGTGAGCCCCGACTCCCTCGCCGCAGTCAACGCGGCCATCCGCAAGACCGGGTACCGGATCAACCCGCACGCCCGCAGCCTCGCCACGGCTCGCGCCGGGTCCGTCGCCTTCCTCCTGACTGAGTCCCAGGACCGGCTCTTCGAGGACCCCAACTTCGCGGTCCTGATGCGCGGGGCATCGAACGCGCTCGCAGAACAGGACATCTCGCTTGTCATGCTGCTCGCGGGCAACGACGCTGAGCGGCGCCGCGCAACCAACTTCATCACGGGCGGCCACGTGGACGGAGTGCTGATGATCTCCTCGCACGCCAGCCACAAGCGGCTGATCAGCGACCTGGTGCACGCGAAGGTGCCCGCCATCTCCATCGGCGTCCCGCTCGGGTTGGAGCGCAAGATCGGCCACATCGCCGTCGAGGACAGGGCAGGGGCCGCGGACGCCGTCGCCTACCTGCAGAGCATCGGCCGGACGAGGATCGCCACCATCGCGGGCTCCCAGGACACCGGCGGCGGCATGGCCCGCCTCGCGGGATATAAGGAGCAGGTCGGCAAGGTCGACCCGGCGCTGATCGCCGAGGGCGACTACACCAAGGAGAGCGGCGCAGCGGCCACCCGCATGCTGCTGCAACGCGCCCCCGATCTCGACGCCATCTTCGCGGCCAACGACCTGATGGCCGCCGGAGCGCTGCAGGTGCTTGCGGAGCAGGGCAGGTCGGTTCCCGGTGACGTCGCCGTCGTCGGGTTCGACGACTCGAGCGTCGCGATGACGACGACGCCGAAGCTGACCACCATGCGTCAGCCGTTCGACCGCGTCAGCCGCGAGGTCGTGCGCCTCCTGCTCGAGGTGATCGACGGCCAGGCACCCGCCTCGATGTCGCTCCCACTGGAGCTGGTGATCCGCGAGAGCGCCTGAGCGGCCGACAACGAAGACGCGGCCATCGGTCGCCGTCGGGCCGGAGGCTTCGCGCCTTGGCGCAGTGCCCGGCGAGTGCGGCTTCGGCTCAAGACGTGCGTCCTGCTGCTGCATGGGCGACGCCTGGGCGAGGCGCGACCGGCTCTAGCCGCGGAGCTCCCAGTTCGCCAGTTCGGTCCAGTCGAAGGTGCCGATCTCAGGCCGGACGGTGACCGAGACGAGGTGCACCTGACGGATCGGCACCTGCCCGACGGCGGGGGCGTCGGCAAGCCTCTCCCGGACCTCCCGGTCGTCGACCTCGCCGGTGGCGTAGGCGAGGGTCACGTGTGGACCGTACGGATCCGGATGCAGCGGGTCTCCTGCGAAGCTCGTCGCGGCCGAGCGCACCGCGCCGACCAGCGCGTCCCACGGCTGTGACGGCTCTGCGTCGCAGTTGACGGTGGTCTCGTGGGCCGTAGGCGCTCCCATGGTCAGCTCGAAGGGAGCAAGGCCCGAGAGCGCAAGGCCAAGCTCATCGCACAGCCGGGTCAGCTCGGCCTGCCCCAGGTCGTCGAACTGGGTCAGCTGCCGGACGGTGAGATGCAGCCACGTGCGCGGCATCCGCGGCAGTCCGGTGACACCGTCGAGTCGGGTGGACAACTCCTCGAGCCGGTCCGCGACGGCGTCGTCGGGCAGCGCATAGACGTGCAGGGCACCGTCGTTGCGTGGCCACGGCGTCATGGATTCGAAGAAGCTGCGCATGAGCGCAGCGTATCGTCCACCTGCCGAGCGGCGCTCGCCCAGACCGGTACGCTGGGGCGCATCATGACTGAAGCCCGCATCCTGAACCGTCAGCGCTGGCTCGACGGCGTCGCGATGACGCCTACGAACCGTGCGTGGTACGCCGACTGGCGCGTCTGGGCGTCGTTCGCGACGCCGCTCGTGATGGCCGTGTGGGCTCTGTTCTTCGCCCAGTGGAGGCACTGGATCCAGGCGACCCCGCTGGTGTGGGTGCCGATCGCGCTCGTGGCGCTCGGCGCGGGCTTCTTCCTCAACTTCACCCGCCCGGGCCGATGGCTCCGCAGGCAACCGGCGTTCTGGATGACCATCGTGCTCGTCCCCCTGTACTTCGCCGGCCTCTACAACCAGTACTGGATGCTGCACCCCGACCAGACGTTCGAGGACGGCAGCGTCGCGCTGGGCATCACGGATGAGGCGTTCCGCAAGGGCGCGTTCTACGCCATGTGGACGGCGCTGGCCTACTTCACGCTGTTCGTCTGGCTCGACCGGTTCCGCTCGGCGCGCCCCGTCATCTGGCTGCTCGTGTTCGGCTGGGGAGCCTGCGCCTCGACCTGGTTCTCGATCCACGTGAACACCTGGGTCGGCATGGCGATGTCCACCCGCGAGGCCAACGCCGACTCGGGCTCGCGGGCCGCCATCTTCGCGGCCCCCTTCGTCGAGGAGTTCGCCAAGGCGACCATCCTGATCTTCCTGGTCGTGATGTGGCGCAACAAGATCGTCTCGCGCCTCTCGATGGTGACCCTCGCCGGCCTGTCGGCCATCGGCTTCGCCTTCGTCGAGAACATCCTCTACTACTCGCGCGTGTGGATGCAGGCAACCAACGACATCACCATCGCCAACCCTGAGGAGACCATGCTGGAGCTGGTGAAGCTCCGCGGCATCTACACCTCGTTCGGGCACCCGCTGTTCACCATGATGACCGCGGGTGGACTGGTGATCGGCCTGGCCGCGCGGAGCAAGATCGTGCGCGTCATGGCTCCGGTGGGCGGCTTCATGCTCGCCTGCGCCGGCCACATGCTGTTCAACGGTCTGGCCTCCACCAACTCCACCGAAGACCTGATGGTGCCCTGGTACATGGCGCTCGGCCTCGTCGGCGTCATCATCGTCTCGCTGATCGTCAGCGTGATCGGCAACGGGCAGCTCCTGAAGGCCCGGCTGACCGACTACCACCGCGCCGGCTGGATCAGCAAGCGCGACGTCGAGGTCTTCGGTGGCCCGCTGCGTCGGATGTGGCTGCTGTTCGTCTCCATGTTCCGTGGCCCCCGTGTCTGGTGGCGCACCAGGAAGCTGATGCGTCACTTCACCGAGCTGGCCTATCTGCGTAACCAGATGGTGCGCGGCACGGTCGGCATGGCAGGTGATGAGCGGGCGAAGGACCTGATCCACGAGATCGAGGTGCTGCGGCAGGGGACGGCGCTCAGCGACTACGCGGGCCTTCCGCTGATCCCGCCGTCGAAGAAGAAGTCGCTGCCCAAGCCGCCCCCCGGCCAGGACCCGGGCACGACCACCCCCACCTACCCTCCGCCCACCTCACCCGGCCCGGCCGGTGTCGGCGGCAACTGGCCGACACCTCGATGAGCGGCGCACAGCGGCTGGTCGACGCCTTCCGCACCCTCGACTCGACCATCCAGGTCGCCCAGTTCCCCCTTCCCCTCGACGGCGCCGCGTCGCTGCGCTCGCTCTCCGAGTCGATCACGCACCAGGTGCGCGACTATCTGCTCCCTCGGGCCACACGGCTCGACGCCCCGCTGCTCGCCGTCGTCGGCGGCTCCACCGGTGCGGGCAAGTCGACGCTTGTCAACTCCCTGCTGCGGGCCCAGGTCACGCGCCCGGGCGTGCTGCGCCCGACGACGAAGTCGCCCGTGCTCGTGTGCCATCCCGACGACGAGGCGTGGTTCCGCTCCGAGAACGTGCTGCCCGATCTCGTGCGCACCGACTCGCAGCTGCACGACTCCCGCGCCCTGCAGATCGTGGCCTTCCCGGATCTGCCCCCGGGGCTCGCGCTGCTCGACGCACCCGACATCGACTCCATCGACGACGCCAACCGCTCGCTCGCGCAGCAGCTCCTGCTCGCGGCCGACCTCTGGATCTTCGTCACCTCGGCCGCCCGCTACGCCGACGCGGTGCCGTGGAACTACCTGTCGACGGCCGCCGAGCGCAATGTCGTGATCAGCGTCATCGTCAACCGCTGCCCGCCCGGGGCGATCACCGAGGTCGGCACCCACCTCGCCCAGATGCTCGCCGAGCGCGGCCTCGGCTCGGCGAAGCTGTTCGCCGTCCCGGAGCGCGCGCTCACCTCAGACGGGATGCTGCCGCGCGGTGACGTCTCCGGCGTGCGGCAGTGGCTCGGCCAGCTCGCAGCCGAGTCCGAGATGCGCGCCCAGGTCGCCGTGCAGACCCTCGCCGGGGCCGTGCGCTCCCTCGACCCGCAGTTGAAGGAACTGATCGACGGTGTCGCGCTGCAGGAGGAGGCGGTCGCCGACCTCCGCGTGCAGGCGGAGGTCAGCTACAAGGCCGCCTCGGACGAGGTCGCCGCGGCCGCGAGCGACGGGACGATGCTGCGCGGAGAGATCCTCGGCAGGTGGCAGGACCTCGTCGGCACCGGCGAGTTCATGCGCGGCATCGAGGAGCGCATCGGCATGATCCGTGACCGCATCAGCGGCTGGTTCAGGGGCGAACCGAAGGTCGAGGCGATGCAGGTGGCGATCTCCGACAGCCTTGCCGCTGTGCTGCAGGAGGCGGGGGACAGGGCCGCCGAGACGACGGCCGTCGCATGGTCGCGCACCCGCTGGGGGCGCGAGATCATCGCAGCTCAGCCCGACCTCGCCCGAGCCTCGGAAGGCTTCGGTGAGGCGGCGGCCGAGGCCATCCGCTCCTGGCAGTCCGACATCCTGCGGCTCGTGGAGGAGGAGGGACGGGGCAAGCGCATGAAGGCACGCTTCCTCGCCATCGGGACAAATGTCGCGGGAGCGGCCCTGATCATCGTCGTGTTCGCCGCGACGGGTGGCCTCACCACGGCCGAGGTCGGCATCGCAGGTGGCACCTCGCTGCTCGCGCAGCGCCTCCTCGAGGCCGTCTTCGGTGAGGAGGAGGTACGTCGGCTCGCGGTCGAGGCGCAGCGCCTCCTCCGCGAACGGGTCGACGGCGTCCTCAGCGACGAGAAGGCCCGCTTCGACGACATCCTCGACGCGCTCGCCGTCGACCCGGACGCGGCGGCGCGGCTCACCTCGGCGGCGGAGCAGCTGCGCGGTGCCGCCCGCTCGGCGTTCGACGACCTGACCGCACCGGAGCTGAGATGACGAGCGTCGTGGACAAACTTGGGGTCCTCGGCGAGGTCGTCGACCTCGTCGACGGGCGGGTGCCCGAGGAGATCGGACACGCGGCGCGCACCGTCCTCGCGCACGCCACGCGCCGACTCGCGGCCGGTCCGCAGACCACCGTCGCCTTCGCAGGAGCCACCGGCTCCGGCAAGTCAAGCCTCTTCAACGCCATCAGCGGTACCCGGCTCGCCGAGCAGGGGGCCAGGCGACCCACCACCTCCAAGACGCTGGCCGCCAGTTTCTCGGCGTCCAACCCGGCCCTGCTCGACCTGCTGGGGATCGAGCGGCGCTACGAGGCCGAGCCGCCGAGCCCGGATCTTGCCGACCTCGTCCTGCTCGACCTGCCCGATCACGACTCGACCGCGACCGCCCACCGCGACGAGGTGGACCGGATGGTCGCCCTCGTCGACCAGTTCATCTGGGTGCTCGACCCGCAGAAGTACGCAGACGAGGCCATCCACCGCCGCTATCTCCGGCCCCTCGCGAAACACCGCGACGTGATCACGGTCGTGCTGAACCAGGCCGACCTGCTCACCCCCGACCAACTGCGTCAGTGCCTCGACCACATCCGTCGGCTCCTCGAGCAGGACGGCCTCGGCGGTGTCGCGTTGATCGCCACCTCGGCCGTGACCGGCATGGGCATCCCCGAGATCCGCAGCAGGCTTGCGGAGCTCAGCACGAGCAAGCGGGCAGCGGCGCTGCGTCTCGCCGCGGACGTCGACGTCGCGGCCGGCCGGCTTGACGAGGCGATGGGACGCGGCACGACGACGGCGAAGGCGAGTCGGGAGACCGTCGCCCGGCTCAACGCCCAGCTCGGCGCCGCCGCGGGTATCGACATCGTGGCCGACGCCGTGCGCGACTCGGTGCGCCACCGCGGCCAGCTGGCCACCGGCTGGCCGATGGTCAAGTGGATCGGACGGCTGAAGCCCGACCCGCTGAAGCGGCTCCGCCTCGGCGGGGCGAAGAAGCAGGACAAGGAGGAGACGCCCGCGATCACACGCAGCTCGCTCCCCGCCCGCTCGGCCGCCTCTGGCGCGCACCTGGCAACCGGCCTGCGCGGTCTCACCCAGGAGCTGAGCGAGGGCATGCCGCCGCTGTGGCGCGATGCCGTCGGCGCCGCCGTGCACGAGTCGGAGCGCAGGCTTCCCGACGACCTGGACCGCGCGGTCGTCGGCGCCGACCTGAAGGTCGCGCGCAACCCGGTGTGGTGGAACCTGATCCGGGCGCTCCAGTGGCTGCTCATCGTCGCCGTCGTGGTCGGCGTCGGCTGGCTGACGCTCAACGTGGTGCTCGGTTATCTCGGGCTGCCCGCCGTCGGCACCGTACCGATCGGCCAGGAGAGTGGACTGCAGGTTCCGCTGCCGACCGTCCTGCTGATCGGCGGACTGCTCGCCGGCATCGTGGTCTCGGCCATCTCCCAGCTGATCATCAACGCGACCGCCCGCGGGGCGGCACGCCGGGCCCGCCGGTCGCTGGAGAAGGCGGTTGCCGAGGTGGCCCGCGATCGTGTGCTCGCCCCTGCCGAGGCTGAGGTCGAGCGTTACGTCACCGCGCGCAAGGCGCTCGACCGGCTCACCACCTGACCTGCAGGCACGGCGCCACCCCACGACTGAGGGGGATCCCGGGTTAACTGGCATACTGGCATGCGGTCAACGCGAAAGGGATCTGCTCACTGTGGCCGAGTTCATCTACACCATGTACAACGTCCGCAAGACGGTCGGAGACAAGGTCATCCTCGACAACGTCACGTTGTCGTTCTTCCCCGGCGCCAAGATCGGCGTCGTCGGGCCGAACGGCGCAGGCAAGTCGACGATGCTCAAGCTCATGGCCGGTCTCGACCGGCCGAACAACGGCGAGGCGAACCTCCAGAAGGGCGCGAGCGTCGGCATCCTCCTGCAGGAGCCTCCGCTCGACGAGGACAAGACCGTCATCGAGAACGTCGAGCTGGCCGTCGCCGAGACGAAGGCGATGCTCAAGCGCTACGACGAGATCGGCATGGCGATGGCCGAGCCCGACGCCGACTTCGACGCACTGATGGACGAGATGGGCAAGCTCCAGACCGAGCTCGAACACCGCAACGCGTGGGAGATCGACTCGATGCTCGAGCAGGCGATGGACGCCCTCCAGTGCCCGCCGCCGGACACGCCGGTCAACGTCCTCTCCGGTGGTGAGCGCCGCCGCGTCGCGCTGTGCAAGCTGCTGCTCGAGGCGCCCGACCTGCTGCTCCTCGATGAGCCGACCAACCACCTCGACGCTGAGTCCGTCGACTGGCTGGAGAAGCACCTCAAGAACTACCCGGGCGCCGTCCTCGCCGTCACGCACGACCGCTACTTCCTCGACAACGTCGCGGAGTGGATCTGCGAGATCGACCGCGGACGCCTGCACCCGTACGAGGGCAACTACTCCACCTACCTGGAGACCAAGCGCCAGCGCCTGCAGATCGAGGGCAAGAAGGACGCCAAGCGCGCCAAGATCCTTGAGAAGGAACTGGAGTGGGTGCGCTCCAACCCGAAGGCCCGCCAGGCCAAGAGCAAGGCCCGCCTCGCCCGCTATGAGGAGATGGCCGCCGAGGCCGAGCGCAACCGTGCCGTCGACCTGTCCGAGATCAACATCCCGCCGGGCCCGCGCCTCGGTTCGATCGTGCTCGAGGCCAGGAACCTCAAGAAGGGCTTCGGCGACCGCGTCCTGATCGACAACCTGACCTTCACGCTTCCCCGCGCAGGGATCGTCGGCATCATCGGCCCCAACGGCGTCGGCAAGACCACGCTGTTCAAGACGATCACCGGCATCGAGCAGCCCGACTCGGGCGAGCTCAAGGTGGGCGACACCGTCTCGTTCAGCTACGTCGACCAGAACCGTTCGGGCATCGACCCCAAGAAGAACGTGTGGGAGGTCGTCTCCGACGGGCTCGACTACATCAAGGTCGCCAACTTCGAGATGCCCTCGCGCGCCTACGTCGCCTCGTTCGGCTTCAAGGGCCCCGACCAGCAGAAGCTCGCCGGCGTCCTCTCGGGCGGTGAGCGCAACCGCCTGAACCTTGCGCTCACCCTCAAGCAGGGCGGCAACGTCCTTCTCCTCGATGAGCCGACCAACGACCTGGACGTCGAGACGCTGCAGTCGCTCGAGGACGCGCTGCTCGAGTTCCCCGGCTGTGCCGTCGTGATCTCCCACGACCGCTGGTTCCTCGACCGCGTCGCCACCCACATCCTCGCCTGGGAGGGCACCGATGAGGACCCGGCGAACTGGTTCTGGTTCGAGGGCAACTTCGCCGACTACGAGGAGAACAAGATCGCGCGCCTCGGCCCTGAGGCGTCGCGGCCCAAGTCGTCGTCGCACCGACGACTGACCCGCTGATCCCGGGCAGGCGGCCCCTCACCTTCGACGGTGAGGGGCCGTTGTCGTTGCCGGACGGGCGGTTGGGTAGGGTCGGGGCATGTCCACTAACTCCCCGGTGCCTCGCGATCGCCTGGGAGAGGTGGCCTACCAGGGGCTCTGGTGGGCGATCGTGGCACTGCCCGCGCTCGTGGTGGCGCTCCGCGTAGCCACGACCGAGCCCGCCGGGACGTTCTTCCTCTACGTCGTGATCGGACTGCCCGCGACGGTCGCCCTGCAGGTCATCGCAGGCCTGCTCGCCTGGACCTACCGACGCCGCCAGTGGCGGCACTTCCTCGGCCGGGTCGCCTCCGTCTTGTCGTTCGTCTACTACGGCCTCTGGGCGCTGCTCGCGCTCGCCGTGCCCGAGACGGCGCCCGGCAGGAAACTCGACTCCCTCGCCGGGCGCCTCTTCGGCGCCGGCTTCGCCGACGGCCTGAGCGCGACGCTCTTCGTCCTCGTCCCGCTCACCTATCTCGCCATGCTCGGGGCCATCTGGTTCGAGGGCAACCGGGCCGTCCGCTACTGGGACGCCACCGTCACCGGTTGAGGGCCTCTCCCATCTCGTCCATCCCGGCGATCACCCGGCAGGGGCCGGCGACGTCGTCGTTCACGTCGGTCGAGCAGTTGTAGTCCTGCCCGAGGAAGCTCTGGAAGACCATCAGGACGCGCTCGTCCTGCCGGATCAGCGTCGTCTCCACGAAGCGGCCGTCCACGCTCGTCTCGTCGGCCGGTGCGGCCATCCCCAGGATGTAGGCATGCCCGGCGTCGGTGACGTCCCCGGGAGGGGTGAAGGACACCTGGTCGGTGTAGTCGTAGAGCTTCGGGTCGGTGAAGCCGAGGTCGACGAGCGCGTCGTCGCAGTTCACGGCATCCTCGCGCAGCTGGTCGAACGCCGCTGCGGCCTGGTCAGAGTCGGCATAGCCGAACACCACCGCCGAGTACAGCGACGGGTCGCCCTCCTCGAAGCCCATCACGCGGGTCAGGATCCTGCTCGGAGCTCCCGGCAGGTCGGTCATGCAGAAGCTCTGCGGCGCCTGGCCCTTGCCCTCGTACTCGTCGCTGACGATCAGCGGGATGTCGCCCTCGAGGGCGAGCATCTCCGGGGTCGCGACGTTGTCCCACGTGGGTGGGATCGCGGCCGGGACCCCTGTGGGGCTCGGCTGGGTCGTCGGCGTGGGCGCAGGCGTGGACGGGGTGGGGGACGGCTGCGTCGGGGTCGGGGTGGGCGACGGAGCTGTCGTGGCCGACGGGGAGGGCGACGCCGTCGGCGTGGGCGACTGCTCCGCGACGTCAGGGGTGTCGGGGGCGAGGGCCTGGAAGGCGCCGAAGCCCGCCACGAGCAGGAGCGCGCAGGCACCCGTCCCCCCGACGACCCCACGGGTCGTGCGGCGGCGGTCGCCGCGGCGCCGGATCTCGGATGCGGTGGGCACGGGAACCTCCTTGGCAGCGGAAGCGAGACGGTCCAGTTCGGGGATGCGCTCAGGCATGACGGACCTCCAGATCGGGATTGAGCAGGGCGGCGAGAGAGGCGCGACCCCGGGAGAGACGGGCCTTGACGGTTCCGGTGGGGGAGCCCACCTCATCGGCCACCTCGGCGACGCTCATGTCGCACAGGTGGTAGAGCACGATGGCCCTGCGCTGATCCTCGGGCAGCTGCGCGAGGGCCGTGGCGATCGCCACCCGGTCGGGCGACGGCTCCAGGTCACGTTCGGGTTCGAGGGCGCGGTCCGGCTGTCGCCAGGCACGACGCGCCCTGCGCCAGCGGCTCACGGCCAGCCGGTACGCGGTCGTGCGCACCCAGGCCTCGGGATGGCCGGACAGGTCGAGCTTCCTGCGGTGGTCCCACGCGCGGATGAAGGCCTCCTGCACGCAGTCCTGAGCCTCGCTCAGATTTCCGCACATCGCATAGATCTGGCCGACGAGTTTCGAGTACGAGCCGGTGTAGAACCGGTCGAACTGTTCCTCGTCCATGGGGTCCTTCCTCTCGTGATCGGTTTTCACGGTGGATACGCCCGGGCTCCACACCAGGTTGCATTCCGGCGCGGACTTTGTCAGGAGACGGCGTCAGTGGGTCGCGAGAAGCTCGGCAAGCGACATGGAGGGCCGGTCGGCGAGCGAGGTCAGCTGGGTCTGACAGGAGAAGCCGTCGGCGAGCACGATCGCATCGGGGTGCGCCTCGATCGCGGGGCCGAGGTCGTGCTCGAAGACCTTCACACTGACCTCGTGGTGGCCCCGCTCGACCCCGAAGTTGCCCGCCAGGCCGCAGCAGCCGCCCACGACGACGAGCTCGGCCCCGGTCGACTCGAGGATCGCCCTGTCCCGCCCCCAGCCGAGCACCGACGCGTGATGGCAGTGCGGCTGGGCGACGATCGTGTGGCCGGAGAGGTCGGGGACGACGAAGTCGTCGTCGCGCTCGAGGAACTCGGCGAGCGTGAGCACCTTCCCGTTCAGCGCAGCCACGTTCGGATCATCGGGCAGCAGTTCGGGGGCGTCGCTTCGCCACACGGCGGTACACGACGGCTCAACGCCGACGATGGGCACCCCCTCGGCGACGTAGCCGGCGAGCACCGCGGCCGACGTGCGCAGCTGCCTGCGCGCGCCGTCGAGCTGGCCGGTGGAGATCCAGGTCAGGCCGCAGCACGCCGTCTTGTCGAGCACCTCGGGCTCGTAGCCGAGCCGGACGAGCAGCTGTGCCATGGCGGCGAAGGAGGTCGACTCGAAGCAGTCGGAGAAGGAGTCGACCCAGATCAGCACGCGGCCCTTCGTGCCCGCCGGGGACTTCTCCATGCGTGAGCGCGCGGTCCTTGAGGCGAACTGCGGGATGTCGCGGCGACGGTCGACGCCGGCGCCCCAGCGCAGCGCTCGACCGAGCCCGGGCGTGCGCCCCACCGCGTTGACCAGCCTGCCGAGGCCCGGGACGGTCGTGATCAGACGGCCCCAGCGCGGCAGCCAGCCGAGCGCGTAGTGGTTGCGTGGACGCAGTCGCCCCTTGTACGTCTCGTGCGTGACCCGGGCCTTGTAGGCCGCCATGTCGATGCCGGTGGGGCAGTCGCGGGCGCAGCCCTTGCACGACAGGCACAGGTCGAGGGCGGCGTGTACCTCGGGGGAGCGCCAGCCCCTGCTGATCAGCGATCCGTTGACCATCTCCTGCAACGCCCGCGCCCGGCCACGGGTCGAGTCCTTCTCGTCGCGGGTGGCCTGGAAGCTGGGACACATCACACCGCCGGCCGCGGTCGAGTTGGCAAGGCACTTCCCGACACCCGAGCACTGGTGGACCGCCTCGACGAACTCGGCGTCGGTCGACGCGAGCGGGGAGCGGCTCACCGCCACCATCCGCAGGTCCTGTTCGACGGGCACGGGGTCGACGAGGACACCCGGGTTCAGCAGCCCGCGCGGGTCGAAGAGCTGCTTCACCTCCCCGAACAGCTTGAGCGCGGCGGGGGAGTACATGTGAGGCAGGAGGGCCGAGCGGGCCCGGCCGTCGCCGTGCTCGCCCGACATCGAGCCGCCGAAGCGGGCAACGAGGCGAGCCGCCTCTTCGACGAATGCCTTGTAGCGCTCGGCGCCGTCGGGGGCGGTCAGCGGAAAGTCGATGCGGCAGTGGACACACCCGTCGCCGAAGTGGCCGTAGGGCAGGCCGTGCAGCCCGTGGCGTTCGAGCAGGGCGTCGAACTCGCGCAGGTAGGCGCCGAGGTTCTGCGGCGGGACGGCCGCGTCCTCCCACCCTCCGTAGGCGGGCTCGTCGAGGCTGACCCCGGCGAGGCCCGCGCCGTCTGAGCGGATCTTCCACAGCTGCGCCGCGCGGACCGGATCGTCGACGACCCAGCCCTCCTTCGCGGCTGAGGCGTCCACGATCGCCTCTGCCCGCGCGCGGACCTCCGCGGGGTCGTTGCCGACCACCTCGAGGAACATCCAGCCGTCGCCGGCCGGCAGGTCGCCGACGCTCGCCTGCCCGAACTTGTCGATCACGACGTCGACGATGCGTCGGTCGAGTCCCTCGCAGGCCGTCGGGTTGAACCGCAGCAGGTTCGAGATGTCGTCGCCTGCGTCGGGCATCGTCTCGTAGCCGAGCGCGACCATGAGCGAGACAGGGGCGTCGGCGACGAGCCGCACGGTGGCGCGCACGATGATGCCGAGGGTGCCCTCGGTCCCCGCGAAGAACTGGGCGACGTTGAACCGACGCTCGGGGAGGAGATGTTCGAGCGAGTAGCCGGACACCTGGCGGATGAAGGTGCCGAACTCGGTGCGGATCGTGCCGAGGTTGGCCGCGACGAGCGAACGCAGCTCGGGCAGGTCGTCGCTGCCGAGGGTCAGCAGCTCGCCCTCCCCGGTGATGATGTCGAGGCTGACCACGTTGTCGGCCATCCGGCCGTAGCCGAGCGCGCGCGGGCCGCAGGCGTTGTTGCCGATCATCCCGCCGACGGTGCAGCGGTTCGAGGTGGACGGGTCGGGCCCGAGCCGCAGCCCGTGCGGCCTGGCCGCCTTCTGCAGCTGGTCCTGCACCACGCCCGGATCGATCACGGCCGTGCGTGTCTCGGGGTCGATCGAGTGGATGGTGGTGAGGTGGCGTCCGACGTCGATGACGAGTCCCGGGCCGACCGCGTTGCCCGCGCAGGAGGTGCCCGCGCCGCGCGCCGTGATGGGGACTCCGGCGTCCAGGGCGGCGCGCACGAGCGTGATCAGCTCCTCGGGGGAGCGGGGGTGGGCCACGAGATCGGGCTGCACCCGGTACAGCGACGCGTCGCTCGAGTAGAGCGCCCGCGTCAGGGCTGAGGTGTCGATGATCTCCGCGAGGTCGCCGAGCCGGTCAAGCAGTTGGGCGTGGGGCGAGGTGGCGGCGATAGTCACCGTCCTAGTCTGCCACCGCCAACGTCGCCTGCAGCGCGCGCCCAAGCGCGGCGTAGTCGTCGGGGTCGATCGCATCGACGAAGACCCGGCGGACCGAGTCGACGTGGGCCGGAGAGGCCTGCTTCAACAGCTCGAAGCCCTTCTCGGTCATGTGGGCCTGGACGCCACGGCCGTCGGCCGCGCAGGAGGTGCGGGTCACGTACCCGGCCTGTTCCATGCGCTTGATCGTATGCGTCAGGCGGGAGCGGGAGTGCCCGACGGAGGCGGCGAGCTCGCCCATCCGGACGGTGTGGTCGGGCGATTCGCTGAGCCTGACCAGCAGTTCGTACTCGCTCAGGCTCAGGTTGAACTCGCGCAACTTCGTGTCGAGGTACTCATCGATGTGCGTCTTGGCCAGGAGCCAGCTCCGCCAGACGCGTTGCTGGCTCTCGGACAGCCAGCCGCCAACTGGTTCAGACATGTCTTTCAGTCTATCACAATGCTTTAGCATTCAAGCATCTGAGGTCTCCCCAGATGGGTGCCGAGCGCGTTAGTCTTGCGTGAACCTCGGGAAGGATGGGTCGCCGTGTCGATTCGCGAAGAGCTGCTTGCAGATGCACCCAGCAGTGTTGGAGACATGCTACGTCGTCGTGTGGAGGCCACTCCAGGCAGGGCGGCCTTCATGTACCCGGACGGCGCGGACGGCCCGAACACCTGGACGACGCTGACCTGGAAGGAGTCGGGCGACATCGTCGACCAGCTCGCAGGCGGACTCCTCGCCCGTGGCCTTGGGCACGAGGACCGAGTCGCGATCTGCTCCAACACCCGCGTCGAGTGGATCTTCCTCGACCTGGCCATTGCCGTCGCAGCCGGCGCGACGACCACCGTCTACCCCAACACGGGCGCCGATGACGTTCACTACATCCTCGCCGACTCCGGCTCGAAGATCCTCGTGGTGGAGGACTCCAAGCAGCTCGCAAAGGTCATCGACGACCCGCAGCTCACCGAGCAGATCCACACCATCGTCGTGCTCGACAGCACGGGCGTGACGCTCAGCGACCGGGTGCTGGCCTACCAGCAGTTGCTCGACCTCGGCGCGGAGTACAACGCCGAGCACCCCGAGGCGCTCACCGGGGCGATCGCCTCCACCGGCCCGGACACCCTCTCGACGCTGATCTACACCTCCGGCACCACTGGCCGCCCGAAGGGCGTGCGCCTCAACCACATCTCCTGGATCTACGAGGGCGTTGCCACCCGCTGGCTCGACCTGATCGAGGAGGACGCGCTGCAGTACCTGTGGCTGCCGCTGAGTCACGTGTTCGGCAAGGCGCTGATCGCCTGCCAGCTCTCCTACGGTTTTGCCTCGGCCGTCGACGGCCGGATCGACCACATCGTCCAGGGCCTCGGCGAGGTCCATCCGTCGTTCATGTGTGGCGCTCCCCGCATCTTCGAGAAGGTGCGCGGCGCAGTACTGACCGGCAACACGGGCCTGAAGGCGAAGATCGCCCGCTGGGCGTTCTCCGTCGGCTACGACACCATCGACGACCGGCTCGCCGGCCGCGAGGTCAAGGGGCTGTTGGCCGCGAAGTACAAGATCGCGGACAAGCTCGTCTTCTCCAAGCTCAAGGAGAAGCTGGGCGGCCAGATGCGTTTCATGATCTCGGGCTCCGCGAAGCTCAGCCCGCAGGTGCAGAAGTGGTTCTATGCCGCGGGCATCCTGATCGTCGAGGGCTACGGCTCCACCGAGACCAGCGCCATCGCGGGCGTCGACCTGCCCGCCGACCCGCACCTCGGCACGGTCGGCAAGCCGCTGCCAGGCGTCGAGGCCAGGATCGCCGACGACGGCGAGCTGCTGCTGCGCGGCCCGATCGTCTCTCCCGGCTACCACAACCTCCCCGAGCAGACCGCCGAGGCGTTCGTCGACGGCTGGTACCACACCGGTGACATCGCTGAGATCCTGCCGACCGGACAGATCCGCATCACCGACCGCAAGAGGGACCTCTTCAAGACCTCGGGCGGCAAGTACGTCGCTCCGCAGAAGGTCGAGGGCGCGATCCAGGCCAACATCCCTTACATCGCACAGTCGATCGCTGTCGGGGACGGCCGTAAGTACGTCTCCGCGCTGGTGGTACTCGACCCGGCCCTCCTGCAGAAGTGGGCGGACAAGCGTGGCATCGAGGGCTCCTACGCCGAGCTGTCCCAGCGGCCGGAGATCCGCGAGTCGATCCAGAAGTGGATGGACAGGGCCAACTCGAAGCTGGAGCGCTGGGAGACGGTGAAGAAGTTCACGATCCTCGACCACGAGCTCACCGTCGAGAACGCCGGCGTCACGGCCAACATGAAGATCCGCCGCAGCATCGTCGCCGAGAAGTACGACGACCTGGTCGAGGCGATGTACCCGCAGGAAGACTGAGTGTTCGTCTACGGCTGCCCCCTGCGTTGGTCGGATCTGGACGCGCAGGGGCACGTCAACAACGCCATCGTCGTCGACTATCTCCAGGAGGCCCGAGTCGCCTTCCTCAGGGAGGGTCCGGCATCGGCGCTCCTCGACAGCGGTGTCGTCGTGGTCGGACACCAGGTCGAGTACAAGCGCCCGATCGACTACTCCGACGAGCCGGTGACGGTCACGCTCGGGGTGAGCCGCGTGGGCGCGTCGCGGATCGAGATCGCCTACACCCTCACGCAGGACGGCGAGACCGCGGTCGTCGCGCGCACCGTCCTGTGCGCGTTCGACTTCACTCAGAACCGCCCCGTGCGGCTGCTTCCGGAGCACCGCCGGTTCTTCGAGGAGCATCTCCTCGACGTCGAGCCGCTGCGCCCGATCGACGCACCGCCACTTGAGGGACGTGGGACGGCCTCACCGCTTGTCGTGCGCTGGAGCGACCTCGACGCCTACGGCCACGTCAACAACGCCCTCGTCTACGACTACGTGCAGCAGGCGAGGATCACGGCGACCACGTCGTGGGATCCGACGATGGCGCGCGCAGGCACCGCAGGATCCGACCGGTTGTGGCTCGTGGTGCGTCAGGACGTCGACTACATCGCCCAGCTTCCGCACCGGATCGAGCCCTACGAGATGCGGGTCGCTCCCGTGAAGCTCGGCGGCAGCTCGATCACGCTGAGCACCGAGTTCGTCGACCCGGAGAGCGGGGTGCTCTTCGCGCGGGCGAGGACGGTCCTTGTGAGCGCCGACCTGTCAGGAAGGCCGGTCGACCTCGGCGAACGGACGAGGGCCCTCCTGCAGGAGCGGCTCGTCGACTGAGGCGTCAGTCGGCGATCAGCACCGCGTCGATGCTCGGCAGCGACTCCGGCGGCCACTCGCCGCGCGAGACGGAGCGCAGGTGTTCCACATCGACCTCGCCGACCTCCCATTCGGCCTTCAGCGCATGATCGCTGAACACGAGGATCCGGTCGCTCAGCAGCTTCAGCTCCGCCTCGTCCGAGGTTGCGAGCAGCACCGCAGCCCCGCGGGCCGTCACGTCGTCGAGCAGGGCAAGGAAGTGTTCCCGCGCTTCGAGGTCGAGCGCCTGGGTCGGCTCGATCAGGACGAGGAGGCGGGCATGCTCCGCTGCCACCTCGCGCAACTGCTGCCAGCGCCGCTGACCGACCGACTGTGGGGGCCGGTTGAACAGCCTGCTGGCCGCCGTCTCGGCCTCCCTCAGGGCGAACAGGATCTTCGTCGTCTCCTCGTATTCGGCGTCGAAGGCGTCTTCGGAGGCGTGCCCGTGGTTGAGCATCATGAGGTTGCGGGCGAAGTACGACTCGGCCGATTCGTCGATGCCCCCGGACACCACCGCGATCCGCAGCCGGCTGGCGTCGCGGTGCGATCGGATCTTGACCTCGGTGCCCTCAAGCCGCACCGATTCCACCTCGAGCGGCGCCTCGCCGGTCAGGGAGGCGAGCAGTTCGGTGATTCCCGCGCCCCTGGCCCCGCTCAGCCCCAGCACCTCGCCGCTGAGCACGTCGAACGACACCGGGTCCGAGCCCAGTTGCAGGCCGCGGACGCTGAGCGCCACGCGGCCGGTGCTGTGTGCGCGGTGCGGCTGGAGTTCGACCACCCGGTCGAAGACGGCCTCGCTGAGGCTCTCCTCCGTGGCGGTGAGCGTGCTGACCACCTGCGAGACCCGGCCGTCGCGCAGCACGGCGATCCGGTTGCACAGGTCGATCGCCTCACCGTGCCGGTGGGTGATGTAGACGATGGTGGTGCCTGCCTCGTTTGCGCGCCGGATCAGGTACCGCAAATCCTCGACCTCGCGCGCGTTGAACGTGGTGCTGACCTCGTCGATGAGCACGAAGTCGCGCGGGTCGGCGAGCAGACGGACCAGCTCGACCATCCGCTGCTCGGCGTCGGAGAGGTCGCTGAGCCTGTCATCCGGGTCGACGGCGATGCCCGCCTCGATCAGCACGCGCCGTGCCGCCTCACGGCGCTCCTCGACGGGGGAGTCGTCGGGGGCGTTGCGGAAGAGGGCGTCGACGACGCGCTGCTCCTGGTCGAGATCGAGCTGCTGTTCGATGATGCCGACGCGCGCCGGATCCCAGGGCCGGCCGAAGAGCAGCATCTCGCCGCCGTCGGCCTGCTGCCTGCCAGCGAGCACCGCCGCGAGCGTCGACTTGCCGACGCCGTTCTGGCCGATCAGCCCCAGCACCTCGCCGGGACGGATGCTCAGGTCGATGCCCTTGAGCACCCGGTTGTCGGCGAACGCCTTTTTCACGCCGTGCACCTCGACCGCTGCCGAGGGCTCCTGCCACACATCCTCGTGATTCATGATGCCCGCCCTTCATGCTCAGCAAGCCGCCTGTCGCGTTCCTGCAGCGCCCTGCGGAGCGCCTCCGCCTCGCCGAGCTGGCCGTCGAGCCGGTCGCTCATGGCGGCGAGCTCCCGCTGCAGCTGGGTGTTGTGATCGGCCAGCTCGTCGATCCTGTGCTCCAGGTTCGGCACGGTCGTGTCCCATGCCGTCACCGCGCCGGTCTCGAGCCTCGAGATCTCCATGTCCCGTGCGGCCAGATTGTGTTCCAGCTCCGCGACGCGGGCGTTCCTGCTGCGCAGCTCCTCACGCAGCGATGCCACGGCCGGATCCTCGGTGGCCTGTGCCTCCGTCGTGCGGCGAAGCGCCTCGAGCTCCTCCCTGCTGCTCGCCAGCTCCGCGTTGCGCTCGTCCAGCTGCTCCCGCAGCGTCTCCGCCCGCCGCTCCGCCGCCACCGCCTGGGCGGCTGCCGCGACGTGGTCGGACTCTGCGGCGACGCGGTCGGTGTCCGCCGCAAAGGTGTCGGCCTCCAGCCGTGCGTTGAGCCGGTCGATCTCCAGGTCCCGTTCGCGCAGGTCGGCCTCTTGCCGCGCCAGGTCGGTCTCGGTCATGGCGTCCTCGGCGCGGGGTGAGCGCTTCGCCGTCAGCCGGCTGATCAGGAATCCGAGCAGGACCCCTGCGATCACGGCCACGAGCAGGATCAGCAGCACCTGCATCCTGACCAGGCTCAGTGCATCCAGCATCAGTCGACCTCCTCAATGACGATCTCCACGCGGCGGTTTGCGGCCCGTCCGACAGCCGTCGAGTTGTCGCCGACCGGCCTCCGGTCGGCCTGCGACTCCACCCTGATCCGGTCCGCGGTGACGCCGCGCTGCTGCAGAGCAGCGGAGGCCGCCTCGGCGCGGGACAACCCGAGCGCGAGTCGTTGCGGCGGGGTCAGCCCGTTGTCCGTGTGCCCGCTGAGGCTCACCCTCAGCGTCGGGTGCGCAAGCAACAGCGCCGCCGCCCGGTCGAGCGAGCTCCCCGCGTCGGCGGGAAGGGCCGTGCTGGCTCCGTCGAAGAGGATCGGGGGCACCGACAGGTCCGCAGGGACGGGCGCCGGTGAGGAAGGCGGCGAGACGGTCGGGGAGCCAGGGGCGGTGGGGGTCAGGGTCGCGGAGGCGGCGCTCGGTGTGGGTGAGGGGCTTGCCAACGCTGAAGCGGGACTTGAGGGTTGGTTTACCGGTGTGGCCTGGGGCGTAGCCGATGTCTGCGGCTGAGCAGGGTCGGCCTTGACGGTGCGCGCGCCTGGCAGGTCGCCGAGCAGGGACAGGGCCTCCTCGACGGCCGCGGCGTCGTCGGCGCGCACCAGGAGGTCCCGCCCCGATGCCTCGACGGTCGCATCGATCGACCGGCTTGTCAGACGCGATTTCGCCTCGCGCTCGAGCCCGTCCTCGATCTGCCCGGACAGCCACAACGTGCCGGGTCCGAGGGTCGCCACGAGCGCCACCGCCGACGCGATCGCCAGGCCGATGGTCCCTCGTGTTGTCGAACTGCCCACAGGTGCCTCCCCAGCGCGACATGCTAGCCAAAGGAGCGCTCACTGTGGCTGCGCGGAGGAAGTCGTAGCGGGATTTTGTCTTCTGCTGACAACATCTGCTCGCGCTGGCCCCCCGCCGCTGGCATGATCAGGTCACAAACGGGGGGAGTCTGATCGTCCCGCCGTTCCTGGGAGAGAAACGAACGAAAGGCCGATCACCATGTCCATGGGCCAGCACCAGTCAAGCAAGTCCGCCGATCTTGCGCAGATCATCACCTCGATGCACCGCGCCATCCCCGAACTGCACGGCGTGATGATCGCGTCGGTCGACGGCCTCGCCGTCGCCCACGACTTCCCCGAGGCTGACGCCGAGCGCATGGCGGCCATGGCGGCCACCGCCCTCGGCCTCGGCACCCGAATCACCGAGCGCACCCGTCTGGGCACACTCGCCGAGGCGGTCATCCGCGGCGAACAGGGCTACCTGGTGGTCTACTCGGCAGGAACCGACGCCGTCCTCGTGCTGTCCGGGCCGATCGACTCGAACCTCGGCCTCATGCGCATCGAGGCCCGCGTCGCCGCCGTCGAGATCAAGCAGATCCTCGGGCAGGCCTGAGCATGGAGACGATGCATGAGATCGCGCGGGAGGCGATCAACCAGGTTCCCCCGGAGTGCCGGGTGCTTCCGGAACACACCGAGGTCATCGCCCGCAACGCGGACGCCCTGCTGAGCCTCACGCCCGAGGTGATCAACGGCTTCTACGAGACGGTCTACGGACACGCCCCGACGGCCGCGATCTTCCATGAGGGGGAGCGCCCGATGCGCGAGGAGTCGCTCACCAACTGGTGGGAGCGCACCGTCCGTGGACCGATCGACGAGAACTACTGGGCCTGGATGTCGATGGTCGGCCTGATCCACGTCATCCGGCGCGTGACCAATCCGATGATGCTGTCGATGACCGACTTCGTCGCCGGCTACGTCAGCAACAACGCCCACCGCCTGAATCTCGACCCCGACGAGCAGCGCCGCCTCGTCGACGCGCTGCGCCGCCTGGCGGGCATGACCGGCTCGGTCATCACCTGGGGATACGACCACGCCGTCAGCGCCGCGCTCTTCGAGGTCGCGGGCATGCCGGAGGCTCTGCTCGCGCGTCTCCGTGACGCCGAGATCAAGACCGCGCTCGTCGACGCGCGCGAAGAGGTCGGCAACGGCTGAGTCTCACCCACCGTCGGCCTGGCAGCGGGGGCACCACCAGATGATGCGCTCCTGCCCGGCCTGCGGGTCGGCGACGCTCGTCGCGCCGCCCAGCGCGGCCTTGACGATCCGCGTCCCGCAGCGCAGACATGGCCGGTTGGCCCGCCCGAACACGAAGGTGGTGTTCCCGCGGCGCTGATCGCCGGTGAAGGTGCGCACCGGACTCTCGAGGTTCGCGCGCATCAGCTTGGCCGACAGGTCGACCACCGCCTCGACGTCGACCTCCCTGACCGGCTTCGCAGGATGGATGCCGCGCAGGAAGCAGACCTCTGCCCGGTACTCGTTGCCGATGCCCGCGAGATTGCGCTGGTCGAGGAGGGCCTCACCGATGCTCCGGGTGTCAGCGCCGACCCGCCGCACCGCCTCGTCGCGGCCGGTCGGCTGCCACCGCCCGGCCGTGAGCCAGTCGTCCGCAAGGAGATCTGGACCCAGCCACGCCGTGCGGTTCTCGTACTCGGCCGCCGGCCAGAGTTCGATCAGCCCGAGGTCGTGCCCGACCAGTTCGACCCCGCCCGAGACCCGGATCACGATCCGGGCCGTGTGCGCGGGAAGCGACCACCTCGAGCCGACCGCGTGGATCCGCCACGTGCCTTCCATCCGCAGGTGCGTGTGCAGCACCAGGTCACCCACCTGCCAGAAGAGATGCTTGCCGTGCGGCCAGACGCGCCGGATCTGTCGGCCGCTCAGGTCGGCGGTCGCGAGTTGAGGGACCCTGAACTGGGAGTGCTCGACGGTGCGGCCCACGAGGGGCTGGAGGCGCTGCGAGAGCCGCCACACGGAGTCGCCCTCAGGCATGGGAACCCTCGATCGAGACGCCCTTCGGGGTGATCCGGGCTCCCGCCGCGAGGAGGGTCTGCTCGAGCCCGCTCGCCCCCACGCGTTGACCGTCGATCTCCTCGATCCGCACCCGCTGCATCCGGGACTCGGCCACGGCGCGACGCACCGCTGCGACCACGAGCGAGGCATTTGTCTCGCGGTCCTCCCCGAAGAGGGTCAGCACGCGGCCGCCGCGCGTGAGGTGGGCGATCAGCACGCCGTCGGCGATCACGACCATGGCCCCCGCGGCCCGCGACGGGCGCGCCGTCGGATGTTCGGGCCAGGGAAGGACGCTGCCGTAGGGGTTCGCGGGGTCGAGCGCGGCGAGCAGCACGGGCACCGGGTGTTCCGCGCCGGAGGGCCAGCGCCCCTGGTCCGGCGAGTCGGCGAACCTGCGCACCTCGCCGATCACCTCCTGGGTGCTGAACTGGGCGCCGCCGAGGCCCTCGACGAGGTAGCCGCGCAGCACCTTTCCTGCCGCCTCCAGTTCGGCGAGCAGCCGGTAGGCCGCCGCGAACCCGCCGGGGGTGCCGTCGGCCGTCACACCCCCCCTGGTGATGACGCCGAAGCGCGACAACCATGACGAGGCCAGCCCCAGCGCGCGTTCGGCCGCGGTGAGTTGCGGGTCGCGCACCCGGTACCAGCGGCCCGAGACAGAGGGTGAGCTCGACCCTCCCGCAAGGGGGCGACCGAGCCTCGGAATCCGCGCCCTCCTGCGGGGCGAGGGCCGCGCCACCTTGTGGGCCGCCCTGCTCGGACCGCCGATCCGCGCCCGGACCGGTGCCATGGCCACGGGCGCGATCAGCCCGGCCTCCGCGGCGGCCCACCAGTCCTCGACCGAGAGCTCGGGGAGCTGGCCTACGAGGGTGGCGAACATGCCGTCGCTGTCGGCAAGCGCCTCGGCCACGGCGACGGGCGACTCATCCGCAGGCGGTTCGGGTTCCTGGAGCAGGTCCACGTCGTCGGAAGGGACGAGCGCGACGAGGGGGTCGTTCGGGCCCGCCGACCCGCGCAGCCTGACCACCACCTCCCCCTCGGCGATCAGCGCGTCCAGATGCGCGGGGGAGTACCCGGCAAGGCGCGCGGGCAGCACGTGGGTCTCCCAGGAGGAGGCGGGGAGGGCGGCACCTGCGAGCCGTTGCAGCGCGAGCAGCACCTCGTCCGGACCCGACTGCGGACGGTCGGTCAACTGGTGCGTGGAGGCGAGGAACCGTGCGTAGCCGGTCTGTGAGACGGGCTGCAGCTCGGAGCGCGCCCGGGCGAGCGAGCGCGAGCGCATCCGCCGCAGCACCTCGGGGTCGACGTACTCGAGCTCGCCCGCGGTGAAGCGGCCGACCACGAGGCGCCTCGCCGCGGTCTCGCGTTCGAGGACGAGCGAGACGGTCGCGGGGCCGAGTCCGAAGGCGGCGGCCACCGCGCCCGGGGCGAAGGGCCCGTTGGTGCGCGCGTACCTGGCCACGAGCTGGGTGAGCGGGTCGCGGCCCTCCGGCTCGGCGGGGGCCGAGAAGCCCGCAGGCACGGGGACGCCGAGGGCGTCACGCAGGAGGCCAAGGTCGGAGGCCGCGACCAGGTGCGGCCTTCCCGCCAGCTGGACGACCGCGACCCGTGAGCCGATGGCTTCGATCGCCCCGTCCAGATCGAGCCCGGAGATGTGTGCAGGCAGTTCGTCCAGCGGAAGCGGCCCCAGCAGTTGCGGGAGGTCCGCGAGCTGCTCGGACGTCGTCGCCCTGCGCTCCGGTGCGGTGTGGCGCAGCTCGGCGACCACCTCGGCCACGATGTCTGGGTCGAGCACCTCGCGCAGGTCGAGTGTTCCCAGCGCCGCTGCCAGGAGGTCTGGATCCATCGAAAGGAGCGCGGCCCGGCGTTCGGCGATCGGGGCGTCGCCGTCGTAGATGAAGGCCCCCGGATAGCGGAAGAGCAGGCTCGCCGCGAAGGGGCTGGGGCGCTCGGTCACCACCTCGACGAGACGGACCGAACCCGACCTCAGCCCGCGAAGCAGATCGATCAGCGCGGGCACGTCGTACACGTCCTGGGTGACCTCCCGCATCGTCTCGAGGATGATCGGGAAGCGCGGGTGGTGCCGGGCGATCTCCAGCAGGTGGGCCGCGCGCTGGCGCTGCTGCCACAGCGGCGCCCTCCGCTGAGGGTTGGGTCTGGGAAGCAGCAGGGCGCGGGCCGCCGCCTCGCGGAACCGGCTGGCGAACAGCGCGGTTCCGCCGACCTGCGAGGTCACGATCTCGGCGACGTCTTCGGGGTCGACGAGCAGGACATCGGCGAGACGGTCGACGAGGTCCGAATCGGGAAGGCGCAGCACGATCCCGTCGTCGCCGGCCACGGGGGAGACGTCCAGGCCGGTCTCCTGGGAGAGGGCAGCCGCGATCGCCGTCCCCCACGCCCCCAGCACGCGCCTGCCGAGCGGCGAGTGGATCACGACGCGCCAGTCGCCCAGCTCGTCGCGGAAGCGTTCGAGCACGACCGTGCGCTCGTCTGGGACGGTGCCGGTGGCGGCCCGCTGTTCGGCCAGATAGTCGTTGAGGTTCGTCTGCGTGTTGGCGTCCAGGTAGGTGCGCGCCAACCGCTGCGGGTCGCGGGAGGCCTCCCGCACCAGCTGCCCGATGTGTCGGCCGAGTTCGGTCGGCCTTCCCTCGTCCTCGCCGCGCCAGAAGGGCAGCCGTCCGGTGTTGCCAGGGGCGGGGGAGACCCGCACCTGGTCGCGCGTGATCTCCTCGATCCGCCACGACGAGGCGCCGAGGGTGAACACGTCACCCACCCGCGACTCGTGCACCATCTCCTCGTCCAGCTCCCCGACGCGGCGCGCACCCTGCTCGTCTCCGACCAGGAAGACGCCGTAGAGACCACGGTCGGGGATCGTGCCACCGGAGGTCGCGGCCAGGCGGAGCGCTCCGGGGCGTGGGTACAGCCGGTTGTCGTCGCCCACCACGACGCGTGCCCGCAGGCTGGCGAAGTCGGCGGACGGGTAGGCGCCGCTGAGCAGTTCGATCACGGAGTCGAGCAGCGAGCGCTCCATCCCGGCATACGGCTGCGACCTGGTGACGGTGGCGAACCACTCGTCGAGCTCGAGCCCGTCCTCCCCGGCGGCCGCGGTCGCGGCGACGCTCTGCTGGGCGAGCACGTCGAGTGGGTGGCGGGGGATCTTCAGTTCCTCGATCTCGCCGCTCAGCATGCGTTCGGTCGTGACGACCGCAGCAGCGAGGTCGCCCTTGAAGAGCGGGTACACGTCGCCCGCCGACACCGCGCCGACAACGTGGCCTGCCCGCCCGACCCGCTGCAGCGCGCTGGCGACCGACGGTGGCGCCGAGACCTGGATCACCCGGTCCACGGCGCCCATGTCGATGCCGAGCTCGAGCGAGCTGGTGGCCACGACGCAGCGCAGTTCACCCGACTTCAGGGCGGACTCGATCTCTGCGCGCTGCTCCTTGCTCACCGAGCCGTGGTGGGCACGGGCGATCACGAGCGGCGCGCCACGGACCGTGTCGACGGGCGCCATCACCTGAGCGGGCGGCCGCGCGGGGACCGGGGGAAGCGTCTCGGGTGCGTGCTCGGCGGCCCACATCTCGTTGAGCCGGCCGGTCAGCCGCTCCGCCGTCCGCCTGCCGTTGGTGAACACCAGCGTCGAGCGCCCCCTGGTGACGGTGTCGTAGATCCGCTGCTCGACGTGGGGCCATAGCGATGCGCCACCGGGAGAGTCGACCGTGACGGTGTCGGTGCCCGGCCCGGCAAGCAGCGGGTCGCTGACCTGCTCACTGCCGGGGGCGGGTCCCGGATCGGACAGGTCGGGGACGGGAACCCGCACCTGCACGTCCCACAGCTTCTCGGCCGGGGGCGCGACGATGCTGACGGGACGGTCCCCGCCCAAGAAGGCCGCGACCCGGTCGATGGGGCGCACCGTTGCCGACAGCGCGACCCGTTGCACGTCGTGGCCGACGAGCGCGTCGAGGCGTTCGAGGCTCAGGGCGAGGTGACTGCCGCGCTTCGTCCCGGCGACGGCGTGGATCTCGTCGATGATCACCGTGCGCACGTTCTCCAGCGTGTGCCGGGCTGAGCTGGTCAGCATCAGATAGAGCGACTCGGGCGTGGTGATCAGGATCTCGGGCGGATGGCGAAGCAGCGCGGCCCGCTCGCGCTGCGGGGTGTCACCGCTGCGCACGCCGACGCTGATCTGCCGCATGGGTCGTCCGAGACGCTCCGAGGCGAGCCGGATTCCGGTCAGTGGTGCCCGCAGATTGCGCTCCACGTCAACCCCCAACGCCTTGAGCGGAGAGACGTACAGGATACGGGTGCCCGGCTGTGGCTCACTTTCGTCGGCGAGGGCGTCGATCGCCCACAGGAAGGCCGCCAGCGTCTTGCCCGAGCCGGTCGGCGCCACCACGAGGGAGTGCCTGCCCTCCGCGATGGATCGCCATGCCTCCTCCTGAACCGCCGTCGGAGCGGGGAAGACGCTGGAGAACCACTCCCGGGTGGGAGCGGTAAACGGCGCCAGTGGACCTGTCATGCGGCAATCCTGCCACCGGCCACTGACGCCGTCTCGCGCGGTTGGGAGGAACTCAGGCGGTCTGCTCCTCCGAGCCGTCCGTGCTCCAGTTGACGTGGAAGGAGCCGTCCCGGTCGACGCGGCGGTAGGTGTGCGCGCCGAAGTAGTCGCGCAGGCCCTGGGTCAGTGCGGCGTTCAGGCGTGGTGCCCGCACCTGGTCGTAGTGCGCGAGGGCCGCCGAGAACCCGGGGACCGGAACGCCCGACTTCACCGCGGCCGCGACGACCTCGCGCCAGCCGTCCTGGGCGGAGGCAAGGCCCTCGGCGATCGACGGCGCCTCGAGCAGGGTGACCAGGTTGTTGGCCGCGTACTCGGAGCGGATCCGCTCAAGCAGGCGGGCCCGGATGATGCACCCGTCGCGCCAGATCTTTGCGACATCGCCGACGTTGATGTCCCAGCCGTACTGCTCGCCGCCCATCCGGATTTCGTCGAGGCCCTGCGCGTAGGCGACGACCTTGCTCGCCCAGAGGGCCTCGCGGATCTGGTCGATGAAGGCGTCGCGGTCGGGCACGACGATGGTGCCGTCGGGCCCGGACAGCGCGCGCTGGCAGGCGGCGCGCAGGTCGGGGGAGGAGGAGATCGCACGGGCGAAGACGGCCTCCGCGATCGCGTTGACCGGCGTGCCGAGATTGAGCGCCGACTGCACGGTCCAGGTTCCGGTGCCCTTCATGCCAGCCGCGTCGACGATCACCTCGACGAGTGGCTTGCCGGTGTCGGCGTCGACCTTGCGCAGGACCTCGGAGGTGATCTCGATCAGGTACGAGTCGAGGTCGCCGGTGTTCCAGGCCGCGAAGACGTCGGCCATCTCCTCGTAGGTGAGGCCCAGGCCCTTGAGCAGTTCGAAGGCCTCGCCGATGAACTGCATGTCTGCGTACTCGATGCCGTTGTGGATCATCTTGACGAAGTGGCCGGAGCCGTCGGTGCCGATGTAGGTGCAGCAGGGCTCCCCGTCGACCTTCGCCGAGATCGACTCGAGGATGGGGCCGAGCGCCTCGTACGACTCCGGCGAACCGCCGGGCATGATCGAGGGACCCTCGAGCGCGCCCACCTCGCCGCCGGAGATGCCCGCCCCGACGAAGTGGAGGCCGAGTTCGCGGAGCTTCGCCTCGCGGCGGCGGGTGTCCTCGAAGAAGGCGTTGCCGCCGTCGACGACGATGTCGCCCTCCTCGAGCAGCGGGACGAGGGCGTCGATGGTGGCGTCGGTGCCTGCCCCGGCCTGGACCATGATGATCACGCGACGGGGACGCTCGAGGGATGCGACGAAGTCGGCCAGCTCGTGTGAAGGGCGGAAGTCGCCCTCGGAGCCATGCTCCTGCATCACCGCATCGGTTTTCGAGCCGGTGCGGTTGTAGATGGCCACGCGATGCCCGTTGCGGGCGAGGTTGCGCGCCAGGTTGGAGCCCATCACGGCCATCCCCACCACGCCTACGTTGGCCAGATCTGTCATTAGCGTCCTCCGATCAGGTTCTTTGCCTCGAGACTACCGGGGGGAACGGGCCGTCCTTGCCCCGCCCGGGACGTGGTCGAAACCCCGCGGAGGCACGTCTCGGCGGCGTTGGTCACGAAACGATGAAGAAACGCTCAAAACGAGCGAGCACTTAGGCAAAAATTACGAGCGGTTCCAGTCCTGGAGGAGTGTCAAAATGCAGGGGTGACTTCAGAGCACAAGGCCAGACAGCAGATCACGCGATAGGAACGCGCACTTTGATCAGCGGCGGTAGGTCTCCCGGCCGCGCAGATAGGTCGCCTCGACCGGGTCGGGGAGGGTGCGCCCGTGGTACGGGTTGTTTCTGCTGAGGGACGCCGAGGCCGCGCGGTCGACGGTCGCGGTGCGGGTGGGATCGACGAGCACGAGGTTCGCCGGCTCGCCAACGGCGAGCGGTCGGCCCTGACCTGCGAGCGAGGCGACGCGGGCCGGGGCGTGGCTCATCCGGTCGGCCACTCCCGACCAGTCGAGTCGACCGGGGTTCAGCATCGTCTCCATCACGACTGCCAGCGCCTGCTCGAGGCCGAGCATGCCGGGGCGCGCGTCGACGAAGGCGTGGTCCTTGTCCTGGGTGGCGTGCGGGGCGTGGTCGGTGCCGACGACGTCGATCGTCTTGTCCGCGAGGGCCTCACGCACGGCCTCGATGTGCTCGTCGGGACGCAGGGGCGGGTTGACCTTGAAGGTCGTGTCGTAGCCGACGAGTTCCTGGGTGCTGAGCAGCAGGTGGTGAGGGGTCACCTCGGCGGTGACGTTGATGCCGCGGGCCTTCGCCCAGCGGATGACGTCGACGCCCTCGGCGGTGGAGACGTGGCACACGTGGAGCCGCGAACCGGTCGCCTCGGCCAGCTGCACGTCGCGGGCGATGATGCTCGACTCGGCGACACTCGGCCACCCGCCCAGACCGAGCCGGCCGGAGAGTTCGCCCTCGTGGCAGCAGGCTCCGGGCCCGGCGAGCGACGAGTCCTGCGCGTGCTGCGCGATCACCCCTCCGAAAGGCTTGACCCATTCGAGTGCGCGGCGCATGAGCTGCGGGTCCATCAGGCAGTGGCCGTCGTCGGAGAACATCGTGACCCTCGCCTCGGAAGAGTTCATCAGCCCGAGCTCCGCGAGCTGCTCACCGGCGAGACCCTTGGAGATGGCCCCGATCACGACCACGTCGACCAGGCCCGCGCGCAGCCCGAGGTCGCGGATGTGTTCGGCCTTCTCGGCGGTGTCCGTGACGGGGGTGGTGTTGGCCATGGCACACACGGCCGTGAAACCGCCGCGGGCGGCGGCCTGCGAGCCGGTGAGCACCGTCTCGGTGTCCTCGCGCCCCGGCTCGCGCAGGTGGGTGTGCACGTCGACGAGGCCGGGCAGCGCGATCAGCCCGTCGCAGTCGACGACCTGCGCGTCGGCGCCGGCGTCGTCCACGAAGACGCCTTCAGAGATGGTGAGGTCGGTGCGGGTGCCGTCAGGCAGCGTCACGGAGCGCAGCACGGTGGCCATGGTCAGTCCCTTCGCTCGTCGCCGGCGTCGCCCGCCAGCAGGTGGTACAGCACACTCATCCTGACGGCGACCCCGGCCGAGACCTGGTCGAGGATGATCGACTGTGAGGCGTCGGCGGCCGCCGACGAGATCTCGAGGCCGCGGTTCATCGGGCCGGGGTGCGCGATGCAGGCGCCCGGCTTCAGCTTGGCGAGTCGCTGCGCGGTCAGGCCGTACCCGGCGATGTACTCGCGCTCAGACGGGAAGAACCCGCCGCTCATCCGTTCGCGCTGCACCCGCAGCATCATGGCGACGTCGACGTCCGGGAGGACGGAGTCGAAGTCGTGGCTGACCTCGGCGTCCCAGTTCTCCACCCCTGGGGGCAGCAGCGTCGGCGGTGCGACGAGAACGACGGAGGCGCCGACCAAGTTGAGCAGCAGCACATTGGAGCGCACCACGCGCGAGTGCAGGAGGTCACCGGTGATCGCAACCCGCTTGCCTTCCAGATCGCCGAGCTCGTTGGCGCGGAGGTGGCGACGGATGGCATGCGCGTCGAGCAGGGCCTGCGTCGGATGCTCGTGCATGCCGTCGCCTGCGTTGATCATGGAGGCGCGCACCCAGCCCGCCGCCTGTCGCACCGAACCCGAGCCGGCGTGACGCATGACGATGGCGTCGACGCCCATCGCGTCAAGGGTCATCAGGGTGTCGCGCATCGACTCGCCCTTGCTGACCGAGCTTCCCTTCGCCGACACGTTGATCGCGTCCGCAGACAGCCACTTGGCCGCCAACTCGAAGGACGAGCGGGTGCGGGTGGAGTCCTCGAAGAAGAGATTGACGACGGTGCGGCCGCGCAGGGCGGGCAGCTTCTTGATCGGACGCGACTGGACGTCGTGCATCTCCTCGGCCGTGGCCAGGAGCATCTCGATCTCGTCGCGGCTGAGCTCCTCGATGCCGAGCAGGTGCTTCACAGTGCGCTCCGTTCGATGGTGACGAGGTCCTCGCCGTCGGTCTCCTGCAGCCGGACGCGGACGCTCTCATCCGCCGCGGTGGGGATCGACTTGCCGACGATGTCGGCCTGGATCGGCAGCTCGCGGTGTCCGCGGTCGATCAGGGTGACGAGTTGGATCGCGTGGGGGCGGCCGAGGTCGGCGAGCGCGTGCAGTGCGGCCTGGACGGTGCGTCCGGAGAAGAGGACGTCGTCGACCAGCACTACGGTGCGCTCGTCGATCGGCGCGGGGAGGATGGTGCGGCCCACCCGGCGGGTCGGGTTGGAGCGCAGGTCGTCGCGGTACATCGTGATGTCGAGCTGGCCGACCGGGAGCGGTTGGTTCTCCCGCTCCGCGATCGCCGCGAGGCGTTTGGCCAGGGGCGCTCCGCGGGTGAGGATGCCGAGCAGGATGACTCCCTCCGAGCCGTGGTTACGCTCGAGGATCTCGTGGGTCATCCGGGTCATCGCCCAGGACATGTCGTCGGCGGAAAACATGGCTCGTGGCTCGTGGTGCATTCGCATACCTCCCGAAGTCGATGGCGAATCTATCACCGCCGCACCGCGCGCCGCTCTTCCGCTAGAGTGCCCCCATGAACCTGCTGCCCCTCGAAGCCCTGCCAGGCTGGCCGGAGCCGACTCACTACTCGGACCTGTACATGTGGCTGCTGATGGTGATCGGCCCGCTGGCCTTCGGCGCCATCGTCACCCTGCTGGCGTTCGCGCCGCAACTGGCCCGCGGCTCCCGCAGGGAGAGCGACGAGGAATCGAAGGAACTGACCACCCTGGGCCAGTGACCCACCGACACCTGTGAGACGGGGCGTGCCGAGGGCGGCGCGCCCCGTTCGTGCGCGTTACAGGATCGTCTCAATCGACAAGTAGATTGCGTCGTGCTCAGCGTCGAGCGTTGGAGATCGACCCTGGGGGACCTCGCATGACCGAACTGAGCCCGAAGCGGCGCCGCGCGGCGCTGCTGTCGCTCGCACTTGGTGGCTTCGGCATCGGAGCGACGGAGTTCGTCGCGATGGGCCTGCTGCCGCAGACCGTCTCCTCGCTGCTCCCAGAACTCTGGGCCACCGATCAGGATCAGGCCCTCGCCCGGGGCGGCCTGATCATCTCCGCCTACGCACTCGGAGTGGTCGTCGGCGCCTTCACCCTCGCCATCGCCACCGTCCGGCTACCACGCAAGGTCGCCGTCACGGGGTTCTGCGTCGCCTTCACCGTCGGCTCGCTGCTTGCCTTCGCCGCCCCCGGCTTCTGGTGGCTCGTCGCAGCCCGGTTCCTGGCCGCGCTCGCGCACGGGGCCTACTTCGGTTTCGCCTCGCTGATCGCCGCCGAGATCATGGGCCCGGGCAGCCGGGGCAAGGGGATCGCCTTCGTGTTGTCCGGACTGACGGTCGCCAACGTGATCGGCGTGCCGCTGATCACCGTGCTTGGCCAGCATGCGGGCTGGCGCGCCGCCTACCTCGCGGTCGCCGCGATCTTCGCGCTCGCCACGGTCGCGATCTGGCTGTTCGTGCCGAGGCAGCCCGGCAACCCGAACGCGAGCATGCGCGGCGAGCTGCGGGTGTTCAAGCGGCCCCAGGTGTGGCTGACGCTCGCCATCGGGTCGATCGGGTTCGGAGGCTTCTTCGCCGTCTACTCCTACGTCTCGCCGATGGTGACCGACCTTGCGGGCCTGCCGCAGTCCTGGGTTCCGGTCACGCTCGTCGTGATCGGCATCGGCATGACCGTCGGTACCCTCGTCGGCGGGCGGGCTGCCGACCGTGGCGCGCTGCAGACGCTGGTCAAGGTCTATCCGTGGTTCATCGGCGCGCTCGCGGTGCTCGGCATGTTCGCGGCGACGCCCGCCGTGCTGCTGATCTTCCTGCTGGCGATGGCAACGCTCTCGTCTGTGATGATGCCTGCCATCCAGACCCGCCTGCTCGACGTCTCTGGAGACGCACAGACCCTCGCCTCGGCCCTGAACCGCGCCTCGCTGAACATCGGCAACTCGATCGGCGCCGCGCTGGGCGGTCTCGTGATCTCGATGGGTCTCGGCCTCACCGCACCGGCCTGGCTCGGAGCGGCGCTTGCCACCATCGGGCTCGGGCTGGCGCTCCTCTCCGGCCTGCTGCAACGACGCGGAGTCCGCTGAGTGGCGGAGGTTCTCCCGGAAACGCGAAGGGACCCGGCCATCTCGGCCGGGTCCCATTGCGTGACCTGATCAGGCCTGGCGGCTGCGTTCCTGGGCGCGCAGCGCGCGGCGGGCCTCGTCCAGCCGTTCGGTGACGGAGCGACGCACCTGCTCGCTCGGCTCGTTGTCCTCGAGCCACGCCTGGTAGGTGCCGACAAGCGAGTCCGACACGAGCGGGGTCGGGAACAGCCACCGCAGGGCGGTGCCGATCGCCGCGTAGCCGCGGCTCTCCCACACGCCCTCGCGGCGCGAGATCCGGCCGAGCAGGTCGAGGTAGGCGGCCGGGTAGGGCTCGAGCACCTCGTCCTGGCCATAGCGCCAGAACCCCATGCAGATCGCGCGATGCGTCTCGTTGGGCACCTCCGCGTCCCCGGTGGCGAGCGTCCAGGCCTGGGCCTTTGACTCCTCGTCGGGAAGGGCGGCAGCCGCACCCGCGGCCGACTCGGCGCCTGCAGAGGTGTTGTCGCGGTCGAGCTCGGCGCTGATCTCGTCATGGCCGATCGCGCCCAGCTTCGCGAGGGCGGCCGTGATCGACCAGCGCATGCCGGTGTCGATGGCCAGGCCCTCGGGGACCTCCTCGCCGTCGAGCCAGCCCTTGAGCAGGTCGACGCCCTCGGCCGAACGCACCGAAGCGATCAGCGCCTTCGCCGCGAGCACCTGCTTGTCCGAACCGGGCTCGGACTCCTTGAGCAGGCGGGCGAGGCCGGCGACCAGCTTGACGTTGAGGTCGTCGCGAAGCTCCGGTGCGGTGAACGCGAGCGCCGCGTTGCCCGCCTGGGCAAGCAGCGTCGATACGGCGGCCATGTCGGTCTCGCTCGGCAGCCCGGCGAGCACGAGGGCGACGTAGTCCTGTGCGGGCAGCTCCGCATCGCGGGTCGCCTCCCAGAACGAGGTCCACGCGACGGCGCGGGCGAGCGGATCGGTCAGGTCGTCGAAGTGCTCGATCAGCGTGCGGGTGGAGTCGTCGTCGAGGCGGATCTTCGCGTAGGTGAGGTCGCCGTCGTTGAGCAGGACGAGGTCGCCGCGCTCCGTGCCGATCAGCTGCTCGACGGAGGTGCGTTCGCCGGTCACGTCCAGCTCGACGAACTCGCGGCGCTCAAGGGCACCCTCCCCGGTCAGGGCGTAGATGCCGATGCCGAGCCGGTGGGTGCGCAGCGTCGGCCACTGCTCCGGTGCGCTCTGCACCACCTCGAAGCGGGTGAAGCGGCCCTCGCCGTCGACGTCGAAGTCGGCCGTGAGGGTGTTGACCCCCGCCGTCTCCAGCCATTCGGAGCTGAACCAGGACAGGTCGCGTCCGGAGGTTGCCTCCAGCTCGACCAGGAGGTCGCTGAGCTCGGTGTTGCCGTAGGCGTGCTTCTCGAAGTAGGCCTTCACGCCCTGCAGGAAGGCGTCGCGGCCGACGATCGAGACGAGCAGCTTCAACACCGAGGCGCCCTTGGCGTAGGTGATGCCGTCGAAGTTCTGCTCGACCTTCTCGAGGTCGGACATGTCGGCGGCGATGGGGTGCGTCGTCGACAGCTGGTCCTGCAGGTAGGCCCAGGCCTTGCGCTCGTTGCTGAACGAGGCCCACGGGTTCGCCCCGGTGCCGTGGGTGCGGGCGATCTCGTCGTTGGCGAAGTGGGAGGCCCACTCGGCGAACGACTCGTTGAGCCACAGGTCGTCCCACCAGCGCATCGTGACGAGGTCGCCGAACCACATGTGGGCCAGCTCGTGGAGGATCGTGTTGTCGCGCGCGTCCATCTCGCGGGAGGTCACGCGGGAGCGGAAGAGGTACTCGTCGCGGAAGGTGACGCAGCCCGCGTTCTCCATCGCTCCGGCGTTGAACTCGGGCACGAAGATCTGGTCGTAGGTGCCGAACGCGTAGGGCACCCCGAAGGCGTCCTCGAAGACGTCGAAGCCGTACTGGGTCGTGGTGAGGATCCGGTCAGCGTCCAGGTACTGGGCCAGCGACTGGCGGCAGGCAACCGATGCAGGCACCTCACCGGCGGCGGAGTTGATCGTGCCGCGCACCACATGGAAGTTGCCGGCCACGAGCGCCGTGATGTAGGTCGACATGGTTTTGGTGGTCTCGTGCTCGAAACGGCCGAAGCCGTCACCGATGTCGACCGGGTCGACGCTCGGCGCGTTGGTGAACACGACCCAGTCGGACGGCGCGAGCACCGTCAGCTGGAAGGTGGCCTTCTGGTCGGGCTGCTCGGCGTTGGCGTACATGCGCCGTGCGTCTGCCGTCTCGAACTGCGTGTACAGGTAGGTGAGGCCGTCGACCGGGTCGACGAAGCGGTGCAGGCCCTCGCCCGAGTTCGAGTAACGGCACACCGCGACGACGCGGATCTCGTGCTCGCCCTCGGAGAGTGAGGGAAGGGGGAGGCGGTAGCCGTCGAAGGCCGTGACGTCGAAGGGTGCGCCGTCGAGGGTGGCTTCGCGAACCTCGTCGGCGATGAGATCGAGGTGGGTGTCGCCTCCGGTCGAGGTGAGGCGCAGCACCGTGGTGGACAGGAACTGGCGTTCCTTGTCCCCGACCTCGCGTCCGGTCAGGTCGACTGCGACCTCGTAGGCCTTGGTCGAGATGACCTGCGAGCGGGCGGCTGCCTCGTCACGTGTGATGTTGGCCGTGGCCATGGGCGTCCTTTACTACATGTTCAGCGCTCACACTTTTGTGCGGGCAATGACCCATTCTTCTACGGTTACCGGCCCCACAGTGGGATTTCGGGAGGCCTATCTGCGGGTGGATTGTGGAACGATGGCCACATGACCGAGCAGACCGATGCCGAGAAAGGCGTCACCTCACCTGAGCTCCGCCGACGCTGGACCGAGCTCAACACGCTGCTGACGGAGGCCCAGGAGGCCTACTACGGTGTCGATTCGCCGACGCTTTCCGATGCCGACTACGACTTGGCGATGCGCGAACTCGAGGCGCTCGAGGCAGACCACCCCTCGCTGGTCAACCCCGATTCCGTCACCCAGAAGGTCGGCGCGGCCCGGATCACGGAGTTCACTCCGGTCACCCACCGGCGACGGATGCTCAGCCTCGACAACGTCTTCAGCGAGGAGGAGCTCTCCGGCTGGCTGGCCAGGACCCCGACCAGCCGCTACCTGTGCGAGCTGAAGATCGACGGGCTCGCGGTCGATCTCGTGTACCTGAACGGACGACTGAGCGTCGCGGCAACCCGCGGTGACGGCCGGGTCGGCGAGGACGTCACGCCCAACGTGTCGACGATCAGGACCATCCCGCACCGGCTCACCGGGGACGTGCCCGAGGTGTTGGAGGTCCGCGGCGAGGTCTTCTTCCCGGTCGCCGAGTTCGAGGAACTCAACGCCTCGCTCGTGGAGGCGGGGAAGGCGCCATTCGCGAACCCGCGCAACGCGGCGGCCGGATCGCTGCGCCAGAAGAACCCCTCGGTGACGGCGTCGCGCCCGCTGCGGATGCTCGTGCACGGCATCGGCGAGATCGACGGGGTGAGCTTCGAGTCCCAGTCCGAGGCGTACGAGATGTTGAAGGGCTGGGGGCTTCCCACGCCCGACACGTTCCGGGTCGTGGAGACCCCGCAGGAGGTGCTCGCCTTCGTGGAACACCACGGCGAGCGCCGCCACGACCTGAGCCACGAGATCGACGGCATCGTGATCAAGGTCGACAACCTGGCCGAGCAGGACCGGCTCGGGTCCACCTCCCGTGCTCCGCGCTGGGCCATCGCCTACAAGTACCCGCCCGAGGAGGTCAACACCGTCCTGCGCGACATCCAGGTCAACGTCGGACGCACCGGGCGGGTCACCCCGTTCGGCGTGATGGAGCCCGTCTTCGTCAGCGGCTCCACCGTCGAGATGGCGACGCTGCACAACGGCTACGAGGTCAAGCGCAAGGGCGTGCTGATCGGCGACACCGTCGTGCTGCGGAAGGCCGGAGACGTGATCCCCGAGATCGTCGCCCCGGTGGTCGCCCTGCGTGACGGCACCGAACGCGAGTTCGTGATGCCGACCCACTGCCCCTCCTGCGGGACGGAGCTTCGACCGGAGAAGGAGGGGGACAAGGACATCCGCTGCCCCAACTCGCGGACCTGTCCCAGCCAGTTGCGCGAGCGGCTGTTCGGGCTCGCCTCCCGGGGAGCCCTCGACATCGAGGCCCTCGGCTGGGAGGGCGCGGCAGCCCTGCTTGAGTCGGGGCGCCTGGCGGACGAGGGCGACCTGTTCTCGCTTACCGCCGACGACCTGCTGCAGACCGACTTCTACACCCGCACCGCCAAGCCGGCCGAACTGGCCGGGGCCAGCGTCCCGATCCGGGACGGGCGCGTGCTGTCCACGGTCGGCCAGAAGCTGCTGTCGAACCTGGAGAGCGTCAAGAGCCAGCCCCTGTGGCGCGTGCTGGTCGCCCTGTCGATCCGCCATGTCGGCCCGACGGCTGCCCGCTCGCTCGCCACCCACTTCGGGTCGCTGGACGCCATCCGGGCCGCCTCGCCCGAGGAGCTTGCCGCCGTCGACGGCGTCGGCTCGGTGATCGCGGAGGCGGTGCTGAACTGGTTCACGGTCGACTGGCACCGCGACATCGTCGAGAAGTGGGCGGCATCAGGGGTGCGGATGGCCGACGAGATCGACACCTCGATCGAGCGCACCCTCGAGGGGTTGACCGTCGTGGTCACCGGCTCCCTCGACGGGTTCAGTCGCGACGGCGCGAAGGAGGCCATCATCTCGCGCGGGGGGAAGGCGTCCGGCTCGGTGTCGAAGAACACCGACTACGTGGTGATCGGCGCCAACGCCGGTTCCAAGGCGAAGAAGGCGGAGAGCCTGGGACTCACCGTCCTTGACGAGGCCGGATTCGTCACGCTCTTGTCCGAGGGGCCGGCAGGGCTGGAATAGTGGGGGCATGCGAGTCCACATTGCCACCGACCACGCCGCGTTCGAGCTCAAGGAATACCTCGTCAGCAGGCTGAAGGAGGACGGCTTCGAGGTCGTCGACCACGGAGCCCACGCCTACGACCCCGAGGACGACTACCCGCCGTTCATCATCGCCTGCGCCGAGGCTGTCGTCGCTGACGAGGGCGCGCTCGGCGTCGTGCTCGGCGGTTCCGGCAACGGCGAGCAGATCGCCGCGAACAAGGTGCGCGGCGTGCGCGCCGCGCTGGCCTGCAACGTCGACCTCGCCCGGCTGGCGCGTGAGCACAACAACGCAAACATCGTCGCTCTCGGGGGACGGATGCAGAGCCTCGAGGAGGGCTACGACATCGTGCGGACCTTCCTCGACACGGACTTTCCCGGCGAGGCGCGCCATCAGCGCCGCATCGACCTCATCTCGGAGTACGAGAACCGCTAGGTCAGGGCTGGACCCGCCTGTGCCGGGCGCTGGACGTCGATCAGCCGTGGCAGGACCAGGTTGGCGGCGCAACGCTCGTTCAGTCGCCGGCTGTACCGCCTCAGGTTGCTCATCGAAAACTGCGCCATGGGCCTGAGCCTAAACCCTGATCAGGACGCAAACGCGCATTTTCGCTGACCGCTTCACCCGACGCGGGGTCGTCGGCGCGGCACCGGGTGTAGGGGTCTGCTCAGCGAAACCGGGGGATTGTTCGCGGTCCGGGGGCCGCGCTCGGATAGTGTTTCCATCACACTCACAAGGAGGCGTCGATGTCGTCCTCGCTGCCGGTTCCCCAGCCGTCCGAGCCCGCGTGGGAGCGGTTCACAGCCGACCCAAGGACGCCACGCAACGCAGACGTCAGGGTCGGCCACAGCGACCGCGACCTCGTCGCGGACCTGCTGGGCGACGCCTACGCGCTCGGCAAGCTCGACAACGACGAGTACAACGAACGCCTCGACAAGGCCATGCAGATCAAGACGGTGGGGGAGATCTCCCCGCTCGTCGGTGACCTGGTGACGGGAAGCGCCCCTGCGCGGCGGGACGGGTCGCGCGGCCGGATCATCGCCTCCCGCATCCTGCTGCTGATCGCGGGCACCGTCGTGGGGATCAACGTGCTGATCTGGCTGCTCGCCAGCCTTTCGGCAGGCGCACTGCTCTACTTCTGGCCCATGTGGGTCGCCGTCGGCATGGTGATTCCGGTCGTGATCGCGTTCGCGTTGGGTCGCTCCGACGACTGATCCTCGCGGCGCCGAGGCAGGAGGCGCGCCCGGATCGCCCGGTCTTTGTCGACAAGGCCGGAGACTCCGTCACGACCGAACTGGTTTGGCTCCGACATGGGGCCAAGCCTAGTGTCCGGGCGACGCGCTAGATTGGCGGGATGCCCGAGGGACACGTCATCCACCGCCTGGCCTCCGCACTCACGGACAGCTTCGGCTCACGCCAGGTCAGCGTCACCTCCCCACAGGGACGCTTCGACGCCGGACGGCTCGACGGGGCCGTACTCGAGCGGGGGGAGGCCGTCGGCAAGCACCTCTTCATCGACTTCGCCACGGGTGACGTCGTGCACATCCACCTCGGCCTGATCGGCAAGTTCCAGTTCACCGACTTCGATGCGCCGTGGGGCCAGGTGCGGCTCAGGATCACCGACGGCGTCACAGCGGCCGACCTCCGCGGGCCCCAGTGGTGCCGGATTATCACGCAGGACGAGAAGGAGGCCGTGCTCGCCACCAGCGGGCCCGACCCGCTGCGCGCCGACGCCGATCCGCAGCGCGGATTCGAGCGGATCCGGCGCTCCGGCAAGCCTATCGCCGCCCTGCTCATGGACCAGCGGGTCGCCGCGGGCGTGGGCAACATCTTCCGGGCCGAGGTCCTCTTCCGACACCGGCTCAACCCGCTCACCCCTGGCCGCGACATCGACCGTCGCACCTGGCAGGTGATCTGGGACGACCTGGTCGAACTGATGGCCTACGCCGTCGAGCACGGCCGCATCGACACCGTTCGCGAGGAGCACTCGCCCGAGGCCCAGGGCAGGCCCGCCCGGGTCGACAGACACGGGGGCGAGGTCTACGTGTACCGCAGGGCCGACCTGCCGTGCCACGTGTGCGGCACCCCGGTGCGCACCACGACGTTGGAGGGCCGCAACCTGTACTGGTGTCCGCGCTGCCAGCGCCGTTCCAAGGCGGCTCGTGGCTGAGACGCGGCCAGTAGGCTCTTGTGCCATGAAGTGGAGCCGCTACGCAGCGATCCTGTTCGACCTCGACGGCGTGATCACGCCGACCGCCGAGGTCCACATGCGCGCATGGAGTGAGACGTTCAACTCGTTCCTCACCGGTCGTCCCGGGCAGCCGCCCTACACCGATGACGACTATTTCGCCCACGTCGACGGCAAGCCCCGCTTCGACGGGGTACGCGACTTCCTCGCCTCCCGCGGCATCCGGCTCCCCGAGGGCACGCACGACGACCCGCCCGAGCAGGACACGGTCGGTGGGCTGGGCAACCGGAAGAACCAGATGTTCAACCGGATCATCACCCGCGAAGGCATCGCCGCCTATCCGGGCTCGGTGCGCCTGCTGCGCAGGCTGGCCGAGGAGGGGATGAAGTTCGCAGTCGTGTCCTCCTCGCGCAACGCGAAGGCGGTCCTGCACGCCGCGGGCCTGGAGGACTGGTTTCCCGTCGTCGTCGACGGCGCGCTCGCGGCCAGGGAGCACATTGCGGGCAAGCCTGCCCCCGACACGTTCCAGCACGCAGCCGCGCTGCTCGGCGAGCCCGATGCCAGGTGCGTCGTGGTCGAGGACGCCATCTCAGGGGTCCAGGCGGGCGCGGCCGGAGGGTTCGGCCTTGTGATCGGGGTCGACCGTGGCGCCGGTGGCGCCGAACTGCGCGCCGCGGGCGCGGACATCGTCGTGAAGGACCTCGCAGAACTGGTGGACGCATGATCAGAGACATCGCAGGCGACCCGATGAACCGCTCCAGGTTCCCCGTGGACGAGTGGCGGCTGACCGAGGTCGAACCGGCCAACGGTGACGTCGGGGTGACCGAGACGCTTTTCGCGATCGGCAACGGCTACCTGGGCATGCGCGGCAACCCCGAGGAGGGGCGCGACAGCTACGCCCATGGCACCTTCATCAACGGCTTCCACGAGACCTGGCCGATCAAGCACGCCGAGGAGGCGTTCGGGTTCGCCCACACGGGCCAGACCATCGTCAACGCCCCCGATGCGAAGCTGCTGAAGATCTACATCGACGACGAGCCACTCACGCTCTCGGTCGCCGACCTTGACCGCTACGAGCGGAGCCTCGACTTCCGCACCGGGCAACTCCACCGCACCGTCATCTGGCGCACCCCGGCGGGCAAGCGGGTGCGGATCCGAAGCTCACGGATGGTCTCGTTCACCGACCGCCACCTCGCCCTGTTCGAGATCGAGGTCACGATGCTCGACGGCGACGCGCCGATCGTGATCAGCTCCCAGATCGTCAACCGCCAGGACGGCTACACCGACTACCGCAAGGCTGAGAAGGAGCAGGAGGGCTTCGACCCGCGTCGCGCGGCCAACCGGGGGGAGCGCGTGCTCCAGCCCGTGCTCGACTGGCACACCGACTCGCGGATGATGCTCGGCTTCCAGACGACGCGCTCCGGGATGACCATCGGTGTCGCCGCCGATCATGAGATCGAGACGGCCAACGCCGTCGAGGTCAGCACGTCGACCCAGCCAGACCTCGCCGAGCAGGTCTTCACGGTCGAGGCGAAGCAGGGCATCCCCGTCACCCTGCACAAGGCGGTCGCCTACCACACGTCCCGCGGGGTGCCCGTCGGTGAGCTGTCCGACCGGTGTCGCCGCACCCTCGACCGGGTCAAGGAGCACGGCTTCGACTACTACTACGCGAAGCAGCGCGAGTGGCTCGATGTGTTCTGGCGCAACGCCGACGTCGAGATCGAGGGCCAGCCCGCGATCCAGCAGGCGGTTCGCTGGTGCCTGTTCCAGCTTGCCCAGGCCACTGCCCGCAGCGACCAGCTCGGCATCGCGGCGAAGGGCGTCACCGGCTCGGGCTACGAGGGCCACTACTTCTGGGACACCGAGATCTATCTCGTCCCGTTCCTGATCTACACCTCGCCGCACATCGCCCGCAACGCCCTGCGCTACCGCGTGAACCTGCTCCCGCAGGCCCGTGAACGCGCAACGGTGTTGTCCCAGCGGGGCGCCCTCTTCCCCTGGCGCACCATCAACGGCGAAGAGGCCTCGGCCTACTACGCCGCGGGCACCGCGCAGTACCACATCGACGCTGACATCGCGTTCGCCTTCGACAAGTACCGCGACCTCACGGGCGACCAGGAGTTCATGTACCGCGACGGGGCCGCCGTGCTGATCGAGACGGCCCGGATGTGGGCCGACCTGGGGTTCTGGCGGGTCGCGGCGGACGGGGAGAAGAGCTTCCGCATCCACGGTGTCACCGGCCCGGACGAGTACACGGCCGTGGTGAACAACAACTTCTACACCAACGTGATGGCAAGGGCGAACCTGCGCACCGCCGCCGACCTGGTGCGCGAGATGCGCACCGTCGACGAGGCCGCCTACGAGCGTGTCGCCACGCTGCTCAACCTCGACCCGGCCGAGATCGAGGAGTGGGAGGAGTGCGCCGACAACATGCACATCCTCTTCGACGAGACCTTCGGCATCCATCCCCAGGACGAGGCGTTCCTCACCTCGGAGCTGTGGGACCTGGAGAACACTCCGGACAGCGCGCGCCCGCTCCTGCTGCACTTCCATCCCCTCGTGATCTACCGGTTCCAGGTGCTCAAGCAGGCCGACGTCGTGCTTGCGCTCTTCCTGCAGGGCCACGAGTTCACCGCACAGGAGAAGAAGGCCGACTTCGAGTACTACGACCCGATCACCACGGGCGACTCGACCCTGAGCGGCGTCGTCCAGTCGGTGATCGCCGCCGAGGTGGGCTACCAGGACATGGCGATGCAGTACTTCCTGAGCAGCCTCTACGTCGATCTGGCCGACCTGCACAGCAACGCCCGCGACGGCGTCCACATCGCGTCGACCGGAGGGGTGTGGAACTCGCTCGTCTACGGCTTCGCCGGCCTGCGCGACCACGACGGCCACATCACCTTCGACCCGCGGCTGCCCGCGAACTGGTCGGGGATGACCTTCCCGCTGCGCGTGCGCGGTTCGCGGCTGCGGGTCCATCTGCACAGGGACTCCATCGCGTTCGAGGTGGAGGAGGGCGAGCCAGTCGAGCTGAGCGTCCGGGGACAGCACGTCTCCGTCCACCACGGCGAGCCGGTCACCGTTGAACTCGACGGCCAGGGCCCCAGGCTCGAGTCGCTTCGCGGGTCGCACCCCATCGTCGGCGTGCATCGTGAGGACGGCTCGGTCGTGCGCGCGGTGCTTCCGGAGGCGCACAACCAGGAAGGCGTGGAGGGGGCCTGATGAGCCTGGAACTGGCAGGCCCGGTCGTCGAACACTTCGAGTCGAGGCTGTTGCCCGAGGGGATCGAGCTGACGGGCACCGGTCGGCTCCGTCGGCTCAGCATCGAGTTCCCCGGGTGGCTGACCCCGCGCCAGGTCGAGGACGCCGTCGGCATGGACATCGAGCACGAACTGGGCGTCACCGCCCGCGTGCGGCTGCGCTCGGGCCAACGGATCCGGATCGAGATCGCCCTCGAGTCGGACTCGTCCGACCTGGTCACCGTGCCGGGGCCCGTGCTGCGGGTCGAGGGCCCGCACCGGCCGGTCTCGTGGCTGGCGGGCGCGTCGGCGGAGATCGTGCTGCCCTCGAACGAGGGGCCTGGCCTGCTCACGCAGCGTCGCGGCCTCTCCACTCCCGGTGGGGAACCCGGCGTGTGCCATCCGCTCGAGGCTGAGGTGACCCTGCGGGCCCGCCACCTGACCAGCTCCGCCTGGACCTACGAGGCGCAGGAGGGTGACCTGCTCGACGTGCCGTCCGAGCCGACCTGGCTGCCATGGGTGCGCTACGTCGAGCGTGGCCGCGCGGTCGAGATCATCGTCCCCGACGGCGTCGTGACCGTGGACGAACGCACGAGCGTCGACGAGGTCGACGACGAGTTCGAGGTCTATCCACCTGAGGGCCTGAGCACGGTCGGGATCTGGGGTGCGGGCGGCCAGACGCTCGTCGAGGTGGGCGCGCACCGCGGGTTGCCCGGCCTGCGCAGCCTGGTGGCCCACGAGCAGCCGCACGACGACGCGTGGTGTTACGTGGCCCTGCGTCACCTGCTCGAGAGCCAGGCCGACGACGAACTGCTCGACCGGATCGACTGGGTCCTCGGCGACCTCGAGGACAGCCCAACGGCCTGGTCGGCCTGCGCGAGCAAGCTCGCGACGCAACTGGGCCTCCCGCTCGCGGAACAGGCCGACCGCGCCGCGACCACCGTCCTGGCCCGTGGCCGCGCCGACGACGTGCTCCTGCTGGCGATGCATCAGCTGGTGCCGGTGGACGTCGCCTCGGGAGGTTGGCCGGTCGGCGACTTCGACCGGGTCGGGGTCGAGGCGATCGCGGCGCTCAGCTACGGAAGGATCAACACCGACGACGTGCCCGAGCGCGGGCGCGATGTCGCCGTCGCGAAGCTGTACGCGGCGGGGCTGGGGGAGTCGGAGCGGGGGCTGCACGCCGCCGCCTGCGCCCAGGTCGCCGAGGGCCGGCTGCTGTCCAGCCTCTCGGTGCGGCCCAACCCGACCGACGTGGCCTGGCTGTCGATCCAGTAGCTCAGAAGACGAGTCGTTCGAAGGCGATCGAGCGGCGCTGCCAGGACCAGGTGAGCCACACCTCGTCACCGACCACGACCATCGCAGGGTAGGAGAACTCGCCGACGCCGTCGGTGACGACGCCGGTCGCGGCAGCCGTCACGGGAGTGCCGTCTCCCTCCGCGACGCCGTCCTCGAGCACCGTGACCCGCTGCCAGGTGAGCCCGTCATCGGAGGTGCTGGAGATCACCAGGCGCGAGCGTGAGGCCCAGTCGCCCGATGCCTCGTTGTGCGCGCACCAGATCCGCCCGTCGGGAAGCGCGACGGCCGCGATGCCCGAGTTGTTGTTGGGCAGCGTCGTCGGGGTCAGCGGGGGCCAGTCGGTCGGATCGTCGGTCGCGCCGCGGAAGACGCGACCCTCGGTGCTGCGGGTGAGCATGACCAGCCGGGCGCCGGTTCCGGGCACCAGGGCGGGCTGGATGCATCCGGCGCCGCGCAGCGTCGCATGGTCGAGGGGGACAGGGGTCCGCCGCCAGGTGACTCCACCGTCGGTGGAGGCATCGATGAAGCAGTCCCAGGTCGGCGGGTCCCACAGCTCGACAGATCCGGGCGCGAGCCAGGCGTCGTCGATTCGGAGCGGGGACTGACGGACGGGACCGCGGCCGCCCGAGGTGTCACCCGGGACCAGTTCGGCCAGCTCGCTCCAGGTGCGGCCGCAGTCCTCGGACCGGCCGACCCAGGTGGTCCAGGCGTCGATCGTGTGGCCCCGCTTGAAGAAGAGCCAGATTTCCGCCGTCGGGCGCGTGCGAGAGGACCGGGTTCCAGTGCGGCACCGGCTCATCGGGCGCCAATGACAGCTGCGGGCCGTCGTCGCGCTGGACGACGATGCCGGTGTGGGGCGATCGCCGCCCGCGCGGCGGCCGAAGTCCTGCTCGGGGGCGGGGCGTGAGCTGAGGCGGGCAAGGCCAAACCGCCACGCCGTGGTGTCTGCCGCCATAGGGTGAATCATGATCGATCACCTTGGCATCATCGTGACGGACCTGGAACGCTCCGCCCTCTTCTACGACGAGGTCCTTGCGGTGCTCGGTCACCGCAGGCTCATGGACTTCGGCGAGGCGATCGGCTACGGCACCGACGAACCCGACTTCTGGATCTCGGCGGGCGCGAAGGCCGAGCGTGAGGACCACATCGCGTTCTCAGCCCCTGACGCGGACGCCGTCCGGGCGTTGCACGCGACCGCCGTCTCGCTCGGCGCCGAGGAACTGCATGCGCCGCGGCTGTGGCTCGAGTACCACGAGGGCTACTACGCCGGTTTCGTCCGCGATCCCGACGGCAACAACGTCGAGGCGGTCTGCCACTCGGTCGCCCCTGACCAGGCGTGACGCGGGACGATACGGCGCCTGAGGCGCCAGCGGGCCGGTCCGCGTGCTCCGTTGACCGCGGGCGTGCCCAGCCGGTGGGACCGCCTGACAGGGCTGGGTGGGGGGCTCTGTGCCCAATGACTGAGTGTCTCCCACGCTTGGCGACCTGGGGACCTAGCCTTGGGGTGTGGGACGTGCGTCGAAGTAGATCGGGCATAGGCGGCATCGCCCTGCTCATCCTCGTCCTCGCGTCCGGATGCTCGACCCCGCACGACGAGGCCAGGCCCGAGGTGTCGGCGCGGCCGGTCGCGGGGTGTCCGGTCAGTGAAATCGAGGCTGTGCAGGCCGGGCGGGGCGACCTGGGGCAGACCGACCTCGGCGCTGGAGGCTCGGCGGTGCTGGAGTGGTGTCGCTACGAGTCGGACCAGGACGGCCGCGTCACGGTCGAGACCCGCAGGATCGACACCGACGCCCGGTTCTGGGAGGCCGCCGGGCGCATCAGGGACCAGGGGCTGGGGGCAGGAAAGGCCTGCGACCTCGTGGCGAGGCTGCCTGAACTGTTCCTCGTGGCGGAGTCGGAGGACGGGCCGCGGATGGCCGCGCGGGTGCCCGCCGACGGTTGCGGATCGCCTCGGGACGAGTGGATCCGCCTTCTGGAGGAGAGCGGATACGAGGTCACCGGCAGCCAACCGGTGGGGGAGTGATCTCCGAGGCAGCAGGAAAGCGTCCCGTCAAGGCTCGTGCCTCGGTCCCGCACCGAACTCACGGGACGTGAGCACCGACTCCGAGGCCGTCGTGCAGGCGATCGATGCGGTGTGCTGGTGATGCGTGGCGCAGACCAGCGGGATTGACGGGGGTGCCACCTGTGCCGCGTCACCCCGGGGCCGTCAGGTTATCCCCGCGAGTTCCAGGGGTCGGGTACTTCGCCGGGGTTCGAAGTCGATGCTCCCGGTGTCGAGTCTCCATCCACGGATCGGTTGCTCCGCGGGCGGAGGGTGGGTCGGCGGCGGGATCGTCTGCGGGACGTGCCTCCCGATGGGGCCGAACCGGTCGCGGAAGATGAGCCCGCCGGGGGTGCTCGGGTTTCCCGAGATCGTGAAGTGCCCCTGGTGGAGCTCGCGATGGTGCCGGGGGCATAGGGACGCGAGGTTTTCGACGTCGGTGGCGCCGCCCTCGGACCAGGGAAGCAGGTGGTGGTTCTCCAGGAAGCCTGTGGTGACGCAGCCGGGGAAGCGGCAGCCGCCGTCGCGGTCTTCGATCAGCTTGCGGGTGCGTGGTGGGACGATCCGCATCGATCGACCGACCGACACCGGGGAGGCGTTCTCGATCCAGATCGGGCGCACCGTCCCGTCGCAGGTGAGCTTCCGCAGCAGATGCGTCGGCAGAGTGCCGCGCCTGTTCATCCAGCCGTGGCCGTCGACATCCAGGTGGACGAGCACCTTGTAGTGCTCTCGACGGGAGATCGACTCGACCGTGGACAGCGAGCGCGACGCGACCGACAGCAGTCCCTCGGCGAGGGTCGCGTCTGCGTCACCGGCCGTGAAGAGCGCGTCCTTCGCCTCACGGATCGCCTGCTCCACCAGTGCGCCGTCGAGGGGGTCGGCCTCGAAATGCAGCCGGAACCTGCCGTCGTAGGTGCTCATGGTCAGGGTGGGCTCATCGTGGATCGGCGGGTCGACATGGACGACCTCGGGCAACGGTTCGTACCCGGCCGGATGCGGCACGGGTGCCTTGTCGGGGAACGGGTACTTCGGCAGCACCCTGCGCAACTGCGGCACGGTAGCCGCCTCGACGAATGACGACACGGTGGCGGCGTGGGTGCTGGGGACGTGGCGGGCGACCACGGCGAGCTGATCGAGGCTGACCGCCCCCTCGGCCATGCGCGCCTCCAGTTCGGGGAAGTCGCCGCGGCGCCTGGCCACGTCGACGATCTCCTTCGCACGCGCCGGAGACAGTGCGCAGCGCAGCATCAGCCAGTGCTCGGGTGAGGCGATCCCGCCGCCAGACCACGCGTTCGTCGCGAGCACCTGGGCCATCAGGTCGACTAGCTCCGAGTGGAGCTGCGCGAGCTGACCGGCGATGAGTTCGGCCGCCTTCGACGCGACCTCCCACCGCTCGATGCCCGGGTGCTCCAACAAGTCCATAATTAATCGTACACCTGTTCTAATCATGCCGCAAGGGTTTCCCGCCAGATTTCAGCGGCGGGTCTCGTCCGGTGTGGGTGATGCCGACTGGGCCTGAGCACGCATCGCGTGAGCGGCCGGGGGGGTGACCCGAGTCACTCCAGGTTTGCGCGATACCGAGGCGGCCGCGGACGGTCGTCGCGCAGGTGCCTGCCCCGCTGGTCGGTGTTGGCGACGGTGTCGGAGCGGGTCGGCGCTCGAGGTGGGGAAGCGTCGGAAGCTGGCGGCTGGGCCGCCGTCTGGAGAGAGCGGCAGTGCTGTGGATCACGGCGCGCGCGGATCGCTCGACGCGTGGACCCTCGCCGCGAGAAGCTCTCCGTCTCTGTGGGGGCGCGTGAGGCATCGCCTTGTCTCGCGGCCTCAGGGCGGGACGGCCGACCGCCGGCGATCGAGCAGCGGCCAGTGCGGCGCGTCCCGGCGAGCTGCGAGGGCATATGCTGCGGGCTCTCTCTACTGTGAGGTTGCCTTGCCAAGGCGGTGCCATCCACTCCTCAGGCATGCGGCGACGGCTGCTTGAGGCCTACTTCCAATCGAGGCTGTCGATGGCAGTGACGACCTCGGTTCGGGGATCCAGGCAGGTCAGTTCCCGTGGAATCCAGGCGTGTACTGCTTGTCCGCTCTCGTTGACCGCCAGTAGGTAGGGATGAGTCACAAACTGGGCGTTCCAGGAAGCGTCTGTCTTCGCGGGTACATCTGGAAGAGCCAAGGCCTCGACAAGCTGGTCGGCCGGACCTTGGGTTGAGCGCCTGGCAACTTCGCCCCGGCCGTCGGGAGTGCAGCGAACCCAATGTGAGACGGTGAACCCTGCTGGAAGCTGGGCTCCGGGCGGGTTCTGCGCGATGACCGCATCGCCAGGACATTCAGCGGCTTCAAGGACTACCGCCTCGCCAGGGGTAGGTGGTGAGACAACAGCGGTCGGCGTGGGCTCGGCCGACACGTCAGGACCGGGGGAGCAAGCGGCCAGCAAGACCGCTGCGGCCAGTAGGAACCCTCCGACGCCCCGGGGAGTCCACGTCCCGTTGTCGACCAGGCGCTCCTCGCGGCTCAGCCGGTGTGGTGAGGCTGGTAGCGCTAGCCGGGGAGCCGACTGGATGCCGCCGAATGCTCGCTTCGACATGGCTGAATCCTCTCACCCGGCGTGCGCTGAGCGTGCGTTTCGGGAGCGGCTCTGCGGGGTTCTCCCGCGGATCTCTGCGAGGTGGGCGTTCTTGGTGCCTTGCTCCGACTACGCATCCAGCCTTGTCCGGGCCAGGTTAACTGGTCGGGGCGACAGGACTCGAACCTGCGGTCTCCTGCTCCCAAAGCAGGCGCGCTAGCCACTACGCTACGCCCCGTGGTGCGTCGGCGGCCTTGTCGAATCGTGATCTGACAAGGCCGCCGGCACCTCGAGCGGATGACGGGAATCGAACCCGCGTAGCTAGTTTGGAAGACTAGGGCTCTACCATTGAGCTACATCCGCAGAACCGCGGATCAGTGTATCAGCGATCCGCCGTATGATCATTTTCGCCGACGCGACCCGCTCCTGACAAGCTGCTCGGCCCGGTCAGAGGCCGAGGAAGTCCCTGATCTGCGGCAGTTGGCGCCGGGTCTGGGATCTCGCCGCCTCGAACACCGCCCGCAACTTCGTCAGGTCGCGCTCCGAGTTACGGATCGGCATCCGGTCGGGGAAGATCAGGAACGCGCGACCCTCGCTCTCCAACTGCAGCAGCTCGTCGAGGGTGCGGTTGTAGTTGGCGGGTCGCTCGAGGATGCCGTCAGCGATGGCCGGGTATCTGCGAAACAGCGACCGGTAGGCCCGCGGCAGCTTCGGGGCGCTCTTGCGATAGCCGCGCTCACGCGTCATCACCACCAGGAAGCGGTCGTAACCGTCCGCCATCGCGGCGTCGACGGCGAAGCCGCCGGTGGGGCCGAGGGCACCGTCGCAGTAGTCGACCCCGTCGATGCGGGTCAGCGGCATCAGCAGCGGCATGGTCGACGAGGCCCGGACCCGTTTCATCAGCGCGGGCAGGTTGTCGACGTCGTCGCGGTCCCAGTAGACCATCTCGCCGTCGCTGCAGCGGTAACCGCCGATCCGCACCGTCGCGGGGTTGGCGCTGAACGCGTCGAAGTCGAACGGCATCACCTGGTGGGGGAGCGCGGTCTGCTCGTAGATCCACTCCGCGTTGAACACGCCCTTTCCCCTCAGCCAGGTGCGCCAGTCGCCGAACTCCGGCTCGGCCGCGAAGTCCACGAACGAGCGCTCGGCGCGCTCCGGGTCGCGCGAGACATAGTTGGCGAGGCAGCTGGTACCCGCGGAGATGCCGCCGACCCAGTCGGCATGAATGCCTGCCTCGAGCAGGGCCACCAGCGCCCCCGAGGAGAATGACCCGCGCATGCCGCCGCCTTCGAAGATGAGCGCGGTGTCGGTGACGTTGTTGGTGAGGGTCTCGGTCACGCCTGCCATCGTAGGACGGGCACGACGACGGCCGCGATTCACCGCCGCGAAGCGCGTCGCGGGGCCAAGTCCGGCCCAATTGGTGGCAGCGGGGCTGACCGTTAGACTGATGGGCGAACCTTTTTCAACTTCAGGAGTCCATTCGTGCCTAGCACCGTTGAGAAGCTGAGCCCGACGCGGGTCAAGCTCACCGTCGAGATCCCGTTCGCCGACCTTCAGCCCTACCTTGACAAGGCTTACAAGGAGATCGCCGAGCAGGTCAACATCCCCGGTTTCCGCAAGGGCAAGGTGCCCGCGACGGTCATCGACCAGCGCTTCGGCCGCGGCGTCGTGCTGCAGGAGGCCATCAACGAGGCCATCCCCAACGCCTACAACGTCGCGATCGACGAGGCAAAGGTGTGGCCGATGGCTCAGCCCGAGATCGACGTGACCAAGCTCGAGGACAAGGAACTCGTCGAGTTCACCGCCGAGGTTGACGTGCGCCCCGAGGTCAAGCTCCCCGACTTCTCCAAGATCAAGGTCACCGTCGACGCCCCCGAGTCGGCCGATTCGCTGACCGACGAGCGCCTCGAGCTGCTCCGCGAGCGCTTCGCGACCACCAACGAGGTCGACCGCGCCGCGCAGGACGGCGACGTCCTCACCATCGACCTCGTCGCCACCCAGGACGGCCAGGAGCTCCCCGACGCGACCGCCGAGGGCATCGCCTACAAGGTCGGCCAGGAGCGCAACATGCTCGAGGGTCTCGACGCCGCCGTCACCGGTCTGAAGGCCGGCGAGTCGAAGAAGTTCACCTCCACGCTGGTCGGCGGCCAGTTCCGCGGCCAGGAGGCCGACATCGAGGTCACCGTCAAGACGGTCTCGGAGCAGGAACTGCCCGCCATCGACGACGAGTTCGCCCAGATGATCTCCGAGTTCGACACCGTCGAGGAGATGAAGGAGGACCTGCAGAAGGCCGCCGAGCAGCAGGTCAAGGCCGAGCAGCTCGCCGACGCCCGCGACAAGGTTCTCGAGGCCGTCATCGAGAAGACCGACTTCGAGCTCCCCGAAGGCGTCCTCGCCCGCGAGAAGGAGGCGCGCCGCGCCGACATCCAGCGTCAGCTCGCCCAGGGCGGCCTGACCGTCGAGGCCTACCTCGAGCAGGCCGAGGACGAGGAGGCCGAGACGCCCGAGGAGTTCTGGGAGACCATCGACGAGCGCTCCACGCAGGCCCTCAAGGCCCAGGTCGTGCTCGACGTATACGCCGACGAGAACAAGCTCGACGTCTCGCAGCAGGAGCTCACCGAGCTGATCTTCCGCAAGGCCCAGCAGAACGGGACCTCGCCCCAGGACGAGATCAACCACATGATGGAGCACAACCACATGCCCGAGTGGATGCAGGAGATCCGCCGTGGCAAGTCGCTGGCCGCCATCTGCGCCGAGGCCACCGTCACCGATGCCGACGGCAACAAGATCGACACGGCACTGCCGGTCGAGGACGCCGCCGACGAGGTTGAGGCCGAGGAGGCCGCTGAGGAAGCGGTCGAAGAGAAGGCCTGAGCCAACCAACTGATCTGAAGGTCGCCGTCGGTCCACTCGGACCGGCGGCGATCTTCTTCGTTGTCACGGGGCTAGACTCGTCCCGCCATCGACTGCCGCGAGGAGATCACATGAGCAACCCCGAGGACAAGGTGCCCGATCCGGAGATCGACCAGCCGGAGGTGCCCGCACGGGCGGCGGCCCCTGACGCGACGACCACCGTCGAGGAGGCTGCGGCACCGCACCGGCACGACGAGACCCCGCCCCAGGACGTCGGAGCGACCGGGGTGACAAGACGCGGGCTCCCGAGGCTCGGGATGGTCGCGATCATCATCGGCGCGGTCGCGCTGTCGCTCGGGCTCATGCAGAACCTGTCGAGCACCATCGCCCCGCTGTTCCTCGGCCTGAACCTGATGATCGCCGCGTACCCCGTCTACACGGGGCTGAAGAAGATCAAGGCGCCGAGCCTGCTCGCGGCGGTCGTCACCATGCTGACCGTGTTCGTCGTGTTGATCCTCGGCATCGGCGCGGTCGCGTGGTCGGTCACCCAGGTCGTCGCGGTGCTGACCCAGTACAGCGACCAGTTCGTCAACCTCTACAACCAGGCCATCGGCCTGCTCGCCCAGCTCGGTTTCGACCAGGAGGAGATGCTCAAGTCGCTGAAGTCGATCTCGCCATCGAGCATCCTCGACTTCGCGGGCGGCATCCTGTCGAGTACCTCCGCAGCCAGCGGCCTGATCGCCGTCATGATCGTCGGAATCGTGTTCATGACGATGGACCTCCCGTCGGTACAGGAGCGGCTCGCGATCGTGCACCGCCAGCACCCCGGTCTCACCGACTCCATCTCCGCCGTGGCAAGTGGCATCCGTCGCTACTGGGTCGTGACCACCGTCTTCGGCTTCATCGTCGCCCTGATCAACGGCGGCGTGATCCTCGTGCTCGGCGTGTCGCTCCCGCTGGTGTGGGTGGTGCTCACGTTCATCACAAACTACATCCCCAACATCGGTTTCGTGATCGGCCTCGTGCCCCCGGCGCTGCTGGCGCTCGTGGAGAAGGGGCCGGTGACCGCGCTGATCGTGGTGATCGCCTTCTCGGTGATCAACTTCATCCTGCAGTCCCTGATCCAGCCCAAGTTCACCGGCGACGCCGTCGGCATCACCCCGGCCGTGTCGTTCGTCTCGCTGCTGCTGTGGGCATGGGTGTTCGGTGCGCTCGGCGCCCTGATCGCGCTGCCCGCGACGCTCACCGTCAAGGCGCTGCTGATCGACCCGGACCCGAAGCTTCGCTGGCTCAACGCCTTCATCTCCAACGACCCGAAGACCGCGGAGGCCTGACCTCAGGCGGTCGCCCCGGTCAGCACCGAGGCGATCGGCGCGCGCAGAAAGCATCGCCATGGTGTCCCTTTGTGACGGTGTCTCTCCCGGCCCCGTTCCGATCGGAACCGGCATCCGCACAGCCGGAGTCCAGAGTCCCATCCCGAGGTCGGGCGTGTCGGGTCCGGCTACTGGTCATTCACGCCTGCGGCGAACTTTGACCACGCCGCTTGGGTGTGCACGAAATCCCGGTAGTTTAGGGGAGTGACTCAGACTCCGATTGACGCAATCCGCATGGCTGGGCCGGGTGCCTCCGGCCTCGGCATGACCGACAACGTCTACGCGTCCCTGTTGGCCAACCGGATCATCTTCCTCGGCTCCGAGGTGAAGGACGAGAACGCCAACGCCATTTGCGCGCAGATGCTTCTGCTGAACGCAGAGGATCCAGACAAGGACATCTACCTCTACATCAACTCGCCCGGCGGCTCCGTCGACTCCGGCATGGCGATCTTCGACACCATGCAGTGGATCAGCAATGACGTGGCGACCGTCGCGATGGGCCTTGCCGCCTCGATGGGGCAGTTCCTGCTCTCGGCCGGAACGCCGGGCAAGCGTTTCGCGCTTCCGCACAGCCGGATCATGATGCACCAGCCCTCGGGCGGCCTCGGTGGCACGGCCTCCGACATCCGCATCCAGGCCGAGCAGTCCCTGCACATCAAGAAGACCATGGCCCAGCTCATCGCCAAGCACACGGGCCAGACGGTCGAGCAGATCGAGGCCGACTCCGACCGCGACCGGTGGTTCACCGCCGAGCAGGCGCTCGAGTACGGCTTCATCGACCACGTCTTCGAGCGCGCATCCCAGATCAAGTCGGAGGCTCCGAACCAGTGATGTTGAACACCAACCCCCTCCCGCAGGGCATCGCGCCCGCAGGCGTCGACATGAACTACTACATCCCCCAGTGGGAAGAGCGCACCAGCTACGGTGTGCGTCGCGTCGACCCCTACACGAAGCTGTTCGAGGACCGCATCATCTTCCTCGGCACCCCCATCAACGACGAGGTCGCCAACGCCGTCATGGCGCAGCTGCTGTGCCTCCAGTCGATGGACCCTGAGCGTCAGATCTCGATGTACATCAACTCGCCCGGTGGCTCCTTCACGGCGCTGACGGCGATCTACGACACGATGCGCTACATCAAGCCCGACATCCAGACCGTGTGCCTCGGCCAGGCCGCCTCGGCCGCGGCCGTGATCCTCGCGGCAGGCACGAAGGGCAAGCGGCTCGCCCTGCCCAACTCGCGGATCCTGATCCATCAGCCCGCGACCGAGGGCGGCTACGGCCAGTCGTCTGACCTGGAGATCCAGGCGAAGGAGATCCTGCGCATCCGCTCTCTCATGGAGGAGATGCTCGCCAACAACACCGGCCAGGAGGTCGCGAAGGTCAGCAAGGACATCGAGCGTGACAAGTTCCTCACGGCTCAGGAGGCCGTCGAGTACGGCATCGTCGACGACATCCTCCCCTCGCTGAAGGAAGTCGGCTGAGCTAGCCGCCGGAAGGCAACCTTCCGACGCATGACAGCAGGCGACGGCGCCGCCCCCGCACCGTTCGGGAGCGGCGCCTTCCCTGTCCGCGACACGTGATCCGGCCCGCCGGAACGCCCTCGGGAGTGTCGCATTCCGCCTGACCCGGCGACGGGTAGGGTTGGCGGGAAGACGCAAAGACAACCGTGGTTCTGAGGAGGTGGACGGCGTGGCGCACATCGGCGAATCCAGCGACCTGTTCAAATGCAACTTCTGCGGAAAGAGCCAGAAGCAGGTCAAGAAGCTCATCGCCGGCCCAGGCGTCTACATCTGTGACGAGTGCATCGGACTCTGCAACGAGATCATCGAGGAAGAGTTCCCCGTCCAGACCGAGTCCGCGGTCGCGGCAGAGCTGCCGAAGCCCCGCGACATCCGCGACTTCCTCGACACCTACGTCATCGGCCAGGACACCGCAAAGAAGGCGCTGTCCGTTGCCGTCTACAACCACTACAAGCGCATCCAGTCGCAGCAGAGCCCGCACGGCCGCCGCGCCGAGAGCGACGACGTGGAGGTCGGCAAGTCGAACATCCTGCTGATCGGCCCCACCGGCTGCGGCAAGACCTACCTCGCCCAGACCCTCGCACGGATGCTCAACGTCCCGTTCGCCATGGCAGACGCCACCGCGCTGACCGAGGCGGGCTACGTCGGCGAGGACGTCGAGAACATCCTGCTCAAGCTGATCCAGGCCGCCGACTTCGACATCGCAAAGGCCGAGACCGGCATCATCTACATCGACGAGATCGACAAGGTGGCCCGCAAGTCGGAGAACCCGTCGATCACGCGCGACGTCTCCGGAGAGGGCGTGCAGCAGGCACTGCTGAAGATCCTTGAGGGCACGGTCGCCAGCGTCCCGCCGCAGGGCGGCCGCAAGCATCCGCACCAGGATTTCCTGCAGATCGACACCACGAAGGTGCTGTTCATCGTCGGCGGCGCGTTCGCAGGCCTCGAAGACATCATCAACTCGCGCGTCGGCAAGCGTCCCCTCGGCTTCAACACCGGGGCCTCCGATGCCAAGGACGAGGTCAAGGCTGATCCGTACTCGCTCGTGCGTCCGGAGGATCTGCACAAGTTCGGCCTGATCCCCGAGTTCATCGGCCGCCTGCCCATGATGACGACGGTGACGCCGCTCGACCGCGAGGCGCTCGTGCGGATCCTCGTCGAGCCGAAGAATGCGCTCACCCGTCAGTTCCAGAAACTGTTCGATCTCGACGGCGTCGAGCTCGAGTTCACCGACGACGCTGTCGAGGCGATCGCCGACCTCGCCCTCGCGCGTGGGACGGGTGCGCGAGGACTTCGCGCCATCCTCGAGGAACTGCTGCTCGACGTCATGTTCGAGGTTCCCTCCGAGGAGGACGTCGCCCAGGTGCTGATCACGCGCGAGGCTGTCGACGGCACGGCCAAGCCGACCCTCGTGCCGCGGGCGAAGCTCGCCCGACGCCGCGATCTGTCCGCCTGACCTGACGCTCTGATCGGGATCGATGGCGAGCGAAAACGACAAGGTCGCGCCCGCGCACACCGAACCGTGCAGCCCACTGTGGCTCAAGATCGCGCTCGTGGTCGGCAGCAGGAAGAACCGGCGTCGCGTTCCGGGCGACCGCTAGCGCCCGGCCATCTGTCCACCGTGGCGGAGGGGGGCGCCGACGGCGGTAGGCTCGCTCCCATGGCCTATCTGCGGTACCCACATCTTCATGGCTCAAGCGTCGTCTTCGTCGCCGACGACGACCTCTGGCTCGGCTCGCTGGACGGTGGACGCGCCTCCCGGCTGACCCTCGGAGAGGTCTCAGCGAGGAGCCCCAGGTTGTCTCCCGACGGCTCCCGCGTCGCCTTCGTCTCGGCCTCCGGCGGCGGCAACGATGTGCATGTCGTCGATCTTGACGGCACGACCCGCAGGCTCACCTGGTTGAGCGCCCGCCGGTTGCAGGTTTCTGGCTGGCTCGATGACAGCCACGTGCTCGTCGCTTCCGATCATGAGGGCATCCACCGCATCGACGCCTCGATGTATTCCCTCTCGCTTGAGGGCGAGCTGAAGCGGCTCCCGTACGGCGTCGCCACCTCAGCGGCGGTCGACCGCAAGGGGAGGGTGGCCGTCGCGACGGCGAACTTCCGGGACCCGTCGGGCTGGAAGCGCTACCGCGGTGGCATGGCCGCCCGGCTCTACGTCTCGGACGCGAAGAACTCGTGGACGCGCATCCTGCCCTCGGAGACGGCGAGCCTCTTCGGCCCCACCTGGGTCGGCGACCGGATCGTGTTCACCTCCGACCTCGGTGACGGGTCGGCCGTCCAGGCGCAGGTTTGGTCGGTCAATGCCTCCGGCAAGGACCTCCGCCAGCACACCTCCCACACCGCCGCCGAGGGCTACGTCCGCGACGCCTCCAGCGACGGCAGGGGGGTCGTCTACCACGCCCGGGGCCAGCTCTACTACCTCGCGAGTCTCAAGGCCGAGCCCCAGCGCCTCGACATCCAGGTCCCGATCGGTGAGCCGCGCCCCGTGCGCGTGGCGCCGGGAGACCGGCTCGAGCAGGTGGCGCCCGACCACGGCGCCGACGGCTCGCTGCTCGAGTGGCGCGGAGCCGCCTACTTCCTCACCCACCGTGGCGGCCCCGCGCGGGCACTCGCCGACAAGCCGGGCGTGCGGATCCGCGAGCCCCGCTTCCTCGGTAGGACGGGCAAGGCCATCTGGGTCAGCGACGTCGAGGGCGATGACTGCCTCGAGATCCGTCAGCTCGACGGAGACAAGGCGCCGCGCAGGATCGCCGTCGGCAAGCTGGGGCGCGTGCTCGCCCTGGAACCGAACCAGGGGGGTACGAAGGTCGCCGTGGGAAGCCACGACGGGAACGTGCTCGTCGTCGACGTCGCGCGCGGCTCGGTCAAGAAGGTCGGCCGCTCCGAGGGCGGCGAGCCCTCCGGCTTCGCCTGGTCGCCGGACGGCAGGTACCTCGTCTGGCGGGCCGCCGTCGCCAACGAGGGGAGCGTCGGAAAGCTCGTCGGCTACGACCTCACCCAGGACAAGGCCTTCGCCCTGACCCGCGGCCAGTTCAACGACTTCTCGCCGACGTTCACACCCGACGGCAAGTACCTGTGTTTCCTGTCGAGCCGCACCATCGACCCCAGCTACGACGAGCTCGGCTTCGACCTGACCTTCACCAACACCGTCCGGCCGTGGCTGGTCCCGCTGAGCGCGACCGAGCCGGCCCCCTTCGGTCCCACCGCCGACGGGTGGCCGCTGAGCGATCCGGGCGACAAGGACGGGGCGAAGGACTCTGACGATGCTGACGACGGGTCGAAGGACGCCGAGCAGGCCAAGGAGGAGGACGCGTCGATCGAGTTCGACATCGACGGGTTCGAGGACCGCATGGTCTCCTTCCCCGTCCCGTCGGGCCGCTACGCCGCGCTCCAGGCGTCGAAGGACGGCCTCGTGTGGCAGTCGCTGAAGTCGGTCGGTGAGCTGGGTGCCCTGCGCGCCGGCGTCGAGGGCGAGGTCAAGGACCAGATCGAGCACTTCTCGTTCAAGAACCGCAAGGTCAACGTCGTCGTCGACGCCGTCGACTCGGCCGCCGTCTCCGGTGACGGGGAGCGGCTCGTGGTGCGTAACGGCGAGGACATCTGGGTGCAGGCGGCCGACCAGGCGCCGGGTGATGACGACGACTCGAAGATCCACGTCGACCTCTCGCGCCTGCGCCGCGAGCTCGCGCCGCGCGCCGAATGGCGGCAGATGTTCGAGGAGAACGCCCGGATCATGCGCGACCACTACTGGCGCGAGGACTTCGACGGCACCGACTGGGACGGCGCGCTCGCCCTCTACCGGCCGCTGCTGGAGCAGATCTCCACCTATGACGACCTGGTCGATGTGCTGTGGGAGACGGTCGGTGAACTGAACACCTCGCACGCCTACGTCATGGCCCCTGCCTCACACGACGATGCCCCCCGCGTCGGCTTCCTCGGAGCCGAGTACCGGCGCAACGCGAAGGGCGAGATCGTGATCACGCGCATCCTTCCCGGGGAGACCTCCGACCCCGGGGCACGTTCGCCGCTGCGCGCGGCGGGCGTCGCCGCAGAGGCGGGCGACGTGATCGTCTCGGTCGACGGCAAGCCGACAGCAGATGTGCCCGACCTCGGCGAGCTGCTGCTCGGCGCCGCGGACAAGGTCGTCGAGCTGACCCTTGCCCGTGGCAGGCAGAAGCGCCGCGTCGCCGTCGTGCCGACCTCGACCGAGACCCCGCTGCGGTACCACGAGTGGGTCGCCGGCCGGGTCGACTATGTCGAGAAGGCCTCCGACGGGCGCCTCGGCTACGTGCACGTACCGGACATGGTCGCCAGCGGCTGGGCGGAGTTCCAGCGCCTCGTGGATGCGGCCATGCGCCACGAGGGCGTGATCATCGACGTCCGCTTCAACGGCGGCGGGCACACCTCGGAGCTCATCCTCGAGCGGATCGCGCGCAAGGCGATTGGCTGGTCCGGGGCGCGCCACATGGGCGTGCTGGGCACTTACCCGTCGCAGGCGCGTCGCGGCCCCGTGGTCTTCGTCACCAACCCGTACGCGGGCTCCGACGGCGACATCGTCACCGCCGCGGCCCAGAACATGGGCCTCGGCACGGTCGTGGGGGAGCGCAGCTGGGGCGGCGTCGTCGGCATCGACGGCCGGTTCAGCCTCGTCGACGGCACCGAGGTGACGCAGCCGCGGTACTGGATCGCCTTCGACAAGCAGGGCTTCGGCGTCGAGAACCACGGCGTCGACCCGGACGTCGTCGTCGAGGTGGGCCCCGGCGACTGGGAGTCCGATAAGGACATCCAGCTGGACAAGGCGATCGAGATCGCCCTGGAAGGTCTCGCCGAGACCCCCGCGTCCGTCGCTCCGGGCTTCGACTCTCCGCGCTTCTGACCCATGCCAGAGGCCCCGGCATCCGGATCTCCGGGTGCCGGGGCCTCTGAGTCTCAGGTCAGGCCTGGACGGGTTCGGCCAGCTCGACGGCGACCGCGAGCGGAGCGTCCGACTCGGACCACGACACGTCGCCGGTGATCCGGCCGACCGCGCGCAGGTCGGGCTCGATCTCGCGTAGGCGCGCCACGACGGCGGCGGGGCCGGAGAAGTCGGCCTTCGTCACCTCGGTCTTCATCGAGACCTTCGCGTTCGACTTGGCGCCGCGGATCGCGATCAGCGCCTGGGCCACGTCGGCGAGCAGGGTCGGATCGCCCTCGACCTCGAGTTCCCCGACCGTCGGCCAGGCCGCGCGGTGGACGGAGGAGTCGTTGGTCCAGCGCCACACCTCCTCGGTGACGAACGGCAGGAACGGGGCGAAGAGGCGCAGCTGGACGCCGAGCGCGATCGCCAGCGCCGCCTGGGCCGATGCCTTCTCGGCGTCGGCTCCCGTGTAGGCGCGTTCCTTGACCAGCTCGAGGTAGTCGTCGCAGAAGGCCCAGAAGAACGTCTCGGCCTTCTCCAGCGCCGTCGTGTAGTCGAAATCGTCGAACGCCTGGGTCGCCTCGGTGACCACGCCCGCCAGCGCGGCGAGCATGGCGCGGTCGACCGGGTTGGTCACCTGGTCGAGCGACCCGGGCTGCTCGGCGAGCGACAGCACGAACTTGCCGGCGTTGAGGATCTTCATCGCGAGGCGGCGACCCACCTTCATCTGGGTCTCGTCGAACGGCGAGTCCATGCCGGGGCGTGCCATCGCGGCGCGCCAGCGGACCGCGTCGGAACCGAAGCGGTCGAGGATGTCGGTCGGGACGACCACGTTGCCCTTCGACTTGCTCATCTTCTTGCGGTCAGGATCCATCACGAAGCCCGAAATGGTCGCCCGCTTCCACGGCAGCGAGCCGTTCTCGAAGTGGGCCCGCACGATGCGGCTGAACAGCCAGGTGCGGATGATGTCGTGCGCCTGGGGGGCGATGTCCATCGGGAAGGTGAGGTTGAACAGCTCCTCGTCGCGCTCCCATCCCGTAGCGATCTGGGGGGTGAGTGACGACGTCGCCCACGTGTCCATCACATCGGGGTCGGGCATGAAGCCACCCGGCTGGTTGCGCTGCTCCTCGGAGTAACCGGGGGCCGGGTCCGTCATCGGGTCGACCGGCAGGCTCGCCTCGTCGGCGACGATCGGGTTGTCGTAGTCGGGCTCGCCGTCGGCGTCGAGCGCGTACCAGATCGGGAACGGCACGCCGAAGAAGCGCTGGCGCGAGACGAGCCAGTCACCGTTGAGGCCGCCGACCCAGTTCTCGTAGCGGTGGCGCATGTGCTCCGGCGTCCATGCGAGTTCCTTGCCCCGCTCCATGAGCTGGGCCTTGAGGGCCTCGTCGCGGCCGCCGTTGCGGATGTACCACTGGCGGGTGGCGACGATCTCGAGCGGCTTGTCGCCCTTCTCGTAGAAGTTGGCCATGCGGGTGGTGGCCTTCGGCTCGCCTTCCAGGTCTCCGCTGTCGCGCAGCGCCGCAACGGTGGCCTCACGAGCGGAGAACGCCGTCTTGCCCGCGAGCGGCTCGTAGGCCTCGGTGTTGACGACCCACTCGGGCGTCTCCGACTGGAACCGGCCGTCACGGCCGATCACCGTGCGGGTGGGCAGGTTCAGCTCGCGCCACCACGTGACGTCGGTGAGATCGCCGAAGGTACAGCACATGGCGATGCCTGCGCCCTTGTCCGGCTCGGCGGCAGGATGGGCGAGAACGGGGATCTCGACGCCGAACAGCGGCGAGGTGACGGTCGTCCCGAACAGGTCGGTGTATCGCTCATCATCGGGATGCGCGATCAGGGCGCACACCGACACCAGCAGCTCCGGACGCGTCGTCTCGATGTAGACCGGCTCGCCACCGTCGCGGTGGAACGCGACCCGGTGATAGGCGCCCGGGTACTCGCGGGCCTCGAGCTCGGCCTGGGCGACCGCAGTCTGGAAGGTCACATCCCAGAGGGTCGGCGCGTAGCTGAGATAGGCCTCGCTGCGTGCGAAGTTGCGCAGGAACGCCTTCTGGGCGATCGCCTGCGTCGACTCCGAGATCGTGCTGTACAGGTGGGACCAGTCGACCGACAGGCCGACCTGACGCCACAGGTCCTCGAACGCCTTCTCGTCGACCTGCGTCAGCTCGAGGCACAGCTCGATGAAGTTGCGCCGGCTGATCGGCACCTGACGCTTCGGGTCGGGCTTCGCCGGGGGCTGGAAGTCGGGGTCGTAGGGGATCGACGGGTCGCAGCGGACGCCGTAGTAGTTCTGGACCCGACGTTCGGTCGGCAGGCCGTTGTCGTCCCAGCCGAGCGGGTAGAACACCTGCTTGCCCAGCATCCGCTGGTAGCGGGCGAGGGTATCGGTGTGGGTGTAGCTGAACACGTGCCCGACGTGCAGCGATCCCGACACCGTCGGAGGGGGAGTGTCGATCGAGAAGACCTGCTCCCGGCTCTCCGGGCGGACGAACGCGTAGACGTCCTCGTCCTGCCATACCTGACCCCACTTGGCTTCGAGGCCTTCGAGGACGGGCTTGTCAGGGAGGGCGCGCTGATGCGCGTTGGTTGCAGTCATGCGCCCGATCTTAGTTGGGGGCCACCCGCGTGAGAAACCGGTGAGCCGACGCGCTCGCGCGGTGTCTCAGCCGTGCGACGAGGGGCACTCCCGGCTCACCCGTCGACCTGCTTGCCGCCAGTCTCCCAGGCGGCAAGCACGGCATCCAGGACCCCCTGCGGGTCCGGGGACATGGCGCCCGCGCCGTCGATGATCAGGTCCTGACCGCTGACCCGGTACGTCGGGACCTGTTGCACCTGTTCGAGCGCCTTCTCGGCCGCGACCGAGACGAAGCCGTCGACCTGGCCTGCGGCGTAGAGGATCTGGAACTTCGCAAGGTCGTCGGCTGTCATGCCGGCCGACTGTGCGGCCTGTTCGAGGAGGATCTCGTCTGTGTAGGCACCTGCGACGGGCATCGCTCCCAGCAGCGCCTCGTGGTAGTCGTCGAAGTAGCCGAGCATGTCGGCCGAGGCGGCCGCACGGGCCGCATTCGTCGACCAGTTGCCCGGGTGTTTGGGGTCGAGGAAGGTGGCCGCCCGCACCTCGGCCGTGATCTTGTCCTCGAGCACGAGGGTCTGGATCGCGGCGAGATACGTCTTCGACGAGGTCGCGCACGGTGGGCACATGTAGTCGACGTAGATCACCAGGTGCGGCGTGCCCTCCTTCGGCTGCTTGCCCTGGAGAGCGATGCCGAAGAACTCGGTGGCGTTCGGGGGCATCTTGACATCGGGATCGACCTCCTCCGAGGGCGACGCCTCTGTCGGCGCAGGCGAGGTCGACTCGGGCGCGCCGGACGGCGATGACTCGGCGGGCGAGGTTGCCGCTGTCGGGGTGGGATCGGCGTCGCGCTGGCCCGCTGTGACCGCCAGGTACGTACCGAAGGCGATGACGCCTAGGCCGACGATGATGGCCGCCACGATGAGCACGACCTTCAGCGGGCCACCGCTCTTGCCTGGGCCGGGGCCCGGCCCCTGCCGGGGCTGCCAGTTCGGCTGCCCCTGCCAACCCGGCTGCCCGCCGGGGCCGTAGTGCTGGCCCTGACCGCCCTGGTGGTTGTGCGCACCTGACCCCTGCTGCTGGGGCCCATGAGGCTGCTGTTGCCAGCCCGGCCCCTGCTGGGGATTGGGTCCCTGCTGGGGGTTCTGCCCGGGAAAGGGGCGACCCCCGGCAGGGCCGCCCTGAGGCGGAGGGCCCTGCCAGGGGCCGTTGCTGTTGGGTGGCTGGCTCATGCGTGGAGCCTAACCTCCGGTCGGATCAGCCGTCGATCTTCTTGCCGCCCTCTTCCCAGGCCTTGGTGGCTGCCTCGAGGAAGCTCTCGGCCGTCGGCATGATCAGGACGTTGTTGCTCTCATCGGCGAACTGCAGCTTCACGCCGCTGACCAGGTAGGTGGGGGTGCTGCCGATCTGCTCGGAGTTGAACTTGTCGCCTGCGGCCTTGGTGAAGTCGGCCGTGGCCCTCTCGTCGAACATCTTCTGGAACGTCGCGAGGTCGTCTCCCTCGATGCCCGCCTGCTTGGCGAAGTCGTCGCGCAGCTGGGTGTTCGGGTAGCCGACGCCCTCGGTGGGCTGGTTGGCGTAGACGACGTCGTGGTACTCGCGGTACTTTCCCACCTCGTCAGCCGCCGCGGCTGCGATCGCCGCCATGCGGGAGGGGCCGAAGTTGGCCGCGCCGTCGAGGAAGTAGGCGGTGCGGATCTCCGCAGTCAGCTTGCCCTCGTCGACGAGCTGCTCGACGACCGGACCGTAGCTCTCCTCGAACGCCTTACACGCGGGGCACTGGTAGTCCTCGTACAGCACCAGGTGCGGCTTCGACTCCTCGGGCTGCTTGCCGCCCAGGAGGATGCCGTACCCGCTCGTCGCGTTGGGTGGGGTCACCTGGTCTTCCGTGATGCCTCGGCCCTTCATGATGGCCTGACCGATCACGATCGCCAGCACGACGACCACGACAACGGCGACCACGCCGATGCCTGCGAAAAGAACGCGCTTGTTGCGCTTGCTGCGCTCGTCCATCTCCTGCTGCTGGCGCAGCGCCGCGCGCTTGCTCAACGACGAGTTGTTGGCCATGGGTCGGGTACTCCTTGTGATGCTGGCGTGGGGTGCCCAGACCGGCTGGACGTGCCCATCCTAACCGTCGGACCAAAGAGATCCCACATTCAACTATCTCGCCGGGCGGTGAAGGTGCGCGCCGCCGCCCTGTCAGGTCCAGTCCCGTCAGGCAGCGTCCCTGACCGCGGCCAGGAACTCCTCCGGCGTGGCGCCGATGGTGGCGAGGTCGAGCTTGGTCTCTCCGACCAGGTAGGTCGGAGTGCTGGAGACCCCCGCCGCCTCGAGCGACCCGTCTGCCTCGTCCGTGAAGTCGTTGAAGGCCACCTCGTCGAACAGCGCCTGGAACCGGGTCAGCTCCTCGCCCTCCATGCCGATCTGGGCAGGGAGCGTCTCGCGCAGGAACTCGTCGGTGAACCCCGTCTGTTGTGAAGCGAACAGGCCGGCGTGATACGCGTCGAAGCGGCCGACACTGTCGGCGGCGGCTGCCGCGACGGCGGCCTTCTTGGACGGACCCATGGTCGCGGCGCCGTCCTTGAAGTGGGCCTGTCGCACCTCAGCGGTCATGCTGCCGTCCGACACCAGGGTGAGGATGGTCGAGCCGAAGACCGACTCGGCATCTGCGCAGGCAGGGCAGAGGTAGTCGCCGTACATGACGAGGTGGGGCACGCCGTCGCTCGGCTGCTTCCCGCCGACCAGGATGCCGTGCCCGGCCGTCGCGTTGGGCGGCCGCTGCTGATCCTCGGAGATCTTCGCTCCGGAGAGTGCCTGGATAAGCACCACCGCAACGATCACGACCACGACGACCGCGACGGTGACCACCGAGGCGATCGTGATGCGCTTCGTGCGGCGCGCCCGCTCCTCGGCCTCCTGTAGCCTGCGTAGCGCCTCGCGTCGGCTGCCGCTCGATGCCATCGGGTCTCCTGTGACTGTCGGCCTTGGCTTGCCGTTCAGCGTAGTTGGGCGCCCGAGGCGCGGAGCAGGCACCCGCGGTTAAGCCGTCGCTTGTACGCTGAGGGCACCATGAGTCATTCCACACACGCCGAACTGACGGCAGCCCTGACGTCCCGGTGGCCCGAGCACCGGATCGCGCCGAGCTTGACGCGGATCGCCGCGCTGATGGATCTGCTCGGCGATCCGCAGAATGCGGTGCCGGTCATCCAGATCGCAGGCACCAACGGCAAGGGCAGCACCGCGATCATGATCGACACGGTTCTCCGGGCCGCGGGGCTGCGGGTCGGCAGGTTCGCCAGCCCGCACCTCAGCGACGTGCGCGAGCGCATCGTCATCGACGGGGAGCCGATCAGCGAGGAGCGCTTCGACGAGGTCTGGGCCGACATCGAGCCCTACGTCGCCATGGTCGACGAGCAGAAGCTCGACGGCGTCGACATGACCTTCTTCGAGGTGCTCACCGGCATGGCCTACGCCGCCTTCGCCGACGCGCCGGTCGACGTCATCGTGATGGAGGTCGGGCTCGGCGGACGGTGGGACGCGACAAGCGTCGCCGACGCGACGGTCGCCGTCGTGACACCCATCGGGCTGGACCACACCCACATCCTCGGCAAGACCGTCGCCGAGATCGCCGCGGAGAAGGCGGGGATCATCAAGCAGGGCTCGACCGCGGTGCTCGCAGGTCAGGATCCGGCCGCCGCCCGCATCCTGCTCGAGCGCGCGGTTGAGGTCGGTGCCCCGGTCAAGGCCGAGGGCCCCGACTTCGGCGTCATCGACCGCCAGCTGGCCGTAGGCGGCCAGCTGCTGCGCCTCGAGACGGCGGGCGGACCGGTCGGCGACGTGTTCCTGCCGTTGTTCGGTGAGCACATGGCCCGTAACGCCGCCCTCGCCGTGGCCGCCGTCGAGGCGTTCCTCGGCTCGCAGCCGCTCAACCCGGAGATCATCGTGGAGGGACTCGGTGCAGTCGAGGCCCCCGCACGGATGGAGCTGGTGCGCACCTCGCCGCCCATCGTGGTCGACACCGCCCACAACCCGCAGGCCGCACGGGCCACGATCGACACGCTCACCGAGAGCTACGACTTCGACCCCGTCATCGGCGTGGTCGCGATGATGCAGGACAAGGACGCCGAGCAGGTGCTCGAGATCTTCTCCGAGAAGATGGACCAGATCGTCATCACGAAGGTCTCCTCGACCCCGCGCGCCCGTCCCGTCGACGAGCTGGCGACGCTGGCCGAGACGATCTGGTCCTCACACCAGGTCCATCGCGCCGCCACGATGGCCGAGGCGCTCGACCTGGCCGTCATGCTCGCCGACACCTCCAGCACCCAGGCGGGCGTGCTCGTGGCCGGATCCGTCATCGCTGCGGGCGAGGCACGCGACCTGCTCAAGAAGGAGAACGACGAGTGAGCCTCGACCCGTCGAACCCGATGCGTTCGGCCGCCATGGCGACGCTCGTGATGCAGGTCATCGTGATCTGGCTCGGCTACATCGGCATGGTCCAGGTGGAGGCCTGGAACCTCCCGACGGCGGCGGCCGTGTGCGCAGTCGCGAGCGTGCTCTGCCTGGTCGGCGCCGCGGGTCTGCGCCACCGGTGGGGTTACTACGTGGGCTGGCTGGCGCAGGTCGCGACCATTGCGCTGGGGCTGTTCACGCCATGGATGTATGCCATGGGTATCATCTTCGCGTTGATCTGGGTGACCTGCGTCGTGCTAGGCCGGCGCATCGAAGCCCACCGCCGAGAGGGAAGCGCTCAATGACCGCGCGCACATTCGTCATCATCAAGCCGGACGCCGTCGCCGCCGGGCACGTGGGGGACATCCTCACCCGCTACGAGCAGGCCGGTCTGCGCATCGTCACCATGGACATGCGAACCATCACACCGGAGTTCGCCGAACGCCACTACGCAGAACACGTCGGGCGCGACTACTACCCGGCGCTCAGCGAGTTCATGACGTCTGGACCGCTGGTCGCCGTGGTGCTCGAGGGCGAGGACGTCATCGCGCGCGTCCGTGCGCTGCACGGGGCGACCGACCCGACGAAGGCCGACCCGGGCACCATCCGGGCCGACTACGCCGAGTCCACACGCCACAACGCCGTACACGCGTCCGACTCGCCCGAGTCGGCCGCCTCCGAGATCGCCCTCTGGTACCCGGACCTGTGACCGACGACTCAGACCCGGGCCGCTTGCTCCCCGGCCCGGACGTGGACGAGGTTGGCCCGCCCGTCGAGCCACGCCGCGCGACGCCCGAGCCACTGTCCGAGTGGGAGCGCGAGCGATCCGCCTGGCCACCTCCACCCGTGCCGCCGCATCAGTCACCGGCTCAGTGGGGGCCGCCGAGCCCCCCGCAGTGGACGCCTCCCACCCAGGCGAGCTGGGGGCCACCGCCGGGGCCGGGCGCCGCTCAGAGCTGGCCGGCGCCGGGACCCGGTCGCGTGCAGGAGCCTGTCCTGCCCGTCCAGCAGACCAGGTATCCGCAGTTCTGGCGGGCCCCTGGACTGCTGCCGTGGATGTCCATCGTCGCCACACTGCTGCTCGGGGGAGCGTTCATCGCGCTCTCCACCGTCACGGTGTTGGTCGCCCTGTCCCTCGACGGGTTCCCGACGATGGAGGAGCTCGAGGCGCTCACCCAGGGATCACTCACGCCCGAGGTCGTGTTCGCCAACAGCCTGGGAATCGCGCTCGTCCTGCCCTGCGCCTTCCTCATCGTGCGGCTGTGCCGCCAACGACCCGGGTTCCTGTCATCGGTGGTCGGCCGGTTCCGCTGGGGCTTCTTCTGGAAGGCGGTGGGGGTCACCGCCGCAGTGTTCGCCGTGCACACCACCGTCTCCATCCTGATCGACGGCCCAGAGTCGCTCGGCCTCGCGGTGCGTGACTACACGTGGTGGCTGCTAGTGGGCCTGATGCTGGTCACGCCGTTCCAGGCAGCGGCAGAGGAGTACATGCTACGCGGCCTCGTGTTCCGCACGGTCGGCTCATGGTTCGCCGCGCCGATGGTCGCGGCGCTGGTCGGCGGGCTGGTCAACACGCTCATCTTCATGGGTCTGCACGCGTCGACGGACGTGTGGCTCAACGTCGTCTACTTCTCCATGGGCGCCATCGCAAGTTGGCTCGTGTGGCGCACCGGCGGGCTCGAGGGCGCCGTCGCGATCCACGTGGTCAACAACATGATCGGCATGGCGCTGCTCCCGTTCCAGGACATGGAGGCCCAGTTCGACCGGTCATCGGGCGTCGGCGGCCCGGAGCTCCTGCTCCAGGTGCTCACGATGCTGCTGGCCGGCCTGCTGATCGCCTGGCTCGCGAAACGGTCCGGGCTTGCCGCGACGGGTCCCGTCGGCGCGGCGGAACGCGACGACGCGTCGCGAACCTAGGGATTCGGGGCGGCGACCGTTATTCTGGGCGGCGCTATGACTACCACGCCAGCGCTCCCAGCACACTCCGTCTTCGACCGGCTCGAGCCGCTGCTCGCCCAGGTGAGCAAGCCGATCCAGTACGTCGGCGGAGAGCACAACTCCGTCGTCAAGGACTGGGACTCGGTCCCGGTGCGCTGGTGCCTGTCCTACCCGGACGCCTACGAGGTCGGCCAGCCCAACCAGGGCGTCGCCATCCTCTACGAGGTGCTCAACGAGCGCGACTGGATCCTCGCCGAGCGCACCTACTCGGTGTGGCCCGACATGGAGGAGCAGATGCGCTCCCACCAGATCCCGCAGTTCACGCTCGACGCGCACCGCCCCGTCGGCCTGTTCGACGTGCTCGGGGTGTCCTTCTCCACCGAGCTCGGCTACACCAACCTGCTCAACCTGATCGACCTGTCGCAGCTCACGCTGCACGCCGCCGACCGTGGTGAGGACGAGCCGATCGTCGTCGCGGGAGGGCATGCCGCGTTCAACCCCGAGCCGATCGCCGACTTCATCGACGTCGCGGTGCTCGGCGACGGTGAGGAGGCCTCGCTGCTGATCTCGGACATCATCCGGGAGTGGAAGGAGGACGGCCGCGAGGGCGGACGCGACGGGCTGCTGATGCGCCTGGCGCTGACCGGCTCGTTCTACGTCCCCAGGTTCTACGACGTCGACTACCTCGATGACGGCCGCATCCAGCGCATCGCGCCGAACCGGCCGGGCGTCCCGCACCAGGTGCGCAAGCACACCCTGATGGACCTCGACCAGTGGCCCTACCCGAAGCAGCCCATCGTCCCGATGGCCGAGACGGTGCACGAGCGCTACTCCGTTGAGATCTTCCGCGGCTGCACCCGCGGCTGTCGCTTCTGCCAGGCGGGCATGATCACCCGTCCGGTGCGCGAGCGCAACATCGAGACGATCGGCGCGATGGTCCAGGGCGGGCTGAAGGCCACCGGCCTCGAGGAGATCGGCCTGCTCTCGCTGAGCTCGGCAGACCACTCCGAGATCGCGGAGGTCACCAAGCAGCTCGCCGACCGCTACGAGGGCACCAACGTCTCGCTCTCGCTGCCGTCGACCCGCGTCGATGCCTTCAACATCGACCTGGCGAACGAACTCAGCCGCAACGGACGCCGCTCCGGCCTCACCTTCGCCCCCGAGGGCGGATCCGAGCGGATGCGCAAGGTGATCAACAAGATGGTCTCCGAGGACGACCTGATCAACACGGTGGCCGCGGCGTTCTCGTCGGGCTGGCGGCAGGTCAAGCTGTATTTCATGTGCGGGCTCCCCACGGAGACCGACGAGGACGTGCTCGCGATCGCGAAGCTCGCCACCCGGGTGATCGAGACCGGACGCCGGGCCTCGGGCACCCGCGACATCCGGTGCACCGTGTCCATCGGTGGCTTCGTGCCGAAGCCGCACACCCCGTTCCAATGGGCCGGGCAGGCAAGCGCCGAGACCATCGACCACCGCCTGATGCTGCTCAAGGAGACCATCAAGCAGGACCGCAACTACGGCAAGGCCATCGGCATGCGGTACCACGACGGCAAGCCGGGCATCATCGAGGGTCTGCTCTCGCGCGGCGACCGCCGTGTCGGCCGCGTCATCGAGCGCGTGTGGCGCGAGGGCGGCAAGTTCGACGGTTGGAGCGAGCACTTCAGCTACGAGCGCTGGACCACCGCAGCCAACGAGGAGCTCGCCAACTTCGGCGTCGACCTCGACTGGTTCACCACCCGCGAGCGTGGCTACGAGGAGGTTCTTCCCTGGGACCACCTCGACGCAGGACTCGACCGTGACTGGCTCTGGGAGGACTGGCAGGACGCCATCGACGAGCGCGAGGTCGAGGACTGCCGCTGGACGCCGTGCTACGACTGTGGCGTGTGCCCCCAGATGGACACCGAGATCCAGATCGGCCCTACCGGCCGCACCCTCCTGCCGTTGACGGTGGTCAAGCCGGATCTCGTCTGACCCGGTCAGCGCGAGGCGAACCTGCCGTCGGCCTGCTCGAGCAGCATCAGCGGCATGATCGGCGGCACGCCGTCGGCGAGCGTCAGGGTGACGACGGCGACTCCGTCGCCGACCTCGGCCCCGTCGACGCTGGCGAACATGTCGATCGGCTGCCCGCTCGTGCTCAGCTGGCCCGTCTTCCAGATCGTCTCGAAGGCCGCCGCGTCCGCCTCGCTGTCGACGCGGTAGGCAACGAGCACCTTCTCGCCTGTCCAGGCGAGGGCCACCGCATCGAACGGGACCTCGGCCGTCGTGTCGGGGCTGTGGCCCGCCGAGGGGTTGAAGGCGACGGGTCCGCTGATCACCACTGAGACGGCTCCGCGCTCGTCGAGGGCGCCGGCCAGCGAGGCCAGGCCCGTGTCATCGGCGAGCGTGTCTCCGCTGTCGAGCCAGGCCTTGACCGCCTCAGTTGAGGCCGACAGCGCGATGGCGCCGTCCTTGGCCGCCAGCCTGGTCGGCGCGCCGGTCCAGTCCAGGGCGTCGGGGTTTCCTGGCTGACTGATCTGGCGGTCCTCGCCCTCGATGTCACTTCGGATGGGTCCGTCGACCTCCACGAGTGAGTCGGCGAGGCTGTCCTCGCCCAGGTCGCCGGTGACAACAGTGAAGGTGTCGGGCTTGCGGCCCACAGTGACGAAGCCGTCCGCCTGCCCGAGGTCGAACCCTGTGATCCGCCTTGTCGTCGCCTGGTCGACCGCGAGCAGTTCCGGGAACCCGACGTGGATGTGGGAGTCGCCGGGTGGGTTGCCGCTGAGCTGCCTGATCCACTCGGGGTTGGGGTCATCGGCGGAGCCGCGCTGCAACCCCGATGCCTCGAGGGCCGCGTCGAGGTCGGCGCCGCTCAGCCAGAGCGGATCGCCCCCCGCCGAGGCTGGTACCTGTCCGAGTGCCTGCTCGACGCTCCAACCGGCAGCGGCCTCGTCGCTCGTGGACGCAGACGGCGGCGACGTGGGATCGTCGCCGGCCGTGTCCGGGACGCACGAGGCAAACGCCAGGACGGCGATGCCTGTGACGCTGATGGTGCGCATGGGCTTCCTCTCGTTCATCTGCTGCTCATCAGTGGTTCTCCGCCCAGCCAGGGGGCAAGTTGTGGGGCCCTGATCCCCGAGTCGACGCTCAGACGCACGACGCCGATCTGACCCTCTGCCTTCACGTCCCCGAGCGTGTACCCCTCCAGCACCGGCTCGCGGCGGGCAGTGATCCCGTTCTTCCAGTTGGCGCGCAGCGCCTCGGCATCGGCCTCCCCGTTGAAGTGGTAGACGACCACCGCGGCGTCGGCCGCCCAGCCGACGGCGATGAGATCGAAGGGCGCGGCCGGGGCGGTGGCCTCGAAGTGAGCCTCCAGGAGGCTCGCCTCCTCCTCCGAGTCGTCCGAGCCGATGAACCGCGTCGGGTCGAATGGAGCAGGACTGGTGATGAACGTCGAGACGACGTCTCCGGAAAGGGAACGTACATCTTCGACGCGTCCTCGCCCACGCCCGTCACCGCGGGCAGCCAGTCGCGGGGATCGGTGTCTTCGCCTCGCTCGATGCCGGCCGCCTCAAGGCTCCCTTGTTCTCGGCAGTCTGCAGGATGAGCTGGTCTCCGACTGCCGAGGCTGGCAGCTCCGCGAGCGCGGACGTGACGGACCAGCCGCCTCCCACTCCCGTCGGTGAGCAGCCGCTCAGGGCGAAGCCGCCCAGGACAACGAGCGTGCGGCCGGTTCGTAGCGGGTGACGCATCTCTGCCTTCCGATCGGAGACGGCCATGCTAACAACGGGGCCGGTCAGGGCAGGATCACCGGAGGCTCAGCGGCCCTCGATCTTGTCGTCCGGGATCTCCGTCTCGGTGAGCACCTCGTCGGGCACGTCCCCGTCCGGGGTCCAGCCGTCGGCGTAGGTGCCGGTCGCGTAGTCGTAGTCGACCGGGGCGCCGTGTTCGTCGGTGCGCTGGTACCACTCGGTGACGGAGGCATCGTGCGAGTCGAAGTTGGCTCCGGCTCCCTGGCCCTCCGGGGCGCGCTGCACGGAGAGGCTGAAGTCGTCGCCGTACTTGTCGACGCCTCGCCGGACGGCGTTGCGCAGGGCAGAGGCGGCGTACTGGCGCCGGATGACGAGCGGGTCGGAGCGCAGGTCCTTTGCGAAGGAGATCATCATGGCGGCGATGATCGCCGCGAACGGGATCGCCGAGACGATGATCATGTTCTGCAGGCCGTCGAGCGCGTCCCCGCCGCCGACCAGGAGCATGACCACCGCGATGCCCATCATGGCGAGGCCCCAGAAGATGGTCACGCCCTTCGTCGGCTCGGAGTTCCCGCGCTGGGACAGCGTTCCCATCACGATGGAGGCCGAGTCGGCGGAGGTGATGAAGAAGATCGCGATGATCACCATGCCGAGGATGGGGGTGAACTGGGAGAGCGGAAGCGTGTCGAGCACGTGGAAGAACAACTGCTCGGGGGCGTCCCCGGAGGAGATCGAATCGCCCTGCTGGCGTAGCCAGATGCTGGTGCCGCCGAGGATGCCGAAGGTGAACACGCACACCATGGTGGGCATGGTGATCACGTAGAGCACGAACTCGCGCAGCGTGCGCCCGCGGGAGATCTTGGCGAGGAAGATGCCGACGAAGGGGGACCAGGAGATCCACCATGCCCAGTAGAAGACGGTCCAGGTTCCGGTGAACTCGGCCGCCTCCGGGCCGTAGGAGGGGCCGAGGCCCAGCATGTGGAAGAAGCTCTGGGCGTACTCCATGAGCGCCGCGGGCCACATGTTCAGGATGAACAGGGTCGGGCCCGCGATGAAGATGAACAGCGAGAGCGCAAGCGCCAGGGCCATGTTGATGTTCGACAGCCAGCGGATGCCGCGTCCGACGCCGGAGACCGCCGAGGCGATGAAACCGGCGGTCAGGACGGCGACGATCGCGATCAGGGCGGCGTTGGGCAGCGCTCCGATGCCGCTGACGATCTCCACGCCCTTGCCGATCTGCATCGCGCCGATGCCGAGCGAGGCTGCGGTGCCGAAGAGGGTCGCGACGATGGCGAATATGTCGACCATCCGTCCTGCCACCCCGTCGACCCGCTTCTGGCCGAGCAGCGCCACGAGGATGGAGCTCATGAGCGGGACCCGGCCGCGTCGGAAGGCCCCGTAGGCGACGGCGGCGCCGACCAGCCCGTAGATCGCCCAGGGACCGATTCCCCAGTGGAAGAAGGTCTGCGCAAGCGCCTTGACCGCGGCCTCCGGCGTCTCCGGCCCGGCCGCGCCGGGGGCGGGGGACTGGTAGTAGGTGAGTGGCTCGAGCGGACCGAAGAAGATGATGCCGATGCCGATGCCAGCGGAGAACATCATGGCGATCCAGGAGAACTTGCGGTACTCCGGCTTCTCGTCGTCCTTGCCGAGCGGGATGTTGCCGTAGCGGCTGAGCGCGATGAAGATCATGAAGAGCAGGATGACCGCGACAAGACCGGTGAACAGCCAGCCCACGTTCTCGAGCGTCCAGTTGAGGGCCGCCGCCGAGACCGCGGAAAGGCTCTCGGTCGAGATGATGCCCCAGGCGATGAACGCGACGATCAGGATCGCCGTCACCCCGAAGACCACCTTGTCCGTGCCGTAGCGGTTGCGCTGCTCCTCGACGCTGATGCCGGGCACGAGGGCTGGATGGATGCCGTGGGGGTAGGTCTCTTCGACCTTCTTCAGCAGGCGTCGGGCCTTCGGCCCGATTCCCTCCTTCGGCGACCGGTTCTGTTCGTCGGACTGCACGCAGATCTCCTCCGCTGGGGTAAGGGACGGTGCGTTACCCTACCCGCAACGCGGTCAGGAGGCGTGTTTTCAGCTGAGAACGCGGGTGAGGAAGGCGTCGACGGCGGCGAAGAACTCCTCTGGCCGGTCACGTCTGACGCAGTGACCCGCGCCCTCGACGTCGACCCGCTCCACCAGGGGATTGGCCGCCTTGCGCACGTCGGGGGCCATCTCGCCACCCGCAGGCACGACCACCAGGGTCGCGACGCTCAACTCGCTGAAGAGGCCCACCTCCCACGGCCCCTCGGCAAGGGCGAGGCCTTCGGCGAGGTAGGACCTGTCCACCCTCGCCTTGGAGTCGGCCCACGCCTCGATCTCGGCCCGGCTCCAGGGAGTCTCGAGCTCCATCCGCTGGATCTCGTCTTCGCGATGTGCGGTGACGAGGTCGACGAACGCCAGTTGTTCGGAGCGGAAGAGCGACTGGTCGAAGGTGGTCTCCTCACCGTCCTGCGGGGGCTTCGCGGGATCCTCGAGCACCGCCCCTCTGATCAGGTGGGGCGTCTCGAGCGCGATCCGGGCGGCCAGGTAGCCGCCGAGCGAGTGCCCGACAATCACCGGCGGGGAGGGGAGCGAGGCGAGAAGGGCCTCGAGGTCGTCCTGCATGACCCGCGATGTCGAGCCCATCTGGGAGGCCGTGAAGCGCGGTGAGGTGCCGTGGCCTCTCAGGTCGACGGTGAGCAGGTCGAACCGGTCACCCCAGTGCTCGACGGCGTCGGGCCAAGTGGTTGCGTCCTCGGTCAGGCCGTGCACGAGCACCAGAGTGGGGCCCCCCGGCTTGCCGTAGCGGTGCAGCGTCAGTTCCGTCATGTCGGGATCATAGATCCGGTGCGGATGGGGGATTCCAGGGGTGGCACGATACGATCGACACCCGTGACGCGCAACGTTGGATTTGACCGGGAACGCTACCTCGCACTGCAGTCGGAGCACATCAACGAGCGCCGCGAGCGCTTCGGGGGCAAGCTCTATCTCGAGTTCGGCGGGAAGCTGTTCGACGACCACCACGCCTCGCGCGTCCTTCCCGGGTTCACGCCCGACAACAAGATCCAGATGCTCGAGACCATCAAGGACGAGGTCGAGGTCGTCATCGCCGTCTCCGCGCATGACCTGGCGCGCAACAAGGTCCGGGCCGATCTGGGGATCCCCTACGAGTCCGACGTGCTGCGACTGATCGACGAGTTCCGCTCCTATGGGCTGTTCGTCGGCAGCGTCGTGATCACGCAGATGACAGACGAGCATCGTCAGGCCCGCGCCTTCAAGCGCAAGCTCGAACGGCTGGGCCTGAAGGTCTACCGGCACTACCCGATCAAGGGCTACCCCAACGACGTCTCGCTGATCGTCAGCGAGGCGGGCTACGGCCGCAACGAGTACATCGAGACCGAGCGCGATGTCGTGGTCGTGACGGCGCCGGGTCCCGGCAGCGGAAAGATGGCGACCTGCCTTTCGCAGCTCTACCACGATCATCAGCGCGGGATCTCGTCCGGCTACGCCAAGTACGAGACGTTCCCGATCTGGAACCTCCCGCTCGACCACCCGGTCAACCTGGCCTACGAGGCGGCGACGGCCGACCTCGACGACGTCAACATGATCGACCCGTACCATCTGGCCGCCTACGGGGAGCAGTGCGTCAACTACAACCGTGATGTGGAGATCTTCCCGGTGCTCAAGCTTCTGCTCGAGCGACTGACGGGGAGCTCGCCGTACGAGTCGCCCACCGACATGGGCGTCAACATGGCGGGAGTGTGCATCTCCGACGACGAGGTGTGCCGTGACGCCGCCAAGCAGGAGATCATCCGCCGCTACTTCAAGGCGCTCGTCGCCGAGCGTCGCGACGAGTTGGAGCCGACCATCTCGGACCGGATCGCGCTCACCATGAGCCAGGTCGGGATCGTGCGCGAGGACCGGCCCGTCGTCGGTCCCGCCCTCGAGGTGGAGCGCAGGTCGAAGGGGCCGTCAGCCGCCATCGAACTGCCCGACGGTCGCATCGTGACGGGCAAGACCTCCGCGCTGCTCGGCGCCTGCTCGGCCATGCTGCTCGACTCCCTCAAGGCGCTGGCTGGCATCGACGACTCGGTGCGTCTGCTCGCGCCCGAGACCATCGAGCCCATCCAGACGTTGAAGACCGAGCACCTCGGAAGCTCCAACCCTCGCCTGCACACCGACGAGGTGCTGATCGCGCTGTCGGTGAGCGCGACCTATGACCCCAACGCTGAGGCGGCCCTCGACCATCTCCGGGAGCTGCGCGGCTGCGACATGCACAGCAGCGTGATTCTCGGCTCCGTCGACGAGGGGATCCTGCGCAACCTCGGGGTCAACGTCACCAGCGAGCCCGTCTACCAGTCGAAGAAGCTGTACAAGAAGCGCTAGTCCTTGAGCTGGTCCTCCACCAGAAGGGGACGGCACGCGTACAGCCCGGCGATCAGCATCGGCACCACGAGGACGAGCTGCAGCACGATCGAAGGCGTCCAGCTGTCGGTGCGGGCATGGAGGATGCCAAACGAGAGCGGGCCAAGGGTGGCGATCACGTACCCGACCGACTGCGCGAACCCGCTCAGCGCCGCGGTGGCGACCGGCGTGCGCGCCCGCGTGCCGAACAGCGCCAACAGCAGCGGGAACGAGGCCGTGCCGAGCGCGAGGAACACCGCCCAGAGCCATGGGGCCGACGTCGGGGCGAGCATCAGGCCGAGATAGCCGGCCACGAGGAACACCATCAGGCTCACGAACAGCACGCTCGGGTTCTTGGTCCGGGCAACGTAGGCGGGGATCAGGAAGGCGGGGAGGATGCCGACCCCGGTGGCGATCCCGAGCATGAGGCCGGCCTGCACCTCGTCCAGCCCGGCGGAGCGGTAGACGCTCGGCAGCCAGCCGAAGATCGAGTAGGCCTGCGAGGACTGGATCCCGAAGAAGACGGCGAGCGCCCAGCCGAGCCGGGTGCGCGCGATCTGGCCGAGGGTGACCCGGGCGAGTTCGTGGGAGCGGATGGGTTCCCGCTGGCCGAGCAGCGGCAGCCAGCAGAGCAGCGCCGCGACCGCGGCGACCACCCACGCGACGAAGGCCGCACGCCAGCCGCCAAGCGCGTTGGCAAGCGGCACCGTCGTGGCGCTCGCGAGCGTCACCCCGATCGTCATCGTCAGCGAGTACAGGGCGGTGGCCATCCCGATCCTGCCCGGATAGTGGCGCCTGACAAGCGACGGCATCAACACGTTGGCGAGCGCCATGCCCGACAGCGCGACCATCGACAGCAGCAGGAACGAGGCTGAGCCGTCGACCATGAGCCTGCCGACCTGGCCGACGATCAGCAGCACGAGCGCGATGCCGATGGCCAGGTGGTCGCCGAATCGGCGCGCGACGGCGGGCGCGAGCGCACCGAACACGGCGAAGCAGATCGTCGGCAGCGACGTCAGTAGTCCGGCGAGGGAACCGCTCAACCCGATGTCGCCCGCGATCTCGGCGAGGACCGGCCCCACCGACACCGCAACCGGACGCAGGTTGAACGCGAGTGCGAGCAGAGCGACAAGCGGCCACCAGCGGCGCAGGGCATCGGTCACGTCAGGGCCTTTCTCGTCAGCCCGATCACGATACCCAAAGCGGGCGGCCAAGGGCGGTGATCATGCGGGGGCCCCCCTGCACGGCCACCGCGGCCCGCACCGGCTGCCCGCGCCGCTCACGGGCTGACCCGGCGGCGGGTGCCGTTACACTTCCAGCCGTGGGAAACCGTCAACCTCCAGTCCAGCAGGCACCTCCGGCGCAGAAGCTGCGCCTGCGCTACGCGAAGCGTGGCCCCGGCCGCTTCACCTCGCACCGCGACTTCGGCCGCGCGCTCGAGCGGGCGTTGCGGCGCGCGGAGATCCCGATGGCCTACTCGTCGGGCTTCAATCCCCACCCGCGCATCTCCTACGCGAACGCGGCGCCGACATCGGCGGCCAGCGAGGCCGAGTACGTCGAGCTGGGACTGAAGGAGGTCTGCGATCCGGCAAAGATCACCGAGGCGCTCAACGCGGTGATGCCCACCGGTTTCGTGGTCCTCGACGCGGCCGACGCTGTGAAGGAGTCGCTGGGCGACCTGCTCCAGGCCTCGGACTGGATCATGAAGACGGCAGGGGCGCAACCGGGCGTGCTTGCCCCTGCGGTCGAGGCGCTGATGGCCAACGACGAGTTCACCGTCGAGCGGATGACCAAGAACGGGATGCGCACCTTCGACGTGCGCTCGGCACTTGTCACCCTCACGGTGGTCGACGACGAGACGCTCGCCCTCCGCTCCATCCATCAGACGCCGCTCGTGCGTCCAGACGATGTGCTCACCGCTCTGCGGATGCTCGACGAGCGGGTACCCGCCCAGGCGTTGCTGACCAGGCTGGCCCAGGGCCCGCTGCGCGACGGCGAGATTGGCGACCCGCTCCGCTGACAGTGGAAATACGCCGGAATTTGGGAACCTGTGCGAGAATAACAATCAGGTCACGGCACCGCCGGTGCCACCCGGGAGCAGCGAGCTGCACCGCGGCAGTTCTGCCGCGACTGCTCGTAGCCTCGGCCGACCTTCTGTCTTGGTGCACAGCTTGCCTGTGCCTGTCCGCGCTATGCGCGTTAAGGAGCCGCCATGCTCGACATTGAAAACTCCAACGAGTCGACCGAGCCCCAGGAATCCTCCGCCCCCGCCCCGCGTCGCCGCCGCGCCGCGAGCCGCACCGCTGGCTCGCCGAAGGCCGACGTCGCCGCGGAGCCCACGCCGGAGTCCGAGGCACCCGCCTCCGCTGTGAAGAGCGATCTGACCCCCAAGCGCCGCAAGGCCAACACCAAGCCGGAGGGCGCCGCACCCACGCGCCGCCGCCGCGTCGCCACCGTCGAGCCGACCGAGCCGGAGGCCGCCGCACGGGCTGCTGCCGAGCCGGTCACCGACGAGACGAAGCCGACCCGCCGCCGCGCCACCCGCAAGACGGCCGCTCCCGCTGAGGCCGCGGTCGAGCAGGCCACGCCCGAGCAGCCCGACGCTGCCTCAGAGGCGCCCAGGACCCGCCGCCGCGCGACCCGCCCTGCCGCTGCGGCCCAGCACGTCGAGGCCCCCGCCCAGGTGGCCGAGACCAGCATCGCCACGCCCGCTGAGGCGCCGCCCGCGCAGGCTGAGGAGGCTCCGGTCGAGGAGCAGAAGCCCGCCCGTCGCCGTCGCGCGACCCGCCCTGCCGCTGCCGCTGAGCACGTCGAGGCCCCCGCCCATGTCGTCGAGACCAGCATCGCGACGCCTGCCGAGGCGGAGGCCGCGCAGGCTGAGGAGGCCCCGGTCGAGGAGCAGAAGCCCGCCCGTCGCCGTCGCGCCACCCGCGCCGCGGCAGCGCCTGTCCACGTGGAGGCGCCCGCCTCCGCTCCGGTCGAGGAGACCGAGGCCGTCGCCGTCGTGGAGGATGCCCCCGTCGAGGAGACCCCCGTCGTCGAGCCTCCTGCGCCGACGCGACGCCGTCGTGCGAGCCGCCCTGCGGCCGCTCCCGAGGTCGTCGAGGCCCCCGCTGCGGAGGCAGTCGAGGCAGCCTCCGATGAGCTGGAGGTCGAGTCGGTCGCTGCCGTCGAGGCAGAGGCGGAGCCAGACCGCGAGGAGGCCCCGGCCCGCAACCGCCGTCGTCGCGCGAGCCGCTCCGCCGCGGCACCCGAGACCAAGCAGGCCGACGAGGACGACGATCCGATCGGCGCCGCGCTGAAGGCCGCCGAGGACCTCGCAGAGGCCCGCCGCTCGGTGCTTGCCGACCCGTTCATGACCCCAGAGGCCCGTGCGGCCGAGCTCGCGGCGCTTGCCGGGGCCATCGCCGCCGACTCCGACGAGGACGACGACGAGGACGAGGAGTCCGAGCAGGACGAGTCGGCCACCGAGGAGACTTCGGACGAGGACGACGAGTCGACCGACGAGGATTCCTCCGACGACGATCGCCCGGCCCGCCGTCGTCGCCGCAGGGGAGGCCGTCGCCGTCGCCGCAACGGTTCCCGTGACGACGACGACACCAACGGATCCGATGACGACTCGTCCGACGACTCCGACGGGACCTCCGAGGGCGACGAGTCGAGCGAGGACAGCGACAACGGTGAGTCCTCCGACCAGTCCGAGGAAGGCGGCTCGACCACGCGCCGCCGCCGCCGTCGCCGCCGTCGTGGGGACTCCGACAAGGAAGGCTCCATCGACGACGAGGTGACCGGCATCGAGGGCTCTACCCGGATGGAGGCCAAGCGCCAGCGTCGCAAGGAGTCCCGCGCAGCGGGTCGCCGTCGCGCTCCGATCCTCAGCGAGGCCGAGTTCCTCGCCCGCAGGGAGTCGGTCGACCGTAAGCTCGTGATCCGCCAGTCCGAGAACTACACGCAGCTCGCCGTGATCGAGGACGACATCCTCGTCGAGCACTACGTCGACAAGGCTTCGGCGGCCTCGCTGATCGGCAACATCTACGTCGGCAGGGTGCAGAACGTGCTGCCGAGCATGGAGGCCGCCTTCATCGACATCGGCCGCGGCCGCAACGCCGTGCTGTACGCGGGCGAGGTCGACTGGGCTGCGTTCGGCGTGACCGGTGAGAACCGCAAGGTCGAAAACGTCCTCAAGTCCGGCCAGAGCGTGCTCGTCCAGGTGACGAAGGACCCGGTCGGCGCGAAGGGCGCCCGCCTGACCTCGCACATCTCGCTTCCCGGCCGCTACATCGTCTACTCGCCGGGTGGCCACCTCAGCGGCATCTCCCGCAAGCTGCCCGACAGCGAGCGCCAGCGTCTGCGCAAGGTGCTCGGCAACCTGATCTCCGACGAGGAGTCGGTGATCGTGCGCACCGCCGCAGAGGGCGTCAGCGAGGAGGAACTGGTCCGCGACGTCAACCGACTCAAGGCCCAGTGGGAGATCATCGAGAAGAAGTCGAAGACCGGCGGCGCACCGCAGGCCCTCTACGCGGAGCCCGACCTGACCCTGCGCATCGTCCGTGACCTCTTCACCGAGGACTTCGGACGCCTCATCGTCCAGGGCAACGGCGAGCAGGACGACTCCTACGACGCCATCTCCGCCTACGTCGGCCACGTCGCCCCGCACCTCCTCGAGCGGGTCGAGCGGTTCCAGCCCGGTGACGACGGCAGGGACGTGTTCGCGAAGTTCCGCATCGACGAGCAGATCGCCAAGGCGCTCGACCGCAAGGTCTACCTGCCCTCCGGTGGATCGCTCGTGATCGACCGGACCGAGGCCATGACCGTCATCGACGTCAACACCGGCCGGTTCACCGGCTCGGCTGGCAACCTCGAGGCCACCGTCACCAGCAACAACCTGGAGGCGGCCGAGGAGATCGTGCGCCAGCTGCGGCTCCGCGACCTCGGCGGCATCATCGTGATCGACTTCATCGACATGGTGCTTCCCTCGAACCGCGACCTGCTGCTGCGCCGTCTCGTCGAGTGCCTCGGCCGCGACCGGACCCGCCACCAGGTTGCCGAGGTCACCAGCCTCGGCCTCGTCCAGCTGACCCGCAAGCGGATCGGCACGGGGCTGCTGGAGGCCTTCACCGAGCAGTGCGACCACTGCCACGGTGCCGGTTACCTGCGATTCGACGAGCCCGTCGAATCGCAGGCCCCCGCAGACGGTGGGGAGCGCAAGTCGGGCTCCCGTCGTCGACGCAAGTGATCGGTTTGATCTCAGCGCCCCCGCGGGTTAACATTGTGCGGTTGCCTTCTCTTGAGGGCACCCCTCGAACAGAAACTCCAGGCCTCGGCCTGGGCTCGAACTACAAGGAGATTCCAGTGGCTGCGAAGTGTGATGTCTGCGCCAAGGTACCTGGGTTCGGTCACAACGTGCCGTGGTCGAAGAAGAAGACCAACCGTCGCTGGAACCCGAACATTCAGCGCGTCCGCGCCACCATCAACGGTGCTGCGCAGCGCGTCAACGTGTGCACGTCCTGCCTGAAGGCAGGGAAGGTCTCGCGCTGATCTAGGCGCCCGAAACCGGCGGTCCGCTTCTGCGGGCCGCCGGTTTCCTTTTGTCCCTGGTCCCTCTGCTGCGCAGGGTTGGCTGCCGGTTGCCCGGGCCGGGCGCCCGTGCGGCGTGGCGGCCCGCTGGGGAGGTCGGACCGGCCCTGGTGGGTGGTCGGGTCTGCACAACTGCACAGAGGGGCGACGGGGGGCTTCTGGGCGACTTTGTTGCGGCCGTCTGTTGCGCTGTTGGCGTGGCCGGGTTCTCTGCGGCGGTACCGATTTCATCGCCGGGGTGCCGTCGGCCCGGCCCGGTCGTCCGTCCCGGCCCTCCCTTGGTGTCGCGGTGAGGCGGTGTGGGGGTTGTGGGCGCGAGAGTGGGAGGTCCCGGCCCAGCGCCCACTGGTATCGCCCTGCTGGGGAGGGTTCGTCTCGGGCGGGCCGGCCCTGGTGGGTGTTGCGGCCGTCTGTTGCGCTGCCGGCCCTCCTGACGCGCGCCTGCCCCTACGTCGCGTGCGGCCGAGACGCTTCGTCCACAGGTCGCCGCCGGCCGCGAGCGACTGTCGGCTCCGATCGGTAAGGTTGCCCCCATGGCGACCTGGCGCACCCCCATCTACCGCGAGCTGTCGCGCCGACTGGCGGACGTCGTCGGTGGGAAGACCGCGGGAGAGTTCGCCAAGCTGGGGATCAACACCGTCGACGACCTCGTCCGGCACGTGCCGCGCCGCTACATCGCGGGCACCGAGATGACCTCCTTCGCGCAACTCCAGGTGGGCGAGGACGTCGCCGTCATCGCGCAGGTCGTGCGCTCAGAGATCAAGCACAGCCGAGGCACGGGGCGTGTCCAGGCGACTCTCACCGACGGGAGCGACTACCTCTCGCTGTCGTTCTTCTCCAAACGCAACCACGTGCTCGAATACTGGGCCAAGCAGCTCGCGCCGGGCTCCCGCGGCATCTTCGTGGGCAAGGTCGGCGTCTTCAACGGCCAGCTGCAGCTCACCCATCCCGACTATGTGATCCTCGACGGTGCCCGCGTGACCGGCGGGAAGAACGCGTCGGCGCGCGAGGCGATGGAGCGGCAGGTGCAGCGCGCCACCCTCGTCGGGCTCTACCCGGCCTCCTCGAAGCTGCCCACCTGGGTGATCGCCGAGTCCATCGAGATGGTGCTGCCGACCCTGCGCGGCGACACGCTGCCGGACTGGATCGTCGAGCGGGCGGGCGTGCTGCCCTTCGAGCCCGCGCTCACGGCCGTCCACGAGCCCACCTCGGTCGACCAGGCAAGGATCGGCGTCGACCGGCTCCGCTTCGACGAGGCCTTCGGCATCCAGCTCGCCATGGCCACCCGGCGCAGGGAACTTGCCAGCCAGAAGGCGACCCCCAGGCCGCGCCGATCCGGTGGCATCCTCGAGGCCTTCGACGAGCGGCTCCCGTTCACCCTGACCGCAGGACAGCAGGAGGTGGGGGAGACCATCTTCGCCGAACTCGCCGGCTCCTCGCCCATGAACCGGCTGCTGCAGGGAGAGGTGGGCTCCGGCAAGACCATCGTGGCGCTGCGCGCGATGCTCGATGTCGTCGACGCCGGTGGCCAGGCGGTGCTCCTCGCGCCCACCGAGGTGCTTGCCAAGCAGCACTACAACACCATCACCCGGATGCTCGGCGACCTCGGCGAGGGACGACAGCTCGGCGCCCACCCCGACGCGACCGGCGTCGTCCTGTTGACCGGGAGCCGCGCCACGGCCGCCAAGCGCGAAGCCCTCAACGACATCGTCACGGGTGACGCGGGGATCGTGATCGGCACCCACGCACTGCTCAGCGACCCCGTCACCTTCTTCGACCTCGGCCTGGTCGTGATCGACGAGCAGCATCGCTTCGGCGTCGAACAGCGTGCGGCGCTCTCCGCGAAGGCCGAGAACAAGCCCCACACGCTCGTAATGACGGCCACCCCCATCCCGCGCTCGATCGCCATGACCGTCTTCGGCGATCTTGAGGTCAGCGAGCTCAGGGAACGCCCGGCTGGTCGTCAGGCGGTGCAGACGGTCTTCGTCAACACCGTCGCGCACCCCACGTGGGTCGACCGGGCCTGGCAGCGCATCCGCGAGGAGGTCGCCGACGGGAGGCAGGCCTTCGTCGTGTGCCCCGCGATCTCAGCCTCCCAGGTCGAGGCAGGCATCGAGACCGACGGCGAACGCCAACTCGCTGCCGTCGAGGACCTCGCGCCGCAGCTGGCCTCCGGTGCGCTGAAGGGGCTGCGGATCGGCATCGTCCACGGCAAGCAGAACGTCGCCGAACGCGACGAGACCATGGCCGCCTTCGCGGCTGGGAAGCTGGACGTGCTGGTCGCGACGACCGTGATCGAGGTCGGCGTCGACGTGCCCAACGCCTCCGTCATGGTGGTGATGGACGCCGACCGCTTCGGCCTCAGCCAGCTGCACCAGCTGCGCGGACGCATCGGCCGCGGCGGCCACGCGGGGTTGTGCCTGCTGCTCGCCCCGGTGACCGAGAACCTCGACGCCGAGACCCGGCTGAGCGCCATGGCCTCCACCGACGACGGCTTCGAACTGGCAGAGCTCGACCTCACCATCCGCAGGGAGGGCGACGTGCTCGGTGCGAACCAGTCAGGGCGCGGCACCCTCAAGCTGCTGCGCGCCCTCACCGACGCAGACGTGATCAGGCAGGCGAAGGTGCTGGCCGACGAGGTGCTCGACGACGCCCGCGCCGCCGACGATCCGCTGCTCGCCGACCTGATGACGAAGGCCGAGGATCTCGCCGCGGGCGAATGGATGGAGAAGTCGTGAGCCGGATCATCGCCGGGCGTGCGAAGGGCCGCAGGTTAGGCACTCCGAAGGGGGCCAACACCCGGCCGACGACCGACCGCACGCGCGAGGCTCTGTTCTCGGCGCTGGTCAGCTGGTTCAACACCGTCGACGCCGAGGCCGCGGAGCAACTCGCGGGGGTCTCGGTGCTCGACCTCTACGCAGGGTCCGGAGCCGTGGGTCTCGAGGCCGCGAGCAGGGGAGCCGGGCCGGTCGTCCTCGTCGAGGCCGATCGGCCGACCGCACGGCTCATCGAGTCAAACGCCCGCGAACTCGGCCTCCAGGCAGACGTCAGGTCCGCGAAGGCCGAGACCTTCGCCGCCGCCCCGGGCCGACGCTTCGACCTGGTCTTCCTCGACCCGCCCTACGACGTGCCGACGGACACCGTCGAGTCCCTGCTCGCTGGCATCGCCGAGCACGCGGTGGCGGACCGGGGACTGGTCGTCGTGGAGCGTTCGGCGCGGTACCGGGCACCCGCGTGGCCGTCGTCCTTCACCGACACCTGGGAGAAGAACTACGGGGAGACGACGCTGTACTACGGCTCGGTCGACTGAGCTCACACCCGCGTGGGGGTCAGGTGACCAGACCCCGGTGCTCTGCCCAGAGTTGGGCGGCCCGGTCGGCCGAACGCGCCACCAGTTCACGCAGTTCGGGGCGCTCCGGCACAGGGAAGGACACGTAGCCTCCCCGGCCGCCTGCGACGGGACGGCCGTAGGCCTTCGCGGCCAGGGTGCCGTCCGGAAGCAGCCGGACGGTGATCGACTGCAGTTCGTACTCGACCTCGCGTCGGGTGTCCCTCCAGCGCAGGGCCTCCGGGACGGCCACGTTGATCGCGAGGGCACTCACCTCGGAACCGGACAGCTTCGTCATGTGCCCATGCTGCCATGCGGCCAACAGGCAGGGCAGTGCCGCTGCGGCGTGACGGCCGGGGACGGTACTGTCGCTCCAACACCCTCCAAGGAGCAACAGTGAAGGTCCTCTGCCCCGGATCGTTCGACCCGATCACCGTCGGACACCTCGATGTCGTGCGGCGTGCCCACGCCCTGTTCGGCGAGGTGGTGGTCGCGATCGGCAACAACTCCACCAAGAGCTACCTGTTCGACTTCGACGAGCGCGTCGAGCTGGTCAAGGGGGCCACGTCCGATCTGGACGGGATCACCGTCGAGGCGATGGACGGACTGCTCGTCGACTTCTGCAGGCAGCGCGGAATCCCCGCCGTGGTCAAGGGGCTGCGCTTCGGGGCCGACTTCGACTTCGAACTGCAGATGGCGCACATGAACCAGGAGATGGGCGACATCGAGACCGTCCTGCTCCCAGCGGCCCGCGAGCACGTGACGCTGTCCTCGACGATCATCCGGCAGGTCGTCCGGCTCGGCGGGGACGTGTCGCGCTACGTCCCGCCGAACGTGCAGGAGGCCCTCGCGGCCAGATTCCCGAGGGGGTGAGCGTGTCCTTCGTCCTGATTCTCGGGGTGTGCCTCCTGCTGGTGTGGCTGTCGCTCGCCGTCAGGCAGTCGAGACGCGAGATCGACCACTATCAGCACTTCGAGCAGGTGGACTTCCCGGAGGTCGACGGCGAACTGCCCGACGATCCGGGCTTCCCGCTCCATCAGCAGGTCACGCAGCGGCACACTGCGCAGAGATACCTGCCCCCACGACAGCCCGCCCCGCTGTACCCGTCGAAGCAGCGCTCCGCAGAGAGGGTGGAGGCGGTCAAGCAGCGGCTCGGCGACCTTCGAACCGACCTCGTCTGGGTGATCGAGCACCCGTCCCTCTTCGACGGGAACACCGCCGAGTCCGGGCTCTTCTTCGAGAAACTCGGCACCTGGGACGACGAGCACCGCTACCTCTCCGACCGCGAGGCACACGACCTCGCGGGCTCTGTGGAGGACGCCTTCACCCAGGCGCGCAGGGCGGCCGAACGGGTCGGTCTCGACTTCTACGACGAGCCCGGGCGTGAAGAGGCCGAGGTCGCGGTCAAGCTCGTGACGAAGGCCCGCTCCACCACCGGCGAGGAGGCGAGGCTGCTGATGGACAAGGTCGCCGAGATCCTCGCCCGGCTGCTGCCCTTCGACGTCCCCGAGGCGATCTCCGCGGCGACCGGCAGCACACAGCCTCCCTCTCAGGCCCCGTAGCCGCCAGGCACTCGGTGCTCGGCGTCGATCTCACGCGGGGCGCGACCGGGCAGCAGCGCGATCTTCTGCCAGATCTCGCGTCCCATGCCCGTGGTCAGGTCCTCGATGCTGTCGACCGTCTGCAGCACCGTGTTGTCCTGGGTGTGCTCCGCGAACAGCGCGGCGGTCTTGCTGACGAGCGACAACAGTTCGGAGCAGTAGTCGAGGTAGTTGCTCAGCTCGGCTGCGGTCATGCCGAGCTCGACCGTCTGGGGTGTCTTGCGGAAGTCCGCCCTCAGTCGGTCCGGGTCCTTTGTCAGCTGATGCATGTCGATGACGTGGGCGAGCGAGCGGAGCCGGTGCAGCGAGGCCAGGTCGTGCGACCGCTCCCATCGCAGGGGGAGCTGCCACAGGAAGAACACCGCGATGCTGACGAAGACGATGTCGTTGATCACCGACTCGACGATCTGCACCCACTCCCACACGCTCTCGGGCTGGCGGTCGTCGGCGGCCTGCCCGATCAGCACGGCGAGCGCGATGAAGAGCACCGCAATCAACAGGAACACCACGACCCGCGACGCGATCCGCGCCCAGCCGTACCAGCGCGCCTGGGGACGTAGCAGCAGCTCGTCGATAGCCCCGGAAAGCGAGGCGGAGACCTCGCCGAGGTTCCGCTCCGGAAAGCGCGCCCTGATCCGGCCGGTCAGTCGGTCGACGGTGGCCTTGACGGCCCGGGCATCCAGACGCTGGTAGTCGGACGGTTGCGAGGACATGGCGGCAACCCTATCCGCCGTCTCGCGCAACGGCTCGGAGGACGTGGTACCTCACTGTCAAGTCCCCGCGAAATGGTAGGCCTTACCTCAGATATTTTTCCCCGCGAAAACAAGGGTTAGCTGGCCCGGGTTTTGAGGCCGGCGGGGTCGGGTGCCTTCCATGCGATGTGTTGTTCGAGACGGGCTGTCTTTCGGCCTGCGAGTCGGGTGAGCTCCTGTTGGATCTCGGTGATGCGTCGTTGCATTGCGACGGGTTTGAGGGTGGCCTTGTAGGCGGCTAGTTCTGTTTCCTGGGCGGGGTTGAGGACCCCGGCGGCCAGGAGCCTCTGGTAGGGGGAGCGTGGCTTGTCGTAGAGGCGTTTGCGGCGCCCTACGGTGTCGGTGGCCCAGCCTTCGGGTTTCTTCGTGGGGGTGAAGAAGTTGAGCCGGTCGTTGACCAGCGGCCATAGCTGGTTGAGTAACGCGAGTTCGGTGGCGGTGTCGTAGCGGTGGTAGAAGCCGTAGCGGCGCACGAGGTGGTTGTTCTTCGATTCGATGGTGGCTTGATCGTTTTTCTTGTAAGGCCGCGACCGGGTGAAGAACACCTCTCGTTGGCCGGCCCAGCCGATCAGGTCGTGGTTGATGAACTCCGAGCCGTTGTCACAATCGATCCCGGTGACCGCGAACGGGACCTGGGCGATGAAGTGGTCGAACGCGGTCCGGATGTGGAGGTGGGCGTTGTTGCGGATGGAGTAGGTGAAGCTCCAGCCGGTGTGCATGTCGGTGAAGTTCACGCTGCGGGCGAACTCGCCCTTCAGCGTGGGGCCGCAGTGGGCCACGGTGTCGACTTCGAAGAACCCGGGTTCGGCTTCGACCTCGTCACCGGCTTTACGCACGGTGATCGAGTTTCGTAGCAGGCTGCCGGGCTTGGTGGCGGTCTTTCCTCGGATCGGGTCCTTCGCCCGCGCCGGTGCGAGGTACCGGTCGATCGTGGCCGCCGACATCGATTCCAGCTCGGCCCTGACCTCGGCGCTGTAACGGTCCTGGCTAGGCACCAGTTCGCCTTCGGCTTCCATCGCATCGATCAGATCGCTCATGGATGCGGCGAGGTACTGCCCGCAGCTGCCCCCCGAGGCCGCCCATACCCGCTGCAGGATCAGCCTGGCGTCGTAGGAGTACTTACACGCCTTGGTCTTGCGCCGATCGATCACCGCGACCGTCGCGGTGGCCCGTCCCGGGGCCTGTTTCAACCGGGCCACCAACTGCTGGCGGGCATGGTCACGGTTCCAGCCGGTGATCTCGACCACGTGGTCGAGGATCTGGGACTTGCCCTTCTTCGGGGCCGCGGCATAGGCCTTGGCGTACTTCTTCGTGATCTCGACTCGGGCTGCCATCGACAGCTTCTCTCCAACCTCCACACCCCATCGTGGCCGGTCACTGTTTCCCGGGGAAAAGTATGTGAGGTACGGCCCCTTCGTTCGCGGGGACTATGTATGAGTGTCGTCGAGGATTTGGACCGGCGCGTACAGCGCGGTAAAGTTGGCGGTCGGTCATGACGAGATTCATGGACGGTCTACGAAGGAGATCCGACGTGTCACCCGTGCATCCCCACCCAGATCGCCGCTCGCCCCTCGTTCTCGAGGTGCACGAGCTCGGTCGCAGGGCTGGTGCGATGAAGCGGATCGAGACGACGGTACCTGCACCGGCCGACCTTGGCATCGAAGTGATCGGAGTACCGCAGGATTCCGACGTGGAGTTTGATCTCACGCTCCAGTCAGTCTCCGAAGGTGTCCTGGTCTCGGGAACGGCAACCGTGGAACTGCACGGCCAGTGTGCCCGATGCCTGACAGACATCGAAGACGAACAGAGCTTCGATGTGCAGGAACTCTTCTTCTATCCCGGTAGGGAGATGGAGGAGGACGAGAGCCTCGTCGTCGACGAGACGATCGACCTCGAGGAGACTCTGCGCGACGCCGTGGTGCTCGAGTTGCCGTTCACGCCTCTGTGCAGGGAAGATTGTCTGGGTCTGTGCCCCGACTGTGGTTTCAACCGGAACCTCGACCCTGACCATGGGCACGGTGAGAAGATCGACCCTCGCTGGGAGAAGCTCACCGAACTGACCGGGGACAACCCCAACTGACTTTGAGTCGCAAGACATAAGGAGAAGATCGTGGCCGTTCCGAAGCGGAAGATGTCGCGCAGCAACACCCGTTCGCGTCGTTCGCAGTGGAAGACGTCCGTCGTCCCCACCGTGACCTGCGCCAACCCCGCCTGCCGTGAGCAGCACCTCTCGCACACCGCGTGCCCGAGCTGCGGCCAGTACGGCCCCCGCGGTGAGCGCCGTCAGGTCCTCGAGGCCTGAGCCTCAAGCCATTACCCCGCGGGAGACGCGGGTGAGCAGGCTCCAAGACCGGCTTCAGGAGCTGGGCGTCGTGGTCGACGCCCAGCTCTTTGAGTTGTCCTTCACCCACCGCAGCTACGCCTACGAGCACGGTGGTATCCAGTCGAACGAACGCCTGGAGTTCCTCGGTGACGCGGTCCTCCAGATCGTCGTCACCGAACACATCTACCGCAGCTACCCCCTCCTCAGCGAGGGGCAGTTGGCGAAGCTTCGCGCCAGCGTGGTCAGTGCGGTCGCCCTCGCCGAAGTCGCGCGCAGCCTCGATCTCGCCGAACATCTCCTGCTAGGCAAGGGCGAGATCTCGACCCGCGGAACCGAGAAGACCTCCATCCTGGCCGACACGATGGAGGCGGTCATCGGGGCGATCCACCTCTCCGCTGGGCCGGAGGCGTCCGCCCTCTTCGTGCACCGCACCTTCGACGAGCTGATCGCCGCCTCGGAGGCGACGGGCGACTACGCCGACCACAAGACCGTCCTGCAGGAGGTCTGCGCCCAACGAGGCTGGGGCCTCCCGCGCTACGAGGTGAGCGGAACCGGGCCCGACCACCAGCGGGTCTTCACCGCGACGGTCCTGGTCAACGGCGAGCCGATGGGGGAGGGAACCGCCCCGAGCAAGAAGCGGGCCGAACAGATCGCCGCCCGATTGGCGGTGCAGGAGCTGGCCCGTGCCTGAGCTCCCTGAGGTCGAAGTGGTCCGACGCGGGCTCGCCAGCCATGCCGCGGGCCGCAGCATCGACAAGGTCACCGTCCTGCACCCACGGCCCGTGCGCACCCATCCCATCGGGCCCGAGGCGTTCGCGGTCGAACTCACCGGTCGTCGCATAGATGACATCCGCCGGCGCGGCAAGTTCACGTGGCTCGCCCTGGGCGATGACGCCCTCGTGGTGCATCTTGGCATGAGCGGGCAGTTCCGGATCAACCGTCCGGGCGACGAGTTGCCGCGCAACACCCGCGTGCTCTTCGACCTCGACGACGGCTTCCAGCTCCGCTTCGTCGACCAACGCATGTTCGGCGGGCTCGATCTGCGCGCGGGAGCCGCCGACGACCCCGTCCCGCACATCGCGCTCGACCCCTTCGACCCCGCGTTCGACGTGCGTGCGGTCGCCGCGCGGCTCCGCACCCGACGCACAGGGGTCAAGCGCGCGCTGCTGGACCAGTCGCTGATCAGCGGCATCGGCAACATCTATGCCGACGAGGCGCTCTGGCGCGCCCGCATCCACTACGACCTTCCGGCCACCGACCTCGGCCCTCGCAAGGCCGTCGAACTCCTCGACGCCTCCCGGACGGTGATGGACGAGGCGCTCCGGCAGGGCGGAACGTCCTTCGACTCCCTGTATGTGAACGTCAACGGTGAGTCGGGCTACTTCTCAAGGGGTCTCGAGGCCTATGGTCGCGAGGGAGAACCCTGCAGAAGATGTGGAACTGCCATCGTCAGACGCAGTTTCATGAACCGCAGCTCATACTTGTGCCCGAGGTGTCAACGGGCCCCGAAGGGACGCCCGTGATCAAGGACCTCACCGCGAAGTACGCAAACAGCTTCCGACAGCTGATCAAGTTCGGCCTGGTCGGAGGCTCCGGCGTCCTGGTCAACATGGCCGTCGCGGTCGTGATGAACAAGCTCAACGGCGGCACCGTCAACAGCCGCGACGTGATCTTCCCCCTCCTCGGAGCCTGGAACTTCCGGTTCACCCACCTCGTGTGGATCGTCGGCTTCATCGTCGCGTGCGTGTGGAACTTCCAGCTGAACCGGTGGTGGACCTTCAAGTCCCACAAGCACGCCGGGTGGTTCAAGGAGTTCTGGCCGTTCCTGGCCGTCGGTTCCGTGGCGGCGCTCGTCGGCCTGGTGCTCAAGATGGCGATGACCAACCCCACCAGCCCGTTCTTCCTGCCGGAACCGTACTTCCACGAGGACCGGGGACTGCAGTCCCGGGAATACTGGTCGCAGCTGATCGCCATCATCATCACCATGCCGATCAACTTCATCGTGAACAAGCTCTGGACCTTCCGGGCGGTCCGGGCAGGCAATCTCGCGCACCACGATGCGCCAGAGGTCGAGGCCGCCGAATAGGCCATGTACCTCAAGAAGCTCACCCTGCGCGGGTTCAAGTCCTTCGCGTCAGCGACGACGCTGCTGTTTGAACCCGGGATCACGTGTGTGGTCGGCCCCAACGGGTCCGGCAAGTCCAACGTGGTCGACGCCCTGAGTTGGGTGATGGGTGAGCAGGGAGCGAAGACGCTGCGCGGCGGCAAGATGGAAGACGTCATCTTCGCCGGCACCACCAAGCGGGCCCCGCTCGGCCGGGCAGAGGTCGAGCTCACCATCGACAACTCCGACGGTGCGCTGCCCATCGAGTACTCCGAGGTGACGATCACCAGGACGATGTTCCGCAGCGGCGGCTCCGAGTACGCCATCAACGGCGCCTCTGCCCGCCTGCTCGACGTGCAGGAACTGCTCAGCGACTCCGGCATCGGCCGTGAGATGCACGTGATCGTCGGGCAGGGCCAGCTCGACGCCATCCTCCAGGCCACGCCCGAGTCGCGCCGCGGCTTCATCGAGGAGGCGGCCGGCGTCCTGAAGCACCGCAAGCGCAAGGAGAAGGCGCTGCGCAAGCTCGAGGCGACGAAGGCGAATCTCGAGCGCCTCCAGGATCTGGTCGGGGAGCTGCAGCGCCAACTCAAGCCCCTGGGAAGGCAGGCCCAGGCGGCGAGGAAGGCCGCCGTCATCCAGGCGGAGCTGCGCGACTCCAAGGCGAGGCTGCTCGCCGACGAGCTCTCAACCGAACAGGCGAAACTCGCGGCCGAACTCGCGGACGAGGCCGCAGCAGAGCAGGCCAAGGCGCGGGCCGAACAGGCGGTCACCGAGGCGCAGGAGGCCGAGGAGGCGGCCGAGCGGCGGCTGAAGTCGGCCGCTGCAGACTTCGACGCCGCCCAGGAACAGTGGTACCACCTCGCCAGCCTCAGGGAGCGGGTCACCACCACGGTCTCCATCTCCGCCGAGCGGATGCGCGCCGGGGAGAACCAGCCGAGCCTCGACGTCGGCGGCCGCGACCCAGAGGCGCTCGAGCGGGAGGCGGCGGACGTGCGTGCCCGCGAACAGGCCCTGCGAGCCGACGCCGACGAGGCGAGTGCCGCCCTCACCGACGCTACGCTGCGGCGCAACGCGGCCGAGCAGGAGCACGCCGCCGCCGAGCAGGCCTATGGCGCCGCCCTGCGCGCCATCGCCGACCGCCGGGAGGGGGTGGCGAGGCTCGGCGGGCGGGTCAACTCCATCCGGTCGCGCCTCGAGGCCTCCGACGAGGAGATCGCACGGCTCAACGCACGCAGGCAGGAGGCGCTCGCGCGGGCCGAGGAGGCCGCCGGGAGGTACCACGCCACCGAGTCCTCTCTTGCAGGACTCGGCGACTCCGAGTCCGACCTCGACGCCACCTACGAGCGTGCCGCACAGGCCGTCGCCGCCGCAGAGGAGAGGGCGGCCGACCTCGCGACGAGGGAGACGGAGACCGCGAGGTCGCGGGCCGCGCTGGAGGCCCGCGTCGAGGCGCTGCACCTGCTCACCCAGCGACGCGACGGCTCCGCCGATCTGCTCGAGGCAGGGCGCGACGATGTCGTCGGCCGCCTCAGCGAGCTGATCACCGCCCGGCCAGGTCACGAGGCCGCGGTGTCGGCGGCGCTGCGTGGGATGGCGGAGGCCGTCGTCGTCACCGGCCTCGACGGCGCCCTCGCGGCCTCCCGGTTCCTTGACGAGGAAGACCTGGGGCGCGCACCCCTGATCCTGACCGGCGCGGCCAGGACGGGCGAACGTCCAGGCGTCGGAACCCCGGTGCGCGACCTGGTCAGCGGGCCGGAGAGCCTCGACGGTGCACTCGACCGACTGCTCGCGGACGTGGTCCGGGTCGCCGACGCGGACGAGGCCGCCGCCCTCGTCGCCGCGCATCCGGACCTGGTCGCCGTCACCGCCGGAGGCGACCTCTACTCCAGTTGGCTGATCGAGTCCGGCTCCGCTGCGGGCCCCTCGCTGCTCGAGGTCCAGGCCCAACTCGCCGATGCGAGGGACGCGCTCACCCAGGTGCTCCACACGAGCGAACAGCTGCGCTTCGAGGCCCAGGGCGTCGCGGCCGAACTCGAGAAGGCGCGGCGCGACGAGGCGGAGGCACTCGCCCTCCTGCACGACTCCGACGCCCAACTCGCAGCAGTCGCCGACCAGCTCAACTCGTTCCGGCAGGGTCAGGCCAGCGCCTCCCGCGAGGCGGAGCGGCTCGCCGAGGCGGTCGACGCAGCGCAGGCCGCGCGCAGCCGCGACGAGGAGCAACTCGCCGAGCTCACCCAGCGACTCGAGGCCGCCTCCGCCGAGGACGACCTGGCCGAGCCCGACCCGCAGGAGCGCGATGCGCTCGCAGCGGAGGCACGCAGGGCGCGGCAGGCCGAGATGGATGCACGGCTGGCCCTGCGCAGCGTCGAGGAACAGCTCAAGGCCATCGGGGGACGCGCCGACTCGCTACAGCGGGCCGCCCAGCATGAGCGCCAGTCGCGCGAGAAGGCCAGGCAACGTGCCGAGCAGCTGCGTCGCGAGGCCGAGGTGGCCCGGGTCGTCCACGAGGCGGCCCTCCTGCTCGCCGACCGGGTCGAGACCACGAGGCAGCGCGCCGCCGCGCAGCGCGACGCGGCTGAACAGGCCAGGCGGCAGGCCGAGTCGGGCACCACGCAGGCCAGGCATGCGTCGAAGGCGGCAAGCTCACGGTTGGACGAGATCGTCCGAGGCGCCCACAAGGACGAGATGGTGCGGATCGAGCACCGGATGCGGATCGAACAGCTGGTCGACCGATCTCTCAGCGAGCTCGGCCTCGAACCCGACCGGTTGATCGCCGAGTACGGTCCAGACCAGCCAGTGCCTGTCATCACCCGACCGGACGGGACGGCGCTCACCGATGAGGACGAGCAGCCCGAGCCGGTCCCGTTCGACCGCGACAAGCAGACGGCCCGCCTGCGTGCCGCGGAACGCAATCTCGCGGTGCTTGGGCGGGTCAACCCGCTCGCGCTCGAGGAGTTCGACGCCATGACGGCGCGGCACCAGTTCCTGGCCGAACAGCTCGAGGACCTGCGCCAGACCCGCACCGATCTGCTCGGCATCGTCGATGAGATCGACAAGCGCGTGCAGGAGGTGTTCGAGGCGGCCTACCTGGACGTCGAGAAGAGCTTCGAATCCGTGTTCACCCGGCTGTTTCCAGGAGGTGAGGGCAAGCTGATCCTCACCGAACCGGGCAACTGGCTCACCACCGGCGTCGACGTCGAGGCCCGCCCCGCAGGCAAGCAGGTCAAGCGGCTCTCGCTGCTCTCCGGCGGGGAGCGTTCGCTGGTGGCTGTCGCGTTCCTCGTCTCGCTCTTCATCGCCCGCCCGAGCCCGTTCTACATCCTCGACGAGGTGGAGGCGGCCCTCGACGACGCCAACCTCGGCCGACTGCTCGGCATCTACGAGGAACTGCGCGCGAACTCGCAGCTGCTGATCATCACGCACCAGAAGCGGACGATGGAGATCGCCGACTCGCTCTACGGCGTCACCATGCGCGGAGACGGCATCTCGACGGTCGTGTCCCAACGCCTCGCCGAGGCCTGACGCGCCGGGCGACGCTCACCGGGGGAGCCAGTTGCCGGTGGCACACTGGAATCACTTACCCCGGAAAGGACCCGAGATGCCGCTCGCCGCAGCCACGCTGATCGCCCTGTTCGTCGTCCTGGCCCTCGCGGCCGGTGTCTTCCTCATCGTTGCCGTCTCCTCCGGTCACCTCTCCGTGCGTCACCGCAGGATCGAGCGGATCGCCCGGCAGGCCGATCTGCACCTCAACGCGAAGGGACAGGTGCCGCAGTTCCTGCGCCGCCTCGACGAGCGCTGAGCAGCCGCCCTGCGCCGGGCGGTGGCAGGGCCAGGGGCACTGTCAACGGCCCTCGCCGCTAGGATGTCGGCGTGTGGATTTTCTGGACAGTAATCGCGATCGTCGGCATCGCCATCGTCGTGGCCGGCGCCATCGTCTACCTCGACGGCCGCAAGCAGCGTGAGCTCGAGCAGGCCGAGAAGGCGGAACTCGAGTCGAAGGTCGGCGGCGACGAGGTCGTCGTGGCGCCGAGTCCGACCGAGACCGTCGAACCAGAGGTCGTCGAGGTCCTCGAACCGCAGGAGCCCGGCTCCACGGTCCTCGTCGAGCCGGTCGTCGAGCCGGAGCCTGCCGTCGTCGAGCCCGAGGTCGAGCGCCCCGAGGCGCCGCTCAGCCGTTGGGCCCGGCTGCGTCGCCGCCTGTCCACCAGCAACAACGCCCTCGCCCGCGCGCTGGCCGACCTGCTGTCGGTCGACAAGATCGACGCCGACGTCTGGGACGACTTCGAGACCACGCTGATCACCTCTGACCTCGGCGTCGGACCGGCCACCGAGCTGACCGAGGCGCTGCGCAAGCGGCTCGCCGTCGACGGCGTCGCCGACCCGGTCAAGGCCAAGGAGATCCTCACCGAGGAACTGCTCAGGCTCGTCGACCCGAGCCTCGACCGGTCGCTCAACCTGACTCCCGCGAACGACGGTGATCCTGCCGTGGTGCTGGTCGTCGGCGTCAACGGCACCGGAAAGACCACCACCGTCGGCAAGCTCGCCCGCGTGCTCGTGGCCGAGGACAAGTCGGTCGTGCTCGGCGCGGCCGACACCTTCCGTGCCGCCGCAGCAGAACAGCTCGCGACGTGGGGCGAACGGGTCGGGGTCGAGACCGTCCGCTCCGACGTCGACGGGGCAGACCCCGCCTCGGTCGCCTTCGACGCCGTCGCCAAGGGCGTCGAGGACGGCGTCGACGTGGTCATCGTCGACACCGCGGGTCGCCTCCACACCAAGACCGGGCTGATGGACGAGCTCGGAAAGGTCAAGCGCGTCATTGAGAAGAAGGCGCCCGTCAACGAGGTCCTCCTCGTGCTCGACGCGACCACCGGCCAGAACGGCATGACCCAGGCCCGCATCTTCGCAGAGGTCGTCGACGTGACCGGCATCGTCCTGACAAAGCTCGACGGCTCCGCGAAGGGTGGCATCGTCGTCCAGGTCCAGCGCGAGCTCGGCGTCCCCGTGAAGCTCGTCGGCCTCGGTGAGGGCGTCGACGACCTCGCCCCGTTCGACCCGGAGGGCTTCGTTCAGGGCATCCTCGGAGACTGACGCCCGACACAGAGTTCAGACGCAGAGTTCAGGGGAGGCAGAGACCGTGGGACTCGATGTCAGACCATCAATGGTGCACGCGGAGGCGGACCATGTCGCCGCCGCGGGCGTCGCGCTCGCCCGACTCGCGGGCGATCTCGGCGCGCTGACGGGCGAGGGCGAGTTCGAGACCGACGCCATGCTCGGGCGGGTCACCGCACATCTGGCCGAACAGTGGCGGACCCTCTCCAGCAACGCGTCGACGCTCGCTGAGGCGATGCACGACTCGGCGACCTCCGTCGAGAAGCCCGAGGCGACCAACACCGAACTGGCGCGTGAGTTCTTCCGCCGCGCGGGCGGTGAGTGACGCGTGGGCATCAGCGTCCCCGGGCTGCTCAACTTCAGGGGAGACCGTTGGCAGGTGGCCGCCGACCTGTTGCGCTCATCGGCGCGCGGATCGACGGCGCAGGCGGACTCCCTCCGTGCGGCCGCGGACGCGATGTCGAAGGCATGGAGCGACGAGATCGGTGCCATGATCGCCGAGCGCTGCCGTCAGCAGGCCGACGTCGTCGAGCAGCAGGCAACGACCCTCCCACCCCTGGCAGACGCCCTCGACGCCGGGGCCGCGCAGATGCAGGACCTCTCGACCGAGATGCTGAAACTGGTCGAGCGCGCGGCCGCCGCAGACGTCGTGGTGACCGACGACGGCGGAGCGCGGCCCGCCTTCGACCTCGGCCTGCTTGACCCGCGCGAGGCGGCCAGGCGGATCGCCATCGCCAACGCCGTGCGCGCCGTGGCCACCTCGATCCTGCACCGCGCCGACCTCGTCGACCGCCGCCTCGCCACCGTGCTTGCACTGGCCCTCGGCCTGATGGCGCCGCCGTTCGACATGGGCCCCCTCGACCTCTCCGACGAGGCCCTGGCCCGGGCCGCCGATCTGACCACCCAGGGCTCGACCGGCTACTGCGCCTGGGTCTCGCCCCTGATGTCGCTCGCCCGCTCGAACCCCGACTTCATCCGCAGGCGCATGGTGTGGGACGAGGACTCGCAGACCTACACCGTCACTCTCTATGACAGGGACACCGGAGCCCCGATCCAGGTGAGCGTCGATCCGAGGCAGCTGCCCGAGTTCCCGTCAAACGGCATGACGCAGGAGCCCGACTTCGTCAGCATCTACACCCAGGCGATGCGGCAGACCTACCCCGACATCGACAGCAGCAACTTCCAGCTGACAGGCAAGATCGTGCTCGGCAAGACCTACGACGAGCAGACCTCGCGCGAGGTGCCCTTCGACGAGATCCGCGACACCCTCGACACCGAGCCTCCGGGCTCCGCGATGGTCGCGACGACGGGGGCGCCCGAGCAGCAGCCCGACGACGTGCCCGCGCACAAGAAGCTGTACGGCGGCCACGCCTACTCCGTCGTCGGGTTCACCCCCGACGGGCAGATCATTCTGCGCAACCCCCATGGCCCCGGCTCCGACTCACACACCGTGACGTTGACCGAGGACGAGTACCGACGCTGGATCAACGGCGTCATGACCTGGCCGGCGCAGTGAGGGGGGTGTGTGAGATGAACGACGAACTGCTCCGGCGCCACTCCGCGCACTATGGCCCGATGCTCGACGCGATCCAGGAGATCCTCGAGACGGCCACCGGACCGCTCGTGTGGCGCGACCGGGACGACGCACGCCTCCTCGACGATCGCTCCCTGATGCAGGTGCTCGACCCCGTCGTGAGGGTCGGCCCCGTCTTCGGCTGCGGCGTCGCCACGGCGGCGATCGACCAGGTGGGGCTGGTCGAGGCCCTTGACCGGCTGGTCACCGGGCACGGCTTCCGCCCGCTCGGAGCCCTCGCGGCCGAGCCGTGGGGTCTGCTCCACTGCAACGCGAACGACGGCTACGAATCGACCCTGCACGTCGAACTGTTCGGCTACGCGAAGGCCTGGGTGGACGTCAAGGTCCGCTGAGGCTCAGGCAACGGAGGCGAGTGCGAGCGGAAGCACCGACGGCGCCCCTGCCAGGCGAAGCAGACGCCCGGCGACGGTCATCGTCCAGCGCGAGTCGATCAGGTCGTCGACCAGCAGCACCGGGCCGCCAAGCGAACGCAGCCTGCCCGCCATCTCCGGCGGCACGGAGAACCGACGCCACAGGTCACGCACCCTGAAGGCGCTGTTGGCCGCAGGAACCGACCGTTCGTCTTCGAGCCTCAGCGGTCCGAGCGCCACCAGGCCACCGGCGCGGGCGATCCCTGAGCCGAGTGACTCGACCAACCTCGGCCGACGAACGCTCGGCAGCCAGGCGACGGCCACCGGACGCTCCGACCAGTCCCACTCCTTCAGGACCCTGAGGCAGGCCGAGGCGAGGGCGGGCGGCAGCTCACGGTCCACAGGGGCACCCTCCCGGTCGGGTGCGAACAGCTCGCGAAGGCTCGTCCCGTAGCCCAGATCGGTGAGCCGGGCGATCACCCGTCCCTCCTCGACCTGCTGCTCGGCAGGCAGCTTTCCCTTGACGGGGGAGCCGTCGTCGGTGACCCCCAGCGTGTCGAGTCCCTGCGGCCACATCGCCCTCGGCGCGATCTCCACACCGACCTTCCCCAGGCTGGCGCGGGCCCCGCGCTCCGAGTCGATCGAGACCTCCGTCGGGAACCAGGCACCCGCGCACACGTCGCAGCGTCCGCAGGGGGCGCTTGCGGGATCGTCGAGCGAGCGGGTCAGGTACTCCATCCGGCATCCGGTCGTGGACTGGTACTCGAGCATCGAGTGCTGTTCCGCGACCCGCGCCTCCGCGATCCGGTCGTAGCGCCCCTTGTCGAACTCCCAGGCGCGGCCGGTGGCCGTCCAGCCGCCCTGGCCGTACTCGACCACCCCGTCGACCGCCAGCACCTTCAGCAGCAGCTCCAGCTGACCGCGGCGCAGGTCGACCCGAGACTCGAGCGCACCGACCGACAGCGGCCGCCCTTCCTGGCGCAACGCCTCAAGGACGCCGTCGGCGCGCCTCCTCGTCGGCATCGCGTTGGTGGCGAAGTAGTGCCAGATGTCGCGGTCCTCGAGGCCCGGCAGCAGCAGCACGTCGGCGTTGTCCGTGGCACGCCCGGCGCGTCCGACCTGCTGGTAGTACGCCACGGGGGAGCTGGGGGAGCCGAGGTGGACCACGAAGCCGAGGTCAGGTTTGTCGAAGCCCATGCCGAGCGCTGAGGTGGCGATCAGCGCCTTCACCCGGTTTGCCTTGAGCGCCTCCTCGGCGGCCAGCCGCTCCGCCTGATCGGTGCGGCCGGTGTAGGCGAGCACCTCGTGACCCGCCTTTCTGAGCATCGCAGCCGTCTCCTCCGCCGACGAGACGGTCAGGCAGTAGACGATGCCGCTGCCGGGAAGCTCCTCGAGATGCTGTGTGAGCCAGGCAAGCCTGCGCCAGGACGTGCCGAGTTCCAGCACCCCCAGCCGCAGCGACTGCCGCGCGAGCGGGCCGCGCAGCGTGAACACCTCGTGCCCGCCTGCCGCCATCTGCTCGGCCACGTCGTGCACCACGCGCTCGTTGGCGGTCGCGGTCGTGGCGAGCACCGGCACGTCCGAGGGGAGCTCGGCGATCAGGGTGCGGATGCGACGGTAGTCGGGCCGGAAGTCGTGGCCCCAGTCGCTGATGCAGTGCGCCTCGTCGATCACCAGCAGCCCCGCAGTGCCGATCAGGCGAGGCAACTGCTCGGCCCGGAAGCGGGGATTGACCAGCCGCTCGGGCGAGACGAGCAGCACGTCGAGCGCGCCCTCGTCCAGCAGGCGTTCGATCTCGTTCCACTCGGTGACGTTGGCCGAGTTGATGGCCGCGGCGCGGACCCCCGCCCGCTCGGCGGCCGCCACCTGGTCGCGCATCAGGGCGAGCAGCGGAGAGACGATCAGCGCGGGTCCGGCTCCCGCGCGCCGCTGGAGGAGGGCGGCGATGAAGTACACGGCCGACTTGCCCCAGCCGGTGCGCTGCACCACGAGGGCTCGCCGGTGGTGCGCCACGAGAGCCTCGATAGCCTCGAACTGACCCTCGTGGAACTGCGCATCCGGGCGTCCGGTGAGCGCGCGCAGGATGGTGAGCGCCTCCTCCCGGAGGCCCTCGGCGCCCCGGCGGACCTCGTCACGCTCCGGTACCGCTACCGGCTCCGGTCGTCGGGGTGGCGCGGCGACGGCGTCGGCGAGGTCGGCGGGCGGCTCGCTCCAGGGGTCGGGAGGCAGCTCATCGAACTCGGGCGGCGGTTCCTGGTCCCACTGGTCGCTCATGGGTATCAGCTTTCCACGTCGGGCTGACAACGTCGCGTGGGCCGCGGCTGCCCGCGTTGAGTATCCTTGTGACGATCACGCAATCTGCGAAGGGTAAAGCCAAAGTGTTCGACACGCTGCAGGACCGGCTCTCGACGGTTTTCAAGGGGCTGCGCTCCAAGGGACGCCTCTCCGAGGCCGACATCGACGCCACGATGCGCGAGATCCGCATCGCGCTGCTCGAGGCCGACGTCAACCTGGCCGTCGTCAAGGAGTTCGTCGCCGCCGTCAAGACGCGCGCGCTCGACGCCGAACTGTCGAAGGCGCTCAACCCATCGCAGCAGATCATCAAGATCGTCAACGAGGAGCTCATCTCCATCCTCGGTGGTGAGGACCGCACCATCCGCTTCGCGAAGCGGCCACCGACGGTGATCATGCTTGCCGGTCTCCAGGGCGCAGGAAAGACGACGCTCGCGGGCAAGCTCGCCAAGTGGCTCAAGGACTCCAAGCACGCGCCGCTGCTCGTCGCGGCCGACCTGCAGCGCCCCAACGCGGTCAACCAGCTCCAGATCGTCGGCGAGCGCGCCGGCGTGCACGTCTTCGCGCCCGAGCCTGGCAACGGCATCGGCGACCCGGTCGACGTGGCGCGCCGCGCCATCGAGCACGCCGAGGCGAAGCTCTACGACGTGGTCATCGTCGACACCGCAGGCCGGCTCGGCGTCGACCAGGAACTCATGCAGCAGGCCGCCGACATCAAGGCGGCGGTCGGCCCCGATGAGACGCTGTTCGTCGTAGACGCCATGATCGGCCAGGACGCCGTCAACACCGCGAAGGCATTCGACGAGGGCGTCGGGGTCGATGGTGTCGTGCTGACCAAGCTCGACGGCGACGCCCGCGGTGGCGCGGCGCTGTCGATCGCCCGTGTGCTCGGCAAGCCGATCATGTTCGCCTCCAACGGCGAGGGCCTCTCCGACTTCGACATGTTCCATCCCGACCGGATGGCCTCGCGCATCCTCGGCATGGGCGACATGCTCACCCTGATCGAGCAGGCCGAGAAGACCTTCGACGCGGAGCAGTCCCGCGCCGCGGCCGAGAAGCTGATGGGGAAGAACCAGTTCGGCCTGCAGGACTTCCTCTCGCAGATGCAGCAGTTGCGCCAGATGGGCCCCATGTCGAAGATCCTCGGCATGCTGCCGGGAGCAGGCCAGTTCAAGCAGGCGATCAACGAGATCGACGAGCGCGAGATCGACCGGATCGAGGCCATCATCTACTCGATGACCCCGGCCGAGCGCGACGACGTGGCCATCCTGAACGGCTCGCGCCGCGCCAGGATCGCCAAGGGCGCAGGCGTCCAGGTCTCCGAGGTCAACAAGCTCGTCAACCGCTTCGTCGACGCGCGCAAGATGATGGAGTCGATGGCGGGCGGCGGCTTCCCGGGCATGCCCGGCATGGGAGGCATGGGCGGAGGCCGGCGCGCCGGAAGCAAGAAGCAGCAGGGCAAGAAGGGGCGAAAGGGCGCAGCCCGCCCCGCGAACCGTCCCCAGGTTCCGCAGCAGCCCCAGGCCCCGCAGATCCCACAGTCGATGGACGACTTCCAGCTCCCGCCCGAGCTGGCGAAGATGTTCGATCAGAACAAGCCGAAGTTCTAGGAGTCGAGATGGGTGGACCCTGGCATCTTCCCGACGCGCGGATCCTCCCGGACGGTGACGTCCGGGACCTGTGGATCGCCGACGGCATCGTGGTCGACGGCCCGGTTGCCGGGGCACAGAGGCTCGCCTCGGGCGCCTGGGTGCTGCCGGGACTGGTCGACGCGCACTGCCACATCGGGCTCGGACCCGATGGCGCGGTCAGTGCGGAGATGGCACGCGCGCAGGCGCTGACCGACCTTGGCGCAGGCGTGATGCTGATCCGCGACGCGGGCTCACCGTCCGACACGCGCTGGATCCATGACGAGGCCACCCTTCCGCGCCTCGTCCGCGCGGGCAGGCACGTGGCGAGGCCGAAGCGCTACCTGCGTGGCCTTGGCGCCGAGGTCGAGCCCGAGCAGCTCGTCGAGCAGGTCCGTCACGAGGCACGCTCCGGCGACGGCTGGGTCAAGCTCGTGGGTGACTGGATCGACCGCTCGGTCGGCGACCTCGCGCCGTTGTGGCCGGCGGAGGCCGCGTCGGCCGCGATCGAGGCGGCCCACGAGGAGGGCGCTCGAGTGACGGCGCACTGCTTCGGTGAACAGTCGGTCGCCGAACTCGTGGCGGCGGGCATCGACTGCATCGAGCACGGCACAGGCCTGACTGACGAGGTGATCGCCCAGATGGTCTCCCGCGGAACCGCGCTCGTGCCGACGATGATCAACCTCGCCCGCTTCCCGATGTACGCGGCCCCTGCAAAGGACAAGTACCCCACCTACTTCGCCCACATGACCGATCTCTACGCCCGCCGCAAGGAAACCATCGGCAAGGCCATCGACGCCGGCGTCGCGGTCTACACGGGCACGGACGCAGGCACCGTCGTCCCGCACGGCGGCATCGGCGAGGAGATCGAGGAACTCGCGGCCATCGCCGGAGCGGAGTACGCGCTCGGCGCGGCCAGCTGGCGCGCCCGGCCGTGGCTCGGCGCCCCGAACGTCGAGGTGGGAGAGAGTGCCGACCTGATCGTGCTCCCAGCCGACCCGCGCGAGGAACTCGGCGTCATCTTCGAGCCGACGGCGAAGCTGCTGCGCGGCGCGCTTGTGGTCGCCTGAGCAGCGAGACGACAGAGCCCTCGACCACCGTTAGAATCCGCCAAGTGGCCGGCGGCCCTGTGCTTGACGGAATCCAGGGGAACATCACGATGTTGTTGAACGGGAAGATGCGCTGCTCCCGGAACCCGCCTCCCGTCGGCGAACCAGTTGAAGCTCTGCGCCGGAGCCCCCTTGAGTTCGGCGAGCTTTGCGTCGAGGAACTTCTGCCAACGGGGCAGGTAGAAGCTCTTCACTAGGCCCTGGATCTCCCGACCCGCGTAGTCGCCGAGGGCCGCGTTGTAGCCGGCCGGGGTGCCCCAGATGGTCAGGATCGTGCGCTGCGACTTCTCGAACGCGGCCTTCTCGGCGGCTGTAGTTCCCGCCGACTCGGCCTCGTCGAGCAGGCGGCCGAGCAGCGAGATGGACTCCGTGCCCGCGAGGTCGTCGATCAGGGGAGCGGGTTTCTCATCAGATCCTGCGTTGGTATCTGTCGTTCCAAGGCAGCAAAGCACCTTGAGCCGAAGCTGAAAACGCTCCCAGCCGATTCGCTCATAGTCGTTGTCCGGGCCCCGCGAGGCATTGGCGGCGTCACGACCAACTTTCGGGCACACATCTCATCCGCAGGGATGAGTCGAACCACCCGATCCCAGACCTTCGGGGCAGGCGTCAGAGGGTTGTGGAAACCTAGGCTCGAAGTACGACAGGAGGAGATCAGAGATGACTCACGGAACCCCCGAAGTTCCAGAACCAGCAAAGACAGACACCGACTTCCCACCCCCGCAGACCGCCGAGCGGTCGCCGGATCCGCAGCCGTCCCCGGCCCGGCCGGCGACGGCCGTCGAACCGCGACCCCGCGAGGGAGGGTTCAAACGCGGCTTCGGCCTCGGCGCCGGCCTCGCGCTCGGCCTCGGGGCGGTGAGCGTCGTCGCGTCGATCGTGACGGGGGTGATGCTGCTGATCAGCGCGCTGGTGTTCTCGATGGGCTCTGAGGACGCAACCAGCACCACGACGGAGACCATCTGGGGCTCCGGGGAGCAGCGGTTGCGCGCCATCCGCCTCGAGGGCGCCATCATGGCCGACAGCAGCGACGGCGGCCTGCTCAGCGCGGGCACCTATGGCTACGAGATCGCCGAACAACTCGACGAATTGAAGAAGGAGGATGCCGGCGGCGTCGTCCTGCTCGTCAACACCCCGGGTGGGAGCATCAGCGGATCGAAGGCCATCTCGGACGCGGTTCAGCGGTACCAGGAGCGCACCGGCCAGAAGGTCCTCGTGCACGTGAGCAGCATGTCGGCCTCAGGCGGCGTCTACTCGACGGCGACCGCGGACGAGATCCTCGCCGACTACGGAACCCTCGTCGGATCCATCGGGGTCGTGATGGGCCCATTCACCCACTACAACGGCGTCACCGCGACCGGGAGCACGCTCCTCGAGGCCGGAGTGACGACCACGGGAGGGGTGACGAGCGAGTACATCACAGCAGGAAAGGGCAAGGACTTCGGTAACCCGTTCCGCGAGATGACCGACGAGGAGCGCAAGCATTACCAGGCGGTCATCGACGCTGAGTACGAGGCGTTCGTCGACCACGTCTCCCAGAACCGTGACATCCCCCGCGAGACGATCATCAACGAGTTCGGGGCGTTCATCTTCGACGCGCAGGCCGCGAAGGCCAACGGTCTGGTCGACGAGGTGATGGGCCGCGACGAGTTCTTCCGCCACGCGGCAGAGGCCGCCGGCCTGGATCCGGAGCAGACCCGCGTCGAGGCATCCGTCGCAGACAGCGGGTTCCTCGGCTCGCTGATCGGGATGGAGCTCAAGCGCCCGCTGGGGTTCGCCCCCGCCGTCGAGCAGGGCGCCGGCGTCACCCCGTCGCTCAGCAGCGCCATCTGCTCGGGCACCCAGCCGCTGGTCTACGCGGGCGACTTCAGGGGCGTGTGCGCCTGACATTCGTGCAAGGGGTCGGGTCCTCCGGGGCCCGGCCATTCGCCATGTTCGGCTCAGCCCCAGCCGAGTTCGTGGAGAGCCTCCTCCTCGATGCCGTGGTAGTGGCCGAGCTCGTGCACGAGCGTGATCCAGATCTCGTCGTAGAGTTCGTCCTCGTCCTCACACATCCGGGTGAGCGGCCCCTGGAACAGGACCACCCGGTCGGGGAGTTGGCCGTAGCCGTACCCGTCGCGCTCGGTCAGCGCCGTCCCCTCGTAGACACCGAGGGTGTCGGAGCCGTCCTCGGGTTCGTCCTCGATCACGAAGATGAGGTTGTCAAGGCCTTCGAGGAGTTGCTCGGGCAGCGCCTCGAGGGCTTCCTCGACAAGGGCCTCGAAGGCGTCGGCTGTCACGTCCACGCCACAACCCTAACCGGCGGAGGAAGTGGAGTTTTTGGGCGGGGAGGGGCCCTTCTGGCACAATGGCACCTGCACCTTCTTCGTCTGTGCCCTCTCACGCGGGCGAAGGGGATCCTAGGTTTGCGCCGAGCGTGCCCCACACGCGAGGTCGCGTCCATCCAACTCGTCTGCCGGGCAGACACCTTGAAACAGGAGTACCCACCCAAGTGGCAACCAAGATCCGCCTGAAGCGTCTCGGCAAGATTCGCTCGCCCCACTACCGCATCATCGTCATCGACTCGCGCGCCAAGCGCGACGGTCAGGCCATCGAGGAGATCGGCCTGTACCACCCGAAGAACGATCCCAGCGTGATCCGCGTCGACTCCGAGCGCGCGCAGTACTGGCTGTCCGTCGGCGCCCAGCCGACCGAGGCCGTCGTCGCCATCCTCAAGCGCTCCGGCGACTGGCAGAAGTTCACCGGCGACAAGACGCCTGCAGGCATCGATCCGCAGCCCGAGCGTCGCGACCGCGAGGCCGCCTTCGCCGCTGCCCTTGCCGAGGACTCGAACGCCACCTCGCCCGCCATCTCCAAGGCCAAGAAGAAGGCCGACGAGGATGCCGCGAAGAAGGCTGCTGAGGCCACCGCCGAAGCTGAGGCTCCGGCTGAAGAGGCCGAGGCTCCTGCCGAAGAGGCCTGACGGTGCTCGCCGACGCCCTTGAGCACCTCGTCGCGGGTATTGTCTCGAACCCCGACGACGTGACCGTCAAGGACAAGGATCTGCGTCGTGGCCGGCTGCTCGAGGTGCGCGTGCACCCCGACGACGTCGGCAAGGTGATCGGTCGCCAGGGCCGCACCGCGCAGGCCCTCCGCACCGTCATCGGCGCCCTCGCGGGCAACGAGAGCGTCCGCGTGGACTTCGTCGACGTGGACCGTCCCCGCCGCCGCTGAAGCGACACTGATCGCCGGTTGAGAGCTTCCCAGCCCTCAACCGGCGATTTTCATTCACGCACGAACTGCAGCACATCCATGAGGAGTCGAGGACATGACCGGACTGATCGAGGTGAGGGTCGGCAAGGTGGGGAGGGCCCACGGCATCAAAGGCGATGTCGCGATCGACCTGCGCACCGATGAGCCCGCGCGCAGGTTCACACCCGGTGCCAGGCTGCGGCTGGGCGACACCGGCCGCTCGGTGGAGATCGGCACGGTCCGCTGGCACAAGGGCCGCGTGGTCGTCTCCTTCGTCGGATACCCGGACCGCAGCGCGGTGGAGGCCCTCACGGGTGAGTGGTTGAGCGTCGACGTCCCCGCAGACGAGCGCCCGAGCGAGCCCGAGGAGTACTTCGATCGCCAGCTCGTCGGGCTGCGGGTCCTCGACCATGCGGGCGACGCGGCAGGAACCGTGGCCGAGGTGCTGCACATGCCCGCACAGGACCTGCTGCGGATCGACGTCGACGGTGAGGACCGGCTCGTCCCGTTCGTCATCGCTCTCGTCCCCGTCGTCGACCTCGAGGCCGGGCACGTGCAGCTCGCCGACGTCGGAGGGCTCTTGGAGGGCGACGAATGAGACTCGACGTCGTCAGCATCTTCCCCGACTACTTCGCCCCGCTCGGGCTGAGCCTCGTCGGAAAGGCCATCGCGGCCGGGACGGTCGACCTCGCCGTCCACGATCTGCGGACCTGGACCCACGACCGGCACCACACCACCGACGACACCCCCTACGGAGGGGGAGCAGGCATGGTGATGAAGCCCGAGCCGTGGGGCGAGGCGCTCGACGCCCTCGAAGCGGCCTCACCGCTGCCGATGACGATCGTCGTGCCGACCCCTGCCGGGCGTCCGTTCACGCAGGCCATGGCCTACGAGTTGGCGGCCCGCGAGCGGCTCGTCTTCGCCTGCGGCAGGTACGAGGGCATCGACCAGCGCGTGATCGACCACTGCCGCGAGCGCTACGACGTCGTGGAGGTCAGCCTCGGCGACTACGTGCTCAACGGCGGAGAGGTGGCCTCGCTCGCCGTCATCGAGGCGGTCGTGCGGCTGCTCCCCGGAGTGATCGGCAACCCCGACTCGCTGCTCGAGGAATCACACTCGACGGGTAATGAGCAGTTGCTGGAATACCCCAACTACACCAAGCCCCCCGTGTGGCGCGACCGCGCGGTCCCCGAGGTGCTGCTCAGCGGCAACCATGCGCTGATCGCCAAGTGGCGCCGCGAAAGGGCCATGGAGCGCACCCGTGAGCGGCGTCCCGACCTCCTCGGAGAAGACTTTTCGTAACGTCTGCGGCGCGAAAATTGCCTAGCAGACTCGCGTTTCGGCTAATCTCCCCCCTCGGCAAAATGGGGGCGACCTCCGGCTAGAGTGTGGCCGTGGCAACAACTCTCACCATTCATCAGCGAGCGGTGCGGTCGACTGTCGTCAAGAAGGTCATCATGGCGGTGTCCGGCTTGATCATGATCGCATTCCTGCTCATGCACATGTACGGCAACCTCAAGATGTTCATGGGTGCCGAGGCATTCGACCATTACGCGCACTGGCTCAAGGGGCAGACCGACGACGGTGGCATCCTGTACCCGATCCTGCCCGCGGGCTGGTTCATCTGGATCTTCCGCTTCGCCCTCGTGCTGGCCGTCATCCTGCACATCTGGTCGGCGTACACGCTTTCGCGTGCGACGCTTGCCAACCGCGGCGACAGGTACGTGAACAAGAAGACGCGCGTGCAGACCTACTCGGCCCGCACCATGCGTTGGGGTGGCGTCATCATCCTGGCGTTCCTGATCTTCCACCTGATCCAGTTCACGATCGTGCCCGGATCCATGGGTGGCACCGCCGACGAGCCGCACACCATGGTGCTCGCAGGCTTCAAGCTCTGGTGGATGGTGGCGATCTACGCCGTCTGCATGGTGCTGGTCTGCATGCACGTCCGGCACGGGTTCTGGAGCGCCTTCGCCACGCTGGGCGCCAACACGTCCGCCAACGCGCGCAAGTGGCTCAACATCCTCGCGATCATCGTGGCGGTCGCACTGTTCGTGGGCTTCATGAGCATGCCCGTGGCCGTCCTGTTTGGAGCAATCTCGTGACCGACACCATCACCACCAACCAGTTCTGGGCCGTCGGCGAGGAGATCGAAGACACCAAGGCACCCAAGGGCGTCGACATCGACAAGGTGTGGAAGACCCGGCAGTTCCAGGCGCGTCTCGTCAACCCCGCCAACCGCCGCAAGCTCAGCGTCATCATCGTCGGCACCGGCCTCGCCGGTGGCGCTGCCGCCGCGACGCTCGGTGAGGCCGGCTACAACGTCCTCAACTTCTGTTACCAGGACAGCCCGCGTCGCGCCCACTCGATCGCCGCCCAGGGCGGCATCAACGCCGCCAAGAACTACAGAAACGACAACGACTCGACGTTCCGGCTGTTCTACGACACCGTCAAGGGCGGTGACTACCGTGCCCGCGAGACGAACGTCTACCGCCTCGCGGAGGTTTCGGCCAAAATCATCGACCACTGCGTCGCGCAGGGTGTCCCCTTCGCGCGCGAGTACGGCGGCCTGCTCGACACCCGTTCCTTCGGTGGCGTGCAGGTGCAGCGCACCTTCTACGCGCGCGGCCAGACGGGTCAGCAGTTGCTGATCGGCGCGTACCAGCAGCTGGAGCGCCAGGTCGCGGCGGGCACCGTCAAGATGTACACCCGCCACGAGATGGTCGAGCTGATCGTCGTCGACGGCAAGGCCCGCGGCATCGTGACCCGCAACATGATCAACGGCAAGGTCGAGACCTGGACGGCTGACGCCGTCGTGCTCGCCACCGGCGGCTACGGCAACGTCTTCTTCCTGTCGACCAACGCCATGGGCTGCAACGTCACCGCGACGTGGCGCGCCCACCGCAAGGGTGCCTACTTCGGCAACCCCTGCTTCACGCAGATCCACCCCACCTGCATCCCGGTGCACGGCGAGACCCAGTCGAAGCTGACCCTGATGTCGGAGTCGCTGCGTAACGACGGTCGCATCTGGGTGCCGAAGAAGGCCGAGGACTGCGGAAAGGATCCGCGCCAGATCCCCGAGGAGGATCGCGACTACTACCTGGAGCGCATCTACCCGGCGTTCGGCAACCTGGTCCCGCATGACATCGCGTCGCGTCAGGCGAAGAAAGTGTGCGACGAGGGCCGCGGTGTCGGCCCGGCCGTCGTGGAGGTCGATGAGGACGGCACCGAGCGCCTCGTGCGTCGTGGCGTCTACCTCGACTTCTCCGACGCGATCAACCGGCTCGGGCAGAAGGCCGTCGAGAACAAGTACGGCAACCTGTTCGACATGTACGCGCAGATCACCGGTGAGAACCCGTACGAGGTGCCGATGCGCATCTACCCTGCGGTCCACTACACGATGGGTGGCCTCTGGGTCGACTACGACCTGCAGTCCTCCATCCCCGGCCTGTACGTGACCGGTGAGGCGAACTTCTCGGATCACGGCGCGAACCGCCTCGGTGCCTCGGCGCTGATGCAGGGCCTCGCGGACGGCTACTTCGTGCTGTCGAACACCATCAACGACTACCTCGCTGATGCGCCGTTCGACAAGCTGCCGGAGGACCACCCGGCCGTCGCGGAGGCCCGCGACTCGGCACAGGCCCGTATCGACAAACTGCTGTCCATCCAGGGCACCCGCTCGGTCGACTCCTACCACAAGGAACTCGGCCACATCATGTGGGAGTACTGCGGCATGGAGCGCACCGAGGAGGGCCTGAAGAAGGCCATCGGTCTGATCCAGAACCTCCGCGAGGACTACTGGAGCAACGTGCGCGTCACCGGCAAGAACGAGGACTTCAACCAGGCCCTCGAGCGCGCAGGCCGCGTCGCCGACTTTATGGAGCTCGGCGAGCTCATGTGCGTCGACGCCCTGCACCGTCGCGAGAGCTGTGGCGGTCACTTCCGCGCCGAGTCGCAGACCCCTGAGGGTGAGGCCCTTCGCCACGACGACGAGTTTCTCTACGTCGCGGCATGGGAATGGAACGGCGAGGGTAACGTGCCGGTCCTGCATCGCGAACCCCTCAACTACAAGGCAATCGAACTCAAGCAACGGAGTTACAAGTGAAGCTCAAGCTACGTATCTGGCGTCAGGCCGGCCCTGAAGCAGCCGGCCGGATGGTCGAGTACGACCTGGACGGCGTGTCGGAGGACATGTCCTTCCTCGAGATGCTTGACCTCCTCAACGAGAACCTCACCGAGCGCAACGAGGAACCGGTCGCGTTCGATCACGACTGCCGCGAGGGCATCTGCGGCATGTGCGGCGTCGTCATCAACGGCATCGCGCACGGTGGTTCGGCCACGACCACCTGCCAGCTGCACATGCGCTCGTTCTCGGACGGCGCGACGATCGACATCGAGCCATGGCGCGCGGGTGCATTCCCGGTGATCAAGGACCTCGCGGTCGACCGCAACGCCTTCGACCGGATCATCGCCGCAGGCGGTTTCATCTCGTCGAACACCGGCTCCGCCCCGGAGGCCCACTCGACCCCCGTGCCCAAGCGCGAGGCAGACAGGGCGTTCGACAACGCCACCTGCATCGGCTGTGGCGCCTGCGTCGCGGCCTGCCCGAACAGCTCCGCCATGCTGTTCACGGCGGCGAAGATCACGCACCTGGCCATGCTCCCGCAGGGCCAGCCGGAGCGCTACCGTCGCGTGAAGTCGATGGTCGCCCAGCACGACGAGGAAGGCTTCGGCAACTGCACCAACATCGGTGAGTGCGCCGCGGTCTGCCCCAAGGGCATCCCGCTCGAGTCCATCGCCCAGCTGAACCGTGACCTGATCGCGTCGCTGTTCAAGGCCGACGGCAAGCAGTAGGACCTGCACCGACGAGGGGCGACGCTTCAGCGTCGCCCCTCTCGTCACGTCTGGGGGAGGGCTCGAGCTTGAGCACTTTTCCGGGTTCGTCCGCCGTCTGAAGCGATGGCAACGCTGCCAGTGGCAACGAGTCCGGGAAAGTGCTCATGGGCACGGCCCGGACCGGAGGGCCACCCTGACGTGGTACCTCACTGTCAAGTCCCCGCGAAATGGTAGGCCTTACCTCAGATATTTTTCCCCGCGAAAACAAGGGTTAGCTGGCCCGGGTTTTGAGGCCGGCGGGGTCGGGTGCCTTCCATGCGATGTGTTGTTCGAGACGGGCTGTCTTTCGGCCTGCGAGTCGGGTGAGCTCCTGTTGGATCTCGGTGATGCGTCGTTGCATTGCGACGGGTTTGAGGGTGGCCTTGTAGGCGGCTAGTTCTGTTTCCTGGGCGGGGTTGAGGACCCCGGCGGCCAGGAGCCTCTGGTAGGGGGAGCGTGGCTTGTCGTAGAGGCGTTTGCGGCGCCCTACGGTGTCGGTGGCCCAGCCTTCGGGTTTCTTCGTGGGGGTGAAGAAGTTGAGCCGGTCGTTGACCAGCGGCCATAGCTGGTTGAGTAACGCGAGTTCGGTGGCGGTGTCGTAGCGGTGGTAGAAGCCGTAGCGGCGCACGAGGTGGTTGTTCTTCGATTCGATGGTGGCTTGATCGTTTTTCTTGTAAGGCCGCGACCGGGTGAAGAACACCTCTCGTTGGCCGGCCCAGCCGATCAGGTCGTGGTTGATGAACTCCGAGCCGTTGTCACAATCGATCCCGGTGACCGCGAACGGGACCTGGGCGATGAAGTGGTCGAACGCGGTCCGGATGTGGAGGTGGGCGTTGTTGCGGATGGAGTAGGTGAAGCTCCAGCCGGTGTGCATGTCGGTGAAGTTCACGCTGCGGGCGAACTCGCCCTTCAGCGTGGGGCCGCAGTGGGCCACGGTGTCGACTTCGAAGAACCCGGGTTCGGCTTCGACCTCGTCACCGGCTTTACGCACGGTGATCGAGTTTCGTAGCAGGCTGCCGGGCTTGGTGGCGGTCTTTCCTCGGATCGGGTCCTTCGCCCGCGCCGGTGCGAGGTACCGGTCGATCGTGGCCGCCGACATCGATTCCAGCTCGGCCCTGACCTCGGCGCTGTAACGGTCCTGGCTAGGCACCAGTTCGCCTTCGGCTTCCATCGCATCGATCAGATCGCTCATGGATGCGGCGAGGTACTGCCCGCAGCTGCCCCCCGAGGCCGCCCATACCCGCTGCAGGATCAGCCTGGCGTCGTAGGAGTACTTACACGCCTTGGTCTTGCGCCGATCGATCACCGCGACCGTCGCGGTGGCCCGTCCCGGGGCCTGTTTCAACCGGGCCACCAACTGCTGGCGGGCATGGTCACGGTTCCAGCTGAGTATTCGAGCCTGACGGGACCACTGGATATTGCCTCTGGGAGCCATCGATATTGACGTTGGGGGCCACCGGTGGCGCTGGTGGGGGCCGGGGGCCGTCCACCAGCGCCGGGCTGGTCACTTCGTGGCGGTGTGTTCTCTCATGTTGTGGGTGCCGGTGTCGATCCAGATGGTGTTGTGGACGATGCGGTCCATGATGGCGTCGGCGTGGACTCCTCCGCCGAGGCGCTGGTGCCAGTCCTTCTTCGCGTATTGGGTGCAGAAGACGGTGGAGGTGGTGTCGTAGCGGCGCTCGAGGAGCTCCAGGAGCATGCTGCGCATGCTTTCGTCGGGTGGGTCGAGGAGCCATTCATCGATCACGAGCAGGGTGAAGGCCGCGTACTTGCGGAGGAACTTCATCTGCCCCTGTGGCTTGTCCTTGGCGAGATGCCAGGCTTCGGCGAGGTCGGGCATTCGGATGTAGTGGGCCCGGATCCGGTGGAGGCAGGCTTGTTTCGCCAGGGCGCAGCCGAGGTAGGATTTCCCGGAGCCGGTGAAGCCTTGGAACACGACGTTGTGGGAGCGTTCGATGAACGAACAGGTCGCCAGCTGCGAGATCACGCCCCTGTCCAGACCGCGTTCCTCGACGAGGTCGATCCTGCGCAGGTCCGCTGTGGGATAGCGCAGCCCAGCGCGGCGGATGAGGCCGTCGACTTTGGAGTGGGTGAAGGCTGAGTGTGCCTCGTCCACGATGATCCGGATCCGTTCCTCGAACCCGAGACCGAGCACCAAGGCCTCGTCCTGGGTCTGGATGGCCTCCAGCAGCGGGGTGGCGCCCATCTCGCGGAGTTTGCGTTTGGTCTCGACGTCCAAGCTGCTCATCGGCTGCTCCGCTCTGCGTAGTAGTCGGCGCCGCGGACGTAGCCACCGGCATCAACGGGCTCTGGGATGGGCTGCTTGTCTTGCCCGGTGTCCAGGATCGGTCTGAGGTGGACGTAGCGAGGCGACCTGACCCCTGCGGCCAGAGCCAGCTGGCAGGCGTCCTCCACCCGGTCGGCGGAGAACCGACGCGACAGCCGCAACACCGCCAACGCCGGGTCCAGGCCCTGCTCATCAATCGCCACGGATTCGAAGATCCGGTCGATGACCGTCTGCGCTGCCGGCCCGACCCTGGCCGCCCATTCCCGGACCCGGGCGGCGTCCCAGGGCTGATACTTCTCACCGGTGGGAAGGTCGGCCTCGGCTGTGCGCCAGCCCCCGGCGGATCCCTCCGGCAGCAGCAGGTGGCTGCTCAACCGCTGAGACCCGGCGAAGACTTCCAAGACCCGGTCAGTGATCCGCAGGTCGACCTTAGATCCAATGTGGAGATAAGGCACCGAGTAGTGGTTCTTCTCCCAGACCACGTGCCCGCTGCGTCCGACGCGGCGCCCATAGGCCCAGCGGCTGATCTCGTAGGCGACCTGGGGCAACGGTCGCAGCAGCGGCTGCTCCTCAATCGTGAACACACTCGCCCGTGAGCCGGGACGCTTCTGGAACGGCTCAGCGTTGTAAGCCTCGACCCGGCCCTCGATCGCGGCGGCCAGTTCGGGCAGCGACGTGAACACCTCGTCCCTGAGGGCAGCGATCACCCAGGTCGCAACATGAGCCACGGTGTTCTCGACCGAGGCCTTGTCCTTGGGTTTCCTCACCCGTCCGGGCAGCACCGCCGCCGAGTAGTGCGCAGCCATCTCCCGATACGAGTCGTTCAACACGACCTCACCCTCCCGGGGATGCTTCACCACCCCGGTCTTCAAGTTGTCCGGCACGATCCTGGGCACCGACCCGCTGAAGGCGGTGAACATGGCCACGTGTGCCCGCAGCCACGTGTCCTGCTTCATGTCCAAGGCGGGATAGACGAACGCGAACCGGCTGAACGGCAAACACGCCACGAACAGATAGACCTTCGAAACCTCCCCGGTGGCCGGGTTCGTCAGTTCCATCGTCGGCCCGGACCAGTCGACCTCGACGCTCTGCCCGGCCTTGTGACCCACCCTCGAAGCCGCACCGGTGACCAGGACGTGGCGCTGGTAGGTCTTGCAGAACCGGTCATAGCCCATCGCCGGCACCCGCTCCGCGGCGCACGAGTCGGCGTATTCGCCGTGGAGCAGTTTCAGCGTGACCCCGACCCTGGCCATCTCCCTGTGGACCTGGTCCCAGTCCGGGGAAGCGAACACCGTCTCATGCTCACCCCGCCCCGGGAACAACAGGCGATAGACCTCGTCGTTGCTGCGCTGGGAGACGTCGTCCCACGACACCCCCGCGGTGTCGGCGGCCTCGAACACCGCCATCACGGACTTGCGCGACATCTGCTGCGACGCGGCAATCGCCCGCCCCGACAAGCCCTCGGCGCGAAGCCGCAACACCAGCTTCGCCCTGATCTTTCGTACCATCGAAGAATCTCCTTCCGCCGCGTGCCCTATACACACGGCGGAAGGAGCCTAGAATCCAGCGGCCCCCAACCACACCACTGCCGGCCCCCAACGAGACGATCACCACCGCCAGCCAGTGGCCCCCAAACACACGATCAACGGCCCCCAGCAGCGCTGATATTCATCCAGCCGGTGATCTCGACCACGTGGTCGAGGATCTGGGACTTGCCCTTCTTCGGGGCCGCGGCATAGGCCTTGGCGTACTTCTTCGTGATCTCGACTCGGGCTGCCATCGACAGCTTCTCTCCAACCTCCACACCCCATCGTGGCCGGTCACTGTTTCCCGGGGAAAAGTATGTGAGGTACGGCCCCTTCGTTCGCGGGGACTATGTATGAGTGTCGTCGCCTGATTTCCCCGGCCCGCGCGGAGATGCAATAATTGTCAGTCGTTGCCCACTCCGGGCGACCCCATCACGCACGGCTCCTGCCACGGGGGGAAAGTCTGTGTGTGTCCGGGCCAGAACAACCCGCGGTGACCTGTGGCACTGACGGAAGGCACATCATGACCAACAAGCTGATCCTGGACATCGACCAGGCGTCGCTGCGCGACGACATCCCCGAGTTCCGCGCCGGCGACAACGTTCGCGTGCACGTGCGCGTCATCGAGGGCAACCGCTCCCGTGTCCAGGTGTTCGCAGGCGTCGTCATCGCCCGCAACGCCGGTGGCATCCAGGAGGCGTTCACCGTCCGCAAGGTGAGCTTCGGCGTCGGCGTCGAGCGCACCTTCCCGCTGCACTCTCCGATCATCGAGAAGATCGAGGTCGAGCGCCGCGGTGACGTCCGTCGCGCCAAGCTGTACTACCTCCGCGGCCTCCGCGGCAAGGCAGCCAGGATCAAGGAGAAGCGCGTCTGATCCGCGTCAGCTTCGCAGAACCGCCGGTCGACTTCGGTCGACCGGCGGTTCTGCATTTCAGCGGCGCTGGGAGCCGCCGCTATATCCTCAAGGCGCAGGATCCCCACCAGAGGGAGCGAGCTGGTGGCTCACAGCGGGCACGACGCTCACGCTCCAGCCGACGCGCCGAGGCCGGGAGCCGGACACCGCGCGCTGCGGTGGCTGATCGAGGCAGCGGTGATCCTTGTCGGGGCGGTCGTGATCGCGACTCTGCTGCGTACCTTCGTCGCGCAGAATGTTCGTCATCCCCTCGACGTCCATGGAGAACACGCTGCAGGTACACGACCGGATCCTCGTGGCGAAGTTCGGGGGCTTCCAGCGCGGTGACGTCGTCGTCTTCGAGGACCCGGGCACTGGCTGGGTGCAGCCGAACCCAACACCGACGGCCTCGCGAGGGCGCTCGAGTTCGTCGGCGTGCTTCCCGACTCGGGCACAGGACACCTCGTCAAGCGCGCAGTCGGCATGCCAGGCGACCACGTCCGGCTCAACGAGCAGGCACTGATCGAGGTCAACGGGGCCGCGCTGGACGAGGCCGACTACCTCTACGCGCGCGACGGCGTCCAGGTGGCACCCGCGACGGTGCCGTTCGACATCGTCGTGCCACAGGGCCACATCTTCGTGATGGGGACCACCGCAACAACTCCGAGGACTCGCTGCCGTCTCGCCAACGGGGACGGCAGCATCGCCCTCGTCCCCGTCGACAAGGTGGTCGGCGCCGCGGTCGCCATCGTCTCCCCGCTGGAGAGGCTCTCCACGTTCAGCGTGCCCGACTCGTTCGACGACGTGCCCGACGCCGACGCGCCGCCGCCGGAGAGGGCGGAACTGATCCACGTCGAGCCGGGCTGCTGACCCCTGCGGCGCGGGCTCCGACGGCGACCGCCTGCCGCACGGCGGTTCGGCGAGGCTGACCCGAACGCGGCGGCGGTATGCTCGCTATGCACCCAGCCACTCGCGAAGGACATTCTGTGGAAGCCACTACTCACGACGAAGCGGACGCCCCCACCGAGGAGCCGAAGCCGAGCGCAGGCCGTCGCGCCCTCGGATGGCTCACAGAGGGGGTCCTCATCCTCGTCGGGGCGATCATCATCGCGACGCTGCTTCGCACCTTCGTCGGCCAGATGTTCGTCATCCCCTCGACGTCCATGGAGAACACCCTCCAGGTCAACGACCGCGTGCTGGTGGCGAAGTTCGGTGGCTTCCAGCGCGGCGACGTGGTGGTGTTCGAGGACCCGGGCAACTGGCTGGCTCCGAGCCCGCCGGTGACCAACAAGTTCCAGATCGCGCTCGAGTTCATCGGCGTGCTGCCGAACTCCGGGACGGAGCACCTGATCAAGCGCGTCATCGGCATGCCGGGCGACCACGTCCGGCTCGATGACGAGGGGCGGATCGAGGTCAACGGTGTTCAGCTCGAGGAGAGCGCCTACCTCTTCGCCGAGGACGGCATCCAGGTCGCTCCCGCGACCGTGCCGTTCGACATCGTCGTCCCGAAGGACCGGATCTTCGTGATGGGAGATCACCGCAACGCCTCGAACGACTCGCGCTGCCGGCTCGGCAACGTGGGCCGCAACCCGGGCGAGGACGCCTTCGTCCCGGTCGACAAGGTGGTAGGTGCCGCAGTGGCGATCGTCTCGCCGCTCGACCGACTCTCCACCTTCACCGTCCCCCCGACGTTCAAGGACGTCCCGGAGCCGACCGAGCCCGCCCCCGACAAGCCCGACCTGATCCATGTGGAGTCCGGCTGCTGATGATCCGTCTTGGCCGCGGCGCCTACAGTTACGAACGGGCGCTCTTCCGAGCCGGTCTCGGCCCCGTAGCGGGGGCCGATGAGGCCGGTCGCGGGGCCTGCGCAGGCCCGCTCGTCGCCGCGGCCGCGATCCTCGACCCGAACCGACCCATCCCCGGTCTCGACGACTCGAAGGCCCTCACGCCTGCGGCGCGGGAACGCATGTACGAGGTGATCCAGAAGCGGGCCGTCGCCGTCGCCGTGGCGATCGTCGACCCTGAGGAGTGCGACGAACTTGGCATGCACCAGGCCGACCTGCACGGGCTGCGCAGGGCGGTGGGTCGGCTCGACGTGCCTGCCAACTTCGTGATCACAGACGGTTTCCCCGTCGACGGGCTCGGCGTGCCCGGGGTGGCGATGTGGAAGGGCGACAAGGTCAGCGCCTGCGTGAGCGCGGCGTCGATCGTGGCGAAGGTGACAAGGGACCAGATCATGACCGGGTATCACGACACCTACCCCGACTACCGCTTCGACATTCACAAGGGGTACTGCACGTCGGTGCACCAGGCCGCGCTCGACGCCGTCGGCCCGTCACCGATCCACCGCTGGTGCTTCGACAATGTCGCCCGCCTCGCCCCGGCAGGCCGTTCGTCACTGGGATAGAGTTGGCTCACCATGAGCGCCGATGACCTTGAACAGTACGAGAGCAAGCTCGAACTCGACCTGTACCGCGAGTACAAGGACGTGGTCGGGATCTTCACCTACGCGGTGGAGACGGAGCGACGCTTCTACCTCTGCAACGCGGTGGACCTCAAGGTGCGCACCGAGGGAGGCGACGTCTACTACGAGGTCTCGATGGGCGACGCCTGGGTGTGGGACATGTACCGACCGGCCCGCTTCGTGAAGTCGGCGAAGGTGCTGACCTTCCGTGACGTCTCCATCGAGGAGATCGTGCACTCCGACCTCGAGGTCCCCGAGGGCGACGCCCGCGCCTGATGCTCTCCAGCATCGGCCGGAAACTCGGCCTGTGGATAGTGCAAAACCGGTGACGCTCCGCCTGATCGTGAGGGTGGAGGTGGTCACCCATGACCGATCGACGCCACGATTTCGGGCGAAGGGGAGAACAGCGCGCGGAGGAATATCTCCGCTCGCTCGGCTGGCAGATACTCGAGCGCAACTGGCGCTGCCGGGAGGGCGAGGTCGACATCGTCGCCCGCGATCCCCAGGCAGACGCCCTCGTCGTGGTGGAGGTCAAGTCGCGCTCCGGCACCGGGTACGGCACCCCGCTCGAGGCCATCACCTACCGGAAGGTGATGCGGCTGCGCCAACTCGCGGCCATCTATGCCCGCGGCAGCCGGGTGCGCACCAGGCGGCTCCGGGTCGACGCGATAGGCCTCGTGTGGCCCCGTGGCGGTGACTGCGAACTGATCCACGCCCGCGGGATCGAGGAACTGTGAGAGGCTCGGCCTGGTCGGTCGCGCTCACCGGCATCGAGGGGGCGGTGATCGAGGTGGAGGCCGCCAAGGGCGGTGGCCTTCCGCGCACCCAGCTGGTCGGCCTGCCCGACACCGCGCTCCGGGAGGCGAAGGAGCGGGTCAAGGCGGCCGTGACCGCCTTCGAACTGCCGTGGCCGCCGCAGCTGATCACCATCAATCTCTCTCCGGCGAGCCTGCCGAAGACCGGTTCGCACTTCGACGTGGCGATCGCCGTCGCGGCGATCCTCGCCGAGAGCCGATGGTCGATGCCGCTGGTGGCCAGCACCATCTTGTTCGGTGAGCTGAGCCTCGATGGCCGGATCAGGAACGTGCGCGGCGTGCTCCCCGCCATGCTGGCCGCGGCGAAGGCGGGCTTCGAGCACGCGATCGTGCCGAGTGCGCAGGTCGAGGAGGCAGCCCTCGTGCCCGGCTTGACGGTATGGGGAGCCGGGCGGCTGACGGAGGTGGTCCAGATCCTGCGGGGCCGGCCTGTCGACTCGCCGAGCGAGTCGGCCCCCAGCGCGTCGCTCCCGCCGGTCGAGGCGTCGGCCATCCCACCCGACCTCGCCGATGTCGTCGGCCACGAGGACGGCAAGTTCGCGCTCGAGGTTGCCGCGGCCGGGCGGCATCATCTGTACCTGCACGGAGCGCCGGGGGTTGGAAAGACGATGCTGGCCTCGCGCCTCACCTCGCTGCTGCCCGATCTCACCCAGGACGAGTCGCTGGAGGTCTCCGCCATCCACTCCCTTGCCGGGCATCAGCTCACCGGGCTGCTGTCGCGGCCGCCGTACGCCGATCCGCACCACTCGGTGACACCGGCCGCGCTGCTCGGCGGTGGGTCAGGCGAACTCAAACCAGGCGCCATCTCCATCGCGCACAGGGGCGTGCTCTTCCTCGACGAGTGCCCCGACTTCGGCCCGAAGCTCGACGCGCTGCGCACCCCGCTGGAGAACGGCAGCATCATCATCTCAAGGGCCCGCGCGACGGCCCTGTTCCCGGCCAGGTTCCAGCTCATCCTCGCAGCCAACCCGTGTCCCTGCGGCAACCATGGAGTGGCCGGGCTGGAGTGCACCTGCGACAGCGTGAAGGTGCGCAGGTACCAGGAACGGATCAGCGGGCCGATCCTCGATCGGATCGACATCCGGCACCAGATGGTCAGCACGAAGCGGGTCCTGCTCGATGTGGCTGCCTCGCCTCCTGAACCCAGCTCCGTCGTTGCGGAGAGGGTGGCCGAGGCGCGTCAGCGGCAGGCGCGGAGGTTGGCGGACACGCCCTGGTCGACCAACGGCGAAGTGGCAGGCCCTTACCTGCGCAAGGAACTACCTCTGCCCGAGGATCTCGGCTCGCTGAACTCGGCGCTCGATCGTGGGGCGCTCAGCCTGCGTGGCGTCGACAAGGTACTCAGGGTGTCGTGGACGCTGGCAGACCTGGCCGGTCATGACCGGATCGGTCCGCGCGAACTGCGCGCAGCCCTGCGCCTGCGTCAGGGCGAGCAGTTGAGGGCCGTCTCGTGATCGACGAGCGGAGAGCACGGATGGCGCTCTGTGCCCTCGAACCGTTGGGTACCCCCGCGTTCGCCCGGGCGTTGGCCAGGTTCGGCGCGGCGGAGTTGTGGGAGGGGTTCCGTGCCAGGGCTGATGAGTCAGCGTGGGGGAGGAGGGCGCAGGCGATCGACGTGGCCGAACTCGAGCGATCCACCGAGGCCTGCGGTGCCAGGTTCATCATTCCGGGCGACGACGAGTGGCCGCTCCAGCTCGAGGACCTGGGCCAGGTGAGCGTTGCAGGGCAGGCGGGCGAGCCGGTCGGCCTCTGGGTCCGGGGGTTGCCGCTCAGCGGGCTGGCTGGTGGCGTCGCCATCGTCGGTGCGCGGGCCGCCAGCGCCTACGGGGAGAACGTGACGCTCGAGGTGGCGGCCGACCTCGCATCCGGTGGCCGGGTGGTGATCAGTGGGCTGGCCTTCGGCGTCGACGCCGCTGCGCACAGGGGAGCGCTGGGGGTGCGTGGCCTCACCGTCGGGGTCGTGGCCAGCGGCGTCGACGACCCGTATCCGGCCGCCAACCGGATCCTGGCCGAGTCGATGACCCGCTCAGGCGCCGTGGTCTCCGAACTGCCACCTGGGGCGCGTCCCACGCGCTACGCGTTCCTTGCCCGCAACCGGATCATCGCGGCGCTGTCAGAGGCCGTCGTGGTCACTGAGGCGGCCGCGAGATCCGGGGCCAAGAACACGGCCTCCTGGGCGAGCGCGCTCGGGCGTGCGCTGCTCGCCGTGCCAGGCCCGGTGACATCGTCGATCTCAGTCACGCCGCACAGGCTCATCCGCGACGGGGCGGCGATCCTGTGCACGTGTGCCGCGGATGTGGAGGAGGTGCTCGGGCCGCTCGGGTCGGCTGACCAGGGGGATGGTCGGGGAGCGGAGCGACCCCTGGACAGGCTGGCCCCAGATCTGCTGGCCATCCGTGAGGCGGTCCAGCCGAGAGAGGAGGTGACGGCGGCCCAGCTCGTGGCGCGCACCGGTCAGCGGATGTTCGACGTGCTGGCCAACGCGGGCGAGCTGGTGGAGCAGGGGTGGCTCGACGAGGTCGACGGAGGGTTCACCCTGCCAGGAAGGAGGTGAGGATGAGGGCGGGCTCGCGGTCCGAGGCCGGTCAGCTGACGCGATCTCCGGTCGCCAGGTCGAAGGCGAGAGGTTCGCCGTCGACGACGCACTGAAGGAGCAGTTGGCCGGTCTCCGGCGAGCACCGCCGTGAGCGCCTCCGCAGTCACCGCGCCAGGGGAGAACGGAGCACGGGACTCGTAGTCCACGAGGGGAGGAACGCACTGCACAAGGCTGCGCGACTGGCCCGGGACCAGTGCTTGCAGCACGGCCCCGTCGCAGGGCTCATCGCCCAAGAAGGCCTTCGCGTCTCCCGCGATCTGGACGTTGCGGGCGTCGTCCCCCGCCGCAACCATGACCGAGTACTAGGCGCCGCCGATGGCGGCCTCAGCCGTCTGAAGCCACGCATTCCAGGACGCCTCGTCTGCGAGCGCCGCGTCCCCGGACACGGGGGCGGGCGCCTGCTGAACGTCGCCGAGGTAGACGGCAAGGTCGGGGGCGGTGGTGTCGAGGGAGCAACGGTAGGTAACCAGGGGCTGCCCGGTCGGGGTCGCCTGCACGGTGATCCCGACCCGCTCGCGCTCGCACGCCCCGGCGTCCGGAGTCCGCGCCAGGATCCCCTCGGCGTCCAGCCGATCGAGCGGCAGGGGAACGGAACCTTCGTCGGCGCCGCGTCCGGGTCGGTGGTGTCGCGAAGCTCGTCGCCCCAGAGATCATGCTGGTACTCGAGAGTGCGGGTCTCGCTGTCGGTGACGACGGTGACGTTGAGGATTCCGGGCGCGTGATAGAAGATGGCGATCTCGCCGCCGTCCACCTGCGCGGTCGCGCGCTCAAGCAGCTTCGGGAGGTCGTCTGGTCGGTCGGCGGACTGCCACCAGAGCACGACCCCGCCCACGGCGAGCAGCGCGAGGACGAGCACAGCGACGATGTGGGCCGGGCGGCGCCTGATGGCGCCGGCCGGCCCGGATGTTTCAGCTGTCATGGCCCCTCCGACCGGTCTGCTCAGGTGAGGGTAACCGGCGGAAGGGCCAGGCTCGCTCAGCCGGTGAAGCGCACGATGTTGTTGAACACCATGCCCTTCGTCCACGCGTACCTGGCGGGCTGACCCGGCTTCGCGACGTTGCTGATGTAGCTGGTCTCGGTGTAGCTGCGGCAGCCGTTGCGTCCGGTCTTGGCGTTGTCGCACTCGGTGAACCACTTACGGCCGTTGACCACGTGCGTGCCGGGCGTGGCGAGCGGGTTGCCCTTCCAGATCGCGCGGGCTGAGGGCTGGTAGGTCAGGTTGTTGAACGTCCACCCGTTGCTCGCGTAGAAGGATCCGTTGGCCGCCTGCTTGATGACGGTCGCCTGGATGTCGGTGCGGCAGCGGGTCGTCGCCGAGTACTTCTCGCAGCTGGTGCGCCACTGGCGACCGTTGAGCGTGTGCTGCCCCGGCGTGGAATAGACGTCGAAGCCGCCGCGCTTGAGCCGGTAGAAGTCGACGGGTGCGTAGGAGAAGAGGCCCTGGGTCGTGGCACGCACCCACGTGCCGCGGTTCAGGTTGGTGATGCCCTTCGCCTTGTCGGCGGCGCTGTAGGCGATGGCGCCGGAGTCGGCGCCGCTGGTGATGGTCATCGACCCCATCCAGGTCCTCGTCCTCGCGACCGTTCCCGAGTCGAGATCGGACAGCGCGGCTGCGACGAGGCCCGTCGTGTTGGCGTTCTCGACCTCCGTGTAGACGGGGGCACCCCAGTACGAGCCGTTGCCGCGCTGCAGCTTCTTCAGGTAGCCGACGGCCTTCGTCAGCGGCGCGTCGGCGGCCTTGATGCCCTTCGCCTTCGCGGCACGCAGGCCCATCACGAGGAGCGCGGTGCCGTCCGGGTCGGACTGGGCGGTGCAGCCCTTGCCCGCGGTGAAGTTCATCGGGAATCCGCCGTCGGCGCACTGCTTGCCCGCGACGAAGGAGACGGTGGAGGCGGGGAGGGTGCCGGTGCGGGCGAGGCCGATCATGGCGTAGCCCTGGCCGAAGGCGTTGGTGCCCTTCGACCATCCGGCCTCACCCGAGCCGTTGAACGAGGCAGCGGTGAGGGCGCGCGGGTTGATCCCGTCGTAGGAGGTAGTGCTGCGTCCCGAGGCCGACAGCGCGACCAGCGCCTTGGCGATCATGCCGTTGTCCTGCTGGGTCCCGTAGTTGGCGTTTGCCATGACCCGCTCCTTGAACGGGCCCTCGGCGGCCTTGAGCCAGCCGTCGGTCGTGGCCTGGGGCGCGCCCGCGGCGAGGCCGGCGAGGACGGCGTCGAGGGTGAGGCCGGGGTCCGCGGTTCCGGCGACCGATTCGAGCATCTTGTGTTTGGCCGAGGTCTGCTTGGCCATCCAGGCGACCGCCGCGACGGCCCTGTCGGCGTCGTGGCTCTCGGCGTTGGCGGGCAGGGAGGGGGCGATCGCAACTCCGGCGACCAGTGCGGCTGTCAGCAGCCGTGCGCGTGCACGCATGTGGATCCTTTCGCGTCATTCCGCTGGCCATCTGCCGCGGACGATCCGTGTGTGCCGAGCCCAGGTCCGACTTGCCCCGACGAGGGGGTCACGGTTGCGCGTCAGTCCCGGATTCGCACCGGATTCCACGCTCGGCCTGCTGAGCGTAACACGCTGTCACCCGGGACTGTGCGGGCGGCTTCGAGGAAGCGTCCTTCGGCTCAGCCGGTCTTGGCGGGGGCGGCGATCCGGGCCATCCCGGACGCGCGCCGCAGCACCGTCAGGACGGGTCGTCCGAGGATCAGGATGGCGAGGCTCGTGGTGATCGCCCTGCCGGTGTCCCAGCCGCCGGTCGAGGTGATCAGCGTGAACCAGCCGAACCGGGTGAGGTTCTCTCCGATCGGTGCCCCGGGGATGTAGTCCAGGCTCCCCGGGACGCCGTTGGCGTCGATGTCGGAGATGAAGGGCCAGAACCAGAGGTTCATCAGCGCGCCGTAGACGTAGGCCGAGACGATGCCGAAGACGATCAGCATGACGATCTCCCAGCGGCCCTTTACCCGTCTTGGCAGCAGCCCGGCGGCCAGCCCCACCCAGCCAGCGCACAGCATCTGGAACGGAAGCCACGGGCCGATGCCCGCGGTGAGCAGGGCCGAGGCGAACAGCGACGTGAACCCCAGCAGATAGCCGAACCCTGGCCCGAAGGCGCGCCCCGCGAGCACGAGCAGGAAGAAGACCGACTCGATGCCCGCCGTTCCCGCCCCGAGTGCCGGTCGGATCGCGGCGTTGATGGCGGAAAGGACGCCCAGCACCGCGAGCGCCTTCGAGTCGAGTCCGCCCTCGGCGACCTGGGCGATCACCAGGAGCAGGATGATCGGCAGCAGCGCCGCGAAGACGAACGGCGCGTCCTCGGCGTGCTGAGGGGAGACGTCGACGGCCGGGATGATCAGCGGCCACCCCAACGCGAACAGCCCGAGCAGCGTCGACAGCGCGATGACCAGCCAGGTCCGCCAGCCGAGGGCGACGCCGATCACCGGGTCCGGGATCTCCAGGGACTCAGCGCGAGGCATCGACGAACTCCCTGACGGTGAGCACAGGGGTGGGGTTTGCCACCTTCGCGACCTGCGTGGCGAGGAGCGCCGACCCGGCGAGCACCGGGCGGGTCGGCCCGTCGGAGACGATCTCGCCCTCGGCCATCACGACGACCCGCTCGCACGTCTCGGCGACCATCTCGACGTCGTGGGTGGCGATCAGCACCGACCGGCCCGCCGCGGCGAGGTCGGCGATGATGCGGCTCAGTTCGGCCTTCGCGGCGTAGTCGAGGCCGCGGGTGGGCTCGTCGAGCAGCACGACGGGCGGGTCCCCGGCGAGCTCGACGGCGAGCACCACGGCGAGCTTCTGCCCCTCCGACAGGTCGCGCGGATGGGCCGACGGGTCGATGGTCGGGACGAGCCGCCGCAGCAGGGCCAGCGTCGTGCCGGCCTCGAGTTCGGCGTTGCGGTCGCTCATCGAGCACTCCGCCTCGACGGAGGTGAGGTAGAGCAGGTCGGCGGGGGTCTGCGGGACCAGCGCGATCCGGTCTGCGAGCTCGACGGTGCCGCCGTCGCGTCGACCCGCACCCTGGATGGCCCACATCAGGCTCGACTTGCCGCAGCCGTTGCGCCCCATCAGCGCCGTCACCTCGCCCTTGTGCAGGGTCAGGTCGACGCCGGACACGGCGAGTTTCTCGGGGTAACGCACGATGATGCCCTGCGCGCGCAGCGCGATGTCCGTGTGCGGCAGGGGAGCAGGCAGTGCCGGCGGCTGGTCGCGCCAGCGCTGGCGTTCGGCCGACGCGGCCCTGCGCCCCTCCCGGATCGTCAGCGGCAGCGGCGACCAGCCGAGCTCCACCCCCAACTCCACCAGCGGTGGCTTGATCGGAGAGGTGCGCAGCATGGCGCGGGTCTCTCCGACGCTGACCTCGTCACCGACGAGCAGCACGCTGTCCGCGAACTCGATCACGCGCTCCATCCGGTGCTCGGCGATGACGACGGTGGTGCCGAGGTCGCGGACGAGTCGGCTGATCGTGGCGAGCACCTCCTCGGCGGCGATCGGGTCGAGCGCGGAGGTGGGCTCGTCGAGGACGAGCACCTGCGGCGAACTGGCGATCACCGAACCGATCGCGACGCGCTGCTGTTGCCCGCCCGACAGAGTGCGCAGCGGCCGCGCGCGCAGGTCGGCAATGCCGAGCAGGTCGAGCGTCTCCTCGACGCGGCGGCGCATCTCCGCGGGCGGGAACCCCAGTTGCTCCATCGAGTAGGCCAGTTCCTCTTCGACGACATCGGTCACGAAGCCGGCGAGCGGATCCTGGCCCACGTAGCCGACGGTGGTCGCGAGTTCCCGGGGCTGCAGCATCGTGGTGTCCCTGCCGTCGATGACGATGCGGCCGGTGCGCACGCCCCCCGTGAAGCGGGGGACCAGGTTGTTGATGCAGCCGAGCAGGGTCGACTTTCCGCTGCCGGTCGGCCCGACGACGAGGCACAACTCGCCCTCCTCCAGCTCGAAGCTGGCGTGGCTGAGCCGGAGCACCTCGTTGTTGGCGTAGCGGAGGCTGACGTCGTCGAAGGTGATCATGCAGACCTCCGGATCTCGGGAGCGGGCGTGATGAAGGCGGGAAGGGCGGCGACGATCAGGACCAGCAGGAGCGGCAGGTCGAGGGCGGGCCACTGGAATGGTGAGACCGAGGGGAACAGGATCCAGGCGTCTGCGTAGTTCGCCCTGAGGTAGATGGTGACGGCCGGGATGACGCCGCAGGCGACGGCGAGCGTCTCCGCGAGCCCCCAACGGATCGGGCGGTACTGGGTGCGCTGTACGTCGCGCCCGGAGATGCGCAGGGCGGCCACCGCCGCGCCGACCCCGACCGCGAGCAGGACGGTGGAGATCACCGGGATGTCAAGCAGGCGGAGATCGGGCACGCCGCCCAGGAACCGGAACGCCCAGACAGCGAGCCCGCCCATGGAGACCAGAGCGAGGCCGAGGGACAGCGCCCGGTCCCGAGGGGTCTGCGTACCGGTGCGGCCGTAGCCGCGCACATCCATCGATGCCGCAAGCGAGAGTGAGCGCTCCAGCGCGTCCGACAGCACGGGAACGATGATCGTCTCGACGACCCGTAGCCGCTCCCGGCGCGTGCGCGTCGCCGGGGCCCGCCGCAGCTTCCGCGCCCGGGCCACCCGCTGCAGGGACTCTCCGAGCTGGGGGAGGGCCGAGACGGCCACGATCATCACGGTGCCCAGCTCGTAGAGGGCCCCGGGAAGGCTGGCCAGCAGCTTCTTCGGGTTGGCGAGCGAGTTGGCCGCGCCGAAGCAGACCACGATCATGGCGAGCCGGGCGCCGTCGTAGAAGCCGCTCAGCACCGACTCGAGCGAGACGGGGCCGAGCAGCCTGATCCCGCGCACCCAGCTCGGCAGGGGGATCTCGGGGAGGGTGAACAGGATCGTCGGCCCGTCCGCCCCGCCGAACAGCACCCGGAATCCGATCCGCACGACGATGATGAACGCGGCCAGGTACAGGTACATGCGAAAGGATCGCGCCCAGGGGTTCGAGCCGCGCCGCGACACCGTCACCAGGCAGATCACGGCGATGAACCCGAGCAGCAGCAGGGGGTTCGTCGTGGTCGACCCGGCGACGGCGATGGCGAGGGCGTAGCCCCACCAGGCGAACGGGTGCAGTTGGCGGGGCAGCAGGTAGCGCTGAATCACAGTCCGCGTCGTCGCCACCAGACGATGCCGCCTCCGGCTCCGATCGCCGCGACGACCCCGACCCCGACGAAGGTGCCGAGCGGAACCCCTGCTGGCTCGGCAGGCACGGTTGGCGCCGCTGTCGAGGACGGGCTCGGCGTGGGCGTCGGTGTCGGCGAAGGGCTCGGGGTGGGGGTCGGCGTCGGCGACTGGATCGGGGAACGGGACGGGCTCGGCGTGGGGGTCGGGCTGGGCGTCGGCGTCGGCGCGGCCGAGCGCGACGGTGTGGGCCTCGCTGACGGTGTCGCCGACGCAGTGGTGGGGCGTTTCGTCGGCTCGGCGCTCGGCACCTCCGCGCTGGAGGCGGGAGCCTCCGGCGTCGGCTCGGGCGCCTGTCCGGTCTCCGCGGCCGTAGGCTCGGCCGGCTCGGGCGCCGCCGTCGTCGGCTCGGCGACGGGGTGTGTGGGCTTCACCCTGGGGGCCGGGTTGGTGTCCTTCGCCTTGTTCAGCGAGAACGACCACCCTTCGTAGCCACCGAGGATCGCCTCGTGCGCCGCTCCTCCTGTCTGGGAAAAGGTCCACCTGCCGCCGTTGTCTGCGTGCCAGTACGACCAGAAGGCCCCGTCCGGCGGGGTCTGCCCGCAGCGCTCCCGGTAGGTCGGGTCCCCCGTGAGTGGAAGGGTCTCGTTGACGCCGGGCCTGCCGCCGATCCGACACACGAAGCTCGGCCCGTCGTGCAGGGTGCCCTCGGGATTCAGCCCGGCCAACTGCAGGATCTGCAGCCCCGAGGTGCCCGGCTCGACCCCGGAGATGCAGGTGACGATCGTCTCGCCTCCGAGGTCCTGGTAGTCGACCACGAGCGTGACGCCTGCGTCATCGGTGCACGCGCCGGCGGTGACGTCCGCCGCCGCGGGGGTGCTGTCGATCCAGGCCGAGCCGAGGACGAGCAGACCCGCCGCGGTGGCGGCGGTGGTGCGTCGCATCAGGGATCAGACTCCCGAGTCGGGCAGGCCCGGCTTGACGGTGGGAGCGACGGTCGGCTTCGCGGGCGTCGGCGTGGCTGCGCTCGGGGTGGCAGCGGGGGTCGACGGCACGAGACTCGGCGTGGCTGCGGGGGTGGACGGCTCCGGAGTGGGCGTGGCGTCGAGGGTGACGCCCTCGACCGGGTCGGCGGTCGGGGCGACGGCATCGACCTCCCAGTCAGGCTGCAGCACGAGCGCGAGGACGTCGCTCGCGGACAGTTCGAGCTGCCCGAGGCCGACCTGCGCGAACTCCCACTCCGCCGGGTAGGCGCCATCTGCGGGGCTCTTCGAGTAGACCGACCACCACTCCCTGTCCTTGGCGGTGCGGCCGTCGATCTCGGTGACGTAGGCGTCGGTCTGCGTGGTCAGGCCTGTGTCGAGCAGGGCCTCCTGGGCGGTGCGGAACTTCTCGGCGCACGCGCCGGTGGTCGTCTCGTCGTACTGCACGTGCACCCAGACAAGGCCTGCCTGGACGCATTCGGCGGCGGTGGCCGGCGCGGCATTCGCGGTGACCGCCGGGACGGCGAGGCCTGCGGTGAGGATGGCTGCCGCGGTCAGCGCGGCGGGCTTTGAGTGGCGGAACATGTGGCCCTCGAATCGTTTGGTCCGTCGGCCACGGGGCTTGTCCGCTTGTGCGACGGAGGATCAACCTGACGCCAGACGGCGGTCCGACTCCCCGCGAGGCTCGCGGGATCACGGTTGCGCGACAGCTCCGGGATCTCACCGGATTCATCCGCCTGACGGGCGTCACCTTACCCCAGCGCTAGGGTGGAGACCGTACCGGCCCAGGAAGGACCCCCATGCCCGACGCGATCATCTTCGACCTCGACGGAACGCTCGCCGACACCGAGACCGTCTGGGACGGCGTGCGCCAAGGGATGGCCGCCGACGCGGGCATCGAATGGCCCGAGGGTGCGACCCAGGCGATGATGGGGATGAGCACCGGTGAATGGAGCCGGTTCCTGGCCGAGGAGGTCGGCCTTCCCTACCCGCCAGAAGAGGTCGCGCGGCTGACCATCGAGCAGATGGCCGAGCACTACCGTGAGGGCATCACGCTGCTGCCGGGCGCCATCGAGTCGGTCAGGAGGATGGCCGCCCGCTACCCGCTCGCCATCGCCAGCTCGTCGCCGCGCGTGCTGATCGACACCTTCATCGAGGTGTTCGGCATCGACGACGTGATCGAGGTCTGCGTCTCCACGGAGGAGGTCGACCGCGGAAAGCCCGCCCCGGACGGCTTCATCAAGGCCTGTGCGCTGCTCGGGGTCGATCCCCGCAGAACCATCGCAATCGAGGACTCGACCAACGGCATCGCCTCGGCGCTCGCCGCCGGGATGACGGTGGTCGCCGTGCCGCCGCACTTCCACCCGCCGTCGGCCGAGCTGCTCGAGAAGACGACCGTCCTGCAGACCCTCGACGAGCTGACCGTCGATCTCGTGGAGGAACTGATTCCATCGCCTCCCGCGCCCGTCGGCGACACCGGAGGCAAGGGCTCGCCCGGGGACATCGCGGAACTCTGAGGGGACCGAGGCCCGAACGTCGTGGAAACCGGCCCGCGGCCGCGGGCGGCGTGACAGGATCGGAAGGATCGACCCGCCTGACCTGTCAGGCGCGGTCCACGCCACCGGAGGCGGTGCCCGCGGTGGTGCGGCGACGCTTCCGAGGAGACGCCGTGCCGACGATCTGCAACGACCAAGCAGAGTGCACCGACGAGGCCATCGAGGGGTTCGTGGACCTCTACCCGCGCTACGTGCGGCGCGTGATGGGAGGCGTGGTCCGCGCCCATCGCCCTGCGCGGCCGAAGGTGGCCGTCCTGGAAGGGCTCATCGAGATGTGCACGAGCTGGTGAGCCGTGGCACATGACGGTGCCGAGGGGAGCTTTCCCGTTTCAGGCTCCCGGGTAGGAGTCGAGGTTCCACCAGTGGCCATCGAAGTCAGCGACACATGCGTTGCGCCCTCCGTGGGGGGCGTCGTTGGGTTCGGTGACGGTGGTTGCGCCGTGTGCCAGGGCCGTGGTGAAGAGGCTGTCGACGTCCCCATCGCTGGCGACCACCAGGTTGCAGATCCCCGGTCCGTAATGCGGGTCATCGTCCCGAGCGGAGCCGAGCATGATGCCACCGTTGTCGCGCCAGGCAAGTTGCGCATGGGCCACCAAGGTCGAGTCATCAGGATCCCGCACGATCATGGCAGTGGTGAAGCCGATGGCTTGGAGGAAGTCGATGCCTCGATCGGCATCGGTGTAGCGCAGGCAGTGGAAGAGCTGTGGTGTAGTCATGGCTCCAGCCTCACCCTGGAAGCGTGTCGGTGTCTTGAAGCAATGGGAAATCGGCCTTCGACTGGCGCAGCGTCCACCCGGTCATCGACTTCCATTCGCGCGACAGGTGCGCTTGGTCGCTGTAGCCGGCCATGGCAGCGACGTCGGAGAGCTGGGCACCACTCTGGACGAGGTCTTTGGCGTGGTTGAAGCGAGCGATGCGCGCCACCTGTTTGGGCGAAAGACCTGTCTCCAGAGCGAACGGGCTAGAGAGACGCCGTCTGGACAGGCCAACATACTGAGCCAGGTCGGAGATGGGGATCACACCCCCGGCTCGATGAATCCGCGAGAGTGCCTCGACCATGTCTGCCCGCGGTGTGTGGGAATGCTGGTCGAGCCTCTTGGCGAGGAATGCCGCCAAGAGGTGGAACCGTCGCGGCCACGTTGACTGCCGCAGCTGGTCGAGCAGGTGCCTGGGCCACGGGAGATCCTTCACATCAACCATCGAGCCGGCCAGCTCTCCGGCCGGCGTCCAAGAAGCCGACGGGCCGAGAGCGGGTGGATCGACAACTCGAGGCCCTGCTGGCGCCCCCTCGACTGGATCAGGGCCGCAGTGGTGTGGAGGCCGGAGACCAGTACGTCCAGGCGATGCCGCTCGCCGCCATGCAGCCAGCCACAGTTGATCGGCTCCGCGAACGAGAGCACCACCGTGACACCCAACGAGGGAACCCCGTGGTGGTCAGTGTCGCTACTGGTGAAGTCATACCCTGCCCAGGAAAGGAGATGAGGGCGCAACCCCTGCGGGATCGCTGGCTGCCAGACGGGCATGCACCCACCCTAGGCAAACCCTGGCCCAGAAGCAGAGACTTGACTGACGACCATTGTGGTGTCGCTACACGCCCGCCAGTCACGACCGCCACGCCCGTAGCGACTCGATCAACGTGTCCGGTCAGTACAGCTAGACCAACTCCCACCGCGACGGCGGAAGCCCGGTGGATACGCTCACGCGCTGGAGTGCTTCATACTGGCCATCGAGATCATCGGCACCCTCGCCACGGCCGCGGCGGCGATCTTTGCCGGCTGGGCGGCTGTCACCGCCAAAGGGATGGTCGACCTGGAACGATAGCGCGATCGGACCTCAGCCAAGGAACAGCAACTACGGCAAGCCCGCCTCGTCGTCGTCGACGTCGTGACCTCGCCGCTCCGCTCCATCACAGACGAAACGATCGAGGCTATGAGGACCGACACTTCGGCAGTGCCTCTGGAAGAGGACACCCCCATCGCGGGAGTCGATGTGATGGCGACCGTGCTCAACGCCGGCCGAGAACCCATCCGAGACCTGATGGTCAAGGTGGTGATGGGACCTTCTACCTTCGGACCAATAGGGCTCGGCCCGATGCATCCCGATGCAAAGTTCTGGGTTGCCGCACGGATGTTCTCGGGCAGTGACACCGCCCGAGTGGACCTCTACTGCCGGTTCAGGGACGCGCAAGGCCAGGTGTGGCAAGTCCACAACCACGGCGACGGCCCCGAACTCCTTGAGCCTGTCGATCTCGAGCAATGGCGACGAGCTGCCGGCACGTTTGATGCTGAGGCGATGAGCCGCGCCGAGCGAGGCCTGGTATCCGACGGTCGCAGTTTCGACGGGATCGACCGCCTCAGACAGGGAAATGCCCTGCCTGTTGAGGGATGGGTTCATTCAGCCCTGGTCCCCAAGCCGGGAGAGCACATACCCGTCGACGACAGCCGGTGGCCCTGGTGGATGGATCAGGCCGGTTGGGCTGATCAGGCCACGTAATCTGCCGTGCTACTACTCGGCGTGTGAGGCGGGTTGCCGTAGCGCGCGGGAGACCGAGCTGGCGCCGACGTCGAGGACCTTGGCGATGTAGCTGATACTCGCCCCTTCCTTGCGCATCCGTCTGGCCTGCTCGACGCGCTCCGGCGTCATCACAGTGGGGCGACCACCGACCCTTCCCTGGGCCCTGGCGTACTCCAGTCCTCGCTTCGTGTTCGCGCGGATCTGGTCGACCCGGAACTGAGCGAACACGGCCATGATCCCCACGAACGCCTGCCCGGCCGGCGTCGACGTGTCCACATCCAAGGCCGGTTCCGTCAAGCTCTTCACACTGACCCCGCGACGGCCCAGGTCGTGCAGGATCTCGATCGCCATCACTTCAGTGCCGGCGATCCGGTCCAACGCCCGGATCACTAACTGATCCCCCGCGCGGAGGTAGTCCAGGCACGCCAGCCATTGCGGCCGATCTGAGCGTCTGCTCGACTCGCCGTGGTCGACGAACACCCGCTCAGCCCCGGCAGCGCGGAGCTCGGCCTCCTGCGCTTGCGGGTTCTGCTCCCGGGTACTGACCCGGGCGTAGCCGATCTTCGTCACAACTCCCGCCCCAACTCTTCGCGGGAGCGGGCCTCCGGCTCGGGTGCTCGGTGGCGCTCGTGCCTGCCGGCTTCCTCAGCGGCGGCGACCCGCTGCAGGGTTGCCCTGATCTGCCCAATCGAAGCCCTCGGTGCATCGCTGGGGACCTGCGGTGCGGGCAGGACGGCCTTGTCCAGGACCGCGGCCAGTCGATCATTTCGTCCGGTGTCCTGGCCGTGGAACCGCGCCTGGACGAACTCGTCTCGCAACGCAGCGCCAGGCGCGAACTGATCGGTTGCCAGTTCGTAGCCGGCCTGGCGGGACAGCTGCGAGTAGAACACGAACTGCGCTCGCGTGTTGCCCTCCCGGAAGCTGTGCACCACGTTGACCTCCCGCCAGCTCTCCGCAAGCTCGGAGACGAAGACGGACTTCTCAAGCCCACGCAGCAGGCTCTTCCGAGCCAACTTCGCGTACTCCGCCTCCGCGGCCGCCGTCAACGACGGCCCCGCCCCGTAGTAGGCGTGACCGTCCTTGGTCATGAACTGCCCCACCGGCGCGACCCGCTCCTGACCTGCCCACTCGTACACGTCCTGGAAGACATGCGCGTGGATCGCCTTCATGTGGTCGTAGTCGAACGCCCCGGTGATCTGATTGCCTAGCTCGATGATCCGCACGGCCGTCGCGATCTCCTCGAGGACCTTCAGCTTTGCCGGATCGGGTTCGCCGTACGGGTGCCCGGGACTCGTGAACTTGTTCCGCAACACAGACGTACCTGGGATGAAGTAGTCATCCCAGGTACGGAAAGAGCCTGAGCGCGCCATCACCCTTGGACGTGACGGCGCGCGTCGGCAACAGCCTGCTCCGCAGTGATCTCTTCCCGAGCAACCCGTTCGAGCAGGTCCTTCAGCACGGGATCGGTGACCTCATGACCGGCGACGCCCAAGGCTGCGCGAGCAAAGCTCAGCCTCGTGTCGGCCTCGGCCTGGCTGGGGGCGGTGCGGGTGGTGGCAGCCATGGTCTGCTCCGTTCTATGGGCACTTCTATTCTACCAGCCCAGCCGAAAACGTTCCATAGGCGGTTTCGGTTGGTTTGGGTTTCGGTGGGGGTTTTCGGCACGCCATCTGCCGCTCAACTCCATGTCGCAGATCTCGTCGTCGTCGATGAGCCGAAAACGACCGTTACTGGTTCACCATCGTTCACGTCCCAGCAACGTCGAGCCGGGCCTCGTTGTCCCCCTGCAGCGGTACAACGCGGAAGAGCCAGAGGCTACAGCGTTCGTGGAGTCTGTCTCGAAGTTGGACCAGGGCTCTATTGAAATCAAACTGGACGCAGTCGACTACACCACGCAGGACCTTGAAGAGACCACCATTCAACTCTTCGAAGACCATGCCCTCGCGGAAGAAGTCTTCGGCTCCGTGCCGCAGGAAATCGGCTATACCGATCAGGGACTAGATGTGACCTTGGCCGAAGGTGCACCTCTGCCACGAAGGTCCTCTGAATCCCTTTTGGGAGTGCCGACCACGGTGCGGGTGGCAACTGAAGAGCCGCCCACCTCAGATGGATGGCAGACTAGCGGCGCAGATCAATCACCCTGGACAGGCGGATCTGCCATCAACAGCGGGACGGGTCTCTGTACTTCCGGGTTTACCTGGGACAAGTGGACGACGCGAGAGAAGATGGGGTCCACAGCGGAACATTGCTATCAGCTCGCCAGCCCACAGCCAGCCACTCAGACATGGAAGACCCCTCCCGGAACAACCGTGGGTAACCGATACTTCTTCAACATCGCGGCCGATACACAACTCATACGCGCCGCATCCGGAACGAGCTTCCGCCCAAGAGTTTGGGTCGGGTACAACGATCCTCGGACGGTGAAGGAATATAAGTCGAGTGTCCCGGCGACCCAGGTGGTTGCTCTATACGGGCGCACGAGCGGATACCATTCCACCACCGTTCTTGGGCATTTCCCTCGGACAATGCTTGATGGATCAACGACTGTCCTCGCTCGGACCAACTCTAACGTCTGCCAGCCTGGGGATTCTGGCGGGCCATGGTTCTACGCTCGCGGCGACGGAAACATCGTGGCCGTGGGGCAGCACGTCGGCGAATGGAGCAGGTGTGAGTTCGTCCAGATCGGGACAATCAGCGCATCCCTTAGCGCTTCTGTCTATCTTGGCTAATAGAACGGTTGCGTTTATCTGCGTGGTGGGGCTCTCCCTCGTGGCGAGCCCCACCACCTTGTCTATGACGTGTAGTCGGTGAACATCGCCTTGACGATCACGTTGACGTCACCGGCAGCGGATTCGATCTGAGACCGGAGTTCAGGGTCGAGGCGCACAACCTCCACGAGCAGGGCCGGGTCGTGGAAGTCGCCGGCGTCTGCTGAGCCTGATAGGTACTGGTCCCCCGGCAGCGCCGCCGCGACCCGTTCCAGCGCAGTCTCCCGCTCGCTCAGCGTGGACTTGTCAGAGTCACCCACACACAGGGGGCCTCCCCACACTGAGCGCAATGCCTTGTAGGCGCTGTCGCTGTCGCCTCGGACCAGCACGTTCACCAGGCTCCCACCGTCGGAAGTCCAGAGCGACACCACGGGCAGGGTCGCTGCGACTTCTGTGAGCTCGTTCCAGTTCTGCGCTGACCCCGTCGCGGGGTCCGCATTTCGCGTCGGATCCGAACAGATCGCAGCCATGTCGCGCTCGTCGCTGGGTGCAGGCGCTGCAGCCTCGGGCGGTTCTACGATGGTCAGTGTGCCTTCGGCGCTAACGGGATCTAGTCGCCCAATAAGGCGGTACGCCTTGTCGGTGTACCGAATCCCGTTTGCCTCCTGATGGTCGACCATGTCCCAGGAGAACTCTCCTTTGACAGTCACGCCTTTGCAGGATGGGGGAAGCATTTGATAGACCAGCCCAACGCAGAAGGTGACGTCTCCGTTGGGCTGCTCGATCAATTGGGACTCGCCGACGACGAGGTCATCTGCAGGTGATGAGTTGCTGGGAACGGACGTTGGGGCTGGGCTTGCGACGAGTTGTTGTGGCGCTGGGTTGATCTGGCTGATGACTCCGACCCCGGCCGAAATCGCGACGAGGGCGATCGCTATGCCCGCGAGCCTGGACCGCCTGGCGCGGCGCTGGGCACCGCTGGCCCACTGGTCGGGTGTCGGGGGTTCGGGCACGCCCCTCTCGAGCAGCGCGCGGACCCTGTCTTCCTCGTTCATACTTCCTCCTCGATGAGATACCTCGACGCTCGCAGCGCTAGCAGCGCTTTGTGGGAGTAGGCCTTGACTGTTCCTTCGGCCAGGCCAAGGGTTTCGGAGACTTCATGGATGGTCCGGTCCTCGTAGTAGCGGAGCACGAGCACTGCCCGGTGGTTTCTGGGCAGTTCGGCCAGAGCGCGCGCGAGGTCAAGGGACACCTCAACCGATTCGTCGACGCTCGCGATCTCGTGGTGTTCCGACGAGGGAATCTCGCCACGCCACTTCCGTTGCCACCAACTACAGAAAGTTCGATACATCGTGGTTCGGACGTAAGACTCGAACGTCTTCTCGTTGCCCTTGTAGTGCCGGTAGGACTTGGCGAGAGCCGTTTGGAGCAGATCCTCTGCCTTGTGAACATCGCCAGTCAGCAACCATGCAGCTCGCCACAGGTCGCGCCCTCGAGCGCGAACGAAGTCTTCGAACCCGGCAGATGTCATCTGAGCCTCCTTGCCAGTTAAGACTCATTGGGAAGCCCGGAAGGTTACCTATGCGACAGGAGGGCATCCCGTAGGTGTTCCAGCCGGTCGATCAGATCGGAGGGGTCTGTCGGAATTTCTGTGTAAGTGGTCATGGCTAGTTGATGCCTAGGCGGTCGCCGTAGGTCATGGCCAGGATGTTGAGGATGTTCTTCCATCCGGCGATCTGGCCGGTTGGGTTGGGCCGGTTGGGTTCCCGGTGCCGGATGGTCAGGTATAGAACCTTCAACGCGGCCGCTTCGTCGGGGAAGTGTCCACGACGTCTGGTCGCGGCCCGGAACCGAGCGTTCAGGGATTCGATCGCGTTGGTGGTGTAGACCAGTTTGCGGATCTCCGGCGGGAACGCCAGGAACGGCACGAACTCGGCCCACGAGTTGCGCCACAGCGCGATCATCGCCGGATACTTCGCCTGCCAGGCCTCGGCGAACTCCTCGAACCGGTACTCGGCATCGTCGATCGTCGCCGCGGTGTAGATCCCGCGCAGCTGGGCGGTGATCTTCTGCCAATGCTGCCTCGACGAGTAGTGAAGCGAGTTCCGCACCAGATGCACCACACAGGTTTGCACCACCGCCAAGGGCCAGATCGCTGAGATCGCCTCGGGCAGCCCTTTCAGCCCGTCGCAGCACACAATGCATGCGTCCATGATGCCGCGGTTCCTGAGGTCTGTCAGCATCGTCATCCACTGTTTCGCGCCCTCCCCTCCCGAGGGCCCGACCCAGATCCCCAGCACGTCACGCAACCCTTCCAGGTTCAGACCCATCGCTACATAGACGGGCCTGTTAGCTACGTTTCCCTCGCGGATCTTCAGAATGATCGCGTCGATGATGATCACCGGATACACGCGATCCAGCGGGCGGGACTGCCACACCTTCAGCTCCTCTGCGACCTTCCCGGTCACGGTCGAGACGGTGTCGCGGGAGATGTCGGTGTCGTAGATCTCGGCCAGGTGCGCAGCGATGTCGCCGGTGGTCATGCCCTTCGCGTACAGGCTGATCACCTGCTCATCGAAACCTGACAAGCGGCGCTGATGCTTCGCCACGATCTGGGGTTCGAAGGTTCCCTCCCTGTCGCGGGGGACCTGAACGGTGACCTTGCCCACCTCGGTGGTCACGGTCTTGGGTGTCGACCCGTTACGCGAGTTGCCACGGTTCCTGCCGATCGGGTCGTGTCTGTCGTAGCCCAGATGCACGCTCATCTCGGCCTCGAGCGCGGACTGCAGGACCTGCTTCGTCAGCGCCGTCAGCAGCCCGCCCTCGCCCGTGAGCGCGATCCCGCGTTCGCCGGCGGTCGCGACCAGATGCTCAGCCAGCTCTGCCATGTCAGGACCCCGAACCGCCGGCACCGCCGGCTCGAGCTCAGGGTGCTCATTCTGCTCGTTCATGAAGTGATGCTCCGTTCCCCACGAGCCCTGCCCGGGGAGCCACGCCACCACCACTTACACATAGTTCCCGACAGACCCGGCCCAGGTGGGAACGAACGTCAGATCGGTGACCCAGAGCCGGTTCGGAGCCGTTGCGGTGAACTCCCGCTTCACCAGATCCGGATGCCGTCCCGCGGCGAGATCCGGGCGGGTGGTCCTGACTCGCTTCGAGCGCGTCGCGCCCTCAATCCCGGCAGCGCGCTCAGCCGGCCCGTCTGGTCGCGACCGATATCCATCCCGGCGCGGCGGGCAGCCCTCCAGAGCTTGCGGACCCCGACGCCATCTCGGCTCCTGACGACGACGCCCCGGCCCGACCGGGCCGGGGCGTCGACTGGGCGTCAGATCGTCCAGGTCACCTGGCGTCCGATCGTCCCGCGCAGGTGATCGACGGCCTCGGGGCCGGAGGCCGCGTCCAGCCGGGCTTGCATCGTGTCGATCCGCGCCCGGATGCCGAGCCGCTCGGCCGCGTCGGCGTTGGTCGGCTCGTCGATGAAGCGCGACATCGCCACCAGTGCCTGCCTGGCGTGGGCCGCGTCCACGGCAGCCTGCGCCTCCAGGCGCTCGCGGTACCAGTCGGAGGCGAGGATCTCCTGTCGCTCGAACATCGCCCGGAACGCCTCGTCGTGCAGGCCGAGCCCCTCGGACGACGAGCCGGTCGCCATGATCTCCAGCAGCGCCCTGATCGGCGGGACCGCAAGCGCGATGGTGCCGTCGTCGAGGTAGGACTGCGCGACCCGCTGGTGCGTGGTCACGATCGTGCGGACCGACTCGGCGTAGGCCTCGGTGTCCTGCAGTTCGGGCTTGAGCATGTTCTCGGAGAACACGACGTGGGGATGCATGAAGATGCGGCCGAAGTACTTCGACTGGAACTTCGCGGTGATCCGGTAGCCGAGGCGGCTCGCCTCGATCGTCTCACCGTCGAGCTCGAAGTCCTCGACGCGCTCGAGGGCGCCCTCGGTGACCAGATGCGAGGCAGTCCGCTCCTCGGGGGCCATCCGCGAGAAGAGCTCCGGGACGAGCAGCGAGATGTCGTGGTCGACGCGGACGTTGGGGCCGATCACGCCCGCGCTGGAGAGCCAGCCATCGTAGCCGGTGAGCGCGAAGTCGAGGAAGACCGCGTTCAGGTCGATCACCGACGGCAGGGCGTTGAACGGCCCCTTCGTCATGGCGCCCTCTGAACCGGCACCAGTCGTGGAGGGGCTCTTGCCCGTCATCGACGAGATGAACTCCATGAACAGCTCGGGCAGTTCCATGTAGTGCAGCGGCGAGTAGCAGCACAGCGGCGGCACACCCTGCTCGGCCGCGTTGTTGCGCCGCCCTGCCGCCACCACGTCGACGGGAAGTCGCAGCGGGGCCTGCATCGGGAGCCGACGGTGCAGCCGCGAGACGAGCTCTGCCGTCGCGGTCTCCTCGGGGCGCGAGATGTCGGGCCGCACCTGGAGGTAGCGCGGGTTCTTCGAGCGCTCCCCGTTGATCAGGCGTGGGTTCGCCGAGCACACGAAGTACCCGGCGCCGGCGTCGTCGCCATCGGCCATGCCACGGATCAGGTCCTGCATCGGCTTGGTGAAGCGTGAGAAGTTCACCGCGTCGTCGACCATGGCCTGGGCGTCCTGGCGCGTCAACGGCTCGAAGTTGCTGAGGAAGGCGCCCTTCGAGACGTCCGCCTCGGTCTGCTTGTCGTAGCCGCGGTGGATCGCGTCGTCGGGACGCTGGAAGAGCAGCTGCTCACAGTTGGTGACGTACTTGCGCGACAGGCCGTCTGTGCGCCCCGCGACCGCGCCCGGGACGACGATGCTCGCCGTGATGTCGTCCTCGGTCTGCACCTTCGTCGCCGGGTGGAAGTCGTGGCGAAGGCCGAACAGTCGCCACGACCCGTCGACGGCGAAGCCCACCCGCAGCATGTTGACGGTGATCTTGTCGCCGTCGAGGCGAAGCGCGTGCCCGGCCCGGCCGTTGATCCGGCCCACCGAGAAATGCGCGGGCCAGTCGTCGCCCCACTCGGGTCGGTAGAAGCGCTTGACGACGAAGACCAGTTCCTTGATGTGGTGGGGGATGTCGTCGACCCACGCGTTGTACTCGTCGGTGAAGTCGTGGCTCGGGGTGAGCAGCTTGATCACGGAGCCGACGCTGCGGTCGTCGTCGAGCAGTGGCCGGTCGTCGACCTGGACCGAGTCGCGGAACCGGGTGGAGTAGTCGCGGTCGATGATCGCGGCCACCTGTTCCATGTCGTCGACGAAGTCGTTGACGTAGGCGTTGCCGATCACGAAGGCGTCGGTGATCGACTTGGAGATCTCCGACTTGCCCCCGCCGGAGACGGTCGCGGGCTTGTGCGCGGAGGTGGCCTCGGGCGAGGTGCCCAGCAGCGTCCACTGGTCGCCGTCAGCCTCGAGGTGGGTCAGCTCGACGATGTAGCCATCTGGACCGACGTAGCGGGTCCGCGCCCGAAGGGGGATGCTCTGCGTCACGCCGTCGCGGGTCCAGGTGACCGTGCAGTCACGCAGCGAGAAGGACGACTCCTCCGGCACCAGGATGAGGTGGGGCTGTTCGAGGTCGAGCGCGTGCCCCTCGGGTTGGCGCTGGAAACGCTCCGGGTTGCGCGCGATCACGTCGTCGATGGTGTAGCCGGGGTCGGCGTAGGTGCTGGTGAAGGCCTGGCCGAGGTTGTAGCGCGGGAACGCGATGGCGCCGCCCGCGTGCTCCTCCTCGACCATGCCGAGCAGGTTCGCGGCGTAGCTGATCTGCGCCTTGACCTCCTTCTTGCAGTAGCCGAAGTAGTTGTCCGCGATCACGGTGACGATGACGCCGCGCTCGTCGCGGGCGCAGGCCTTGAAGGCGGACCCGCCGTTGTAGCGCTCGTCCTCGTCCCGCCAGCACATGCCGTCGCGGCGCTGGCGTTCGGTGGCGTCGTCCCAGTGGGGGAGGCCGAGTTCCTTCTTGGTGAGCTTTGTCAGGTGCGGCGCGAGCACCACCATGCCGGTGTGTCCGGTCCAGAACTGGGGGTCGAGGGAGGCGTCGTTCTCGGGAAGGTACGGATCGCCGCCGTTGCCGAAGATGCCCTCAACGAAGTCCAGGTTCGCGATCAGGGTGCCGGGGGCGAAGAACCGCGTCTCCATCCGGCGCTCGGCGGTGTATCCGGGCACCTCCGGCACGACGATCGGCCTCAGCAGCAGCGAGACCCAGCACTGCGGCGGATCGTCCTGGCCGGAGGTGTAGGGCAGGACCTTCGCCGCGGCGGGCGGATCGAAGGCGTGTTCGAGGAGGCGGCCGAAGACGGCGCGTGGAACCTCGAGCTTGTCGTCCTGCACCGGGAGGCCGCCGTCTGCGATGTGGAAGACACCCTTTGTCGTGCGCCGGTCGTTTGCGGGGTTATGCAGGATGCCGTTGACCAGCCGGTAGCTGGTCAGCTGCTCGGAGACGAAGGTGTCGGCGCCGACCGGCAGCGACATCTCCCGGGCGAGGCCCGCCTGGTCGAGCGCGAGCGTCTGGCGCGGAAGCCTCGGCTCCGCGCCGGTGCCCTCGAGGTAGGCGTCGAGGAAGTTCTGGATCCGGGTGTCGACGGCCGGGAGCCGGTGCTGGAGTCGTCGGTTGAGTTCACGCTGTCGGGCGAGGACCGGCCGCACAAGGTCGCCGGCGCTGCCCTCTGGGAGTGGGATCCCGAGAAGGCCCAGCCGGAGGTTGATAGCTGCAGTTTCCGCGAAAGTCGCCATGCTCCACTATCGACCCACCCTCCACACCTGTAAATGAGGGGTGCCGGTAGTGCGCATCGACCGTGCCACTACGATGCGAGCACCTCACTGGGCCCGGATCGCCGCGAGCGGCGACAGCCGCGACGCACGGAACGCCGGGGCGAGACCTGCGAGGGTGCCGATCAACGTCGCAAAGGCAACAGCGCTGACCATCAGCCACACCGGGATCACGGAGATGCTGGTGGGCCCACCCGTCATGTCGCCCATCATGGAACCGGCAAGCGAGTTGAGGATCGACGATCCGAGCAGGCTGAGCAGGAGACCGATCACCCCGCCGAAGAAGCCGATCGAGGCCGACTCGAAGAGGAACATCCTGCGGATGTCGCCCAGGCCTGCGCCGAGCACCTTCATCACCCCGATCTCACGGGTGCGCTCGTACACGCTCATCATCATCGTGTTGGCGATGCCGATCGCGGCGACCAGGAGGGAGACGAAGCCGATCCCGCCGAACACGGCCTGGACCACGACCGCCTGCGACTGCGCCTCCCGGATCCACTCGATGGACGCATCTGCGCTGTACCCCTCGTTGCGCAGGGCGGTCAGCACGGCCTCGGCCGCTTCGGGATCGGCCGTCTGCAACTGGACCATGGAGTAGACGAACCCTGGTTTCGGCTTGCCGTCCGAGGTCGCCGGCTGGTTGGGCAACGCCTTGCCAGGCATCGCCTTCTTGAGCACCTCGAGCATCGAGTCGAGCTCGGAGTAGACCACCATCGAGTTGAGGCTCCACTCGACGTTCGGGTCGCCCTGCACCACGCCGGTGACGGGCATGATCACCCGCTTGGGCCTCGTCTGCGGCTGGGCTCCGTCACCCTCGTCGCCGCCCTGGTCCTGCAACGGCATCGGGCCGCCCATGGATGACGTGTCGAAGTCGAGGAAGAGGGTCTGCCTCTGGAAGTCGACCGGCAGCAATTCACCTGTGGCCTCGTTGAAGAACTGGGCGGGGATCATGTCGCCGAGCACCACGCCGGGCGCCGAACCGTCAGGCATCGAGCCCCAGGCGAGCGGCAGGTCGAGCTGGTCGATCATCGACTGGGGGACAGCCTGGATCTGGAACCACTGCGACGCGCCGTCGACCTGCCCGATCGCGTCCACGTTGTAGATCGGCCAGGCGTTGTCCACCCCCGGATACTGGGCCAGCTGCGCGACCAGCTGCTCGTTGAGCTCGGTCGGGAGCCCGCGCTCGGCGGCGTCTGGGGGCACACCGTAGACCGACACCTGTCTGAGGGTCGCGTTGGAGGCCATCGAGTCCATCGTCGACTGCGTGACGCCGATGCCGAGCGAGACCATGACCACGACCGAGGTGGTGCCGATGACGACGCCCAGCACCGTCATCAGGGTCCGGAACGGCCGCTGTCTGAGGCTCGCCGTGCTGGTGGCGAGGAGGTCGGTGAACCGCATGGGTCACTGCCAGTCGTCGCCGATGAGCGGGTCGCCCGCCATCGCCGCGAGCGACGCCTCGTCCTCGCGCCTGGCCCTCCTGCGCTTCGCGGCACGCACGATCAGGATCAACGTGATCAGGGCGATGAGGGCGACCGCGCCGATGACCACCGGGACGACGGGGAACGACGCCGGCTCCGGCTCGACCTCCATCCCCGGATCCTCCATCCCCATGTCGACCGGCGCAGCGGCCTCTGCCACCTCGACCGGCACCTCCTTGTCGAGGGTGAAACTCTTGCCCGTCACGTCCTCGTAGCTGATTGTCACCTTGACGGGCGCGGAGGCGGCCTCGACAGCGGTGACCGTCATGTCGACCGAGCCGCTCGTCCCGGCGTCGATGGTTCCGACGAAGGCCTCGGTGGGGGCGATCGCCTGCCCCTCCGCGATGCTCGCCTTCGCGTTGAACAGCTTCGCCTTGCCCTGATTCTGGATGGTGAAGGTCATCGAGCCCTGCTGTCCGATGGTGAGGGCGGCGGGGGTGAGCTGGGGCACGGACGCGTCAGCGCGCAACTCCTGGTTGACCTCGATCGCGAGCGTCTCGCTCGACTGGTAGGCGTTCGCCTTCGTGTCCTCGTACTCGATCGCGATCGTCAGCGGATACGGCTTCGCCTCGAGGGAGGGCAGCGCCCGGAAGGTCATCGTCTGGCCGGAGACCCGTTCGGCCCGGATCCGGGAGATGTAGAGCGAGGACGAGCCTCCCTGCGGCAGGAACGCCGAGTCCGGTGACGACACGGTCACCTTGATGTTCTGCACCTGGGTCAGCTTCGAGGTGTTACGCAGCGAGAAGTTCACCGTGAACTCCTGGCCGGCGAAGATCGTCTGCGGCTCGATCACGAACCCCTCGACCATGACGCGGGGCACCGACACGCCGGGAGGCCCCTGGGTGGTTCCTCCGTCAGAGCCGTTGCCGCCTGTGTCGCCCGATCCGGTGTCTCCGCTCCCCGTGTCCCCGGTGCCGTCGCCGTTGCCGCTCCCGGTGTCGCTCGTCGAGGTGTCACCTGTGTCTGCCGGATCGCCTGCGGCACCCGAGACGGGAACCAGGCACAGCCCGAACACGAGCAGGAGGAGGGAGATCACGCGCGCAGTGTGCTTCATGGCTGGTCCGATTCGTCGTGGGTGTTGTGGCTGATGCCGGTGATCCGCCCGTCGCCGATGGACACGACCGTGTCGGCGAACGAGGCGATGTGCTGATCGTGGGTGACCATGATCCAGGTCTGGTTGAACCGTGCGATCACCGTGCGGAAGAGGCGAAGAGTGCGCTCGGCGGTCCTCGAGTCGAGGTTGCCCGTCGGCTCGTCCGCGAAGACGATCGCCGGTTGGACGGCCAGCGCCCGGGCGATGCCGACGCGTTGCTGCTGGCCGCCCGAGAGCTGGGACGGCCGGTGGTGGAGGTGCTGCGCGAGCCCGAGCTGGGTGAGCACCGCCCTTGCCCGCGCCTGGCGCCTCGCCTTCGCCATGCCCTGGAAGGTGAGGGGGAGCGCGACGTTGTCGAGGGCCGTCAGCGAAGGCATCAGGTTGAACGACTGGAAGATGAAGCCGACCTGTTCACGCCGGTAGGCGACGAGCTGGGCCTCGCTGAAGCGGTGCAGCGGCTGGCCCGCGACGTGGATCTCGCCCGCGGTCGGCCGCTCGAGCCCGGCGAGCATGTTGAGCAGGGTCGACTTGCCTGATCCCGAGGTGCCGACGATCGCCGTGAACGATCCGCGGGGGACTGTGAGGTTGACGTGGTTGAGCGCTGCGATGCGGGAGGACCCCACGCGGAACAGCTTGCTCAGATCGCGCGTGACGAGCAGCGGCTCACCCACGTCGGGGAGCGTCGTCGACTGGCGCGTGATGGTCACCTGCTGGCCTCTCGGTCACGTCGGCCAACACTGGCCGACTGGCTGTGACCCTAGTGCAGCGCCGCTGGTCGTCCGGGGATCATCGAGCGAATCGCACCCAAAGGTCCACCCTTAGTTGGCCGCCAGGTGTACAGCCTCGATCTCGGCTACGACCACGGTATTGAGGGAGGCCAGATGAGCGAAGTCCTTGGGGGGTTGTCCGCGGTACAGCGGACGCACCGTCGTGAGCACCTCGAAGAGCTCGTCCTTGCTGAACTCGGCCCTGCGGGTCAGCAGGCGCAGATCGCCCCTCGCGTTGCGCAGATCCTTGAGCCTTCCGCGCCACCCGGGGTTGGACATGCGTGCGGCGTCGTCGTCCATGGCGTCGGCGAGTTGGCCGAGCGCGTCGATCAACGCGTTCAGATGCGGGCGAACCGCCTCGCGGTCGAACTCGACGACAGTCATGACCGTCTCCTCGCGGGAGAACAGTCTTGCGAAGATCCCCATCTATGCCTCCTCGTGGTGTCTGCCCAACGCTACCGCTGCCCCGGGTGAGGCGCTGGAACCGGGCTCGCCAGAATGGTGCGGTCGGCTGGCGAGCGCGGTTGAAACGTTACCGGCTGTTGCTGGCCCCTGGCCCCGTCGCGTCTGCGAGGCCGGCCCGGAGCCCGCGCTCTCGCGTGATCAGACTGTTACCCAAGCCCGATTGACACGTTTCAATTCGGTTGCGTAAGGTCTCTCACATCACGGCTCACCGCTGAGCCTGAGGACCCGACGAGGAGGTTGGGAATGGCCGATGCGCCGAGGTTGAAGCTCACAGGCGTCAGCAAGAGATTCGGTTCCGTCGTCGCGCTGCGCGACGGCAACCTGGAGTTGTATCCCGGATCCATCCACGCCCTGGTGGGAGAGAACGGCGCAGGCAAGTCGACCCTGGTCAAGATCATCGCCGGCCTCTACTCCCGCGACACCGGCGCGTTCGAACTCGAGGGCGAAGAGGTCGCCTTCCGCACGACCGCCGAGTCCAAGGCCGCAGGCATCGCCGTGATCTACCGTTCGTCGTGCTCGGCCAGGCGGTGGTGATCATCACGCGCAGCGTCGATCTGTCGGTCGGCTCGATCCTGGGCCTCACGGCCTATCTGATCGGAACCGTCTTCGTCGCGGCCCCGAACCTGCCCATCCCGCTGATCTTCCTGATCGGCTGCGTCTTCGGCGGCCTGCTCGGCTTCATCAACGGCGCCCTCGTCGCCTTCGGCAAGGTCCCGGCGATGGTGATCACCCTCGGCACGCTCTACGCCTTCCGCGGTATCAACGTGTGGTGGACGGGCTCGAACCGGATCAACGCCTCTGACCTGCCGAGCGGGTTCCTCCGGCTCGGCACCCAGCAGATCCTCGGGATCCCGGTGCTGACGATCATCGCGCTCGTCGCGCTGATCTGCGTCGCCTGGTATCTGCACAACACCCGAGGAGGCCGCGAGTTCTACGCGATCGGCTCCGACCGGAGGCGGCCGAACTCTACGGCCTGAACAAGACCACCCGTCGGCTGATCACACCCACCACCAACAAGGGAAAGTCCAATGAAGCTCACGTCCCTCACCGGCAAACTCATCGCGGCAGCAGCCGCCGTCAGCCTGGGCCTCACCGCCTGTGGTGGAAGCGGCGACGCGGACCCGACCGACGCCCCGACCACCGACGGCGGAGGCGCCGCGGCAAGTGGTGACCTGTCGATCACGTTCCTGCCGAAGAACCTCGGCAATCCGTACTTCGACACCTCGAGCAAGGGCGGAAAGGTGGCCGTCGAGTCGTTCTCCGCCACCTTCGCTGAGGTTGGCCCGTCCGCCGCGACGCCCGACGCCCAGGTCACCTACATCAACACGCTGACCCAGCAGCAGGTCGGCGCCATCGTGGTGTCCGCCAACGACCCCGCAGCGATCTGCGACGCCCTGAACGAGGCGCGCGACGGCGGCGTAAAGGTCGTCACGTTCGACTCGGACACCAACCCCGAGTGTCGTGACCTGTTCATCAACCAGGCCGACGCCGCGGGCATCGCAAAGGTGCAGGTCGAGATGGCTGCCGACCAGATCGGTGACGCAGGGCAGATCGCCATCCTTTCTGCTTCCGCCAACGCCACCAACCAGAACGCCTGGATCGACATGATGAAGCAGGAGCTCTAGGCCGGCGGCCGGACGAACCCGCTGCGGTAGGCCAAAGCCACGGCGGCGGCCCGATCGCGGGACCCGGTCTTCATCAGCACCCGGGCCACGTGGGTCTTCACCGTCGCCTCGCTCAGGAACAGCCGGTCGCAGAGCTCGGCGTTCGACAAGCCCTCGGCCACCAACGTGAGCACTTCCCTTTCGCGAGGCGTCAGCACCGCGGCCACCGCCGCCCCGTCGGGCCCGGGCGGCAGCCGCAGCGCCCGGATCACCCGGCCCACCACCGCCGGGTCGAGCCACGACTCGCCCTCGGCCACCCGCCGGATCGCCGTCGCCAGCACGTCCGCCGAGGCGTGTTTCAGCAGGAACCCACTCGCCCCCGCCCGAAGCGCCGCGTAGACGTCGGCGTCCTCGTTGAAGGTGGTCAGCACCAGCACACGCGTGAGGGCGTCCGGGGTGTGTTCCTGCTCGGCGACGATGCGCCGGGTGGCCTCGGCTCCGTCCGTGCCTGGCATCCGCAGGTCCATGACGATGACGTCGGGACGCAGTCGCTCGACGGCCGCGATCGCCTCGTGCCCGTCGGACGCCTCGCCGACCACCTGAATCGCCGGGTCGACGCTCAACAACATGCGGACGCCGGCGCGCACCATGGGCTGGTCGTCGGCCAGGACGACGGTGACGGTCATCGGGTGCCTCCTGCGGGGTCGAGGGGGAGCCGGGCGCGGGTGCGGAACCCGTCGGCGGTGGGTCCGGCAGCGAGAGTGCCACCGACGGTGCTGACGCGCTCGGCCAGGCCGCTCAGCCCGTGTCCGCCGGGCAGTGCGTGCGGGCGGACGGGGCCGGTGCGGGTGCTCACCTCGATGGTCAGGGCCGGCGCCGACCACGCGACGTCGACCGCGGCGCTTCCGCCGTGCCCGGCGTGCTTCATCGCGTTCGTCAGGCACTCCTGGACGACGCGGAATGCGGTGTGCTCGACGCTGGGATCGAGCGTGCGTCGGGCTCCCGTTTCGACGAAGGTGACGCGGACGCCGGCGTCCTGGGCCAGCGCGACCAACGCGGGTACCTCGGTCCAGCGACGCAGTCCGGGATCGGCGTCGTCGCCCGGTCCCGTGATGAGTCCCAGCAGGCGGTGCAGTTCGCGCATGCCCTGGGAGGCTGCGTCCTCGATGCTGGTCAGGGTGCCGGCGAGGGGGTCGGTGGGTCGTTGCGCGGCGAGCACGGTGCGAGCGCCGGCGGCCTGCAGGGCGATGCCCGACAGGGAGTGCGCGACGGTGTCGTGCAGTTCCCGTGCGATGCGGGTCCGCTCGCGGGCGCGCGCCTGCTCCTCGGATGCCGCGAGCTCGGCTGACAGCCGGTCGACCTGATCGGCGCCCCGGCGCAGCCGCAGCGCCAGGGCGACGACCAACGCGTAGACGACCACCCACACGCCGAAGATGAAAGCGACGGCCCCCGGGTCGCCGCCGGGGCGGCCTGTGACGAACGCGGCGGTGCTGACCGACGAGACCGTGACGGGGACGAGAGCGGCAGCAGCCGCGACGGCGGTGGCGGCGCGGCTCTGGTTACGCGCCACCCGGAACAGCCCCAGCAGCAGGCCGGCGTTGGGATCGTAGGTCGGTACGAGCAGGCACCAGCACCCCACCACCCACACCCCGAGGAAGCCGATGCGGGGGCGTTCCGGAAGGGCGGCCAAGGGGAGGAACCCGACGACCGTCACGGCCACGACCGCCTCCCACGGCAGGGTGTCACCCCAGCGGGTCAGCGGCGCGCCTCCCCACGCCGCCAGTTGCGCCGCGCAGGCGAGGGTGGCCACGACGGTGGGCGTCACCCGACGGGGCCGGCCGGTCGTCGGGGGTGCGGTCGCCAAGCCGGCAGTCACGGCGTCAGCAGTAGGGGAGCCGGGGCAGCAGGAAGCACCACAGAGGCTTGTGGGCCGGTCCCGGCCGGACGACGTCGCCCTCGTCGGCGTCCCAGAAGGGTCCCGGGTCGGGGTCCGGTACGTCCGCGCTGCCCGGGGGCAGCAGGAGCGCCGTGATCAGGGGCGGGTGCACCGAGTGCTGGACGTCGATCACGTCGAACCGGCAGCCGTCCTCGAACCGCACCGTGAGGGGCGCGGTGAGGCGCTCCGTCCCGGTGTGGATGATGGTGTCCGGCAGCTCGAGGCGTCCGGTGGCGACGACCATGTCGTCCTGCTCGATGGTGACCACGGGCCGTTGGGTCATGGCGGGTCCTCTCGTGGGGGTGGTGCAGATACCCCTCACCCTGCCCGGGCCGGGCCCCGGGGGCATCCTCCCCCGAGGGTAGCGCCGTGACCCCTCGTCGGGTAGGGCTGCGTACCGCACCGGGATGATGCCGCAGGGGCCCCCGGCAGGCCGAGCGGATACCGGGGTGCTCCGACGCGGCCGGTGCCCCCGGCGCGACAGGATCGGAGCACGTGTCGCACCGGCACGCCTGACACCCTCAGGAGGACTCATGCCCACCCCCACCCGAAGCCAGGCCGTGGCCCTGTTGGTCGCCGCCCTCGTCGTCCCGACGTTGGGAACCTCGGCCGCCATGGCCACCGAGATCGGCCGCCGGCCCCCACCCATCTTCGGCTGCATCCCCCAGCGGATGATCGACGACTCGTGCCCGCCCGAACCGCCGCCGCCGCCCGATCCGGATCCGACACCGACGCCCGTCCCCCCACCTCCTCCGCCGGCCCCTCCTCCGCCGCCCCCGCCTCCGCCGGCCCCGTTGCCGCCCGACCCGACCCAGGCCGCGCCCGCGGGTGCCACCGCCAAGCTCGAGCGCTGGGCGCTGCTCAGCAAGCAGCCCAAGCCCGACAAGCGGACGCTGAACGGAACGCCTCCGCACCACAACGGCCAGCTCAGCTGGCGCATGGAGAAGGACCTCGGAAGGGCCTACCCGACCCAGGTGCCCGGCAGCGCCCCGCTCTACCGATGCTTCCTCTACGGCTGGAACGAGATGAGCTCCCGGGACCCCGGCTGTGAAGGTGCCGGCGTCAACCTCGGCGTCCTGGGCCACGTCCTGACCGGCCCGACCACCGATTCCGTGCCGCTGTACCGTTGCCGGCTGGCGTCACGCCCGGACGGCTTCGAGGCGGGCGACCACTTCGACAGCCTGCAGGCCGACTGCGAGGGGAACCCGTCCGACGGCATCGTGGGGTGGATTCTTCCCGCCCCGGCCACGACGCCCCCGCCTCCTCCGCCTCCGCCTCCGGCGCCGACGCCGGCGTACAAGTCAGCCGTCCTTGGGCACACGTGCGACGCGTGGCGTGGGCTGCTGCTGCAGATCAAGGCGCCGAACGGGCCGGTGCCCGCTGGAACGACGTGGAAGGTGAGCAAGTCCGACATCCAGCCGATCGCGCTCACGACGATCCCGGACCATCCCGATATCAGCGTCGAGGTGATCGACTACCGCAACCTGAAGGTGATCGCGAAGCGGGACCTGCCACGGAACACCATCGTGAACCTGCACACCTACAACTTCTCGATCCCCAACACCTTCTACGGCCCACGGACGGCCGTATCCATCGAGGGAACCAGCCTCTACGGCGGCTCCCGGCACGTCACCTGGTGGTCCACCGACAGCAGTCCGTGCTGACAGGAGACTGAACCCATCCCCCAACAGCAGCGGTTCCCGTCCAACGCTCTGGACGGGAACCGCTCGCTGATCAGCCCAGCAGTTGGGCGGCGAGCTCTTTCGCGTCGGCGGCCGGGGCGGTGGCCGACATCTCTGACGGGGCGACCATCGCCGTCGGCGGCTTCGGGCTCACGGGCATCCCGTGGTTCCTGATCGACGCGCTGCTGGAGCACGGGGCGTCCGACCTGGAGGTCGTCAGTAACAACCTCGGCGTGGACGGCCAGGGCCTGGGCAAACTGCTCGAGGCGCACCGGATCCGCCGGGCGGTCTCCAGCTACATAGGCGAGAACAAGGAGTTCATGCGCCAGTACCTCGCCGGTGAGCTCGAGGTCGAGCTGACCCCGCAGGGGACCCTCGCCGACCGGCACGGCAACCTGCGCTTCCACGCCGCGGCCCAGAACTTCAACCCGCCCGCCGCGATGTCGGGCCGACTGACCATCGTCGAGGCCGAGAAGGTCGGCGAGCCCGGCGAGCTGGACCCCGCCGACGTGCACGTCGCCGGTGTCTTCGTCGACCGGGTTGTGGCGCTCACGCCCGAGGGGCCGAGTTCAAGATGATCGAGAAGCGGACGACGACCCCTCGCCCTTCGACAGGCTCAGGGGTCCGGAACGGACAGGAGGCCTGACATGGCATGGACGCGTGAGGAGATGGCCGCCCGGGCCGCCCAGGAGCTGTCGGACGGCCACCAGAACAAGCACGGCGAGTCGAAGGTCCTGTCGTCCTGCTCGTTGCCGCTGACCGGCGAGGCGGTGGTGAAGCGCGCCATCACCAACCTCGGCGTCCTCGACCGCGCGGGAACTCACTACGTGCTGCGCGAGCTCGCCCCGGGGTCACGCTCCAGCAGATCCTGGACGCCACCGACGCGTTGGTCGACACCAGCGAGCTCGCGGCGTCCAGGACGCCGGATCAGTAGGCGCCGCTCGACCCGAGGACGGCCTTGGCGGTGCGCGCGAGGATCATGAGGTCCTGCATCACGCTTCAGTTGTCCACGTAGTACAGGTCGAGTCGCACCGTGTCGTCCCACGACAGGTTCGACCGCCCCGACACCTGCCACAGGCCGGTGAGCCCGGGCCGCACCTGGAGGCGGCGCGCCGCGTCGGGGTCGTACTGGGCCACTTCCCGCGGCAGGGCGGGTCGGGGGCCGACCAGGCTCATGTCGCCGCGCAGCACGTTCCAGAACTGCGGGATCTCATCGATCGAGAAGCGCCGGATCAACTGGCCGACCCGCGTGATGCGGGGGTCGCGCGTCATCTTTGAACAGGACGCCTGCGCCCTCGTTGCGTGAGGCAAGCTCCGCGAGCCGCTCCTCGGCGTTCACGCACATCGAGCGGATCTTGAGGCAGGTGAACTCGTTCCCGAACCGCCCGACCCGCACCTGGCGGAAGAAGACCGGGCCGCGGTCCTCGATCTTCACGGCCAGGGCGGTGATCGCCACGATGGGCGCGGCGAGCAGGAGCAGGATCGACGAGCCGACGATGTCGAACAGGCGCTTGACCCAGCGGCCGGCCTGTTGGGCCTGGGGGCGCTCCACGAACACGAGGGGAAGGCCCGCCACGGGCCGCGGGGTGATCCGCTCGGCGCTGATGTCGGTCAGCGCGGGCACGACGATCATCTCGATGCTGTGCTGCTCGAGTTCCCACGCCATCCGGCGGAAGTCCGCGCTGCTGGGGAAGGCGCCCTCGGTGAAGACCACGGCGTAGAGGTCCAGGTCCTGGACGAGGTCGGCGGTGTCGCGCACCCGGCCGAGGACCGGGATGCCCCGGGGTGTCTCCACGATGTCCTCAGGGGTGAGGGCACCGATGACCGAGTACCCGAGCCACCGCTCCCTCCGCAGGACGGCTGCGATGTCGTCGACGTGGCGCGTGGAGCCGGCCAGGATCACCTGGCTCGGCATGATGCCCCGGGCGCGCAACCGGTTCAGCACCTGACGCCGGATGAAACGCCCGACCAGCAACGCCGGGAGGCCGAAGCTGAAGACCAGGACGAAGTAGGTCCGCGACAACTCGATGTCGGCGAGGTAGCAGGTGATGCTCAGCGCGCCGGCTGTCAATGCGGTGGCAGCGCTCACCCGCTGGTACTGGCTGGCCCCTGTCTGGAGGTGTGCCAAGGAGTAGCTCCCGCACGCGGCGAGGAGGATGATCCAGAGCGCGATGACGGCGCTCCACGCCTGTGGCTCGAGGGTGCTCGGATCGAGCGGGGGTACAGCATCGAGCAGGTGGAACGTCAGGAACAGGGCGAGGATCAGGATCAGGTCGATCACTGCGACGAGCAGCTGACGGAGCAGGTGTGTGTGCCAGAGCCGCTGGGCCCCGACGCGCATCCGACCCCGGACGGCGGTGGTGGGCGACAAGGGGAGCATCGATTGGGGTCCTTCGTGCCGAGCAGGGTCGTTGAACCCCACTGCGACGGTTGGTGCGTTCGAGTTGAACTCCGGGGGCTGCGAGTGTGAAGTTCCCGAGGTCTGGGCAGGACTATAACGCTGTTCGCCCACTGTGAAATGGCCCTCCGTCACCCTGACCGGTTCGGCGGAGTGCTCTCGGTCGAGGGCTCACCTGCGTCGAGGAGCCAGGTCGTTGTGAAGTACTTGCCGTGGGCCTGGATCTCCGGATCGGTGTTGTTGGCCTCGGTGAAGGCCTCGGCCCACTCGGCCGGGGCGCGAGTGGCAGTGGGCGCCGTCGTCATGGGGACTGTTCCTCTCTCTGAGTGCTGTGAGCCAGTGGTGAGCTCCTGCATCGCCGACCGGTGTGGTGGGCGTCACCAGAGAAACCCTGGTGGGGAACGTGTGTCCAATGCCTAGGACGGTGCTGAATAACCCGCGCGTCGCGGGGTGCTGATCGGGGTGGGCTTGCGATCCTTGTTTCATGCAGGGTGAGGCTGATCGGCAGCGGGAGCTGTTGGACGTGGAGGCGTTGGCGGGACATCTGTTGGTGCCGGGGAGCGTGTTCGCGTTCCTGGCCGAGCACCGGTTGCGGTTGTTCCCGCCGGAGCTGTTCGCCGACCTGTTTCCCTCGGGGCGGGGTCGGCCCTCGATCCCGCCAGAGGTCATCGCCTCGGTGCTGGTGCTGCAGTCCTTGTACGGGCACTCTGACAGGGAAGCGGTCGAGGCGCTCACGTTCGACCTGCGCTGGAAGGCCGCGTGCGGGTACGCGGTCGACGGGGCCGGGTTCCACCCTTCGACGTTGACGTACTGGCGTAAGCGGCTGGCCGCCAGCGAACGTCCGGACCGGATCTTCGAGGCGGTCCGCGAGGTCGTCATGGCTACCGGTGTCCTGTCGGGCAAGACGCGGCGGGCGTTGGACTCCACGGTGCTCGACGACGCGGTCGCCCGGCAGGACACGGTCACCCAGCTGATCGCCTCGATCCGCCGGGTCGGCCGCGACGTGCCGGGCGCGCACGCACTGGTGGTCCAGGAGTGCACCCGGTTGGCCGAGGTCACCGGCGGTGACTACACGGTCGCTGGCAAGCCGCGGATCGCCTGGGAGGACGAGGCCGCCCGG